>JAJDDQ010000070.1 GCA_029260215.1 Phycisphaerae bacterium
CTTCATCACGTCTCCCGCTTTATCAACATGCTCTTGTCCCCTCCACGTTTCCGCTTCAGGTAAGCTGATTCATTTCGGAGCATCATCCTGAACTCCGGCTGACTATGTCAGCAATTCCTACAACGCATTTCACGGCGCACCCTCTCGATGCATCCGGCTCTACGGGTCAGCAGCTTTGACGGTTGGTTAACTCCGTCCCCTTTCAGTGGTTGGTGGCCACATTCCGGGTGCCGCTGCCCATTTCGATAACGTCAGACACGCGTTGTACGTTTCTGACAGCAGCGAAACAGTGTTTCGCCACCTTTATGGATATCACATTTCGGAATGCAAATCACGTTCTATCCGAGGTCCGGTAGGCACGGAATCGAGCCGCACACAGCGTTCCTGGAACGGCAATACGTCGTTTGACTTTGGCCGAGCGAGTGTGCTACGGTCGAATTGGTCAAGGAGACTCGCAGGCAAGCGTCCACCCGGTCCTCGCTGTCGCGCAGGTAGCGACCGTTTAGGCACATACGTTAGGTGGCCATCAACGACCTAGCGGTGGACGCAATCGCTTGAGCCCATGCCATGTGAAATGCCGGCGCTACGTCAGCATCTCATGTTCCGCGTTGCCCGTTCGATCGATTTCAGGCCCGCGTGGAGCCGCTTTGATGAGCCCTGGCGCCCATTTCCCAGCCAAACCGGGGGAAAAACCCCATTCCCGAACCTTCCAGGGCCAGGCGTTGCACTGCCAGACACAATACGCTAGCATGGCTGTAAGCATGCGGTTGGGCTGCATGCTGAATCGTGGCCTCCTTTTCCTCTGCTGGTTGGCGTAGAGCTTTCCATGGCCGCCGTGGTTCGGGTCGGGCTCTCAAGGTGCATTCTGTCGGAGGTCTTCGCTATGCGACGTGCATCTTTCCTGTGCTCCGTTCTTGGCATCACTATCTCTACGCAGTTCAGTTGTTCCATGCCCCTTCCCTGCGGATCAGGTTCAGAGCCTGCTGCAACGCAGTGGCGTGAGGAGCGAGGGACCGTCCCTCGCAGAAAGTCTCATGGCCGCTGGCTTCACGTCCGTCGGACCAATCGAACAAAACGGTGGAGTAACCACCAGAATACTCCTGACCGCAGATGGGACTCGTGGCGCGATTATCGTCTCCGAGGGAGGCAGCAGCGTCGTATGCGACACTACGACTCTGTAATTGGAGATTCGTAATGAACGCCGTCGGAAAACCGAGACTCGACCCCAATGTTGCAAGTTCTTTGATCCGTCGAGGCCGGCGTAGAGGCTTTCTCCTGTCAGCGTCTGTCCTGCTCTGTCTGATGGGCTTACTCAACGGAGGATGCCCGAACATTGACAACGAAACCGATAGAACCACGCCCAGGATTACTAGCGCAATAACCCGTGACGGGGAAACGGCAATAATCGCGTCCCCGGCTAACGATTTCGTGGCTCTTGTTCGCTCAGAGTCTGTTGTCATGCTAGGTGACGATGGAGTGCGAATGTACTTTAGCGACGGAACGACACTTCAGATTCGGCAAGTTGTCACCGGCTGCGACGACTATGATTTCCGCGACGACGTCGAAGGGGCCATTGAGGGTTTGCGTATCTGCACAACGCCGCTGCTGAAGACGCGCAAGGTAAACCCTGTTGATAATAAGCAAACCTATGCTATCCGTGTGGAGCCATCGCTTCCAACGAGGACCGCCTCGGATGAGTTCGGGATGCGGTCTATGCGCAATGATCGAAGTCACCCAGGTCTAGCTAGTGCCCCTCCAAAACTAGCTGGCATGTTGAAGGAAATTGAAGATTGCGTTCTCGACTTCTCTGACTTGGAGCCATACTTCGACTGCGTTGCCCAATCCTACCGGGACATGGCCGCCGGCCATCTCGAACGTTTGGCGAATGGCTTGGACGAGGCTGCGGACGATTTCGGAGGTGCTCTTGGTGATGTGCGGCAACGTGGCATAGATCTTGCGACGAACTGGACGCAGAACGTTGCTGATTTTCTCAGCGATGGGGAGATCGATCCAGTGAATCTCTTTGACCGTGCCTTGGGCAACGAAACCGTAACAGACCTCGTAGACGTCTATAGGCAGGGTGTCAACAGTTCGCCCTACGAGTTTCAACCAGGCTCCACGTCCGGCACGCTCCGGGACTCCTCGTTACGGCAGGCAATCGAGGCCAACTTACGCCGGACCAACGACTCGACCATAACGAATCCGACCAATGTGACCATCGATGATGTGTTCTGCAATCCGGGTACTGTCTTCGATCTGCCCAGCGGGACATGTAGATCACCGTTCGAATGCGTTCCAATCTCGTGCAACCCAGGTTCTTCCTTCGATCTTGCCGCGTGCGATTGCGTTCCAGATCCCCGTAACTCCTGCCCGCCCGGGACAACGCTTAATGAAATCACCGGCGACTGCCGTACGCCAGATGGATGCGCCGCCGGAAGCGTGCTGGTCGAGAATCCCTTTGATCCGGGTGATGGTTTGGGATGTTGCCCACCTGGGCATATCGCTGCTGGATTCGATGGAAACACGCTCTGCTGTCCGTCCGGCGAACCCTTCCGCCAACCCGATGGGCGCTGTACCGCAACGCCCGATGGCTGCCCACAAGGATTCACTCTGGGAAGCGACGGTGACTGCCGCAACGCGGAGGGATGCCCACCGGGGTTTCCGTTTCTTCTCAACGGGTTTTGCTTCTTGACTCCCAACCCGTGTCCACCCGGCACCTCCGTATCTTCCACGGACGGATCATGTCAAACGCCGGAGGGGTGCCCCGGCAACCTCCCGTTTCTCGTCAACGGGTTTTGCTTCCCGACTCCCAACCCTTGCGTGTCCGGCACGTCTGTGTCTTCCGTGGACGGCTCATGTCGCACGCTGGACGGATGCCTAGCCACGTCCCCGTTTCTCTGGACCGACGGGCTTTGTCACGATTCCCCCCAATCGGGCAACGGTGGATCATGTGGTGACGGAGTCTGTGACACTTCGGCGGGAGAGCTGGACAGTTGCCCCGGCGATTGCCCAGCCGACTGTGGAGACGGCATCTGTAACGCCAGTGCGGGGGAGCAGCAATCCTGCCCGCAGGATTGTCCCCAAGTTCAGTGCTGTGTCGATACAAATGGTTGTCCGTCCGAAGAACTCTTCTCGTGCCCAGGAGACTGCTGTTGTTGCTCCTCGGGGGCTCGATGCATTCGCCCACAGGGAGTTTGGATATGTGGGTTCTGAGTTCGCTGGAGAACGAACCAGCCGGGATCTAACCATCAACGGAGTAGCGTTAATGTTTTCAAAAGGAGCAGAAATATGAGTTGCAGCGTGGGAAACATAAGAACACAGCGCATTGTCTTTGCGGGGCTAGGCCTGTTCATAGTCGGCGGATGCTCCGATTTGGGGGCGGGATCCGGTTCAGGGACTGGCAGTCCGGCTGACCGGAATCCTGATGGGAGCTGCCCGGCAGGGCGAATACCGGCCATCAATGACCCCACTGTCTGCTGCCCGCCAAGCGCACCGCTGCACCAAGGTTTCGGTTTTTGTAGCTTCACGGACCTCAACCCCGACAACTGCCCGCCTAATTCTACGTCGGATGGTTTCGGCACTTGCTTTTGCAACTCTGGCTTCGTCGTAAGTGGTTCACAATGCGTACGGGATGGCGGGAGTAGCAACTGTGGAGACGGCGTTTGCGATGGGTCATCTGGTGAACTAACGAACTGCCCACAAGATTGTCCGGCTAACTGTGGTGATGGAGTCTGTAATGTGAGCGCAGGTGAACAGCGATCCTGTCCTCAGGACTGCCCCGAGGAGCAGTGTTGCGTTGAGACTAACGGCTGCCCGTCCGAAGAACTCTTCACTTGTCCTGGTGATTGTTGCTGCTGCGATAACGGAGCACGTTGTGTGCGACCGCAGGGTATTTGGGTTTGCGGGATATGAAGCGGCCTTTCCCATGGTGAACGATCTGACCCGCGTGGCGAACGCAAGAATTACATCCGTTCTTCAGAGAGGACAATTGTAATGCGACGTGTATTGGGCTTGTTGTTGGTTTGCTGTTTGATTATCTCTTCAGCTTTCGGTTGTACTTCGCTGACCTCCCTCCCCGCATCATGCGATGGGCTAGCCTCACTGTCTGCCGAGAATAGCGCTCGCGATTGTGACATCTTCGAAGATTCACAAGAGGGCTTGGATTGTGCCGAAGATGTGCTGTGCAGATTTCTTGAGCTAACCGTGCAACAAATTGATGCGGGATGTGCTCCCGGAGAAGACACAGACGAACTACGTCAGACCGCGATAGACCGATTTGCCGAGCATGGTTGCAGCACGAGATGATGTCAGTTCGCCTAATGTTGACCTTTGTCATGGGTCGACCAGGTTCTGAAGAATCGAAGCACCGGTTGAACCTGAGATGAAAACGAAAAGAGAGGCCCGGTGGTGCGTGGCCTCTGAACCTTGAGAACTACTTGGCCAGCGACAGGAGTGCCGAGGCCTTCTGGTCCACTTCGCTTCGCTCGCCTGCGTTGGCGAGCTTTCCGGAGATGCGTGTGAGCGCATCCACGACCGCGAAGATGGTGAACGCCCCGTGGCTGCGTGCGACCTCCAGGGCTTCTTTCGCGAGCATTCGCGTGATGCCCTGCTTGGCCAGCACTTTGAGCACTTCATCGGAGTTCGACCCGAGCCGCGTTTCCATCGCCTTCTTGACGACTTGGACGAATCCGTCGCGACGTTCGTCGCGTTTCTCGACCAGCCGTGCGATGATGCCGCGAATGTCGGCCACCGACTCGTACACGTTGGCCGTGTGCTTGCGGCTGAAGTCCACGACCTCGACCGCGTCCCAAACGATGTGGTTCACCGTGTCCTTACTGACGCCCGCCAACTTGCACAGTTGGCTAAAGCTCCAGTCCGTCATGCGGAAGCTGGTACCGCCGTTCAGCCGCAGGTCCAGCCGTCCCTGTTCGGGATGCGGCTTGAGAGCCTCCGGTTGCGGCCAGTGCTCCACCGACCGCTCCTTCTCGTCGTGGCAATGCTGCCAAAGCTCGACGAGCGATCCGAATCGTTCATCCGGCGAGCGCCGGAACAGCTCATCATGAGCACGTGTGAGTGTTTTCATCGTTCGTTCCTTTCGTTTTGAACCGAGTTCAAGAAAAACCACGAGAGACAACCTTGGTTGCACCACCGGCCTCTCGGCCGCCCGCTGGGCACGAGCCCGGCAGGCCGACGAGGAGCCGCGTCACCGCTCGTCGTGAGCGGGACGGTCGCGATCGGTTGCCTGCAAGGGTTATGGCGTGACGGAGGCGCAGTGACGCATACGCGGTAGCGGGGAGCGCGTGGCGGGCCTCGGGCTTGCCGAGTGACGATCAAAAGCATATGATTTGCATACGTTAGCCAGGAGGCAAGCCAGCCATGAGTCCACGCAATACCGGCATGAAAAAGAGCCGTTTCACGTTCTGGCTCCCCGACGAGACGCAGAAGCAGCTCAAGCGGCTGCAACTGGCCACCGGGAAGGAGTCGGTCGCTGACGTAATTCGTGACGCCATAAGCGTTTACAAGGAACTGCTCAAGGCCCGAGAGAATGATGTCGACCTGTACTTCCAAGACAGGAAGACGGGCGAAAGCGGCCGAATCTGGATCCTGCCGGGTCCGCCGCCGGTAAGCTCGCGTAGAAAATAGACTTTTTCTTTTTTTTTGGGTTGAATGTCACATGTAATATGCATATTATCATACGTCACGTGGTCCCCCGGGCGGGTGCCATGACGGACGTGTCGGGACGCAACTTCGGCTTGCTCATCGCCTACGTCTTGCCGGGGTTCGTCTCGCTCTGCGGGATGGCCGAGCTTTCGCCGGTCGTGAAAAGCTGGCTGGTGACGGGTTCGATGACGAATGACGCGGCCCCGACCGTCGGCGGCTTCTTGTACCTGACGCTGGCGTCGGTAGTCGCCGGACTGACGGCGAGCACGATTCGCTGGGCGGTGATTGACCGCATGCACCATGCGACCGGAATCGAAAAACCGAAGTGGAATGACTCCGTGTTGCAGGAGAAGTTGGATGCCTTCGAGGCGTTGGTTGAGAACCATTACCGCTACTACCAGTTCTACGCGAACATGGTCGTGGCACTCGTTCTGCTTCTTGCGGCACGACTCGCGGTTTCCGGCGGGTGCATCAGCCAGTTCGACTCGCTGGACGGCGGGCTATTGCTGATTGGATTGGTTTACTGGGCCGGTTCGCGTGATGCCTTGCGGCATTACTACACGCGGGCGGCGTTTCTCTTGGGAACACGTGAAGGAGTTGAGAACGATGACGAACGGACATGATTCCGGTGGTGGCAGCGCTTCCTGCAGCCGCGATGTTCACGAAGACTCCCCGAAGTCGAAGAAGCGTCCGAAGGCTACTCGACCGGTGGTCAGGCGGGACGACAAGAAGGCTGATGCGGTGACCGCCCGAGCAAGCACGCCCGGCGAGTAGTCCGGCGTTGTAACGGCCGCTGATTCGCACGCGAGATTTCGACGGCGACAGCCGTTCTGAAAATGGACAGGCCGTCCCCGAGGAGTAAACAAGCCAAAGGCTCGCATTCCCGAGAATGTCCCGAGCACGGGTGACGCTTCGCCGCTGAAGGAGATCGCAGTTTGCCGATTCGCCGCACTTCCCGCTTGAGCCTATCGGCTCAGCAAGAAGTGAAGTGCGGTGGCGGCTGCGATCACCAGCAGGAACCAAAGCGCGTACGCCCGCGCGTAGTACACGACCGGTGAGGAAGTGAGCCTTCGACGGCAGTTGAAGCACAATGATGGGTGACTAAGCCTGTCCATGCCGCGAGCATAACACGGTTTTGGAATCTTACTCAAGTGTAGTTTGAGGCGGCGAGAGCCGTTGAACGTCGCAGGCTCGATCAAAGTGCTCAATCCTGTTCAAACGCCGGCAGTGTACGCATTGCAGCGATGAAGCTCGATGCGAGGGTATTCTCAAATCGCTCTCGCTCGGCCTCTCGACCCTTCGCGTTGCTAGGGAGCTTGAGCGGGCCCAATCGGTCCGCCTCACGTTCAATCGTTGGCATACCATGGGCGACGCCGCGAAGCACGGCTCGCATTACGTGGCTGTTGCTGAGCCGTGTGCCGGTTGCTTTCCGATAGACTTGCACCAGACGCGTCAGCGCTTCTTCGGCAGTCGGCGTAAGAACGAATTCCCGTTTGATTACGGCTGGTTGAGGAGGGCGGCTGTCGTGTGCAACAGGTTGAAGCTCGGTCGCGTCCAGCGCTTTCCTGCACGAATTCGCGGGCGACAGTGCTCGGGCAACGGCCCCCTGATCGAACAATCGGGCCACTGAACTCGTCGGAGGCTTGTTGTCGAGTGCTTTCGCCATCGTCACCCCATCGCCAAGGCAGCGTCCAGTTCATCGGCCACCACCACGGGAGCGACGGAAAGGCGCGGAAGTTCTTCCAGCTCGCCAGACAGATAGGCGTCGCGGTTCAGCACGCGATGCTCGACCTCTGCGGCAAGCTGCTTGTACTGCCTGGCAACACGGATGCGATCGTGTTTGGGCAACTGGAAAAGCGTCTTCCCCTTGCCGGACAGCATCGGAATGATCACTGCTTGAGAAATCACGGTGCTGAAGCGTCTTCCCGGCATGGCCTCGCTGACCACGGCATCGAGTTCTGCCTTCAAGCGCGTCGCCCGACCATCGACGTTGGTGAACACAATCCCGAGCACTTCCAGCTCTGGATTGCGCCTCGCTCGCACGTCTGCGATGTCGTTGAACGCCTCTGTCAATCCTCCAAGCGACAACGGATGCGGGAAAGCTGATAGAAGGAACCACTCCGACGACGCGTAGGCTGCGACCGTTGTAATGGCGGCGGCTGACGGTGGAGTATCAAGAAACACGAAGTCGTAGAGCTGTCTGGCCAGTGCCAGCGGTTGGTCCAGAATGCACGTCCGATCGACGAACTTCGAGAGTACGACGTCCAGTTCCGAAAGCTGTGGCCTCGAAGGGACAAGGTGGACTCCCTTGGGCATGCCCTCTGTAATGGCAAGCGTCTGAACCGTTTCGTCCGTCGTCAGAAGCTCCAGCGATCCCGCGAAGCTGTTTTCCGGAACTCCCAGATGACGGGTTGCCCCGGCAGCCGGGTCCAGGTCAACGATGAGGCACCGGTATCCGCGCAGCCCCAGCGCTGCGGCAATATGCACGCTGTTTGTTGTCTTGCCCGTGCCACCTTTCTGATTCCCAACGGCGATGACGATTCCAAGTGGCGTGTTCTGTTTCATGATTCCCTCCCTGATTCCGTTTGCTTCAAACATCGTTCAACAATCTTCCACGCTCGATGCCCACTTGGATGTCCTGCTTGCCGGCAACCCCGATGGCCTGAAAGCGTGTACCTCTTGCTTACCTCAAGCCCATAGGCTCGCGCAAGACCCTTTTCTGCCTACGAAGCGAAAAAATGACAGAGGGTGCAGGACTTCCCGCCTGCGGGATGTCTGGCGTTCCGGATTTCAGTCATGCATGTTTCGGTGATCAGGACTTGTTCGGTTACCAAGAACCGATCTACGTTGACTGCAACCGGAATCGGAATGCCTTGAGCCGTAAATGCTCGACGTGCATCTGAATCTGAACAAGGACTACTTGGTGAACTGATTTAGGAGCTGAGCGGCGTAAGCGGCCATTGTAGCCGCCGCTCGCGCCCAGCAGGTAATGATTGTCGATGACCGACGGTGAAGTTGCATTCTCGTCGTAGCGCACTCCGTCGCGCGTGTCAATGTTTCGTTCGACTCAATCCTGCCAGTCGTATCGTCTCAGCGATCAAGCTCGCCAACGGGTAACGCGGACGCCCGCCGAGTGTTCGCCTAAAACACTGTGTCGAACAATGACTCGAAAGATAAATCCGGAGAACGATCTCCGAGTGACCGCGAAGAAGCCCGCAGGCGGGTTCACTCTCGTGTCCACAGGTGTGCTTCTGGCTGCCTGGTGCGCCTACAGAGCCAAGATTCTCACCTTGCTGGACCTCAGAGTCTGGCTGGCCTGTTTGGAGTTGATTTCGAGGCGCTGTGAGCTTGAAGCGGTGAGGAAGCCGAGATTCCGTATCGCTGAAGTTCGTTCACTCGTCGGTTGCCAAAACGACGTTTCGATCCGTCGCGCCGTGCGACGTTTGGCCGGCATGCGTTTGTTGATCAGATCGGGCCAGAAGCTCTCGATTCCCAGGACAACCGCGTGCCTCAGCTTCTCCACAGACCCAAGTGTGATAAGCCGCGTGGAAGCTGCGCCGAGCACCCGGCGAATCGTTC
Source organism: Phycisphaerae bacterium (assembly GCA_029260215.1). Lineage (GTDB taxonomy): Bacteria > Planctomycetota > Phycisphaerae > UBA1845 > UBA1845 > OFTM258. Next base: position 9,241 of record JAJDDQ010000070.1, read on the forward strand.
CTGTTCCGCGTAGGCTATTGCGCTACCTGGCGAAATCCGGGCGGGCGTCAATCATCGCGACGACGTTCGGCCACCTCATCCGTTGCCTGTTCTACCGGAATGGCGAATGCGTATCTGGTGGACGGTGCAAGGCTTCGTGGATCGCCGAGGTTTTCGAGGTCGATTTGCGGACGGTGAAGACGGCACGTAAGGAACTTGTCGATCTGGGATGGCTTGTTGCCAGGAAGGCAACCCAGTGCCAACTCAATCGATGGGGTCTGCCTGTAGTGATCAACCTCGAATGGGTGCCATCGTGCGACACCCCGGTGTGCGGATCACCACCGCCAACCCGCGGAAACGAGGCCGGATCGCCACCCCCAATAAGAAACAATGAACTCTCTTCGAGAGTTAAGAACCATGAACCCGCCAAGCGCGGGCCGGCTGGTGTTTCTAACAAGAGCAACCCGCCGCAGCCGCCAAGCCTTAGGCGCGTCGAAGCCGAAGATCTCAACGATCCGACCCGCCTAGAAGAACTTTACCGGCAGGCCGTCCGAAATCGCCTGCTTCAGTCCACGCCTTGCGACCGCCTGCGCTTCTTCGGTGCCGCAGAACGAGCGAAACGGGTTGGTGAGCGCAATCCGTGCGGACTGTTCATCTCTCTTGTTCGCCGGCAGCAATGGGATTTCATCACTCAGCGCGATGAGGACCGAGCGGTCCGGGCAGTGAAGCGCGTCGATGATCCGTTGGGGCATCGGCTCTCGCGTGAGAGAATCGCAAATTGCTGCTGAAGCTCGCGACCGTCGCAGTTGGCCCGCATGGCAACGAGCAAAAGAGGGCGGTTCAGCCTCCGCAGGCCGCCATTGACGGTCGGCGGAGGCCGCACGGCGACGAAGTCGCCGGTACCGCACGCGGGAGACTATCCGACTTTGGCCATGATGTCAGCCGCCTTCGCCAGATCCAATTCGGCGTAGACCTCCGTTACCGCCGAAGAGGAGTGCCCAAGGACCACGCGGGCGGCCTCGATACCGAATTCCTTGCGTAGGAACGTCGCCGCATTGTGCCTCAGCCGATTCGGCGACCAGCGATGCTCGATCATCCAACGCATCCGGTCGTCACCTTCGAGTCCTTCCGGTGGTGGAAACGCCCGCGCGCACGCCTTTGCGATCGCCCTCGCGTAGCTGCCGGGTGTGTATCGATCCCCCGGAGGCCGCTTCGGAAACGCCTTGCGGCGATTGGCCTGGCTTGGCTGCACCCGCGTCTTTCGGTTTCTTCGCATCTCATCCCGCATCTCGGATACGACATCGGCGGGGCTGAATGTGTATGAGCCCGGGTCGCGTTTCAGAAACGGCAAGACCACACGTTGGGCCTGCGGTCCCAGGTAGATGATACGCTTCCGTCCGTGATGCTCGGTCTTGTGCGAACCCGGTTTGTATGCCCAGATCTTCCCGGTCCGGTCCAAGTCGCCAGTCCGCATGGTTACCACCTCACCTGGGCGCATGCCCGTAAGGAACTGGAGGCGGATCATCGTCGCAATCTGACGAGGGGCGACCTTCAGAACCTCGTCGATTCGTTCCTGTGGCACCGGGCTAACCGGCTCGGTTTCGCGTGCTGCCGATCGGCCACGTTTCAACGGAGCTACGGCCTGAAGCCCGTGTAGCACCGTGGGCGGCACGAGTTCACGCTCGACACCCCACTTGAACATCCGGCGGATCCGATTGACGCGTGAGTTGATCACACGACGGCACAGGTCGTCATCCATCATCCGTTGCCGCACGGCCCTCAGCCCGCTCGGACCGAAGTCGGCAACGAGCGTCTTGCTGTACACCGATGAGACGCTCCGCATCGCGTCCCGGATGTTGTCCTGCTCGCGAGTCGGCTGCCCGTTCTTGACGTAGTAGCTCGACGCGAACTCCAGGTACGCCAGCATCAACTCCGCCACGCTCAGGGCGTGCGGCGACTCGACGAACTCGCGCCGAGCGGCCAACTGCCGGTTGTTTGCCAGCCACTCGGCGATGACCTGCTGGTAAAGCTGGCGGCTCTCGTCGGTCCCGTGCATGCCGAGGTAGATGTCGCGCCCATTCAGGCGGACGACGGCGTACTGGGTCGGCTTGTGAAGACGGTACTTGGGGATTCGAGTGGAGTTTCGTTCGGGCATCGTAGGGCTCCTTTGGCTGAAAAGTGGTAATTACCACTTTTTCAGGCCTTCAGAGCCGCTCTGCCCGACGCAGGCAGGTACGCTAAGTAGCGTTCGGCCAAGGGTTTATATCAAAGCGGGCGAGCGGATTCGAACCGCCGACGTCCAGCTTGGGAAGATGATCGTCGAGCGTATGCTCAAAGCCGTCGACAAGCTGGACACCTATTCCGACAGCGCCGTGTTCAAGTTTGAGATGGGTGGGACGTTCAACCAGGGCGAGCAGGCTTCCTCGTTTGCGTACGTTCGCCCCAACAAGTTCCGCATTACATCGTCGATGCATGAGGTCGTTTGCGACGGCAAGGAACTGACGGTGTACATGAACGGGATGCGGCGCTATACATCCGAAAGAGTCGGCAAGGATATTGAAAAGCAGGTCGCGCGATTCTTCGGGTTCCGGGGCGTTTCTTTCGGGATTGGACAACTGATCCTCGCGGAGAATCCGCGCGAGACGTTCGCGGAGCAATTCGAGAAAATCGATCTCGCCGGCCCTGAGAAGATCGAAGGAGACCCGTGTCTCAAGCTTGTCGGCTTCATGCAGTCGTCGGTCTTCGGTATGGCCGACGCGGAAATCCCCGTTTCAATCTGGATTCGCGACATCGATCATATGATTCGGCGCGTCGAGCTGGACCTTCTGGAGGCGATGAAGCATCAGACCTCCAATACGACGGACATGGATTTGCCGTTCAAGGAATACCGCATGATCTACGACGTGCGCGAGTTGGCCTCAAACGAAGAGCTTGAAGAAGAAACGTTTCGCTTCGAGCCGCCCAGTGGGGCGAAGAAGGTCAAGAAGTTCTACACGACAATGTTCGGAGCCGGCGAGACGGCTGTTCAGTTCGAGTTGTCCGGCAAGCCGGCTCCCGATTTTGAACTCGAGACGGCCGATGGTGGCTCCGTTTCGCTCGACGATCTGACGGACGGGGCTTTGTTGATGGTCCTGTTGCCACGCTGGTCGGGTTCGAACTACGCGGGGATGGAGGAATTGGGCGAGATTCAGAAAACCTATGCGTCGAAGGGGGTGACGGTCCTGTTGGTGCATCAGGGCGACTCGGCAAACAAGCTCGTAGACTACCTGAGCGAAAAAGAGATCGAATTGAAGGTAGCCGTCGACCCTGGCGGCGAATTGTCGTCCGATTATTCCAAGGAGCGTTTCGGCGGCACGATTGTAGCCATCGCGAAGGGCGGAACGGTGCAGGGGCGGTACTCGTCGTTCGTCACCGGAGAATTGGCTGACGTCATCCGAAAGGATTTGGATCGTTTGACGGCCGGCGAAACGCTCGCGTCAGCCAAGGAGATGACGGACGAGGAGATCGAGGAAGCGTCAGACCAGCGATCCTCGCGTTTTTCGTTTGGCAAGACGGCTGATCCGGTAAACGAAGACGATTTGCGGGAGTCGTGGGCGGTGCGTGCGGGCAGCTCGCGCAACTTTACGATGCAGGGCGGGCGATCTCCGGGGTCGTCGGACGATCTGTGGATTCGCGATCGCGACACGATAAAGCTGGTGTCACCGTCGGGCGAAGTCACGACGGAGATTGAGTTGCCCGACCCAGCCAAGAGCCAGTATTCGCAAGAGCAATTCGTCGTCGGACGGTTCGGCAGACAATTGGGCGTGCTCTACATGAAGACGATCCCCGGCGAGGAAACGCAGCAGGGATGGCGACCGCCGAAAGAAGCGATCCTGACGGCTTCGACGGTGTTCGGCGTGGTCTTGTGGGAAATGAGCTTCGAGCCTGAAAATTATCAGTTGCCGCAGCACATGGCCATGGCAGATTTGGACGGCCGCGGGGGCGACGAGGCGATCTTCGTGCATCAGGGGGCGATCTGGATCATCGACGGTGCGAGCGGCGAAGTATTGGCGCGCAAACCCGTCGTCGGGTGGGCGCAATGGCTGACAGCCGACGACCGAGACAACAATCGCGTGGCGGAACTCTATCTGCGGACGCCGGAAAAATTGATTCGGTTCGATTACCGGCCATCGCGGTGAACAGGAGGCACGTCTTATGTCCAAATGCGTCAGATACACGTTGATCGTTGTCGTTTCATTGGTGTCCGGCACGCGCGCCGGCGACGAACCCGCCGAATTCAAGGATTACACACCAGCCGGGAAAATGATCGTCGAGCGCATGCTCAAAGCCGTCTCCAAGCTCGAGACTTACTCCGATCGCGCGGAATTCAACAACGTAATGAGTGAGAAGTTCGGCCGGCGCGCGCAGAAATCGCCCTTCGCCTACGCCCGGCCCAACAAGTTCCGCATTGAGACCGCAAAAGAAGAGGTCGTAAGCGACGGCAAGAAACTGACCGTGTACATGAAAGCGATGCGGCGGTACACGTCGGACGACGTTCGCAAGGATGCCGGGGAGCAGGTCGAGCGATTCCTCGGGTATCGGGGTCTTTCTTTCAGTGTCGGCCAACTGATACTTTCCAAAAACCCGCGCAAGATATTCGCGGAAAACTTCGAGAGAATCGACTTGGCCGGCGATGAGAAGATCGACGGCGAGCGTTGCCTGAAGCTCGTCGGCTTCACGCAATCAACGGCTTTCGGCATGGGGGACATGGAAGTTCCCGTCTCGATCTGGATTCGCAAAGCTGATCACATGATCCGGCGGATCGAGGTGGACCTGATGGCCGCTATGAAGAAGCTGTACGGCGACAGGGTGGGCGGGAATATGCCGTTCAAGGAATTCCTGATCGTGTACGACGTGCGTGACATGGAAGTGAACGAGGAGTTGGAGGAAAGCCTCTTCCGCTTCGAACCACCGAACGGTGCCAAAAAGGTTAAGAAATTCTACACAGCCATGTCCGGGACAGGGGAGACGGCTGCTCAGTTCGAGCTTTCCGGAAAGCCCGCGCCTGGGTTTGATCTTGAAACAGCGGACGGCGGGTCCATTTCGCTGGACGATTTGGCCGACAACGTGGTGCTGCTGGTTCTGCTGCCGCGTTGGTCGGGTTCGAACACGCCGGGGTTGGACGAACTGGGCGAGATTCAGGAAAGCTACGCGTCAAAGGGCGTTACGGTGCTCTTGGTGTTCCCGAAGGATTCAGCGAACGACCTCGCAACGCAAATGAGCGACAAGGAAGTTGACCTGACGGTGGCGCTCGACCCTGATGGTAGTGTGTCGTCAGCGTACGCCGACGGGCGTAACCGCAACACGATCGTGGTCATCGGGAAGGGCGGCATTGTGCAGGGGCTGTATACGGCGCGCATGACGGTTAAGCTGGCCGACGTCATACGCAAGGATTTGGATCGGCTGACCGCCGGCAAATCGCTCGCGTCAGCCAAGATCATGACAGCCGAGGAACTCGATGAAGCGTCGGATCAGCGGGCTGCGCGCTACTCGTCTGTCGAGTCGACTGATCCGGTCAACGAGGACGACTTGCGCGAGTCGTGGGCCGTGCGCGCGGACAACACGCTCGGTGCCATGAAGCAAAGCACCGGGTCTGCGAAGACAGCGGAGGGAATGTGGCTGCGCGACCGCGATGTCATCAAGCTGGTGTCGCCGTCGGGTGAAATTACCGCCGAGATCGAATCGCCGAATTTGACCACCGGCCGACACGCACCAAGACAATTCGTTGCCGGGCGATTCGGCCGGCAGTTGGGCGTGCTTTTTGTGAAGAGCGGTACCGGTGAAACAGCCGGGTCGCCGCGCGAGGTGATGTTGACGGCTGCGGATTCTTCAGGAACGGTCTTGTGGGAGTTGCCTCTCGACGCCAAGAGTTTTCGAGGCGGGGGCAAACTCGTCATGGCCGACCTGGACGGCCGAGGCGGCGACGAGGCGATTCTCATGCATCAGGGATCGATTTGGATCATCGACGGTGCAACGGGCGACGTGTTGGCCCGAAAGCCGGTCGATGGCGAGGTGCAGTGGGTATTGGCCGACGATTGCGACAACGATCGCGTGGACGAGTTGTACCTGCGAACGCAAAACAAGCTGCGGCGGTTCGATTACCGCCGATCGCGCTGACGTCGACCCCCGAATCGCCGAGAAATCCGACATATTTCCGGACATCGTCGGGGTCCATGACACTTCCGGCGGGGCGGTTGCAACCCATCAGAACCGCGACAGTAATGGAGCGGCTGGATAATAAACGGCGCAAAGCACCACTCTCCTGTTCCGATACGAGACTTGGGATTCCGCCCAAGCTGTCACGTACCCCTTGCCGTGATTAGCGTACGAAACGCTTGCGATCGAACCCGGCTGACCGGTATCATGAAGAATTCGGCTGGAACGGTATCGATGTCCAGCAGGCTTCGGAGGTGTAAAGATGAATCGTTCAACATATGCGTGTTTTGGGTTGCCGTTGGTGGTGATGATCTTCGGCGGTTGGCCGCTTGCTTCCGCATCGCCTCCAGCCGACGTGATTGTCGAGGACGTGAACATCGACCAATACACGCACGTGCATCAGGATCTGCTGCACACGTTCATGGGAGACAATCGAGGCTTCGGAGCAGAGCACGACTCGGCCCGCGACGACATCTTCGACGAGTTGTCCAGCTACACGCAGTTGAACGTCGAGTTGGCCCCGTTCCTTTACGCAGGCAACACTTACCACAACGTCGTCGCCACGCAGACCGGCACGGATTTCCCGGACGAGATTTACGTCGTCGGAGCACACTTCGATTCGGTCAACAATCCCGGAGCCGACGACAACGCCACCGGCACAGCCCTGGTCATCGAAGCCGCACGAGTTCTTTCTCGCTACCGCTCCCCGCGAACGATCAAGTTTTGCTGTTTCGATCGCGAGGAACAGGGCTTGCGCGGCAGCAAGGCATTCGTACAGGATCACGCGGGACAGAACATCGTAATGGCCGTCACCGCCGATATGGTCGGTCACGACAGCGGTGCCTACGGCATGGACTTCTACAGCAAGTCAACATCCGCCACAGTCGCCAACGGCTTGGGCGACGCGCTTGACGCCTACGGGCAAGGCTTGGCCCGGTTCATGAACGTCGGCAATTTCGGCTTCAGCGACCATTGGCCTTTCGAGCTGGCTGGGATTCCTGCGGTCGTGGTGATCGAACGCTGCTATTCCTGCAACCCCCACTACCATCAGAACACCGACGCAGTCGACAACCCCGCCTACCCCGAAGGCGATTACATCGACTACACAATGCCCGCCAACCTGACACGGGCGTTCGTGGGCTATCTGGTCGACACGCTGGGCATCACACTCTGGCACGACGCCGACAACGACGCAGACGTGGACATGGCCGACTTCGCAGCCTTCCAGCGATGCTTCAATAAGCCAGCGGACACCGGCTGCACGGTGTTCGATTTCGACCGCGATGGCGTGGTGAGCATTGTAGACATGGACGCATTCATCGACGGCGTGACAGGCCCCGCAGGACCAGCCGCCGCCGGACAGAACGCGCCCGCCCCAAAATGGACCGGCGACCGCGCAGCCGGGGCGACTTCCGGACCACGCGAAACGATCGTTTACGTCGAAAATGGACTGGTCGCCAACCCGCGTTTCACGCACGAATTCTGCGCATTGCGCGATCACTAACGTCCGCGTTTCCCACGTCGGGCAAACACCCCGCGAGCCGCGGACTTCAGTCCGCGCGGATTCTCCGGCATCAAGAACCGAAAAACGCTACAATCGCGTAGACAACGCACCAACCGGTGCAAAAACAGGCGGCGAGCCGAGATCGTGCTCCGAAACGGCAAGAATTGCGGGGTCCGCTCGCTTTTTCAGAGCAGCGACCGTGAGGGAGCGGTTGGCGAGAGCCCGCAAAATTAAGTGTGGCCACGCAATAGGGAAATTCACTGTGATGACATACACGCTGTTAGCAATTGGTTCGATGGTCCTGGGCGCCGGCGGATTCGGCGAGCCTCAACCGTCGTCCTGCGGATTTGAATCCTCAAACGTGACGCTCCTCGGCTGGGTCGAACTGGACGAATTCCCCGGCGACCAAACACGCGGCAGCGACATCTGGGGCTACGTTTCTCCGAGCGGTCGCGAATACGCCATCATGGGGCTGCGACACGGAACCGCCTTCATCGAAGTAACCGAACCCGCGAATCCGCAAGTGGTCGGCTACGTACAGGGGCCTACATCGATCTGGCGGGACATGCGCACATTGGGCCACTACTGCTACATTGTGAGCCAGAACGGCGATGGTCTCCAAATTGTCGATTTGCAAAACATCGACAACGGCCTCGTGACTCTGGCAACGACCAGTAATTTGAACGGTTTTTTCTTCGGAGCGCACAATATTTCACTCAACCCCGCGAGCGGCTACGCCTATCTCGTGTTGGCCGACGTCGAACGAGGGCTGACAGCGCTCGATCTGACCGATCCGCTGGACCCGCAGATCGTTGGCATGTGGTCCGAGCATGACCTGCACGACGTACAGGTGGTGACCTACACCGAGGGCGTCTACGCCGGGCGCGAGATCGCCTACGGTTTCGCCGAGGAGGGGGGCCTGCGCATTATCGACGTAACGGACAAGTCCAATATGTTCACGCTGTCGGAGCTGCTCTACCCGAATGCCACCTACTGTCACCAGGGGTGGTTCAGTGAAGACCTTCAGTACCTGTACGTGAGCGACGAGCTGGACGAACGAAACAATCCGAACGTCAGCACAACCACAACGTACGTCTTCGACATCAGCGACCTCGAGAACCCGACTCTGCAAACGACGTTCACCACAGGATTGCCGTCCGTCGATCACAACCTGATGGTACGCGGCTCCACACTTTTTGAAGCCAACTACAGCAGCGGGTTGCGCATTTTCGACATCTCCGATGTGGACAACATCGTCGAGACAGCCTGGTTCGACACCTACCCCGAAAACGACCAGAACAGCTTCAACGGAGCCTGGGGTGTTCACGCCCAATTGCCCAGCGGCCTCGTGCTGGTATCCGATCGCGAACGCGGGCTGATGGTGTTCGACACACTCTGCGATCAGCGATTCAGACCCAGAATCGCCCATTTCGAGACCGGCGTGCCGCGCGTCGCAAGCGGGTACATCGATCCGAGGATCGAAAGCACTGACGGCCTGATGACCAACCAAGGCCTGTTTCAGATTACGTTCGTATTCACCGAGCAGGTGCGTGCCATCGGCGGCGGCGCGTTGTCAACCGATGCGTTCGAAGTGCGTCAAACGGGCGAAGGATCGCCGCCGGAGGTTTTGGGCATCATCGAGAACCGCATAACCGACAAGTGCAAACACGTCGTGACGATCCTGCTGTCACGGTCGATTTCCCCCGGCATGTGGACGACGTTCATCGCCCATGTCGAGGACATGTGCGGGCTGACCATCGAGAGCAACGGCGACCAGGGGCCTGGTATCGACGAGCCGGATCGCATCGATATCGGTTTCCTGCCCGGCGACGTGAATCGGGACAGCCAGGTCTCCCCCGAAGACGTCCTGCACTTCAGGCAATTCACTCTGGGCCTTGTCGAAGACGACGGCGGCGCTCTGAACATTTTCGATCTCAACCGCGATGGGCGCATAGGCCCCTTCGACGTATTGACCATTCGCCGTATCATCGCCGGTGTCACACCCGCAACACAACCGTGGGCCGGCCTAACACTCGATCAGCCCCGGCCATAGTCACGCACAAAGATCAAGACCGCGCGAGTCCTCCCAACCGCCGGCGGGGCACCTCCGCCGCGTGCGGAGGGAGAAGCCCCGAACCCAATCCCCATCACGAAGCGTGGGCAGCCGCGTGCTCCTTCGCACCCTCGAGCATGACCGACGAGACCAGGTCGATCGCCTCATTCCAATCCTCGGTCAATTGCTCCGACCAGGCTTCGCCAGCCATCTCGGTCATGACGCCCACCAGCGTATCGCGGACGACCGGATAATGCTCAGCCTGCGTGCCGAACTCCGCATGGATAGCCCCCAGACCTTTGAGCGGCTTCATAAGGCTCTCGGGCTGTGTGATGTTCTGAATAACGAACGCCAGCGACGCGAGAAGCTTGCGCTTTTGGTCACCCATGTTCTTCGGAAACATGGGCCTGAGCGTCGGATTCTCGGCGAACAGGTGTGCATAAAATCGGTCGACAAGCTCCTCGCCGCGCGGCGCGAGCAATTTGAAACTTTTCTGCAGACGGTCTGTGGTTTGCGTATCCATCGTAATCTCCCCTTTTTTTTTGAAAGCGTAAAGTGCCCGCAGGCAGCCTACGATTTGAACAGGGCAGCATCGATATCCGGCATCACAAAACACCCGTCCGGCGTGTTCTCGGACGTCAATTTTTCAGCGATCAAACCAGGCCCACGCCCATCGAGCCGCGGACTTCAGTCCGCGCGGATTTATTTTCGACAAGCACCAAAACCGCAAAGCGTTGCGCTCGGATCAAGACCGCGATCAATGAGCAGCGCGGATCATCGAAAGAAGAATGTCCGCCGCCCGCGCGCTAGCGCCAGGCCGATTCAACGGTGCGATAACGTCCGCCAACGCACCACGCATCTGCGACTGACGATCCGCATCGTCCAGCAGTTCGATCGCCGCCCGCGCGATCGGCACGGTGGAATCGTAGTAAGGCATGAATTCGGGAACGACTTCGCGCTGAGCCAGGATGTTCACCAGCGAAAGATACTTCGTCGTAATAAGCCATCGTCCGATAAGGCGATACATCGTCTTCGAACCGTTGTACATCACGATCATCGGGCTGCCGCGATAAGCCACCTCCAGCGTCGCCGTACCGGAGGCCACCAGCGTAAGGTCCGCCGCCGACAGCAATTCCGCGTTCTGCTTTGTGTACAACGCGCACGCCACGCCGCTCCTGCGCGCCGTTTGCTCGATCAACTCCCGCACCGAATCGTCCGCCACGGATATGCCCACGTGCGCCCGAGGGTGGCGATCGCGAATCGCCGCCGCGACTTCAAGCTGACCGGGGAGGACTTCCCGAATCACATGCCGTCGCGACCCCGGCAACACCGCCACGACCGGCTGACCCGTCCCCCGGATTCGATCCCGGACGATCTCGTCCACGGTTTCCCGGTGCAGCGCGTCGAAACGCGGGTGCCCGACAAAATCCGCGACAAAGCCCTTCGCCCGAAAAAATTCCTCCTCAAACGGCAGCACGACAGCCAGGCGATCCACTCTCGCCCGGATTTTGTAGACCCGCCACGCTCCCCAGGCCCAAAGTTGGGGCGCGATGTAACAAAGGACGGGTAAATTGTGCAATTTTGCGCGCAACGCGATGGGCAGGTTGAGCATGGGTGAATCGAGCACCACGACGGCGTCATAGCGATGGTGCGAGAACTCGTGATCGACCGCGCCAAGCACGCTGACCGCCCGGCGAACGCTCCCCACTACGCCCGTGAGCATGGCTGCGTGGGCGGTCATGTCCGCGATGGCAACACAGCCCTGTGCCTGCATCTTGGGGCCTGCGACACCCACAAACACTGCATCTGGGTGTTTTGCCCGAATCGCCCGAATCAGGGAGGCGGCGTGCAGATCCCCGCTCGGCTCAGCCGCACTGAGGAAAATACGGAGAGGCGGGGCGTGTTTTGGGGACGGTGCATTCATGGTCGATTCTCGCGTGGACAGGGCGTTCGGGGGAAAATAGCGGCTGTCGCGGAAGATTGACAGCAAGATTCGGCAGGTATTTTTCGTTTGGCGTCTTGATTTCGTGTCGAAAGCTGGTACTTTCAGTCTCTGCGCAATCGGTCGCAGTTTTGTTCCGGTAGTACCCGTTGGTACGTCTGTTACGAGGAGATTTCGTTTGGCTTCGGAGCTGGTTCGGCAACTCATCGATTCGGGCATTCATTTTGGGCACCGCGTTAGCCGCTGGAATCCCAAGATGCGCCCGTATATTTACGGTAAACGGAATCTTATCCACATCATCGACATCCGCGAGACGGTGAAGGGCCTGCTTCGCGCCAAGCGATTCATTGCCCAAACGGTCGCGCGGGGCGAGTCCGTGCTCTTCGTCGGTACCAAGCGGCAAGCCCGCGACGGCGTCAGGGAACAGGCCACGGAAGCGGGGCAGCCCTGGGTCGCGGAGCGGTGGCTTGGCGGCACGCTGACCAACTTCCGCACCATTCGCTCCCGCTTGGCCCGCCTGGAAGAGCTGGAAAAGGCCGAATCCGACGGCACAGCGTTGCAGTTCAGCAAGAAGCAGGGTGCGCGTAACGCACGCGAGAAAAAGAAGATTGAGCGGAACCTTTCGGGTGTCCGCAACATGAATCGCCTTCCGGGCGCGTTGGTTATCGTCGATGCCCAGCGTGAGATGAACGCTCTGCGCGAGGCGCGGGCGTTGCACATTCCGACGATTTGTCTAATCGATACGGATTCCGATCCGGATTACGCGGACATTCCGATTCCCGGCAACGACGATGCCATCCGTTCCATCAACGCCGTTCTTCAACATTTGATGGAGGCCGTCGAAGAGGGCAAGCGTGCTCGCGCCAGCGCCCCGCCGGCTGACAAGGACAAGCCGGAAGCACCGCAGCGTCGTTCCGAGCAGGCTTCCCCCGCTGCCAAGCAGGGCTCCGGTGGCACGGTGGCTGCCAGCGCAGCAGCGTCGACATCCGGCGGCTCGCCAGCGGGCGATGTGCCAGCCGGTGCGGTCTCCGAGCCTACGACATCCAGTTAACCAGTTGATTTGCACCGGCTTGCGCGACAAGAGTGATGCCGGTTGATTCCGGGGTTTACCCAAAACTAACGACGACGAACATCCGCGGCACCCTGTTCCGAGGGGTGTCGCTGCGGGAAAAGGAGATTCCGAACCATGGCAGTCACTGCCGCCCAAGTCAAAGCTCTACGCGAAGAAACAGGCCTGCCGATGATGGAGTGCAAGTCCGCTCTGTCTGAGACGAACGGCGATGCCGTTGCCGCCAAAGAACTGCTGCAAAAGAAGTTCAAGGGCAAGATGGAAAGTCGGGCGGGCAACGTCACCGGTGAAGGCCGGGTCGCTATTTTCATCGCCAATGGCAAAAAAATCGGTGCCATCATCGACCTGCGCTGCGAGACAGCTCCGGTGGCCAAAACCGATCAGTTCATCGCCCTCGCGGAAATGATGGCCAAAGCTGTTGCGAACTGTGAAGACGAAAATCTGACGGTTGAGTCAGCCTTGGCGCTTGCCAGCCCGGCGACGGCTGGCCGATCGCTTCAGGACGAACTGACCGAGGTCTTTGGCCTGTTGCGTGAGAACATCCGGCTTGACGGCATTCGGCGCGTGTGTGCCCCGTACCTTTGCGGCTACGTACACCACGACGGCAAAAGCGGTGTGCTGATCGCGCTCGACGCTGCCCCCAATTCGGACAGCGTCGGAACCGATCTCTGCCACCATGTGGTGTTCAACAACCCGCTGGCCATCACGCGTGACGAGATTTCGACGGACGAAATTTCCAAAATCGAGCAGAAGGCCCGCGAGGCAGCGACCAGCGAAGGCAAGCCCGAGCAGATCGTTGACAAGATCGTTAAGGGCAAGGTCAACGCCTATTGTGCGGACAACGCGCTTATGGAACAGGAGCACGTCAAAGTCTCCAAGACCAGCGTCGGCGACGTACTCAAGCAAGCCGGCGTGACCGCGATTAAGGAAATTCGCCTTTATAAACTTGGCGGATAACGCAGCATGAGCTACAAGGAGCCGAAAGGCTCCTTTTTTTGTGTCCCGAATACGGAACGTGAACCGCCTCATGCCCGAACCCAAGTTCAAACGCATCGTGCTCAAAATCAGCGGCGAAGGACTCTGCCGGCCGAATACGACCGGCATCGACGCGGAGGAGCTTGATCGCATCGCTCACGAGATCAAAACCGTAGCCGACCTGGGCGTGGAAATCGGCCTGGTGGTCGGCGGCGGAAACATCGTTCGCGGCGGCGAGTTGGCCAAGCGGATTCGCATTCCCGAAGCCGTCGCGCATTACATGGGCATGCTGGGGACGGTCATCAACGCCGTCGCGGTTCAGGAAATGCTCGAATCCATCGGGCTGACCACGCGCGTTCTGTCGGCCATTGCGGTCGACCGCATATGCGAGAAGTTCGTCCGCCGGCGTGCGATTCGGCATTTGGAAAAGGGACGCATCGTGGTGTTCGCCGGAGGCACGGGCAATCCGTTCGTCACCACCGACACCGCAGCCGCCCTGCGTGCGTCGGAGATCGGTGCGGACGCGCTATTGAAAGCCACCAAAGTAGACGGTATTTACACAGCCGACCCAGCCACAAATCCGGACGCGACGCTGCACAAGCATTTGACGTACAACGACGTGATCGATGCCCGGTTGGCTGTCATGGATTTGTCAGCCATCGTGATGTGTCAGGAAAATCGTATCCCCGTGGCCGTATTCAATCTGAGAAGAGCGGGTACCATGCGGGCCGTTGTGGAAGGCGAAGACGTCGGCACGACGGTAAGCTGAAAAGAGCACGAAAGCAGGTGGAACCATGCCAGCAACCGAAATAGCCAATCAGTGCGAAGCCACCATGAAAAAGTCGGTGGAGTTTCTCACCAACGAACTTCGAGGCATCCGCACAGGCCAAGCCACGCCGGGCCTGGTCGATCACATTCGCATCGAGGTCGCCTCCTACGGCAGCACCATGCCGCTGCGTGACATCGCCACCATAAGCGTGCCCGATCCGCAGACCATCATGGTCAAGCCCTTCGATCCCTCCACGATCAAGGACATCGAACGCGGTCTGCAATCCTCCGATCTGGGTATCACGCCGATGAGCGACGGAAAGGTCGTGCGTCTTCCTATCCCGCCGCTCTCGGGCGAGCGTCGCGAGCAACTCGTCACGCAGGTGCGCAAGCTCGGCGAAACGCAGAAGATCGCGGTCCGCAACGTCCGCCGCGACATGAACAAAAAGGCCGACGGCCTCAAAAAGGACGCATCGGTCGGCGAAGATCAGATCGAGGACATCAAGGAAGCGGTCCAAAAATCGACCAAGCGACACGAAGACGAGATCGATCGCCTCATCGCCGACAAAACGAAGGAAGTCCTCGGCTCGTAGGCAGCATTTTTTTCGCGGTAGACTGTGGCGGGCGGTTACGTTACTTGATCGTGCGTCCTCCGAAACGGCGATCGCACCTGATTGCCCCGAGTCGTCTGTGTGTTCACCGTTCGATCTTCGACAACTGTGAGATTGTGAGGCAGTAAATTAAGCAGAAACGTGCCGTCCTGGTGGTCATTTTTGTCTGCATTCTGACGCCGGCATTCGTTCGTGTTACGGGCACACCCGGGTGGGATGCGATGCGCGCCGTTGACATTGTCACGCTCCTGGCTGTTGGTTTCGGCGCGGGAGCGATTTTCGGCAGTTTTTTCCGCAAAGCGAGTTGTTCCGAAGACGCATGACCACACCAAGTCATTGGGGGTGACAACGTCGTGCCCAATTGCGCGTGCCGTCGTCCCCACAGGCTGTGCGGGTGTCCCACCGGCTTCTCAATTCGCATCACCGTTTCGTGCGCGGTACCATCCGTCCATCATGACGTTTCCCGAACACAACGTCCGCCTCGGACACGAAGTCTACATCGCACCGACCGCCTATGTCGGCGGCAGTGTCGCGCTGGGCGACCAGTGTACGATCATGCACCATGTCACCGTACGCGGAGACGTAGCCCGCATCTTCGTCGGCAATCGGGTTAATATTCAGGACGGCAGCGTGGTCCACACCGCCATTGGCGAGGATTTGGTGATCGAAGACGATGTCGCCATCGGACATCGAGCCGTCGTACACTGCGCCCGCGTGTGTTCGGGCGCGTTGATCGGCATCGGGGCTATTGTGCTTGATGGCTGCGTGGTCGGTGAACGCAGCATTGTGGCCGCCGGGGCGGTTCTTGCACCGGGCACGATTGTTCCGCCGGAGACAATGGTTATGGGCGTCCCCGCGAAGCCCGTCCGCGCCACCACGTCAAAGGAGTGGGCCTACATTCAGGTTGTTATCGATCGTTACATACTCATAGGCAGAGCACACGCCGCCGGTCAATACCCCAACGAAGCCACAACTCCGCCCGCCTGAGGGGGGTTTTAAGGGGTCGGGAGTCGTTTTTGCGGGTCGAATGGGTGCCCCACGGCTTCAGCCGTGGGAGAGTCGAATCCAGTCGCGGGTACATCGAGTTCGGGCCAGTATCGATTCGACTTCCCCACCTCTGAAGAGATGGGGCACCTGCCGATTGCGGATGCACATGTATTCAGGCAATTCAGTCTCAATCCAGGCGCGGCGAACCGCGAACTTCAGTTCGCGCAGACTCCCGAAGTGCAATCGTTTGATGTGGCATCACTCCGCCGTCTGACTCGCAACCACCACCACGCCCACCAAAATCATCGCCACGCCGATTTTCTGGACTACGGTGAGCCGTTCGTCCAGCGCGAGGTAGCCCACCGTCGCAATAATCGCGTAGCCGCCGCCCACCATTATTGGGTAGGCCACGCTGATCTTCAGTGCCCGACTTTGCAACGCGAACATGTAGAAGCCGACGTTCAAACCGAAGCACGTCAAGCCGACCAGCAGCGCCGGTGATGTCAGGACTGTCTGCACGGCCGCCACCGCGCCGTGCTTGAGCAATCCGCCGCTCGCCTCCACCTTGTTCATGCCCATTTTCATCAGGACGTTGGCCGTCGCGTTCAAGACGAGTGCCGTCAAAAGTGCCAAACCGTGTATTCCGAACATGATATTAAAACTCCTGTACCGCGCCCGCGGTCGCCAAGCGTGTAGCCGATCGGTTCCTCAAGGGCAAGACGCGCACTGTCCGCAAAACGATCAGAACGCCGCCCGCAAAATCTATCGGAATAATCAGGCCTGTGGTGTGGGATTGGTCGCATCGACGGAACGCGCTGGCGGGTCGAGCGCAAGAGGCTTGTCGAATTCGTCGCCCCGGAAAGTATTCCCAAGATATTCCGAGCGAACAGTCTGATTCTGAATCAGTGTCCTCGGCTTGCCCGACGCAAGGATGCGCCCCTCGACCAGAATGTAGCTGCGATCGGTGACAGCCAGCGTCTCCCGAACATTGTGGTCGGTCAGCAGCACGGCGATGCCGCGCTCTTCGCGCAAACGTAATATTTCCCGCTGAAGCTCCTGCACCGCGATCGGGTCCACCCCGCTGAATGGTTCGTCCAGCAGAATCAGCTTCGGCTTGGTCACCAGTGCGCGGGCGATCTCCAGCTTGCGACGCTCGCCGCCGCTGAGCGTCTTCGCGATTTGCCGGGCCTGCTTGCTCAATCCGAATTGATCGATCAACTGCCGGGCAGTCTCAAGCCGCTCCCGCCGCGTCGTGCCCCGAAGACTTTCCAGAATTGCAAGTAGATTCTGCTCGACCGTCAGTCTTTGGAAAACGCTCGGCTCCTGAGCGAGATACCCCATCCCGACTTGAGCGCGTTTGTACATAGCCAAGCGATGCACATCCCGCCCGTCGAAGCGTACTTCTCCGCTGTTCGCGTCGATCATGCCGATCACGATGCGGAAGCTGGTGGTCTTTCCGGCTCCGTTTCGCCCGAGCAGACCGACGATTTCCGCCGGTTCGACCGAAAAGCTCACGTCGTTGACCACAACGCGCCCGTCGAAACTCTTCACAATGTTGCGCACGTCAAGCAGTGGGTGACTGGGCATTGGGAAACCGAGGCTTACAGGAAAGCCAATCGTCGTGGATTCTTTGTTAATAACTTGGACATCAGCACCTTGACACACCCTGCGCAAACAGGGTTCCAGCACCAAGGGCTGGTTTCAAGCACGACTTTGGTGCTCGGGGCAGGGGCTTAACGAATCGTAACGTCATCATAAAAAACAAGTTACCTGTTTTTTGGGCAATATTCCAGCCTTCTGATTCGCGCCGTTTTGGAGCGACATGCCGACATTGTTGATTTTTCCATCCAGACACAACCGGCGACGCCGAATCGAAGCCAACGGTGTGGATAAGTTGTCACCAAAATCAATACGCCAGCCAGAAATTCACAGCCTCAACAAACGGCACCTTCCGGGCAAGCGTACGCGACACGCCCCGCGGCTGAGCGTTACGAATTAACACACCCGGTCGCAAATGTCCATCCGCCGGTCTGAGTCGGCTGCGACTTCCGGCCCGGGACGCGAACGTGTCGGCGAAAGACTGAACGGTACGCGTCGCGCGGTGCCCACGTATCGCTTTGCGGAAAAAACAGAGTCAAACACATGATTGCGACAGACGGTTTCCCGGATAAAATGAGGCCACTCCGAATCTATGAAAAACAACCATGTATGGAGCATCCGGGATGGCTGACACGCCGCAACCCACTGAGGATAGGTGGGAACCACTTTCGATCGTCAACGAGATGCAGGACTCGTACCTGACCTACGCGATGAGCGTGATTACCTCACGCGCCCTGCCCGATGCGCGCGATGGGCTGAAACCGTCGCAGCGTCGTATCCTCGTCGCGATGAACGATCTCAACCTTGGTCCCCGTTCTCAGCATCGCAAGTGTGCGAAGGTCGCGGGCGATACGTCGGGAAATTACCACCCGCACGGTGAGCAGGTTATTTATCCCACGCTCGTCCGTTTGGCTCAGCATTGGAACATGCGCTACAAGCTCGTCGACGGGCAGGGAAACTTCGGCTCCGTCGATGGCGACCCACCGGCAGCCATGCGTTACACCGAAGTGCGCATGGACGCGCATTCCACCGAGCTGCTCGGCGACCTTGAATTCGACACCGTGGATTTCGTACCCAACTACGACACCACGCGCACCGAGCCGACCGTGCTCCCCGGCAAGTTTCCAAACCTTTTGGTCAACGGCTGCTCGGGCATCGCAGTGGGGATGGCCACCAACATGCCGCCGCACAATCTCTCGGAGATTTGCGACGCGATCGTGCTGGTTATCGATGAACCCGATTGCACGCTCGAACAACTCCTTCAGAAAGTGCCAGGCCCGGACTTTCCCACCTCCGGCGAAATCTGCGGCCGGCGTGGTATTGTCGATGCATACAAGACCGGTCGCGGCTCGCTCACCATGCGCGGCAAGTACAATATCGAGGAGGGGCGAGGCGGGCGCAAGACCATCGTCATCACCGAGATTCCGTATCAGGTCATGCGCTGCACCGTTACCGAGCGCATTGCGGCAGCCGTCAAGAACGGAACGATTCAGGACGTTGCCAACGTCAACGACGCGTCGGACCGCAAGTATCCCATCCGTATCGAAGTCGATCTGAAACGAGACGCCAACGAAGACGTTGTCATCAACCAGCTCTATCGCTACACGCCGCTGCAGACGAATTACTCGATCAGCAACACCGCGCTGGTCGATGGCCAACCCGTCCTGCTCCCGCTCAAGGGTTTGCTCGAAATCTACATTCTGCACCGCCGAGAGGTGATTCGCAGACGAACCGACTTCCTGCTCAAACGTGCCCGTCAGAAGGCCCACATTCTCGAAGCGCTCATCCTCGCCGTCGGCGATATCGACGCCATCATCGAGCTGATCAAAACCTCGGATTCGCCCGACCACGCTCGTACACGACTGATGGCGCGCGACCTCAAGCTCATCGAAGCGGCTACCCTGCACAATCTTCTGCCCGAACGTTTCGTCAACCGTTTCGCGAACAAGCCGCATCGCCTGACCGTCGTGCAGGCCAACGCCATCCTCGCCATGCAGCTCCAGCGACTGACTGGGCTGGAGATTGAAAAACTGGCACGCGACTACGCGAAGCTGATCGAGGAAATCGAGGGCTACGAATTCATCCTTTCCGATGAACGTCACATACTCGACATCATTCGCGAAGACGTGCTCGAGCTGAAGCAGAAGTACGGCGATCGCCGCCGCACGCTTTTCAACGAAGAAGTCGGCGACTTCTCCATCGAAGAATTGATCCCCGACGAACAAACCGTCGTCACCATGTCGCACGCCGGCTACATCAAACGCACCGACATCGACAGCTACCGCAAGCAAGGCCGAGGCGGGCGAGGCATCCGCGGCAGCGACGCGCGCGAGGGCGACTTTCTCGAACACCTGTTCGTGGCCAACACGCACGACTACCTGCTCGTCTTCACCGATCGCGGGCGCGTTTACTGGCTTCGTGTGTTCGACCTGCCGTCCATGGCCCGGACAGCCAAGGGACGTGCGGTCGCCAATCTCATCCAGATGCAGCCGAACGAACGGCACTGTGCTATTCTGCCGGTGCGCCAGTTCGAGGAGTTGTTCATTATTTTCGCGACGGCCAAGGGCATCGTCAAAAAGACGCCGATGGCCGCCTATAGTCGTCCGCGCTCGAACGGCATTATCGCCATCTCGCTGGACGAAGATGACAAACTGATCGACGTTGGCGTGACGGACGGGGAATGCGAAGTTGTGCTCGGCACCAGGCTGGGAATGGCCGCCCGTTTTATTGAGACCGATGTCCGCGCCATGGGCAGAACCGCACGCGGCGTCAAAGGGATTTCCCTGAGCGGGGAGGATCGCGTCGTCAACATGGTGGCTGTCCGCCCCGATCAGAGCATTCTGACCATCTGCGAAAACGGATTCGGCAAACGCACGCCGATCGACGAATACCGTTTGATCCGCCGTGGCGGAAAGGGCGTCATAAACATCAAGGTCACCGACCGCAACGGCCAGGTTGTGGCCGTCCAGGCCGTCCACGATGACGACGAGTTGATGATCATCACCAGCGGCGGCATTATGCTGCGTACGGACCTGTCCGCCGTCCGCGCCATAGGTAGAAATACTCAGGGCGTGCGGCTCATTCGCGTTGACGATGGCGATACGGTTGTGGCCGTCGCCAAAATTATTACCGAGGAATCCGACTCCGGAAACGGTGAAAACGGCTCTGACGACGATGCGGGCACGCCGCCAGCAGCGCCGGACGCACCGAGCCAAGGTTCTGCGGATTCTGAAGATTCCAGGTGACAGGTCATTCGGTGCAGGCGATACTGCAACCGGCGGCGGTGTGCCCGGTTTAATCTGCGGAACCCCAGACGAGAGTGTGAAATCATGCACAAGTTCATGTCGATCGTGCTTGCGTTGATTCTGACCGTGACGTCCTTCGCGCCGCGCGCCCACGCTCAGTTCGTGGACAACGGAAACACCCCTGCCCAAAATGTGCGTAACCGCGGAGCGCGTTCTCCGGGGCTTCTCGTGCGTGCCGGCATCGCGAATCGCGCACAGGGGGGGAATATCACTCAGGCTGCTCCGCCCGACCTGAACCTGCGCGTCAATCTGCTTACCGAATTGATTCGCAACATCTTTGCCACGCTCGCGGGCTTGGTTCCGTTTCTGCCGACGCTTTTTGACAATCCGACCGATCCCGTCGGTGGTGGCAATACCGGCGGCGGCGGTGGCGTTGCTGGCGGCGACACCGGCCTCGGGGGCGGCGTGGGACTCGACGATGTGGTCATCACCGAGGTCGCCCACAACGGCAATGTTGTTCTAGTCGAACTGCTCAATCGTGGACCGATCCAGCAGCGCATCGACGGATGGCGCTTTCACGACGGCATCAACGTCAGCCCGCCTTTGCCGGTTATCGAGTTGGACCGGCTTGCGACAATTGTGGTGCAGCTTGGCGGGGAGACGCCGGTAGTCGGAGCGGATGCGTTCCTGCCTTATCGCGTGCAGTCCATCGCATCCGGCGAACTCGCACTCTACAATTTCTCGCCCGACGAAGACGTCTTGCCCATCGAGGATTCCAGTCGCCTTATCGATTACATTCAGTGGAATGACACCACACTGGAACGCGACCCGCCGCTCGAAAACGTGGCTGTTTCCGCGAACTTGTGGGGCGAAATCGACTTCATTCCGTCGTCGTTGGCCAACATGACGTTTCAGTTGGACGGTGCCGCCGAGCCACGCATGACAACGTCGTCTCAGGATATCACCATCGCCCCGTTCAGCGAAAACACGCTCGGCACAGCCGGGAGTGCTTTGGCTGGTCCGTAAAGGACCGCCCGCCGCGCCTTCGGCGGACGAGGATGGTTCTTGCACTGAATGTGCGGCTTTTGTGCATTAACGACACCCACGCTTCCGTGATCGCTTCGTGATGGACGGCGAGCTCAAAACACACACGTCGATCCGCCCAACCATCCTCTGCCCGCGTGAGCGGCCGGTTGCTCTGTTCACCGCAATCTACATGGCCGTCTTTTCAGTAGTGGCCATGTCTCGGGCCAATTACGAATTCGCTCTGTATGCCGGTGTGATCATCGTCCTTTACACGCTCTTGCTGATCAATCAACGCCGTCTGCGTTTTGACGGAACCATCCTCTGGGGACTGTCGCTGTGGGGGCTTTTGCACATGGCCGGCGGGAACATTCGCATCGGCGAGGGGGTTCTCTATAGCGTGCAACTGATCCCGTCGATGCTGCGATTCGACGAGTTCGTCCATTTCTGCGGCTTTGGCGTGGCGACACTGGCCTGTCATCACCTGCTTTGCACGCACCTGCGGCCAGGGGCCGGCCGAGGGGCCATGTTCAAGACTCTGGTCGTGCTCATGGGCTGCGGAGTCGGAGCCGTCAACGAAGTGTTGGAGTATGTAGCCGTGTTGGTCGTGCCTGAGACCGGCGTCGGTGGATACCAGAACACACTATGGGACATGGTCTTCAATCTGTTCGGGGCCGTCGCCGCCGTGACTTACCTCTCCGTCAGCGGAAGCCTTGGGTTCTCAGGAGAGGCTGAACGGGGCGACTCTCTCTGCGAGTAGCGCGGCTCGTTTTGTGCAAACTGAAACCGTTCTAGGATCGATCGGGGTTGGACTTGGTCGCTTTCGCTCCGCGCGCCAGACGCTGGGACGTGTTCTTGCTCTGGTGCAGTTCGAGCGATTTGCGCAGGCAATCCATCGCCTCATCTTTCTTGGCGTTCATCTCGAACGCGCGGGCCTTCTGCTCCCAGGCAGCCGCCTCAACGTGCCGGTTCCCGTGCCGCCGAGCCAGATCGATGCGTTTGTCCACGTAATCGAACGCCGCGTCCGCTTGGCTTCGCTTCATGCACAGCTCGGCGTGGTACTCGTACGCAACCGTCATGCCATTCCAGAATTCGGTCGTGCCCAACACTTCCACGGCATCGTCGAGATGCGACTGGCACAATTCTAACTCGTTCATCTTCAGGTAGCAGCGTCCGAGATTTGCGTGGCAGACGCCGATGTTGACCTGATCCTCCAGTTCCTCCGCCCAGGTCAGCGCCTTGCGATAATACTCCAGCGCATCCTGCACCCGGCCTTGGCGCAGGGCGATTTCTCCGCGACCGTTGTAGGGCGACACCATGGACGCCGTCGCACCCAGCGAAAATCTGATCTCAATCGCTTCCTCGAACGCCGTGTCCGCCTCGCCAAGACGCTCCATCTTCGAAAGCACAAAACCGAGGTTGTTTAGTTGCTTGGCCAACAGCGGCAGCAGGTTCATGTCGCCCGCAAGATCGACGGCTGACTGAAAGAATTCGAGCGCGTGGTCCAAATCGCCTTTGAAATAGTAGGTCACACCGAGGTTGCCGGTGGCTTCGATCAACCGAAAAGGATCGTTGTTCGCACGGGCCAGTTTCGCCGCAAGCCGATGATTGTAGATGGCCTCATCGCTTCGGTTCTGCCGATTCAGACACACGCCCAGCAGACTCAGCAACTCCACCGATTCCGGATCATCCTCCAATCCCTTTTCCGCCAAATCAATTGCCTGGGCGTAACGACCCGCCGCGAACGCCCTCTGACCGGCAGCACAAAGCTTCGCGGAACGCGAATTCGTCGGCCTCTCGAACGCCACCTGTTTCGATCCTCCGAAACCCAGAGCGCAGATTACCTCGTGCGCCACACGCGCCTGAAGATCAATAACGTTGTCAACGGATCCTGTTACGCGAACCAGAAGTTTGCCCGCCTCACGAGATGACACCACGCGCGACGCGTTGACCAGTATGCGGTCGTCCGAAGTCTGAAAGCTGCCGCGTATGACCACGCCCGCGCCCACGCGCCGTGCAGCGGCCAGAAGCTCGGTGTTGGACAACTCCCCAAGCGAACCCAACTGCACACGCCCGATTAGCGCCAGCAACTCCTGGCGATCCACCACCTGCACGGCTCCGCTTTTGAGCAGCGCGGCATGAACATCCACCGCGATCGCAGTGCCAAGCCAGTCGTCGTCCTCATTGCGGGACAGATTCTCAAACGGCAGTACCACGTACGCTGTCGGCGTGCCCACCTGCTGCACGCCGAATCTGGACGGCAAACTCATGTCGCCAAGCCAGTCCACAACCTCCGCGGCCATATCCTCGCACGACGGGAAGCGATCCAGGGCGTCAGGCAACAAGCAACGCTCGACCATCAGCCTCAACCAGTTCGGGATCGCTGGTGTGATATCGGCGGGCCAATCCACCGGCGCGCGACTGTTGTCGTTGACCAGATACTGCAACGGGCCACCGCCTCCAGTCGGAGGGTGGCCGACCAGGAGGTGGTACAGCGTCGCGCCCAGAGAGTAGACGTCGGATTGTGCGGTCAGCTTCCCGCCTTGCATGCGCTGCTCGGGGGCCATGTAATGAGGTGTGCCGTATCCGAATCCTACGCCGCTCGCATCCGTCGTCGCGCTCAGGAATTGCACCAGCCCGAGATCGGCGATCTTTACCGAACCGTCCTCGCAGAGAATCAAATTGCTGGGTTTGATGTCCCGGTGCAGCAACCCCTGCTCATGCACCGCACTCAAACCGTTCGCGGCGTCGATGGCGATGCGGGCAGCCTGCCCCCAGGGCAGTCGGCCCGTGCTGCGCAAAACGGAGCCGAGGTCGATACCCTCCACGTGCTCCATCACGAAATACCATTCGTCCCCCTTGCGGTCGCAATCCAGCACGCTCGCCACGTTGGCGTGACGAATGCGAAAACCCGCCTTCGCCTCCCGCACGAACCGCTCGCGAGCCTCTTCGGAATAGCCGGGGTCCACCCGGCTGAGGATTTTGACCACGCAAGGCTCGTCCAGGACAAGGTGCCGCGCCAGATACACGCGACCAGGCCCCTTCTGACGGAGCGGGGTTATCAGACGATAACGATCAACCGGGAGTACATCGTGGTCGCGATATCGGTTGTCGCGAATCTTGCGGGTCTGAGTCGGAAGGACCGAGCCGCATCGCGGACATCGGCGCAGATTCCCGCCGATCGATGACGCAGTCACCTTCTCATCGCAATAACGGCAGTGTATTTCAGGTTCCCGACCCATGATTCGGTGCGGGCCTCAAGACGAGGCTACCGACTCTTCAACTGTTGGGCGATGTCCAGCAACACGCGTGACCCCGTATCCCGAGGTAGATGATACCAAAAGGTCACCGTCTCGTTTGGATTTTCGAACGTCCGCGTTCTCGCACGCGCAAAAAGCAGCGGCATCACGTCGCTCCACGACACGTCGTCCGTCTCCACCCACATGAGCGTGCCAGCTCCGCAAATGTCCGGCAGGCACCAGTCAGCCGCATATCCGATCACCCGCTCGCTGGCGGGGTCCAGGTGCGGCTTCATCGCGTTTGACCAGCGCAAGGCCATTTGAACCTCGTCCGGCACGGCGTCCAGAGTGCCCTGATTCGCCAAGACGTGCTCGCGCGCGGATTCAGGCAGACGCTCCACCTCGTAAATGTAGCGCAACGAAACGTCCTTGGTCGCCACCAACGCGGCGATTTGCTCAACCAAAGCCACGTCACGCTCCTCAGGGAACGGCTCCCTGCTGATCATCCATAGTTTCGCATTCCGAATCCAGCCGCTGCGATCCAGATGGTTCAGCAACTGCGTCAGCGTCATGATCGTCATGCCCGAAGGCTGCGTGTCGCGGATGCGACGCGGTGTGTGCCCGATCAGGCCGTCGTCTTCCGCAGGAATCTGTGTCAAACGGTCGCGTGACACGCCCATCGCCGTCGCGAGACGCTCCAGATCACGCGCCGTGATGCGGGCCTTGCCGTTTTCCACCTCACTCAGAAATTTTCCCGAGCGCGAAATGGCCCGTGCGAGCTGCACCTGCGTCATGCCCGCGCGAAGCCGGTTCTTGCGGATCGAAACGCCGATCGAGGCTTCCATTTGTTGTGATTGCGATACTGCCACGTGTTTTTCCTCTCGTGCTCCGCGTAAAACAGGCTAAATGGACCAGATAGTCCTATCTTCACTATCTTTCCAATCATACCGCCCGTGACGAATCGAGCCAAGGGGTAATCGAAAAACGTTTACCGGTCCTGCACAGAATCTGCCCCGAATTTGCTGAGAATATGTTGACCTTTCCGCAACCCTTCCGTAGATTCACAGCCAGCGAGGCTCCGATAACGTCGGACCTGGAGCTTGGTTGCGTCGTCCGGCACATCGAGGTACGAACAACCGGGTTCTTTCAATCAATCGGGCACAACGGAATGTGCCGTTTGTTTCGATGGCGCCGTAATCGCAGGATGCATGTCGCGGCGTCGCGCGATTCGGTCCAAAATTCTTGTTGGCTTTTTCAGATTCGCGAGAGAACGCGATGCGCTGCCTTTCCCTCATGCAAAATCTGCACCCGCTGGGCACCCGCCTCCGTGCCACACTCCCGCACATCGTAGCATCGGCGGACTTCCCCACCGATCGCCAGAGAAAGTCGAATCAATCCTCGCCCGTTCACAACATAAGTATGCACAACGGGTTACATCCGTTGGAATTCGCATTTTTTCGTTCGGTACCAACCCCATCCAAGGAGATGACCATGTTTGAGACAATCGAAGTTGTAATGCAGTGGATCGCTCGCGTCGCCCTCGAGACCGGAATGGCCGCTGAATTCACCGGAGCAGCTAATTGGATCGCCGACGAAATTCCGCTCGGAAGCCTCCCCAGCCTCTTTCAGATGATTGTGGGGTAAATCATGTTTAGCGAAGAAATTGACCATCTCAGCGATCTCATGATGCAGCAGGGCGATTGGCCGTATGCGAACAATGATTCGTTCAGCCACAAGGATCCGCACGCGGACACCTTAGCGCTCGATACCGAAGAGTTGCCCAACGCGGTCGCGGCCGCGCGGTAGCTTTGTCGCCGCATCATTTTCGTGCCCGTCTGATTCCGTCTGCGCCGGCGCTTCGCGTTCGTGGGGTGGCCGCACAGATTCGGGGGGCATGGTGGGTGCGTCTGTGGCGGAGTCTACAAAGCGGTACAGGTGCCGGTGCATCTCCGCCGAGGCGGCAGCCAGCTCAAGGTAGCCGCACAGCGCAAACACGCCGGCCAGTTCCTCCGCCAACGCGTCGGCGCACGCACTCGGAAACGTTGCGATGTCGACAAGTCTGCTTTCCACGAAGCAGACCTGCGCGCATTTCATCTCGATCCGCGTTTCGAGCCGCCCGCGCTCGTCAGCGCGGACAACCCGCGCGTAGCCGCGTTTGTCCGCCCACCTCACAATCAGATTTGTGGCCAAGTCGTATTTCATGTTCATCATCCTTATCCGCCTCATGCAGTCATCTGGGATCATTCTCGACGCCCCTTCCATCGACAGCTTTGACAATCCGAATTGAGCGCGAAAAATCCTGACGGGCGACGGTAAGGCAGTAGGTAAGTAAGCCGTTTTACCTTATGCAGTGGTAGAGGCGCAAAGTACGTTATTTCAGTCTCAAAACGGCGTATGGCCTCGTCATGAGTGAGTGCCGGGGGTTGGCACTCCCGCCGCATCGCGCCCCAAAAGTATTTGTTTCGGTAAAGGCTTGCTGAACTCTTATTCGATTACTGTGGGCGTTCGACCCATAAGGCGGTCGATTCGCCTATAATCGGCGGATGTCCGGGCCGATACGCGATGTCCTTATCGGACACGCTTTGTCACCATTCGCATACCGAAGGCGATGCGCTTTTGAACCGATGTGGTGGTTGGATCGATTGTGCGGTCCGCCGTGGTTTTCGCGATTGTTCGCGATACGGCTCTAAGCGAACTGCCAGTTCCGAACGGTGCAACAATCATGGCCCGTCGCAAAGAAGTGCTGACCACCGGAGATGTCGCGGAGATTTGCCAGGTAGCGCCGCGAACCGTTTCCAAATGGTTCGACAGCGGTCAACTCAAAGGTTACCGCGTTCCCGGCAGCAAGGACCGCCGCATCCCCGTCGCGGATTTGATGAAGTTCATGCGCGAGCATGGCATGCCTTTGCGCGGTCTGGAATCCGGACTTACCAAGGTTCTGGTGGTTTCGCCGGACCGCAGCCTGTGCGACTCGGTGGTTGAATCGCTGACACGGCAGAGAACCTACGAATGCAGCCATGCAGAGTCCGCGTTTGCAGCAGGTGTGGCTGCCGCCAAGCTCCAGCCGGTTGTTGTGCTTGTTGATGTGCAGTCTGAAGTCCTGTGCGATGCGGCTATCTGGTCTTCAGCGGCGGCGGTCGAGGGATTTTCGGCCCCGAAGTCAATCGCGTTGGCCGGGTCGGCTGTTGAGGCGGATCGCTGTGTGTCTGACGGGTTCCACGCAGGCTTGGTCAAGCCTTTCGAGGTGGGTGCCCTGGTTTCTGCCATCGACAAAGCGCTCGGATAATCCCTACCTGCCAAATCTTCCGTTTTTCCGATAATGGTCGACCGCCATAGAAATTTTCGTTTCGGTCATTTTTTTCTCAGAAAATCGACCTGCGGCGGGAAATTGTCAGCGGGCCTGAAAAAACGCCCTGAAGCGGCCCCCACGTCCCCATTTTTCCGTTGTTACTGAACAAAAAACCTTTGATTTTCTCACGATTTCACCGTTTTTAGACTTGAACTCGGGGATGCAGATCGGTTAGACTCAGTCGGAGTTGAGGGCCTCGCTGTGGCGACTTGCTTGCGGGCGCTTGACTGGTACGGAAAACCGAACCCTTGCTGCCGTGGGAAGCGGCTTGGGTCCTTAAGAGCTTTGGAGAGAGAGAGCATGGTTCAGCTTTAGGCTGATCGTGCTCTCTTTTTTTCGTGGACTTGCTCGGGTTCGGTATTTTGCAAGAGTGAACGTTCCTATTTTGGAGGAGGCTAATATGCTGAAGAAAATGTTGGTAGCTGCTGTGGCGATGGGTGTGATGGCCACGGCTGGCTTGGCGGATGTTACGCTGAGCTACAGTCCGAGTGAGTTTGATATTGCGGAAGTCGAGAACGGTCCTTTGGACATCGCGGTTTCGTTGACGTCGAATCCCGGTACGGACGCGCTGATCGCGTCGATCGGTTTCGAATACGACGATGGCAGTGATGGTTGGGCTGGCTTGAATCCGCAGGGATTCGAGTGGACGTTCGAGGGCAATGACAACCCAAACACTTGGTTTGTGAGCGGTGGCCTGCCGAGTCCGGCGGCTGTTGCATTCGTGCCCGGCGTTGAGATTGACGTTCCGGACGGAACTACGGTCGAAATCGCAACCTTGGCCGTCAGACCTGAAGCCACTGGCGACTTCGTCCTGAACTCGAATGTCGTCAACCTGACGGATGCGAACCTGCTTCCGCTGTCGCTCAAGGGTGGCGATCCCACGACGATTTCGGTTACGCCGGAGCCGGCGAGCCTTGGCCTGCTGGCCCTTGGCGCGCTCGCGATGATTCGTCGCCGTCGCTAAGTCGACTTTGACGAGATAGAACTATTCAATTTCGCCTCCAGCAGGCTGCGTGACGCAAGTACACGCAGCCTGTTTTTCTTTTTGCGCCGACTGGTTCGGTGGCGGTGGGGCGCGTTGCGTGCATGTTTCGTGGATTGCGGTTTTGGGCGTTGGGAAGTCCGCGCGAACTGAAGTTCGCGGCTCGTTGTGGGTGGATTGGGGATTGCTCTGGTGATGCGTTACACATGAATCGACGGGTAATTCACGTTGCTACTGATAGGTGTGGGGCTTTGGCGTAATGTGCGTTTGTCTTGGTCCACCGCTTTCTTACGGGCGCGGCTCTGTTCGTCTATTTACGTCGAGCGATGGCTGACAAGGTGCTGGCGAGCCAGTGTGAACGTTCCTGTTTTGGAGGAGGCTGACATGTTGAAGAGAGTTTTGGTGGCTGCTGTGGCGATGGGTTTGATGGCTTCGGCGGGTTTGGCGGATATTACGCTGAGCTACAGTCCGAACGTGATTTCGCTCGTTGATACGACGGACATTGCGATTTCGTTGACGTCGAATCCAGGTACGTCTGCACTGATTGCGTCCATCGGTTTCGAGTACGACACCTCAAGCGATGCTTGGGGTGCCCTGAACCCTCAGGGGTTCGAATGGACCTTTGAGGGCAATGACAATCCAAACACATGGTTTGTCAGCGGCGACCTGCCGAACCCGTCGGCGGTTGCATTTGTGCCCGGTGTTGAGATTGATGTTCCGGATGGAACGTCGGTCGAAATCGCTGTGCTGACGGTCGCGCCCGAGTTCGACGGTGTATGGAGCCTTGCGTCGAATATCGTCAACTTGACGGATGAGAACCTGCTCCCGCTGTCGGTTAAGGGTGGTGATCCCACGACGATCGCGACGCCGGAGCCGGCGAGCCTCGGCCTGTTGGCCCTTGGCATGCTGGCGATGCTTCGTCGTCGTCGCTAAGTCGACTTTGACGAGATTGAACTATTCAATTCGCCTCCAGCGGGCCGCGTGACGTAAGTACACGCAGCCTGTTTTTCTCTTTTTACTTTTGGCGTTCCGCTGCAAGAGTTTCGTACGGGTTATGAGCCGACTTTGGCTTGCTGTTTGGGGCGGGCGATGCTTTCACAGGGAACGCCCTCTGATGTCGCAGCGTCCGCTAAACGGCAAGCCACGGTCACACGCGCTGACCCTTTCGGGGCTGGCCTGTTACAAGAATGGTCACTGCCAGCCCGTGCTTTTGCCTGCCGAGAGATTGGTGTTAGGCGAGATGCCATCGCGCGCACCGGTTGAAAACCGGTGCCACACCAGGAAATGCGTTTCTCTAAGGAATTTTGGTGTTTTTGGACGTGATTGGCTGATGCCTCCGGGTGTGTATTGGGGGCGGGGAGTCGTTACAATGTGTGGCGTTCCGGGCGGTTGATTTTTTTTGAAGCGGGCGATTGTTGTGGTTTGGGCGTCCGCGCGAACTGAAGTTCGCGGCTCGTGAGGGGCGAACGGACTTTGATGGGACGAATTTGACGGTGCGACGGGGCGCTGTTTTTGAATTGGAGATATTCGGTGGGACGTATTACGACGGTGGTGGCGATTTTGGTTTCGGTTCTTGCGGTCGGGGTTGGGGTGTGTCGGGCGGGGGCGAACGCGTTCGTCAATTGGGAGAACGCCCACGTTCATCCGCTGGACATGACGCCCGACGGGACACGTCTGCTGGCGGTCAATACGGCTGACGCGCGACTTGAGGTTTTCGATATTTCTTCGGGGTCGCCGGTGCATCTCGTGTCGATCCCCGTGGGGGTTGATCCGGTTTCGGTGCGCGCGTTCAGCGATACCGAAGTCTGGGTGGCGAATCATATTTCGGACAGTGTGAGCATCGTCGATCTGACCTCGATGAACGTTCGCGCGACGATTACGACGAAGGATGAGCCGGCGGATATCGTGTTCGCGGGGAATCCGCTGCGCGCGTTCGTCACCTGTTCGCAGGAAAACGTTATTCAGGTTTTCGATCCGGGTAACCTGGCGGCTGCCCCGGTCGAAGTCGCGATCCTGGGTGAAGACCCGCGTGCGATGGCGGTCAGCCCGGACGGTTCGACGGTCTATACGGCTGTTTTTGAATCGGGCAATGGGACGACTTCGCTCGGCGGGGGGGCTGACGTTGGGGTGATCGTTTTTCCGCCGAACGTTGTGAACGAAGCGCAGGGTCCGTACGGCGGGGTCAATCCTCCGCCGAATGACGGTGCCTCTTTCGATCCTGCGCAAAACGGTGCGAACCCCGCTCCGCCGCGTGTGGGCATGATCGTGAAGAAAGACGCAGCCGGGGCGTGGATGGATGACAACGGCGGCGACTGGACGAATCTGGTGTCCGGTCCGCAGGCTGCTTTGTCCGGTCGGCCGGTCGGCTGGGACCTGCCCGATCACGATCTGGCGATTATTGATGCCAATACGCTGGCAGTCGGTTACGCCAATCGCCTGATGAATATCTGTATGGCTGTCGGGGTGAATCCGGCGACGGGTAACGTGTCGGTTATTGGAACGGAGGCTACGAACGAGATTCGTTTCGAGCCGGTTATTGCGGGGCGATTCATTCGCGTCAACCTGGCGATGGTCGATCCGGTTTCGCCGAATCCGTCGGCGATTGTCGATCTGAATGCGCATCTGGACTACACGGTTTCGACGGTGCCGCAGGGGCAGCGCGACCAGTCGATTGGCGATCCGCGCGGGATTGTCTGGAACGCTGCCGGTACGCGTGCGTATGTTTCGGGCATGGGTTCGAATAATGTCGTTGTCGTTGACGCAGCTGGGTCGCGCGCGGGTTTGTCATCGACGATTGAGGTCGGCGAAGGGCCGACGGGTGTGTCGCTGGACGAATCGCAATCGCGACTCTACGTGCTCAACAAATTCGAGGCCTCCATCTCGACGATCGATACGACCATCGAGACGGAGGTTGGCAGGGTGTCGCTGTTCGATCCGTCGCCGGTCGCGATCAAGGCGGGTCGGAAGCATTTGTACGACACGCACAAGAACTCGGGGCTGGGCCATATCGCGTGCGGGTCGTGTCATATCGACAGCCGCATGGATCGGCTGGCGTGGGACTTGGGCGCGCCGGACGGGGACATGAAAGTGTTCAATCAGAATTGCAACCTGGGGATCGGCGCGCTGGGCAACTGTGAGGACTGGCACCCGATGAAAGGCCCGATGACCACGCAGACGTTGCAGGATATCATTGGCAAGGAGCCTTTGCATTGGCGTGGCGATCGGGACGGTATCGAGGAGTTCAACGACGCGTTCATCGGATTGCAAGGCGACGATGAGAATCTGTCGCCGCAGGAGATGCAGGAATTCGAGGATTTTCTGGCGACGATTACGTTTCCGCCAAACCCGTTCCGCGCATTTGACAATTCGCTGCCGACGAATCTGCCGCTCCCTGGGCATTTCACGACCGGGCGTTTCGGGGCTGCGGCTCAGCCGTTGCCCAATGGTAATGCGCAGGCGGGCTTGTTGAATTACCGCACGGGTCTGCTGGATTCGGTGGCGGGGCTTGGCTCGATTCAATGCGTGACGTGCCACACGCTTTCAACCGGTGCGGGCACGAATCGCCGCTTGGTGGGTGCTCAGTTTCAGCCGTTCCCCGGTGGGCCTAACGGCGAAGATCATCTGGCGATCGTTTCTGTAGACGGCTCGACGAATGTGAGTATCAAAGTGCCGCACCTGCGCAATCTTTACGAGAAGGTCGGATTCGACACGACGCAGACGATCAATACGGCTGGGTTCGGGTTTCTGCATGACGGAAGTGTCGATTCGATTGCCCGATTTGTGAACGAGCCGGTTTTCGACCTGGCCAGCGATCAGGAGACGGCTGACATGGTTGCGTTCATGCTGGCGTTCTCCGGTTCGGATTTGCCGATTGGCTCGTTCAGCAACGTCTTAGAACTGCGCGGCCCGAACAGCCTCGACACGCGGGCGGCGGTGGGTGCGCAGGTGACATTCGATGGCACGAACAACGCCGACGCGGGTGATGTTGCGTTGTTGCAGTCGATGATGACGCTGGCCAACTCGGGCGATGTCGGCTTGATCGCCAAGGGCGTGCGCGGCGGCGAGCTGCGCGGTTATGAATACGTTGGGCCTAACGCTTTTCAGTCCGATCGTTCGTCGGAGGCGGTCAACGCTTTGGTGCTGCGTAACGGTTCAGGCCAGGGTGAAGAGATGACCTTTACCGTTGTGCCGAACGGAACGCAGAGGCGCATGGGTATCGACCGGGACACCGACGGGTTTCTGGATCGCGATGAGCTTGATGCATGTGCGAATCCGGCGGACGCAGCCTCCACGCCGAATAACGTGGTCATCGCCGGTGATTTCGACGTTGATGCCGATGTGGATATCCACGATTTTTCGGGATTCCTCGATTGTTACGTCGGGCCGGGCGGAGCGGCGAGTTTGACCTGTCGCTGTGCGTTCGATTTCGATCAGGACGGTGACGTTGACTGGCACGATTTCCTCGGGTTGCAACTTCGCTTTACCGGCGAATGATGCGGCGACACTTTGTGCGGCTCAGTCGGCGAACAGCGTGTGTGGATCAAGCCCTTCGGCTTTGATGAGCAGGGCGAACTCTTCGTGGCATTCCGGGCAGACCTTCAGATGCTGGGCGACCTGCTGGAGGTAGGCGGTGCGTGGAGCGTGCTCTTTGATTGCGCTTAGATAATCGGCTACGCGATCAAGCACCTCAGCGCAGTCGATCTCGTTGTCGGCTGTGGCGTTTACCAGTCGCGCAAGGTTGGCCAGTTGTTCTTCCGTCGGTTTCATCACAGTCTCATTCTACATTTCGTTGGCGAGCACTTCTCTGACGGTGTCGGCGTCAAAGCCCGCGCGTGTCAACGCGGCTTTTAGTTTCTTTCGGGCGTCGTGGGAGACTTTGTATATCGCTCCGGGGGTTGCGGCCAACCGATCCGCCAGCATGACCTGTGGAACACCCTCGAGTTCGCCGAGCAGCACCTGTCGCTGACGGGAGGTCAGTTGCCCTTCGATCGCGGATCGGAGAACGGCGAACAACTCCGCACGCGCGCCTGTGGCTTCATTGTTGGGAGTCGGTGAATCCGGTGGAGCGACCGGGTCTGGAACTTCGTCGAGCGACGCGGCAGTTTGACGCCGCTTGCGGAGCGCGGTCAGGCTCACGCGCACGGCGACGGCCATCGCCCATGTTGTAAAGCTGCTGTCGCGACGAAACGTGTCAAGTCGCTCCAGCACGCGCAACACGGCATCTTGCGTGAAGTCCTCCAGGTCGACTTCGGTGACGTCGGATCGGCCCTTGAACGCGGCCCCAAGCCCCCGCCTGAGACGCGTGCGCAAAGCGGCCGTCACGCCGCCGTGGCCCGCCTTCAGGCCAGCAATCCAATCGTCGATTTCGATTCCCTCGATCATGACCGATCCCATCAGTATCCGTTGTAGTCAATTCATCCGCGAAATGCGAGCGGATGTGGTTATCGCCCGCGATAAATAAATCGGGTTTTCGAGGTAAGGATCGCGACGCACGGCGCGTCTGAGGTGGTGGAAGGTCAATGTGCCGTCAGCGGATGCCGAGCGTTTCGGCATCGGTTCGTGACCGAGTCCGATAGCGGTACAATTTTAGGAGATGATTTGATGAATCGTTCTTATTTGGTGGCTGGTACGTTCGCGGCGGGGCTTGCCTGGGTTGCAGTGTCTGCCTTTGCCCACAATCCGCAGGTGTCAACGCTCAGCGAGTCTCGTGCCTATTTGCACAGCTTCAACCTGCCGAGCAGCGGTGTCGCGATTGAGGGTTATTGTCCGGTTGCATACTTCGCCGTGGATAAAGCCGTCCGCGGTAAACCCGAGCACGCGAGCACGCATGCCGGCGTTACTTACTGGTTTGTCTCGGCCGACGCCAAGAAAGCGTTTGACGCTGATCCGGAGAAATACCTGCCGTCGTTCGGTGGGTGGTGTGCGTTCGGTATGTCTGTCGAGGATAAATTCCCGGTCGATCCGACCAGATTCAAGATTGTCGAAGGGCGTTTGATGCTCTTTCTGAACAATGCGAACGTCAATGCTTTCGATCTGTGGGACAAGGGCAATGAGAAAGACCTGGTCGCCAAGGCTGAAGCACATTGGAAGAAGGTCAGCCGATAGCGCACGTTGTGCGCGGGGTGCGCTGTCCCGTGGTTTCCTGGTTGGAACTGTATTGTCCGGCGTGAATGCGGCAGGAGAGTCTCATGCGTATGGAGATCAAGAGAGTTTATGAGACCGCGTCGGACGCAGACGGAATTCGCATCCTGGTTGACCGGCTTTGGCCTCGCGGGTTGTCAAAGAAAGAGGCTCGCGTCGATCTCTGGGTTCGCGAAGTGGCGCCATCAACGGAGCTGCGACGCTGGTTCAATCACGATCCCGAAAAGTGGGTCGGATTCAAACGGCGGTACTTGGCAGAGTTGAATGCCAACGAGCTTGCTGTTCAGCCAATTCGAGAAGCGATGCTGCAGGGCGAGACGACGCTGCTCTTCGCAGCCAAAGACGTGCTCGCCAACAACGCCGTCGTGCTGAAGGACTACCTCATGCGATTGGCCTGATCGCCTGTGGAAACGGGGTCGAAACGATTCGCATAATTCGCGTGGTTTGATTTTCTGAAGGAGATGTCCGTGAATGAAGCTTGTCGCAATTCAGGCGTCGCGTCCGACAACGTGCCCACCGTATCGTACGGAGCGTGCGATGCCGGCTCTTCCGATCCGGCGAAGTTGCTGGACCGCGCCGGTCGATTCGGGATTCGTTACGGTTTGGTGGTTGTGATCGGTTGGATCGGGGCGATGAAGTTTACCGCCTACGAAGCCGATGGCATCTCCGGGCTTGTGATGAACAGCCCTCTGATGGGTTGGGCGTACAGCCTCTTGAGCCACGGGCAATTCTCATCGTTGCTCGGTGTGGTCGAATCAATCGTCGCGGCGCTTATCGCGGCGAAGCCGTATTGGCCTCGGGCATCCGCGGTGGGTGCGGCCGGTGCGGTGATGATGTTCCTGACAACGCTGAGCTTCATGGTCACGACGCCCGGCGTGTTCGAGCCGGCTGCCGGAGGTTTTCCTGCTCTGTCGGCTTTTCCGGGACAGTTTCTCGTGAAGGACATCGCACTTCTCGGAGCCTCCGTGTGGCTGTTCGCGGATTCGTTGTCGGGCGTTCGTGTGGATGGTGTCGCCCGGAGCGTGTGACCGGTAAAACTCGATCAGAGGCATTAGCCTGTCGGAAGGGCTCGCTGTTTTGCAAGAACGTGGGTGATTCCCTTCGGGAGTTCTTGTAGAATGCCAAGCTGTCGACGCAGGCGAACATTGCATCGCTGGTCCGAATTGACCTGTCTCATCGAATCGAAAACCGGTGGTTGGAAACATGAAACTCTCACAGCGCGTTCAATCGGTGGCGGAGTCAGCCACGCTTGCGGTCTCGTCACGGGCTGCTCAGCTTCGGGCCCAGGGCGTTGATGTCGTCGGTTTCGGCGCGGGCGAACCGGATTTCCCCACGCCGCCGCACATCGTCAAAGCCGCGAACGAGGCGCTGGCGAACGGGCATACCAAGTACTCCAAGCCGGCCACCGGATTGCCCGTGCTCAAGAAGGCGATTTGCGAAAAGCTTCGCCGTGAAAACAACTTGGAATACGCGGCCAATCAGATCATTTCGACGGTGGGAGCCAAGGACGCTTGTTACCTGATTATGCAGACGCTGCTGGACCCCGGTGACGAGGTCATCATTCCCGTGCCCTACTGGGTCAGCTATCCCGAAATGGTGAAGCTCGCGGGCGGCGTGCCCGTGTTTGTGCAGGGTCTTCCCGAGAACAATCTTCGCGTAACGCCCGAGCAAATTCGCGAGGCTGTCACCGATCGCACGCGGTTGCTGGTGTTCAATTCGCCCAACAATCCTGGCGGCTTCTTTTACACGTCCGATCAAACGCGGGCCGTCGCCGAAGTGCTGCGCGGTACGGACGTGGCTGTTCTTTCGGATGAAATCTACGATCGCCTCATTTTTTCGGACGATCCGTATCTCAGCTTTGCCGCCTGTGATTCCGACAGCTACGCACGGACGATTACGGTCAACGGCCCGTCCAAAACGTACAGCATGACCGGTTGGCGACTCGGGTTCGCAGCCGGCCCGTCAGACGTGATAAAGGCTATGGGGAAACTGCTTACCCAGGATACCAGCGGGGCGGTCACGTTTGCACAGGTCGCCTGTGCGGCGGCGATGAATGGCGACCAATCATGCGTGGAGGAGATGCGTCTTGCTTTCGCCGAGCGAGGCCGACACATGTGCGACCGATTGGCTGGCATGCCGGGTATCGAATGCCCTCAGACCACCGGCGCGTTTTACGCATTTCCGGACGTTAGCGGGACATTTGAGCGTCTCGGGGTGGATTCCAGCGGTTCGTTTGCGACCAAGCTCTTGGACGAGGCCGGTGTTGCAGTTGTTCCAGGCGGCGCATTCGGAATGGACACCCATGTTCGCCTATCCTTCGCAATCTCAATGACGCAGATTGACGAAGGCCTCAATCGAATCGCAAATCTGCTTCAGAAGGCATAGTCGGTAAGATCGCGACAATCCCGCCAGCATTATGGGGCGTAACCTATTCTCAGGTATGAGGTTATGAAGAAAAACGGTTGCTTCAGCCGGCAATCACAGGTATAGTGTTTTGTGTCGCGGGGGTGGTTCTTTCCGACTTGGGGTTGCTTAATTGAGTGGAATCTCGGCACCGGGCTTGAAACAGCCGGGTGTCGTTTTGCTCAGGAGGAGTTGGACGTGGGGTTTCGAACAAAAAGTATTTTTTCACTTGTTGTGGGGCTGTTGATTCTGCCGGCGGTTACGCGGGCGGATTTGGCCACGGTAACTTTGCAGAACAGTTTCGGCACGACCGGTGGCGGTGAATTCCGGGCGACGACTTCAAACTTTCCGGTTGCGCCGGTCGGACTTGGGGAGTTCCCTGGGTTCGAGACGTTTTGCGTTGAAAAGAATGAGTACATCAGTTTCGGCACGGTGTACCACGTCGAGATAAACACGGCTGCGATCAACGGCGGTGGCCCGGGCGCCGGCGGTCCGGTTGATCCACTTGATCCGCTTACGGCGTATCTCTACTCGAACTTTGCACAGGGAACGTTGACCGGCTACGACTACGCCAACACGGGCGTTGGTCGGGTGACGTCCGCGAATGCGCTTCAGCGTGTAATCTGGTTCCTTGAGGATGAAGAGACCACTGCCCAGGGTGGCTGGAGCATTGGCGATAACTCGCTGATGGATCAGTTCTATCAGGATGCGTTGGCCAATGCGTCCAATGATATCGGCAGCGTCCGCATTCTGAACATGTGGGGCGACGCAGCCCACACGCAGCAGGCACAGGATCAGCTCGTGATGTTCACGCCGATTCCGGCGCCGGGTGCGGCTGCACTCGCGGTTTGCGGGTTGAGTGCGATCGGTTGGGTCCGCCGACGTCTCGCGTAGAATTCGGACTGCGACAACCAAGCAACTTTGAAAGGGTCGTCCTTGCGGGCGACCCTTTTCTAATACGCGCGTCATGCCCTGACGCTGCTAACCGGCAGAAGTCCGCCGAGGCCATCGCGGATGTCGCTTGACCGCCGTGTACGGAACCGTACGCACGGTGGTGTGGGAAGACGGCAGGGGCAACCCCGCCTCCTACCCGGGACGCTGCGGCACATCCTGCTGCCCTGCTCGATGCACCCATACACCCTCGCCGACGGTGTTTATATCGACGCTTGAATCATCGTCATGTAGCATGGCTCGCCCGGTCGAAAACGGGTTTGGAGCGTGATTGTGGAGCGTTGGGTTTGTGTCATTCTGGCTGCCGCCGCCTTGGGGCTTGCGGTTCCGGTCTCCACGCGGATGGGCGTCATGCTCGGTTCGCCCGCCGACACTTCTGACCGCAATTCGTCCGATGATCGAGACACCCGTCCGCACACACCCGAGAATGATTCAGTCAAGCCGATCTACGATGATATCGCCGCCGACGCGGGTGTCGAATTCGTTCATCAGCCGGGGGCAATTGGGGAGTTCTGGCTCCCGGAGGTGATGGGGGCTGGCGGGGCGATCCTGGACTACGACGGCGACGGCGACTACGACATTTACGTGGTACAGGGCGGCGAAATCGTCGGCGACAACGATCGTTTCCGAAACAAGCTTTTCGCCAACGACGGGCTTGGTCGATTCACGGATGTCAGCGCTGCGTCCGGTGCCGACGTGCCCGGTTACGGCATGGGGGCGTGGGCGGCCGATTACGACAATGACGGCGATGTTGATCTGTTCATCACGCGACTGGGGCCGAACGTCCTATTGCGAAACAACGGCGACGGAACCTTCACGGATGTGTCCGATGTCGCCGGCGTCGCGGATGAGCGGTGGGGGACGGGGGCTGCCTTTTTCGACTTTGATCGCGACGGCTTCCTTGATCTGTTCGTGACCAATTACGTCGATTGGAAGCCGCACATCGAGCCGGCCTGCTACATGCCGACCGGTCAACGCGACTACTGCACGCCTGAAACCGCCGCCGCTTCGCCTGGCGTTCTCTATCACAATCTCGGTGACGGGCGATTCGAGGACGTTTCAGCTCAAGCCGGCATCAGTCGGACAAGGGGCAACGGGTTGGGCGTGCTGTGTTCGGATTTTGACGGTGACGGATGGGTCGATGTCTTCGTCGCGAACGATATGACGCCGGGGTTCTTTTGGCACAACAAGGGCGACGGAACGTTCGAAGAATCCGGTGCCCTTCGCGGGTGCGCGTACAACGGAGACGGGTTGGCCATCGCGGGCATGGGGGTGGCTGCTGAAGATATCGATGCCGACGGTGATTTCGATCTCGTGGTAACCAATATCGGCGCTCAGCCGCACATGTGTCTGGACAACGAAGACGGCTATTTCTCGGACGTTAGCCACTCGATGGGGTTCGGCAGATGGGGCGTGCCGTACACCGGTTTTGGTATCGCGTTGTTCGACCAAAATCACGACGCGCGTCTGGACGGCCTGGTCGTGAACGGCGCGGTCAACGGTCGCTTCACACCGCAGCGCGCAGGCAACCGCTACGCTCAGCGGAACCAGTTCATACGTCGCGACGAGACGGGGCGATTCATCGATGCGACCGAGGAACTCGGCGTGCCGTCGGACAAGTTCGAGATCAGTCGCGGTGCCTACGTCGTGGACATCGACAACGACGGCGATCTGGACATGCTGGTGACCAACAATCGCGGGCCGGTGCAGTTGTTGCGTAACGAAAATCAGTCTGGTTTGTCCTGGGTCATGCTCGATCTGATTCCCGGCAACGGCAACCGTCACGCGATCAACGCCCGCGTGGAACTGGAAGTCGGAGACCGCCGCATTCTGCGCGAAGTCAGGCCGCACGAAAGTTACCTCGGCACGCGCGATCCGCGTATCCATGTCGGGCTGGCGGACGCGCAGTTGATCGATCGGCTTACTGTGCGATGGTCGGACGGGGCGGTTGAAGAATGGGTATCGCTTCCGGTGGACCGGCACCTTCGGCTCGTTCAAGGTCACGCGCCCGATTTTGGCACGGAAGAGAAGTAATTCGTTACATGCCCGCGCGAAAGAAGAAACCAACGGTGAGGTTATGGCGAAGGCTTTCTGTAGGTCTGGGTCTGCTGGTGGCAGCCGAGATCGTGTTTCTTGGTGTTACTGAAACTCCGAGAGAAGTGTCTGAAGTCGCTCTGCCGCTCGCGAAGTTACCGCCGTTGCCTCGGGTATCAATCGAGATCGGGCGAGACGGTGTTGAGATGGCGCGCGTGGACTACGAATCGCTTGTGCGGTGGTGCAAGGTCGCCCGACTGCCGCAGCCGCCCGAGTTGGGGCTTGTCGAGCCGAGCGTGGCGGAAACGCTGCTTTCCGCGATGCAGGACGCCGCGCAAGACAGCCACGCCGAGGATTTCGCAAGACTCGGGATGATCTATGAGCATCTCGCCCGCCACGATATCGCGAAGCACTATTTCGAACGCGCTGCCGAACGCGATCCCGCGGACTTTCGTTGGCCTTACTATGTTGCCTGCATCGAGCAGGCCGCCGGGCGAAACGAGCAGGCCATCGGTGGGTTCGCGAAGGTGTTGAACCTGAACGAATCTTACCCGATGACGCACGGGCGTCTGGGGCAGCTCTATCTTGAAATGAGTCGGTGGGAAGAGGCTGCCGAACGCTTTCGGCGGTACGTCGAGTTGGCACCGCATGACAGTCTGGGGTACGTCGGCTTGGGGCGTGTCGCATTGGCTCAGCGTAAGTACGAGAATGCGTTGCGTTTTCTCGGCGACGGTTTGCAACGCGGTGCGAATGATTTTCAATGTCACTACAACCTCGCGCGTGTGTATGCCGCGCTCGGCAGGGATGCGTTGGCCAACAAGCATTTCGACATCTGTCGCGTTCTGCCCAAAGGCAAGTGGTTCAAGATGCGCGACCCGCTGGAGCAGGCGCTGCACGCTGCCGCCGGGTCGATCGAGTCGGTGGCCGCTGAGTTCGATCGACTTAAGCAAACGCGGGATTGGCCTCGTCTTGCGGAGTTGGCGGAACAGGTTCTTAAGCGGCGGCCCGAGGATTCCGGTTTGATTAAGAACCTGGCTTTGATCTATTCGCGACTCGGTCGAACGGATGACGCGCGCAGAATGATCGAGCGCGGACTTGCATTGCGGGCCGACGACCCAGCCATGCGTCTCGTGCAGGCACAAATCGCTTTGGGGGCGCAGGATTTCGACACGGTCTTGCAGGCCACTGCCGGTCTGCTCGCGCGCACGCCGGGCGACCCGCAGGCGTCTCACTTTCGCGCCCGCGCCTTCGTCGCGTTGGGGCGACTGGACGACGCAAAGAACGTGCTTCGCGAAACGGTGCAAGCCAACCCCGAAGTTATCGAAAACATCCTCCTGCTAGGCCGAGTTCTTCGCGACGGCGGCGAGTGGGACGAGTCAGCCAAAGCTTTCGCGGCCGCTCTGCACTTGCAGCCGCAAAACCCGACGGCGATCGCCGGGCTGGAAGAAGCGAATCGCCATCGGGACGATTCTTCGACCGAAAACCCCTGACAGCCTGTTGAAAATGTGTGGCATGGGTTTCCAACCCGTGTATTCACCGGCCAAGAAACCAAAACGACCCGGTGCCATGGTATCTGTCGTTTGATGGGTGACATGCCCGCCTCGAAGGCGGGCATGTTGCGCCTACAGTGTAATCATGGCTGCGCTGTGTCCACGCACGCCACCCGACGGTCAAGAAGCCGACACAACATGGAACACCAACAGCTGCACCGGTTGAAAACCG
The DNA here is from genome assembly GCA_029260215.1 of Phycisphaerae bacterium. GTDB lineage: Bacteria > Planctomycetota > Phycisphaerae > UBA1845 > UBA1845 > OFTM258. Next base: position 52,012 of record JAJDDQ010000070.1, read on the forward strand.
GTGCCACACCGAAAGTCCATGTTCTTCAAAAGGCTGCTGACGCCTCGATCAAGGTTGAGCTCCGGTGAATTCATCCTGGAAAGCACCGAAGTCAATGAGGTCGATGTCGCCGTCGTTGTCGGCGTCGAAATCCCCGCAGAAGCCGACGTTCACGGTGACCACATGCTCCGACCGGTGGCGTATCGGGCCTCCGCATCCGATGATCGCTCGATCAGCTGCAATGATCCTTATCGCGTAGGCGCAGTCGGGCAGACTCGACGTATCCCACGTGCCCAGCACGCCGTCGAGCACGTTCGTGCTGCCCGATGCGATCGTTACCCAGCCGGTAGCGTTGCCGCCGGTGTATTGCAGGGTCCAGCTTCCCATGTTCGCGTCGGAGGCTGTGCCAATAATCTCAACCAGTCCGTCCGTGTATTCGCAACTCTGGAGACTGCCGACGAACGCGGTGGGCGGCGTGTTGTCCACGGTTACCTGGCGCGTTTCGCTCCGTGTTTGGCCGCAGTCGTTCTCCGCGCTAATACGCACGTCGTAATTCCCGTCGGGCACCGCGAGTCCGACCGTGTCCCACGAGGCGAACGGGTCAGCCACTACGGTGTTGCTGTATGTTGGATGTGCGGGGTCCACCGGCGTGAAGGAATCTGCACCCGAAGGACTGTATTCCACGGTGAAATGCGCACCCGACGAACTCGGATGCCAGCACCAGCTTTCGAACACCGTGCCCTCCACACAGACACTTCCGGCGACGACGGGCAGCGCGTTTCCTCCCGAGGGCAACGGCGGATAGCGAACGGTGACAGTGTCAAAACCCTGATCCAGGAACGTTACGATCGTTTCGGTCGAGGTCTCGCCGCAGACGTTGGTGGCGGTAAGGCGAAGGAGGTAATAGCCTTGCGCAAGGTTCGACGCGTCCCACTCTCCGAGCACGGCGTTGACGGCGTCCGATGTTCCCGTCGCCGCCGTGAACCATGTATTGTCGCCTGTGGCACGATATTCGAGGACATATTCCCGCACGGGTGTGGATTGTCCGAAGGCGCTTCCAACGATTTGCACCGGGGCGCATGCACACCCGATCCCCAGTTCAGCCGGTGACGAAATGCTCACAATGGGGGGATCCGAGGCAGAGCAATCCGTGACGCTAAGCGCAGCGCCGAGGCACAGGTCGCACTGTGCGCTGTTTTCGTTGTAGGAACCGACTTGAATCCAGTAATCCTGGCCGGGGTGGCCGTCGAAACGAACTTGCGACCTGCGTGCATTTCCCGTGCATCCCTCGATACAGGCCGGACTTGAAAAGTCATCGTTGCAGGCGGCGATGGTCACGAAGCCTCCCGTTGTGCATAAGTCGCCGGTGAATACCTGAACGACGGTGTCGTAGCTTGTATTGGGATGGCAGGTGGAAAATGACATGCTGCTTTCAAACGTCGGTGCCACGTGGAACCAGACGGTGTGCCCGAACAGCCCCGCGCTGGAACAGCCCGGATCCGGCGGCGGTTCTCCGGGGATCACGATCGCGTCTGCCACATCGATCTGCACCTCGTGCGTGCCGATGTCGCTGGGCAGCTCGCGGGCCGCGTCGCAAGGACCTATGTTGGTTGGCGGATCGCCGCAAGTCGGCTCGATCGTGACGATAACGCCAAGACACAACGGACACTCCGCACTGTTGTCGCCGATGGCACCGATGACGAAGCGGTATTGCACCCCGGCCGTCGCGTCGAACGTAACTGTGGAACCAAAGAACGAGCAGCCGTTGTCGCAGGTGTCGGAGGCCGTATCGTCGTTACAATCCTCAAGCGACATGAAATCGCACCCCGGATCGCCGCCGCTGTAAACTTCGAGAACGGTGTCGTAGGTCGTGTTGGGGTGGCAGGTGCTGATGGTCATGGGGCCGCTGACCGTTGGTGTGACCTCGAACCAGACGCGTTTGCCCGCGAACAGGCCGCACGTGGTTCCGGGTACGGTCGCAGCCGAAGCGTCCATCAGCACGATGTGCTGCCCGGGCGTGCCGGGGATTTGCCGGGGTGAGGTGCAGGATTCGGTCGGCGGCTCGCCGATTACACAGGATTGCCCCATAGCCAGGGGTGCGGCTGTGGCAATTGCCGCAGCCCATGCAAAAATCGTCATGCGGTCCATGAATTGACCCTCCGTACAGGTGTGTCTACGGGGGTATTGCGGGATCGCGGGCGGTGGACGCACCGAGCATTCCTGCCCGCGGCCCGACCCCCAAAAAATGCAGGTTTTCGGTGGCGAGGGAGCTGGGGGTTCGCGGAGCTTGGCGCGTAACGACAGCCCTCGCCTTTGTTGGGAATCGTCGGATTTTGTTGCACGTGTCGTGCCACGCCGGGAGATTGGGCGCGAGATTGGGAAGTCGGCCTGATCGCGAACGGATTTGCGGCTTGGATTTAAAGTAAAGCTGTAATAATGCTTGAATCGGGCGAATTGTTCGATACTTTACTGATTTGATAACGTTTACCATTGCAATTTCACCGATACGGTCATATATACCTTAATAGGAAGTGTGCTGGCTCAGGATTCGTTATGCTTTCGTTGACGCGAAAATCAGACTACGCCATCGTCGCCATGGCTGAATTGGCGCGATCGACAGGTGGGCGGGCGAGTGCTCGGACGCTGTCGGAATTGACCAGCGTTCCGTTGCCGGTTCTGACCAATATATTGCATATGTTGGTGGGGGCTGGTCTGGTTCAGTCTTCCCGTGGGGCGCAGGGGGGGTATCGACTTTCGGTGCCGCCGGAACAGATCAGCCTGTTTTCGATCATGGCTGCGGTGGAGGGGGCGTGTCAATTGACCCTATGCTGTGCGGAGCCGGGTTCGGCTGCGGGGGGATCGGTAAAACATCAATGCGACCTTGAGGATGATTGTCGTATCAAGGCACCGATTCGCCGCGTTCAGGAGCGTCTCAAGACGTTTCTCGACGGAGTGGACTTGGCCTACATCGCCTTCGATCAAATGCACGTGCCGCTGGGTTTTCCCGGGGGTGTGATGAGAACGGATACTGGTGACCATGAGCGGCAGGAGTTGGCCGCTGAAATCAAGGTGGTTTAGCACAAGGAGTTTGGGTGAATGATCACATTGACGGAACTTGCCGCAAAGGAAGTCAAGAACATCGTTGAGCAGCAGCACGAGCAGGCTGAGTCAAGCGGCGAAGAGTCGCGCAGTTTGTATCTCCGCGTCGGGGTGAAGGGTGGCGGATGCAGCGGCTTCAGCTACTCGCTCGATATCACGGAAAGCAAGACGGACAACGATGAATCGTGGGAGCAGCACGGCGTCGAAGTTATTTGCGATTCGAAGAGCGCGTTGTACCTCGGCGGCACGACGATCGACTTCAAGGACGAGGTTATGGGGCGTGGGTTTGTGTTCAGCAATCCGAACGCGACAAGCTCGTGCGGCTGCGGCAGCAGTTTTTCGGTTTAGTGCGTAGCCACACCTGATCGTGCGGGTTCTCGCTAACCGCTCCCTCACGGTCACGGTTCTGAAAGAGCGGGCGGAACCTGCAAGAAAGAGGTCGGCGACGTACCAGGGTCCAAGCGTCGTCGAAGCGATTCGGGACGTGGGCATTCGCAGGTGTTGCGAGCGCGGGTTGACCTGCGGCTGCTCCCATGCGGGCGCGGTCTGTATGGAAAAATGATTCAACGCAGTTTTAGGTGCGAACGGAATTGAAGGGAGCAGTGCAGCGCATGTCGAATGCGACAAACGAAACGCTCGATCGTTGGGAGCAGCAGGAATACGAGTACGGCTTCGTGACGGACATCGAGTCGGACAGTGTTCCGCCCGGCTTGAGTGAAGACGTCGTGCGGATCATCTCCGCCAAGAAGGACGAGCCGGAATTCATGCTTGAGTGGCGTCTCAAGGCGTTTCGCCAATGGAAGAAGATGAAGGAGCCGCACTGGCACAACCTTCGCTATACGCCGATCGACTACGATGCCATTTCGTATTACTCAGCTCCGAAGCAGAAAACGGATGGGCCTAAGAGTTTGGACGAGGTCGATCCGAAGCTGCTGGAGACGTACAACAAGCTGGGCATCCCGTTGCAGGAGCAGGCTATGCTCGCGGGGGTGGCTGTCGATGCTGTGTTCGACAGTGTTTCGGTAGCGACGACGTTCAAGGCGAAGCTTTCGGAATTGGGCATTATTTTCTGTCCGTTCTCGGAGGCGGTTAAGGACCACCCGGAGCTTGTTCGCAAGTACCTCGGTTCGGTCGTGCCGTACTCGGATAACTTTTTCGCCACGCTCAACTCGGCTGTCTTTAGCGACGGATCGTTCGTGTACATTCCCAAGGGCGTACGCTGCCCGATGGAATTGAGCACGTATTTCCGCATCAACGCTCAAAACACCGGGCAGTTTGAACGCACGCTGATCATCGCCGACGAGGGATCGCACGTGAGCTACCTTGAGGGCTGCACAGCGCCGATGCGCGACGAGAATCAGCTTCACGCAGCCATCGTCGAGTTGGTGGCCCATGAGAACGCGACCATCAAGTATTCAACAATTCAGAACTGGTACCCCGGTGACAAGGACGGCAAGGGCGGGATTTACAACTTTGTGACCAAGCGCGGCAAGTGCGCCGGGCGGAATTCGCGCATCAGTTGGACGCAGGTTGAGACGGGGTCGGCTATTACCTGGAAATACCCGAGTTGCATTCTCCAGGGCGACAATTCCGTCGGTGAGTTTTACTCGGTGGCGATGACCAACAATCGCCAGCAGGCGGACACGGGTACGAAGATGATCCACATCGGTAAGAACACGCGCAGCACGATCGTGTCGAAGGGGATTTCCGCCGGCTTAGGGCAGAACACGTATCGCGGCATGGTGAAGATCAACAAGGGTGCGGAAAACGCCCGGAACTTCACGCAGTGCGATTCGATGCTCATCGGCGATAAGTGCGGTGCGCACACGTTCCCGTACATCGAAGTGAAAAACAGCACCGCGCACATGGAACACGAAGCCACAACCAGCAAGATCGGCGAGGATCAGATGTTCTATTGCAACCAGCGCGGCATCAGTATGGAAGACGCCGTGTCGATGATCGTCAACGGTTTCTGCAAGGAGGTCTTTCGCGAGCTGCCTATGGAGTTTGCGGTGGAAGCGCAGAAGCTGCTTGAGGTGAGTTTGGAAGGCAGCGTTGGATAGGCGGATTGGGTGAACCCTTGGCGGGCACTAGAGAAGTGTAGCACAGGTTTTCAACCTGTGTATTCATCAGACAGGGAGCCGCCAATTCACGGAGCGCCATCGTCTGCACCGGTTGAAAACCGGTGCCACACGGGAAGCCAGAATTATTGGACAGACAGTTAGGGAGAAACGACGGAATGCCCACAACTGAAATCAATACGGACAGCATGATGAGCGAGGTGCTGGAAGCCTATCCGGGCGCGCAGCGGGCGATGATGCGGCGGTACCACATCGGCGGGTGCAGCAATTGCGGCTTCAAACCGGAGGAGACGCTGGGTGCGGTGTTGAAGCGTCACAACGTGATGAATACCGACGAGGTCATCGAGCACGTGAAAACCAGTCACGAGCAGGAACAGAAGCTGCTCATCAGCGCACGCGAACTGGCGGACCTGATGAAAAGCGACAATCCGCCGAAATTGATCGATGTGCGCACGCCGGAAGAGCAGGAAATCGTGATGATCGACGGCGGTCTGCCCGCGTCGCAGGAACTGGTTCAGGAAATGATGAACTCCTGGCCTAAGGATTGCTCGATCGTGACGTACTGCCATCACGGGATTCGCAGTCTGGACGGTGCTGCCTACTTCATTGGCCACGGGTTTACGAACGTGCGCAGTTTGACCGGTGGGATCGACGCTTGGGCTGAGGAAGTTCAGCCGGAGTTGGCGAGATACTAGCAGAAAACAGAAAGTCGAAAGTCGACAGCAGAATATCGAAAGCAGACAGTTGGGTTTAGCGTCCGCGCGAACTGAAGTTCGCGGCTCGTCAGCACGAGAGGAAAATAGGAATTATTCGACATGCTTGAAATTCGCAATCTTCACGCCCGGATCGAGGATCATGAAATCCTCAAAGGCATTAACCTGACGGTCAATGCGGGCGAAGTTCATTCCATCATGGGCCCGAACGGATCGGGCAAGAGCACGCTTGCACAAGTGTTGGCCGGCAATGAAGCCTATGAGGTCACCGAGGGCGAGATTATCTACCAGGGTGAGAACATTCTTGAGCTTGGCCCGGATGAGCGTGCGTGCCAGGGTATATTCATGGCTTTTCAATACCCGGTGGAAATCCCCGGTGTGACGACGAGCTACTTCCTCAAGGCGGCGGTGAATGCGATGCGCAAGTATCGCGGCGAGGAAGAGTTGGACGCGATGGACTTTTTGACCATCGTCAAAGAGAAGGCCAAGTTGGTCGAGCTGGACGATCGTTTGCTCAACCGCGCGATCAACGAGGGTTTTTCCGGCGGCGAGAAGAAACGGAACGAGATTTTCCAGATGGCGGTCCTCGAACCGAAGCTGGCGATTCTCGATGAGACAGATTCGGGGCTGGACATCGACGCGCTCAGGATCGTTTCCAACGGTGTGAACAAGCTTCGCGCTCCGGATCGTGCCATGATCGTCGTGACGCATTATCAGCGATTGCTGAATCACATCGTGCCCGATCATGTTCACGTGCTGGTCGATGGCCGAATCGCCAAGTCCGGCGGCAAGGAACTTGCGCTGGAGCTTGAAGAAAAGGGTTACGTCTGGATCAACGACGAGGCTGGGCAACCGGCTAGCGCGTAGGGAGAATGAGCAGCGATGCCCACGACTTGTGAATATACCGACAGTTACGTCGCTCAGTTCGAGCGATTTGAAGAAGGCCGGATCAATGCCGACTGGTTGGCACCGATCCGCAAGGCGGCCATTGCGCGGTTCGGCGAGATGGGGTTTCCCACGACGCGGGACGAAGACTGGGGTTACACCAATGTAGCCGCCATCGCACGGGCGGATTTCGCGCCCGGGACCGGTGCGTCCGTTGTTGGGGAAGATCAAATCCTTCCGCTGTTGATCGATGTGGATGGGCCTCGGTTGGTGTTCATCGACGGAAAATGCTCCGTGGAACTCTCCCGGCTCGATGGTTTGAACGGGGTGACCGTGTGCGGGTTGGCGGAAGCGATTCGCATGAAGCCCGAACTGGTCGAGCCGCATCTGGGTCGACTGGCCACTCATCATGCAAATGCGTTTGTCGCGCTTAACACTGCCATGTTTGCGGACGGAGCTTTTGTGCATGTTCCGCAAAACGCGGTGATGGAGCAGCCGGTACAGCTGCTGTTTCTATCGACCGGCCTTTCCGATGGGGCGGCCTATCCGCGCAATTTGATCGTGGTCGAGCAAAGCGGTCAGGCCAAGGTGGCTGAGATTTACGCGGGTATTTCCGAAGGAGCGTACCTGACGTGCCCGGTGACGGAAATTGTGGCCCGCGACAATGCCATCGTGCGACACTACAAGGTCAACTGCGAGCGTGATACGTGTTACCACATGGCCACCATCAATATTCATCAGACGCGCGACAGCGACGTTTGGACGCAGGGCATGACGTTTGGCGGGCTGATCACGCGCAACGACATCAGCACGGTCATGGATGGCGAGGGTGGACATTGTCAGATCGACGGCTTGTCCATGCTCGGCGGCGATCAGCACTGTGACAATTTCCTGCGTGTCGATCACGCGAAACCGCACTGTGACAGTCGCGAATATTTTAAGGGTGTGCTCGACGACCGATCGCACAGTGTGTTCACGGGGCGCATCATCGTGCGCGAAGACGCTCAGAAGACCGACGGCAAGCAGACAAATATGAACCTGCTTCTATCCAATGAAGCGCTCGCCGACAGCAAGCCGCAGCTTGAGATTCTTGCCGACGATGTGAAATGCACGCACGGGGCGACGATCGGCCAAATCGACAGTGAAGCATTGTTTTACCTTCGCTCGCGTGGTCTTTCGGAACGGGCAGCCAAGGGATTGATGGTTTACGCATTCGCGGGCGAGGTTGTGGATCGTATCGAGTGGTTGCCTTTGCGCGATCGACTCAGGTCCATGCTCGCCGACCGGCTTCCCGAAGGTGCCGTCGTTCAGGGTCTGGAGGTATGACCACGACGTCGCAACCAACGATTACGGGTCAGGCGACGAATGCATTCGATGTGGAGCGCATTCGCCGGGATTTTCCGATTCTCTCGCGCGAGGTTCACGGTAAGCCGCTGGTCTATCTGGACAACGCCGCCACCACGCAGAAGCCTCAGTGTGTGATTGACGCACTGACTACGTATTACTCGGAATACAATGCCAATATTCATCGCGGTGTGCATGCGCTCAGTGTGGCTGCCACCGAAGCGTATGAAGGTGCGCGTCTTAAGATTCAGCGATTCATCAACGCCGGTCGGCCGGAAGAAATCGTTTATGTGCGCAGCGCGACCGAAGCGATCAATCTCGTTGCTCAGACGTGGGGCGTGGAGAACATTGCGGCTGGGGATGAGATCATCATTACCGGCATGGAACATCATTCCAACATCGTGCCCTGGCAGATGCTCTGTGCCAAGCAGGGGGCGCGCCTTCGCGTCGTTCCGCTGAACGACAACGGGGAGTTGGAGCTGGATGAATACGAGCGCATGTTGTCGCCCAAGGTGAAGCTGGTCGCAGCCGCTCATGTGTCCAACGCGCTGGGTACGGTGAACCCTGTCGAGCGTCTGGTCGAACTGGCCCACGCGCAGGGGGCTGTGGTGCTGCTTGACGGTGCTCAGGCTGTCCCGCACGCAGCCGTTGACGTTCAGGCGATCGGATGCGATTTCTACGCACTTTCGAGTCATAAGGTTTTCGGGCCGACGGGTGTTGGAGCGTTGTACGCGAAGTACGATCTGCTCACGAAGATGCCACCCTATCAGGGCGGCGGGGACATGATCGCGTCTGTCACATTTGAGAATACGATTTACAACGACGTTCCGCATAAGTTTGAAGCCGGCACACCGAACATCGCCGATGCTATCGGTTTTGGGGCTGCGATCGATTATGTTACCGCTGTCGGTATGGATGCGATTGCCGCGCATGAGCGTGATTTGCTGGAATACGCGACGGAGGTTTTGTCGTCGATTCCAGAAGTCCGTTTCATCGGGACTGCCAAGGCGAGGGCGGCGGTTGTGTCGTTTGTGATCGAGGGTGTGCATCCGCACGATGCCGGGACGATTTTGGATTTGCAGGGTGTGGCTGTCCGCGCCGGGCATCATTGTGCTCAGCCGGTGATGTTGCGTTTCAAAGTGCCGGCCACTGTTCGTGCGTCGATGGCGTTCTACAATACGCGCTCCGAGATTGACGCGCTGGCGACGGCTGTCCGCTGCGTCGTGGAGAAGTTCAATTGACGTCCGAGCTTGATGATCTTTACCAGGAAGTCATCCTGGATCACAACAAGCGCCCTCGAAACCGCAAGAAGCTTGAGAACGCGGATCGGCAGGCGGAGGGATACAATCCGCTCTGTGGGGATCATGTGAATGTTTTTCTGAAGATCGAGGGCGACCGGGTGCGCGAGGTCACGTTCGAGGGTTCGGGCTGCGCTATTTCGACTGCGTCGGCTTCGCTGATGACGGAGGCTGTTCGCGGCAAAACGTTGTCGGAGGCCAAGGAACTGTTCGGACGCTTTCACGGTTTGATTACCGGCGAGCCGGGTGAAACCTCGGATGGGCCTGGGCTGGGGAAGCTGGAGGTTTTCTCCGGTGTATGCAAGTATCCGGCCCGCGTGAAATGTGCGACGCTCGCGTGGCACACGGTGAAGGCTGCCCTCGACGATGAGGGCGAAGTAATTTCCACGGAATAAACGGCGAGGAGAAACGCGTGGATCCGATCGAAAACATTCAAACGCAGGCGCTTGAAGCGCAGGTGGTCGAAGTCATCAAGACGGTTTTCGACCCCGAAGTGCCGGTCAATATCCACGAGATGGGGTTGATCTACGGAGTCGAAATCGAGCCCAAGGGAAACGTTCACATCAAGATGACACTGACGTCGCCGGCGTGTCCGGTGGCGGGCACTCTGCCGGTCGAGGTGGAGAACAAGGTCAAAGCCATTGACGGCGTTGAAGAGGTCAAGGTGGAGATCGTCTGGGATCCGCCGTGGACGCCGGACCTCATGTCTGAAGCCGCCAAATTGCAATTGAATATGCTGTAGCGTTTCCGGGTGAGATCGTTCTGCCTCGTTCAATCCTTGACGAGGTTGCGGCGGCGAAGCTCTGCGCGGATGCGCCCGACCAGAAAGAACGAGCCGGTGACGATGACGAGCGTGTCGCTGTGTGCGTGATCGGTCATCATGCTGTCGACGAGTTGTTCAGCCGATACGGCGCATGTCTCGATCTGTTGGTTTTTCTCTAATTCTTCTGCCAGCGTTTCGACGGAGACGGCGTTGTGGAAATCGTCGAGCAGGACGATTCGACGCGCGAGGCGGGGGAGTTCTTGGAGATAGCGACGATAGTTCTTGTCTCGGGAAGCGCCGAAGATCAGCACGCGCGGGCGATCGGCGAATCGACGTGAAACTTCGGTTGCCAGGGCGGTGATGGCTTCGTGGTTGTGCGCGCTGTCCAGCAGCCATGTTGGGTGGTCGGCGACTAGTTCGAATCTGCCTGCGTGTTGCGGTGAGGTCGGAAGCGACGAAGCGGTTATTGAAGAGGGCGGCAAATCGAGTGATTCGAGAATACGCTTTACGGTGATGGCGTTGTCCGCCAGGAAATTTGGGCGATCCGAGTTTGCGGTTTCTGAATGTTTCGCCTGAATGACGTGAATCCTGTGATCGCAAACCGTCCGGCGAACGACTTCAACAAGACTCTCGCTGAGGGCTGGTCCGAGGACGAGGGTTGAGTTCGGGCTTGCGATCCCTGCCTTTTCCCGTGCGATTTCGTCCAGCGTGTGGCCGAGTTTGGATTCGTGATCGAAGCCGACCGTGGTGACGGCGGATGCGGGCGCTCGCAGTTCCGCCGTCGCGTCATTCTCGCCGCCGATGCCGGCTTCGATAATCGCCCAATCGATTCTTGCTTCGACGAAAACGCGCAGGGCAGCCAGCAGGATTACTTCAAAAAACGACGGAACGAAGTCGGGACCGAGGTCGTCGGCAGCGGCACGCAGGGTGGGGTTGAGTTCGCGAAGTTCGTGTTCAAGGCGGTCGTACGTGATTTCTTTCCCGTCGATGCGGATGCGTTCGGTGACGCGTTCGAGATGCGGCGAGGTGAAAACACCGGCACGAAATCCCGCTGCCCGCAGGGAGCTTTCAAGCATCGCGCAGACCGTGCCCTTGCCATTGGTGCCTGCGACTTTGATGACGTTCAGCTTAGTGTGGTCTATCGAGCAGCGGTCGAGCAGGTGCCGGAATCGGCGGCGCGTGGTGGACCGATCAGGGGTGCGCCGGCTGGTCCAATCGAGTAGTTGGTCAAGCGATGTAGGATGGCTACTGCGTCGGTTCACCACCGGGTGCCGCCTCCGACGCTGTGCTGGATCGAAGCTCCGCACCTTGCCGGATCAGTTCGGGATATTTTGCGATGGGTGAATCCGCACGCGCATCCCGGGCAGCCTGTTCGAGATTGCGCAGGCCATAGTCTTCGATGCCGATGTGATACTCAATGTAGCCGAGCAGGAAACGGAAGCGATAGTCCTCCCGCACTTTGAGTTTCTTTTCGAGATCGGCTCTGCGTAGGTCGAGGAGGTCCGCGTCGGTGATGAACTTGTTGAGGTCGAGTTTGAAGTAGGTGATTTCCGGGAAGTATTCGATGCCTTTTTCGAGCTTGCGCACCGCACCGTAGTATTCGCCTGCACCGATGAGCGCGTGTCCCTGCCCGAACCAGAGCAGCGGATTCTCCCGGTCGGCCACCAGCGCCACTTCGTAGTGTGAGAGTGCTTTGTAGAACTGTCCGTCTTTCAGAAACGACTCCGCTTTGCGTGCAAACTGTTCCGCAGGGTTGAAGCCTTCGTCCACCAGCGATGTCAAAGGTTCGTCGGATGTGTCGCGAACCCACGAGATGGCTTGGTCGAATCGCTGTGCGAGCGCTGGCGGTGCCTGCGAGGGGTTGTCAGCCGGGTTGCTGCGTGCGGCGCGCAGTTGATTGATCCACTCTACCGAGTCTTGCATTTGTCGGTACAGCGCGTTGCTTTGGCGCATGAACTGCGGCTGGGACTGGTCCGCAAGCGTTTCGCCCAGCCCGTTGTTTACTTGTCCGGAGAATTCTCCGTTCAGCGTCGGATCGTCTGCGATATCAACCGCCTCAGCCTGCTGGGCTGACTTGAGTGTGTCGTCGAGCAGGTCGGTGTTGGGAATGCGGTTTTGAATGAGGGCGTCGATGGAAGAAGGCGCGGTTCTCGCCAAGGCTTCGTTGAGCGTGGGCTTGGACGCGTCCAACGGTGTGGGGGGCTGCATGATGTACTGCTGGAATTCGCGTGTGATGCGTTCGCGTTCCCTGATGAGCGATTCAGGTGTTTCGTAGGCACCTGTCGTGCCGGTCATCGGAGTCATGCCGAAATTGTAGTTGATAGAGCCGTCCGGTCCGGCGAATCGTCTTTTGATCTGATTGTCAAATCGGCGACGATTGCTGCCAGCGTTAGGCCCGAACAGGTTGCTCGACTCGACGACGGCTTCTTCGTAGTAGACGTCCACCACGGGCAGTTGCAGCGCGGACGTTGGCGTCTGAAAGAGCGATGAAATCAACGAATCGGTAGTCAGATCAAACGCGGCCGGCCCGGCAAGCGATTGGCCATAGGTCGGGTTGAACCTTTGCGAGCCTGACCCCAAAGATTGCAAGGGGATCGTCGGTGTCGACAGAGACGTCGCGGTCAGGCCTTGATACGGCAGCACGCTTCCTCCGTACGCGCCTCCCAGGCTAAGCGGTGGGGCGACGATCGAAGGCGTTGCGAGGCTGGGACCAAGCCCAAAGTTTGAGTTGGTGATTGGATTGTAATTGGCGGTAGGGATAAACAGTATGTTGTTGGTTATGTTGTTGGTGTTGATGGCTGCGTCGAGCGTTTGCAGGTTAGGCGAGATTGAAAACTGCTGGGAGCGGAACGGTGACGTTGCGAATTGGCCGGTGATGGTGGGTGCCAAAGGCCTGGTCAGCACGGCGGCTGACGGGTTGTTGACGGAGTTGCTCGAGCCTACAGCGTCGAACGCCCGTCCATCCGAGACGCGGGTCTGCGCCATTGCGATTCCTGCGGTCATCAGGAGGCCGACGATACATCCAACGAAAGCTGTTCCGGTCGGTTGTTTTGCCATCATGGTTCGCTCTCCGTTTCACGCCACTCGCCATTTGGCTACGCCAGACGATAATGTCAGTATAGAGGGGGGCACGTGGGCGTTCAATGAGATTCATCGGAGGGGAACGCTTCGGCGGAACAGTGAATCAGGTGTTTGAGGATGCGACGAGCTGAGACCGAACTAACTTATGCCCTGACACGTGCCCAACGGCTGAAGCGTCAGGTCGATTTTGAGCGTGTTTTCGCGGTTCGGTGCAGCGTCGCGGACGGTCTTCTGGTGGTTTACGCCGCCCCCAACGATCGCCCGCACAGCCGTATCGGTCTCAGTGTGGGGCGAAAGGTCGGGCCTGCGGTGCGGCGTAATCGTGTCAAACGTCTCATCCGGGAGGCGTTTCGGCTCGCTCAACACGATCTGCCCAATGGGTTGGATTTCGTGTGTGTTGCCCGCCGCAGCGAGACCGACACCGTCCGAGAATATCAATCGTCGCTCGCAGCACTGTTGCGGCGCGTCGGGAAGAAGCTCGCGTCGCGCCGGGGTTGATCGTCGTTCCCGGCTATCCGCTCGTTGGGGCTGGCGTGTTGTCACGATTCAATCGGAGGGTTGGGTGCCCCATGGCTTCAGCCGTGGGAAGTCGAATCCAAGGACCACTGACTCCCCCACCTCTGAAGAGGTGGGGCACCCAACCATCGAATGATAGGTGCCAACTCCCGCTCCGTCAGCGCGCGGTGAGGCGCTCGATGACGTAACCTCGGGGCAGCTCGACCCCGCTGACCTGATCCGTGGCCAATTCCAGAAACTCGATGATCGGCCCGTTTCGATCGGTGGTCATCAGCACGCCGTCGCCGACGATTTCCAAACCGCCGAGACGTGGGCCGGGGGTCAGCCCGAGGTTGGAGATCGGGTCCGCGATGGTTCCGTGGAATTCCATCGCGACGGTCATGCCGTCGGGCGCGACGACAGCGGAAAAAACGCAGATGGCCGACCCGCCGTCGCCCAACGTGCAGCCGACATACAACCGCTCGTCGTCGGTGGCGATGTCGCCGTCAAGGTCGGTGAACGAGGTGTTTCCGGGATCGGTTCCGCTGAGCGAAGTCAGGACGACCGATTGCGTCGAACTCACAGCGACAGGATCGGTAGGGACAGGCCAGAAGCGAAAACGATTGTCCTCGGAATCAAGCGCGAACAGGTAACCATTGAACTCCACCATGCCGGTGAGCACCGCGTCACTTGGTATGTTTGCGATCGGGTCGAATTCGACGACGAACCCGGCTTGCCCGCTCGACAGATCAGGGTCGATTCGGAACAGCGGGCGTTCAATGGATTGACAAAAGCTCGTGGGGCCGAGGATGCACCGCTCGACAGACACCCACAATACATCACCGTCATAAGCGATGACGGGATTGGCGCTGACAACGGGCGGGCAGCCATAGCTGCTCAAGCAAGACCCTTGAAACGCACGAAACGTAAACAGGCCTTGCGCATCGAGGACATTGATGATCCGTCCGGTATTCGGTTCAATCTCAACGATGGGCGGGAATCGCTCGGACGTACTCTGTTCAAGATCGCTGACCGCCGGCGCGGTATGCTGTTCGTCCAAGCCCCGACGCGTGACGGCAAATGCGCGCGAAGTTTCGATAGGCGACTGGACGGGATCAATCAGTGACACGGTGATTCCGTAGCGGCGTGCCGTGCCGACCTTGGACTGAAAACGTCGAGAATAGGTCGTGCCCGATCGGAACAGGTCGTACGGAAGGTTTTCGCGCGGTTGCAAACTGCCGTTGTCGATGGCGACCATCGCGTAGATGACACCGTCACTGTTTGCGGGAACGACGCCCGCGACTGTGGCTGCTATTTCGTTGGCGGTACCGTCGTTGGACACGCCCGGCAGGATGAAAAAGTGTTCGTGCGAATAATCATGGTCGGCGAAAACGTTTCCCGAAGAATCGAGCAATGCGAGATAGGCCCGCACCGAGTGTTCGGTCTGCGGGGGCTGCTCCAGGTCGGCTGTGTTGACCACCGCGATCTGCCCCGGCTGGGCTTCGATGCGATAGAAATCAACGTCGCCCTGCCATCCGCCGAACGGGCCGTTGCCCAGCGATCGCGCCGCGACGGGTGAAACGGACAGCCGGTCCGACGGCGTCACGCTCTCGCTCGCAAACGGGATGGAGTCGTTTCCCTCGGGCGAAGCCAGTTCGTCCACATCGTCGAGGCCGACCGTGCCCAATCGGTTCATCGAGGGCAGCACGAGCAGATCGTAACACTGCTGGAAGGTCGGTCCGGAAAGCGGCCACTGTAGCAATGGCGGCCCGCTCAACATCGGGCCGGGCAGATTAACCCTGCCGCCGACGAACGGTCCGGGGTCTGAATTGGGCACGCCCGGCAATCCCGTCGCATCAGGTATGCTCAGGATCGAAGGCGGTACAGCCGGAGTGAGGAGGTTTTCACTAACACCGAAGAGACCACGATCCGTACCGAAAACCGCCAGGTAAAACACGCCGTCTCCGCCGACGCCGGTCCCGTCAACATTCGCCGCAAGCTGAGGTCGGGATTCATCCCGGCCGTTGAAGATCGGAGTCGCCGCCTGATCCCCGCAAGCGATGAGCGAGCCTGTCGAATCGTAAAGTGCGAGCGCCAAGTCGAACACGGTGGCGAAACCGGTCTTGTCGTCGCTGGTGACGCGGGCGGTTAAGCTTCGCGCGTTGGCCAACGCACCGGACAAGTGAATGCGATAAATGTCCACATCCTGCCCGCTGGCTGCGAATGCACCGTCGCCGATCATCCCGCGAATGAAGGCCCCCGTTGTCTCGCCCCATGCGTCTGCGTCGGCCAGCGTGTCGTCCGGCTCGTGTTTGGAAACGTAGCACTCGTCGTCCGCGCCGCTCTGGTCGTCCTCCACGCAATCCGGCATCGTCATTAAGACACTGAGCGTGTAGCCGCCGCCCTCGTCCACGTCGAGGATTCCGATTGTTTCCGGGTCCAGCGGATCGTAGTCCGAGTTCGCGGCGCTGCTCACGCCGACGTAAATGGGAACAAACGAAGGCGGGAGTTGGATCGTCGTGAACGCATCTCGGCTGAATCGCTCGAAATCGTCGCTTCCGCCCAATTCCGCTGCAGGCCCACCAACAGACCGAAAGACCCGAACTTGCGGGTTCCACAGTGACACGCCGTCGCTGTTCTTGGCCCCTTCGACATGAACAGAAAGAACGCTGCCGGGCACGGGCGCGAATTGATAGAAATCGACATCCTGCAAGAGCACGGGGGCGGGCGGAGTTTCGCCTTCGCATTCCGGGCCGGGCGATGTGAAGCCGGGTGCCGAAACGTCGCCCGAGACGCAACCGAAAAACCCGAGTCCGTCGTCACCATAGTCGGCGATTTCGACTCGCCCACTTCGGTCCTGATCGTGGACCAGGCATGTCGCATCGCCGTCTCGTCCCACGCAGCGCTGGAAGTCTCGCCAGTCCAGCAGATCGACATCGCCGTCGCGGTCGGCGTCGAACAGATCGAGCGGCGTTCCGGGGCCTATGGGCGTTCCATTGTCTCCCAGGAATCCGCTGATCTTCAGGGTTTCGGTTGCGCATGGTGCCGGGAAGCCGACGGATATCGGATCAGCGGTGGCGATTTCGTTGTTGCCGTCGGTGTCCTCGTTGCTGCCGGTGTAGAGCGTCAGAGCGATCCCGAAGTACGGCTCGTCGAACGTGCAGGCATCCCTTCCCGTGCAGGGCTGAGAAACAACACACTCGCTGGTGAAAGTCATGTCGCAGGTTGTTCCCAAACCGAACAGGTCTTCACACTCCGTATCTGTGAAGCAACTGACACCGGTGTATTCCAACGGCCTCCACCCGGGGTTGTCGCACAGCAGCGAGTATTCCCCTATCGAGCACGCCGGCGAATCCGCACCGATGATGTGCAGGCCATTGGCATTCCCCGTTCCGCCGCGCGCCAGCACGACGCCCGCTTGGGGTTCTTCGCTGTTGCAAATGTTGGGCACACTCGGCAATCGTATTTGGACTCCGACTTTTCCAGACGGCAATACGATGGGCCGTCTACCAAAAGTTTCTCCAAGCGACTGGTCAAGTGGGTTGATTTGTTCTTCCACGATGTTGCCGCTTCCGGGCGGGTCTTCATACAACCCGACGAGGTTGTATGTCTGTGACTGATAGTCCACACTGACGCGAATCACGCCAGGATTGCCCGTATTGGGATCCAGCCAAGGCTCGATCTTCGTTAGCATTGGAGCGCCGGCAGTTCGAAAAATAGCCTGATCAATCAGTTTTCCAAATGCCCGTTCGTCTGTGTCAAGATAAAAGGTTAGGATGAAATGTGTGGGCATATCTTCCGCGTTCACCAAATACACGTCGAATCCCGATAGTTCTCCACCGGGCGAATCGAACCAGTCGCGCGGGGAAAGCGGATTAAAGATGTGGCCCCCGAAGGCCGCGGCGTGAACGTTCGGCGTGCATTTTGTGGTATTGTCGTACAGTCTCGGGCTTTGCGGGGCAGATCCGCCTCCGAGTGTGCTCAGGCCGCGAACAATCAGCCGGTTCGACGGTTGGCCGGAAGTGCTTGCCGTCGGGCTGTCAAAGCTGTCCGGTTCCTGGCCCGCTAGAGGATTCAGCCAGAAGAGGCTGCAACCGGCAAGAGTCATCAGTACGGGAATACGATGAATCATCAATGACCTCTCCGTGCGTTGTGGTGAACTTGTTGGCAGTGTCGATTCACAGTGTATTTTCCTCATGCGCGAACGACCTCGAAAAACTGTTCATCCAATAGGATCTGGAGCAGCACCGGAACCATAGCAATTGATGGTAGTCTGGACCGGCGGCGACGGGAGTGTGTCCATGCGCCAATCCGGTCCGCGATTAATAACACAGCGAAAGAGGTCATAAGACCCGTCGTTCGGATATCGCCCCATGTCTGGCTGGGGATGCAGGTGTCCGTCGATAAAGACACGCCGCACGCTGCCGTCGCAAAACGCCGTATTAAACTCGAAGTCCGCACCATGCCAGCCGTGGATCGGTGCGGAGTTTTCACCGGTCCCACCGCCCAGGAACACACAGCCATCGATACCGTAATTGCGTTGGTTGGCAAAGCGGCCGCTGTTCTCCATGTACAAGATCGTCTGGCTCGGCGACGGAATGCGTGAGGCCGGTCGAAGAAAGGGTGAATTGCTCGACAAGAAACAGCCCCCACCTGGGACCCCGATGAACCTCGCATTGACTGCGTAGCTGTTCCCGTAATGGTCGAACGAAGAGAGTCCGCTGTTGCGCCAACTGAGATAGTGATTGCCTGTATAGCCGAAATCGCCGGGACAGCGATAAACGTCCAGGTCAAGCTGCGTGTCGTCGAGCCAATTCGCGGCGAATGTTCCCGGGTCGGATTGATGATCGGGGAAGACGTCGCCGTAGAGGATTCGATTGAGCGGACGCGTCGCAGGCCCTCTGCCGGCGAGCGTGCCCCAGGGGGACGACGTAGCGTCATTGCCCACGACAGGCTGGCCTACTCCGCTCTTGCCGCCCCAGCTCGCGTTCACAAATCTCGTGCTGGTAGTATCCGTCAAGGCGTGCTTGGGCGTGAGAAATTCGTTGGGGTCCGCGGCTGCGTTGGCTGCGCTGGCCTGCCCGATCCGATGCAGGTTTTGGAGGCAGACGATGTCCTTACCCTCCCGCCGGACCCCGCCCAGGACGGGAACCAGCGTCGCGAACAACATAGCCACCGCGACGAAGCTCGCCCCCAGCTCGACGACCGTGAACGCCCGGCGACGCTGACCGCGAGTCACAGGCTTTGTCGATATTACGATTTTCATAGCCCATCTCCCGAAAAGGCGTTTTGGAACAGTCCATAGTCCTGCAAGTCCACGTCACCGTCGGAATCGAAGTCGAACACGTCGCACGAATCATTCGATGGGAGCCCGTCGCCGGAAAAACACGTCTGCAAAGCAGACCAATCCAGCAGATCGACATCGTCGTCCATATCGGCGTCTCCGAAAGGCGCAGTCGCCACACCAGCCAGCGCGCCGATGGGTTTGTCGATCGCGATGGAATCGAGCGGCGCACCGTTGAAGCTGACCCTTCGCAATGACGCTTGAAGCCAATTCCCGGTCACGATGCCGCCACCGACTGAGGCCAAGCTCGTCGCGCTACCGGCAACCGTGGGCAAATCTTCCGGGCAACAATCCGAATTCGGCGGCACGCCCGGACCGGCACGCTGACAATCGAGGATGGCTGCGTCGGCTGCGTTAATGTCCTGATCGCAGTTCAAATCCGCCGGTATGCAACCAAAGGCGACGCCGCTGATCGCGTTGCAGGCGTTGAAAACCGCAGCGTCTTCGCCATCGACATCGCCGTCACCGTCGAAATCAGCCGCACAAGCGCAGGCACCACCCAAGGCAAGCGACGACAGAATCGCACCGTTGTCGGGGTTGATTTCGTGAACGATGGCTGGATCGGCTGCGTCGATCGCGAGAAGCCGATTAGGCCCGACGCGCAGGGCGATCGGCCCGCGCAATCCGACCCCGCCCATACCGACATCGAGTCGCTTCACAGGCCCGTCCAATGCGGTCGGCGTTACATAGACGGCCCGCTCGCGCATATCGACCACACACAAGCCGCCAGCGTGCGCAACGAGGTCGCCGTAAATACCGGAACCGAACCAGGTTAGCGACCGCTCGATCACGTCGCCGGTGTCGGCATCCATACGGTAGAGATAGGGAAAACGTCCGCCGCCCAGGAAGTAGAGATCAACTCCGTCAAAGGCCAACCCCTCGCCACCGCCAATCGGCCCTTCCGGGGCTTCGATCGACGCGAGCGTGTCGCCGGTCAGCACATCCAGTTCGAGGATAGCATCGACCGACGGGTCCAAACTTGTCGCGAATAACCGGTCGTCACCGTGCGCGTACGCATCGGATTCGCTATTGGGTGCCTCAGGCTGCGGAGAGTCTGGTTCCGGCGGTGTTAATCGGATTTCAAGCTCGTATCGATCGACATCATCATATTCGTCAAAGAAACCGTCATCAGAACACGCGACGAACGGATCGTAGTCTTCCGCTCCTTGATTCGACACGCCGAGGAAATAGTCATCGGCTGCGTCCAGCGTATGGCGAATCGAACCGTCGCCGACCACTTGGGACAATTCGAGACCGGTCGCGTCAAACAGCCGCAATACTCGATTGGGCGCGCCGCATACGTCGGTGATCAACCGCACGTCGAGTACGGATTGCGGCGCCATCGACGTGACGCGCAAAATATCGACACCCGCGAATCCAAGGGGGCACGGGCTGTCCCCCAGCGTGCCGCCGCACGCATACTCGCCCGAACCCGCCAAAACGGATTCGCTGACATCGGTGATCGTGTCATCCGGCTCGCTGCCGCAGGTTGGGAATTCACTCGGCAGGATCGAAAAAGTAACGTCGTAGGCACCGGTCGAACCGGCACCGCCGTCGATCGCGTACAACGGCAAGGGCGGTTGGCATGTGGGGCAACTGGCAAACCCGTCTATTTTCCACGCGGAAAGCGGGTCGATCGGCGGGCGCGAACCTGCACCCATGATCGCCACGCCGAGGTGCTCGCCTTGACTATTGTTGACGCTCGCGTGCTCACATCGCCACTCGAGGACGTATTCGATTCGGTTGTTTTCGCCGGCGTGGGCTCGGCCAACCGTTTCGCCGAGATAGTCATAAACTTGCACAGCCGGAAGCAATGACGACGCTCCGCCGGCCGAAACAGGTTCGACTTCAACAACCAATCGCTGATGAACCGGCATGGGCAGCTTGAAAAAATCGATGTCGCCACGGAATGACCCAAACCGCCCGTCACCGATCACAGCCGACATCTGCACAAACCCCACTCCGGTCAAGCCGGTTGGAGCGACATGGAGCAGCGAATCGTTCGGCTCGAAAGGCCCGTCCAGCTCAAGCTCCACAAGCTCGACCTCGATCGAAATATCATAAAAACCGAAGCTGCCGGAACGCATGCCCGGTTCAGTCGGCCAACCTCGCGCCGGTTGCAACACGACTTGGGCTTCATCCGTATCGAAGACCGCTACCTCGATGCGCTGTGCGCCATCTCTCGAACGCGACGGTTCGTGCGCGGGAACCAAGACCTCCGAAAATGAGTGAAGCGAGTTGGTCCATTCCACGCTCAACGCGGGCGTCAGTCTTTGCACGTCCCTCGGTGTCACGACGGCGGTGATGATCGCAGGCCCGCGGAGCGCGATGGCGTATCGATCGACATCGCCCAAGCCAAACTCCCCGTCTCCCAAAAACTGCCCCGTGGCGACGAGAGACGATCCCGTGACATTGACGGCCTCGTCGAATTCAAGCTCCAACGAATCCGCCAGCGGAGGGCCTGCGGACAGCTCGATCATCAATTCGTAACCGCTGGTGTCAGCCGCACGACCGCCGGCTGCGTCCGTGGGCGAGTACACCGAGTTGCCGGCGTGCGACACACCGATGAAGTAGATGCCGGGAAACGCGATGTGTGCCTGGAGGTGCGGCGAGAGGTCGGGATAACCCGCGTCGTCGTTGTGTGCAATATCGTAGCCCTGGGGGCTGAACAATCGCAGGTAGCCGTCAAACCCCTCGACAGTCGCAGTCATGCGCACGCTGACAAGCACCGGACGCTTCGCCGCTGCGGCTGAGACGTCGAACCAGAAGAGATCGCGATCCGCCGCGCCCAACGGCCCGTTGCCCAGCTCGGCGTCTTGAATGTGAACGACCCCAACGTCGATCAGATTCAGCGCAGTCGCCTGGTTGAGGACGTCATTCGGCTCCGCGTCAGACGCAGCGACGCATGACACGCACACGCCCAGCAGCACGACCAGGGACCACCAATTCCCAACTACTCTAAGTCGTTCGCGTTTTCGCATCATTCAAATCGATCCCATCGAGTTGCCCCCCAGAACCCCCGTGTCCATAGGGACGACTACAATCTCCGTCTCGACCTCCGGAGCCGCTGTCGCAGGCTCGAAGGCGGCTTAAGTTGAGACTTCAGTCGTAGTGTTTCCACTCTACCCAATTCCGACGCCCCTCTAGAAGATTCCGCAACACGGTATCCCGCCTCTTATTTCACGATCGCCGCACGTCCAACCGCACGATTCAGCCGAACCAGCAATAGGTCTACGCTACTACGTCTGCCCTCAGCCCGATTTCTGACACGGAAAATGGATTTTTCTTGGATTTCGAGAGAAAAAATGCGATTGGAGGCTGAATGTGCGGGGCAGTACACAACGGCAGTGCGATGTTGCCTGGACGCAAGAGCGAAAAGCGCTGCAACTCACCGACGATGAGCGGGTTGTGTAGGCGTGTTTGCAGGCCGCAAGGGGCACGCGGTTTGCCGCAAGCCGTGCTCGATACATGGTCCGGCCGTGTCGAGGTACTCCACCAGGAAACGCTTCAGTTCCACATTTTCTGTAGCAAGTGCGACTCCCTGCCCTGCTCAAACACTATTGGCTGGAGCCTGCATCCCTGCCTTCACCGCTCAACGTAGTGTTGCGTGCCGGTTTCGAGTCCGAGCTTGTTCCCGCTTGGGGCGGGCGATGACGCAGCCGACCATCAAGAGCATCAGGGTGGACGGCTCGGGGATTGGGGTTCCCCAGAACTGGAACGTGAAATCCACCGCGCCACTGAAGCCCTCAAGCCCCGGTTCGGGTTCCCAAGGTTCCACGCGTACGTCGTCAACGATCAGTCGAATAAAGTCGAGTCTGTTTCCAACGAGGTCCGGAGACCCGAAACCCCACTCCGACTCCAGGGCGACTCCGCCTGCTCCAATGTTGTTCGCGTTCAGAATGAATGGAGCCACGAACTCGTCCACGCCATCCGTAATGCGGGCCGCGAATTCGTCATACTGCGGATCGGTGTCCGTATTGAAATCGACGATGCCGGAGTCTCCGTCCTCCCAGAACACCCCGAGGCCAAGACGAACTGAATCGAGCGACCAGTAGTCGGGGCTGTGTCGCAGGACAACCTGCACCCGAAAATCAGTCTCCGGTGCCCCCCCGCCGTTGCCCGTCCGATTGAGCTCGAACAGTAGTTCCGGAGCCCCATTTGCGGAATACGGGAGTCCCAAGACTCCTGCCGTTACCGTGAGGATAATTGCGAACTTGTGCATGGCTTGCTCCTTTTTCTGCCGCAGAAAATGCGACATCCACATGCCGGGAACCCGCACGAGAGCGGTTCCATACTACTTGTCGGAAGACTTGCACGACATTCATTATCTCGCGTCGATGGTGGACGTCGAAACTTTCTGCGGCCCTGTTACCAACGCTCAATGTAGTGTTGCGTGCTCGTTTCGAGTTCGAGCTTGTTCCCGCTTGGGGCGGGCGATGACGCAGCCGACCATCAAGAGCATCAGGGTGGACGGCTCGGGGATTGGGGTTCCCCAGAATTGGAATGTGAAATCCACATCGGCAAGGAAGCCCTCGACCCCAGGTTCCGGTTCCCAAGGCTCTACGCGTACGTCGTCCACTATCAGTCGAATGAAGTCCAGGCTATTTCCAACGAGGTCCGGAGACCCGAAACCCCACTCCGACTCCAAGGCAACGCTACCTGTTCCAACATTGTCCACATCGAGGGCGAGCGGGGCAACGAGTTCGTCTACGCCGTCTGTAAGGCGGGTCGCAAATTCTTCAAAATTCGGATCGGTGTCAGAAGTGAAATCGACGATGCCGGACTCACCGTCCGCCCAGAACACTCCGAGCCCGAAATAGACTGCGTCGGACGGAGAATGGTCCGGACTGTGCCGCAGTACAACCTGCACCCGAAAGTCAGTCTCCGGCGCCCCCCCGCCGTTGCCCATCTGGCTGAACTCGAAAAGCAACTCCGGAACCCCACTCGCGGAATACGGGAGTCCCAAGACCCCTGCCGTTACCGTGAGGACAAATGCGAGCTTGTGCATGGCTTACTCCTTTCTCAGCCGCCGACATTGCGACTTCCACATGCCGGGAACCCGCACGAGAGCGGCTTCTTGCTGTTTATCGGACAGTTTGCCTGACGAGCAACAATCTGCTCCCGACCCCTTTGTTGAAGTTGGCTGGAGAGTAGCAAAGACAAGAGGCCCGGCGCATTTCGCACCGGGCCTGTATTGTTTCGTAGATTGCTCCGCGTCGACGCTACGGTCTGTCGGGCAGGGATTGTCCGGACCACGCTTGTGTCGTGGGTGCGACGCCGTTGATCATTTGACGGAAGGTCAGCAGATCGAACGGTGCGATGTCGCCGCTGCGGTCCATGTCCGCGAAGTCTTCGTCCGTTCCCTGTTCCGGCGTGAAGGAATCTTGCACGATCATGCGAAATCGCAGGAGGTCGAATGGCGCGACGTCGGCGCTCTGGTCGACATCGCCCGGCAGGAAGCCGATGTCGATGCGATCCGGCTCGTTGTTTCCCGGGCCTAGATTGCCAAGCGATTCGATCGCGTTGCCGGCGGCGTCTTCGACGTTGGCGACGATGGTCGTCCACTGCGAAAGCGGAATCGGCCCGTCAAGCGTCAAGAGGATCAATGGGTTGTCGTCCGTGGAAACGGATGCTATTTGCGGGGCTGTCCCGCCGGTGACCGAAACGGTGAAATCGCTCGGGGAAACTTCGTCTCCGCCGATACCGAATACCGGTTCCGAGAAGAGAATCGCGAATTCGGTAACGCCCAGATCGACGTTAATGCCGTCGGTGCTTTCCACGCGCGGATCGATGTATCCGCTGAACGGTCTGGTGGTGCTGTTGTTGTCATGGACGATCGACGGCGGAATCGTGTCGGAATCTTCGCACGCGAGTGTGTCGATTGATATAGCGTCGATGCCGGCTTCGATGACGGATCCGAGACCGAGATCGGAGGCGATGAAACGCAGCCGGACTGTCGCGGTCGGCTCTACGAAAACGTTGACCAGATGCGAAACGAAGAACCATCCGTCATCTGCCTCGGCCCCCTCGGGTCCGACGGTTTCGAGGTTGGTCCAGTTCTGGCCGTCGTCGTTGGAGATTTCCACGACGAAGATATCGGCACCGGGCGATCCGCCGTTCGTGTTCGAATACCAGCGGGCATAGCTGATGAAGTGCAGCACGCTCGGGTCGCTCATGTCAAACGCCGCCGTGGTCAGAATGGTAGAGCCGTCGTCCACGTCGGTGTTTCCGTCGTCGTTGCCGGTCAGCCAGCATGTTCCGGAACCATCGAAGTCGGTGGGGGGGTCGCCACGATCACCGCCGCCGACGGGGATGCCGCGTTCCCAGCGGCCAGCGTCAGTGTTGAAGATGTCGCCGCTGACGGTGTAATCGGGATTGTTGTCTTCGAAGTCGTCCGATAAGACGTTGTCACTGCCTGTCGCGACCACCGCACGGAACGGCTCTGTATCATTCGGTGCGCCGGCTGGGCTGGTTGTTTCCGTGCCGGAAATCGTTTCGGCTGAGATGTACCATTCGATTGTGGAAAAGCACGGAGCCGATGGCAGGGCGGCGGAGTACATTACGCCGGAGACGAGTGCCAGTGGTGTGCCTTCGAATGCTGCGTTGTCAATCGATGTGAAGAGCGTGGGGCCGTTGTCGGTGTCGAGCGTTTCCGCGACATCCTGAATTTCTACGACAATTGGAGCACCGGAATTCGGTTCAGACAGAGCCGGCAGTCCCTGGGGATACACGAATGCCAGCGGCGAAAGCGGCGGGGCGTCGAGGTTGTGCATTCCGAACCCCGTGGCGATTTCCGCGTAGTGCGGTGAACCGTTTTCCAACGTGCCGTCATCGTCGTCCAGTGTGAGATAGTGGACAGTGATGTTCTGTGAGATGGTCGAGCCGGTATGCAGCAGGATGGCATTGACCGCGAGATTCGAGAGAATGTCAAGATAGTTGTCCGGCTCTGTGACGATCAGTTCGTTGCGCGTGTCCCATACCGCGCCCGACAACACTTGGCCGCATGTGTGGCTGGCGCCGAAGCAGGGTGCTTGTTGCGAGTTGATCGCGTTTCGGAGTGGCGTGTCGCAATTTCCGAAGAAACCGAACGCGAGTTCCGGCTCGTCGGTGATCAGCAATGCCATGACGTCGCCCGTGCCTTCGCCATATTGTCCCTGTCCGCTGCCAGCCACGTTGACCAGATGATGACCGTATTCGTGATAGACGATCGAGCTGTACCCGGTATTGGGCGATCCGCCGGCCAATCGGCAGAAATTGATCGACTGATCGGCTGAGGTGTACCACGCGTTCCCCGGGCAGAATCCGTCCGTGCGATTGACACGAACGGGAAAGTTTGTCGAATCCAGTTGGGGGTAATCGGGGTTGTGCGCAAGTACGAAATCACGCACGACGTTGGCGTGGATGTAGGCGTTCACTTCCGATCTTGGAAACTGATCATTGTTCGCGTTGTGGGTGAACGTAACCGGACCGGGGGCGGTGACGTCCGTCTGAATCTCCGTGCTGTTTTCGCTGGGCCAATCCTCGACGGCGAACCATTGGCCACGGACTGACGACGACACGGTGACCGTGCCGGCGGGTGCGTTGTCAAAAACGAAGTCGCCGTTGACGTCGGCGAAGACCGTGTCGCCGCCGATTTGCAGACGTGCGTAGGGCAGCGGGGCGAGACTTTCCTCTTCGCAAAAATCAGCGGCTGTGCTTTCGGTCGCGTTGCCCAGGACGCTTCCGGTAAGCTCGACTTTGTGCATCAGGTTTTCTTTGAGCAGAATTTCGCCCGTGACTGCGTCAGCCAGGAATCGCCATTGCTGCGGGTCTGCGTTTTGGCCGACGAACTGGATCGCCCGACGGGGTGCGACCTTCTGATCGTCGACGCCGGCCCAAATGATTGATTTCGGAGCGGAGAAATCGGTCAGGTTCATGCCCGCGATGCGTTCCACAGCCCTGGTGCGGGCGGCTGCGACATCGATCGGGGCGGCGGGGTTGGCTCCGAGTGTGCCAAGGTCACGCAGGCTGCTTTCCGCGAGAACGACTGGGAAACCCGGCTCGTTGCGAACGAGCAAGCGCAGGTCAGCCTGATAGACCGGCACGCCGTCACGATTCTGTGAGAACGTGACCAGCGAGAACTTGTACGTACCCGTTGTGCGATCGAACATGAGAGGTTGAACGTGTTGGCCGTTGGCGAGCACGCCGCCCGGCTTCAAATCTTCAGCGTTCGCATCGAAGACGGCGGCGTACGATTGGCGGAACAGTTCCCCCGACGCGGACGCGGATTCCGCTCGTGCAAGCGGGACGCCGTAGACGGTTGTGACGCGGTCGTTTTGCTGAAGCGTCCGAGCGCCCGGTGACTCGGTGCGAAGCTTATCCAGTGCAACCGTGCGTGCGCTTTTCGTGTCAGCCATTGCGGCGGACGCCGTAAGGACGACAGCCAAGCTCATTCCCGCAAAACGTCTCGTTTCAAATCGCATTCTTTATCGCTCCGTTTTTCGCCGGTTAGGAAACCGATGCTACGTAGAACACCGCCGCTCGCACCGGTTGCACACCGGTGCGACATCCAAAGCCCCTGTTCTTCAACAGGCTGCTATGAAATGGGCCACACCGCCCTGACAAACCACGCTCAGGCGGGCATCTCGGATTATCGTGTGAACAGTTGGAACACACCGGAAGGAGGTTTGCGACCACAACACCTCACACCGAGGCACCGGCGGACAGGCTGCACGAGCATTCCAACCCGTGCATCGAAACCCGTATGCCGGCTCGACCCATAAAGTGGAATTGTACCCAAAGGATTGTACCGGCGGCAAGGAAAACACAAGTTCTGACGGGAACACGCGTGCGGTTGCCTGAATTAGTCGGGCGTTGACGGAATAATTCAATCACCGCTCGAAGCGTTTGGTTGTACGGGCGTGATGACCAGTCGTTCGAAGGATTCCACGGCGTCAGGCCCCCATCGCGGGGCGGCGTGAATCGTACCGTCGAGACGTATGGGTGTTGGGCGAAACGCGCTGTGAACGTCGCCGAAAATCAGGGCTGTGACGATCAGCGAGACGATCGCGAGGTCCGTGCGTTTTGGTAAGCGGATGACCTCGGCAACTGCTGCTGTGAGGCTGACGATCGCGACGGCTTGATGGATTGCGAATGCGGGCAGGATGGATACAGCTTGGCGAGCGTAGCCGTAGAACAGGATCGTCACGATGAGTTTGTACGCAATTACGACGCACCAGAATCGCCCCGCCTTACGCTTGAACGCGAAGAATGCACCGATCGCCGTCAGAATGACGATGGCGGATCGCCAAAGCAGCGATTGGCCTGGCATGTGGGTGACGAGATCGACCGCGCGTCGTTCGCCGAATCTGCCTATGGGGAAGTTGTGCGCGCCCAAGCCGAGCGTCATGCCCGAAGCGAAGTGGCGGATTTTGCGTCTGACTGTTTTGAGCCACCGGATCGGATCGGCTGTGATGTATTTCCAGCCGACGCGGTAGCCGTCGCTGTAGAGTTTGAGATGCTGCGGCAGCCCGAGGTGTAATCGCGAGCCGACCGGAAACTTGTTGGCGAGTGCGGCTTTGCAGAAAGCCCCGTCGCAGTCCGGATGATTGGCCAGCGCGAAGCTGAGCGCTCCCTGGCTTGAGACGAACACTGCTTCGGATATGGGCTGGGGTATGTAATCGAATTCGCGAAGGAGAATCTCCATGACGCGATCGGGGGTGACTGTCTGGACTCCCTCCTGCGCGCACGCATAGGAAACGAAGGCGACGTTGTCCGCCCTGGCGAATGCGGGGAAACGCTCGATGAACAGGCGGGCATCGTTTGTCCAGAGGACGGGCTGAGTTGTGTAGTCGGGGATTCTGTCACTGGTTTGGTTGAAATCGCGCGAGGCTGCGCTGCCGCGAACGCTCCAGGGCAGACAGCACACGAACCACACGGCACACATGACGGCGATGCTGGTGAAACGCTTTCGCCATCTGGCGGGTTTCGTCGTGATTGCGAAGAACGCGACGGTCATGATGACCAGCAGTGAATGTTCGGCGCGGAGCATGGTGGCTGCTCCGTGTACCAGACCGAGCAGGGCGGCGAGCGGCAGGCCGGGGGCGCGCATGCACCGGATCGTCAGCGGAACGATGAGCACGATCATGAGCGTGTAGGGGCATTCGTTGTTCAGCGACGTCGCGGTGACGTAGGAGCCGAATGCGAACGTACACAGCATCGCGCCCAGAATTGATGTGCGGCGGTTGAATTCGAGGCGAAAAGCCAGGAACGCGGCGGCCACCGTCAGTGCGGACACCAGACACCAGATCGCTTTGATTGTTGTGAAATCGTGCGGCAATGACCACGGGCCTATCCACGAGAGCAGGTAGGCCACGCCGGGCGAATGAATCGGCAGGTTCCACTCGAACGGCTGACCGTTGGCGAGTGCGTTCGCGAAATCGATCCACAGGGGAGCGTCGCCTTCGTAGAAAATCGAGTGAGGCCAATGGCGATCGCGTGCGGTCAGCAGAAAGAGCAATCGCACGCCGAGGGCGACGGCGAAGAAAACGCCCGCCAGGAACCAGTCCGGGCGGGCGATGGGGTCGATCGGAGTCTTGATGTCCGCGGCTGCGTCAGCCAAGGATCGGCTCGGTGATTATTTGACGATTTCGACGAGGTCAACTTCAAACACGAGCACGGAGTTCGGCGGGATGGAGGGGCGTCCGCTGGCACCGTACGCGAGGTCGGGCGGGATGACGAGGTAGCGCTTGCCGCCGGTCTTCATGCTGCCCACGCCTTCGGTCCAACCCTTGATGACGCCGTTGAGACGAAACTCAGCCTCTCGGCCTCGATCGTGCGAGGAATCGAACTTGGTGCCGTTGGTCAGCCAGCCGGTGTAATGAACCTTGACTTTGTCGGTAGATGCGGGCTGGCTCCCGGTGCCCTCGGTGACGTCGACGAACCACAGGCCGGAACCAGTGGACTTACCCTTGGCGATGTCGATTTCCTTGCCGGCTACGAGTGCTTTGCCCACTTCCATCGCCTTTGCGAGTTCCGCGATTCTGGCTGCCTCCGCATCGGCGGCTGCTTTGTTCCGTTCGCCATCTTTGGCGCGGGCGGCTGAAATCTGCTCTGCGAACTTGTTCGCGTCGGCACGGGTGACCTTCTTGATGACGACCGGCGTGTCGGCAGCAGCCGGCTGACGTCCGTCGGCCTGCGGGTCCATGTGGACGGGGGTGCTGCGAATCGCTTCCAGCGTGTCGAAACCGTCAATAACCTGAGCGAACACGCAATATCCCCAACCGCGCTGATCCTTGGATTTGTGGTCGAGGAAGGTGTTGTCCACCGCGTTGATGAAAAACTGGCTCGTGGCGGAGTGGGGGTTGCCCGTCCGGGCCATCGCCAGCGTGCCGTAGGTGTTCTTCAAGCCGTTGTCGGCTTCGTTCTGGATCGGGTCTTTCGTGGGTTTCTTGGTGTAGTCAGCCTCCATGCCGCCGCCCTGAATCATGAAACCCTTGATGATGCGGTGGAAGATCGTGCCTTCGTAAAATCCCTCGTCAGCGTAGCTCAGGAAGTTTTCCACCGTGGCGGGGGCCTTTGTCTTGTTCAGCTCGATGGTCATGTCGCCGAGCGACGTGGACATTGTGAAATAGACCATGCCGTCCTTTTCGGAAGCGGCCTTTTGCTCGTCAGTGGGGGCTGCGGAAAGCATCAGATTGATGGCTCCAAGCAGGGCAACAGCGGTCGTCAGGGTACGTTGCGACGAAATCATCATTGTTTCCTCGTTGATTAACATGCGGATTTCCGCTCAACGCTCCGTAACGCAGGCGGAAAGTAACAACCAGCGGGGTAGGCTATCGCGGGCGGTTCGATTGGACAAGGCGCCCCGTCGCCTTCTGTGGTTGGGGATGGCGAATCTGCGATTGGTCCGAAATATGCGGGCGTGCTCAGGTCCGTGTCGCACGCGACACGGCTAAGCGGGTGCTCGCCGTGTTTGGACGCGGATTTTGCGGTTTCCGATCATCGACGGCGTTCTCCGGATGGTTTTTTCGATGGTTTCGACTTGGTCTTGTCGTCTGACGAATGAGCGGTGGTGCTTTTTCTATCGCGAAGCGTTGTCTGGCCCTTGACTGTTCGGGCGGAGGGTTTTCGCGAAACTTTGGCTTCGGAAGCCTTTTTCCTGCTCGAAGCATCGTCCGACTTCTGTGCGGCGGATGAGGATTTGATATTCGCACCGCGTCTCGGAGGCAACATCCGGCTCCTTGCCGTCTGCTGCGAGTAGATCGGGACGGTGAGAATTTCGGTGAACTTGTCGTCGGTTCTGATTCGGACGTTTACGGTATTTTGATCAGCGACGTAATTCTTCGGCACGGTGACGACCACGAATTGCTGTTCGTCTTCTTCGACGACCTTGGCGACCAGCTTGGAATCGTCCACTTCAACATCGATGGCACGTCCGGTCACACCCTTGGCCCAGTTCAAGTGGATTCTGAAATCTCGCTCGGACGAGATGATCGATGGGAGGCGGATGTTGGCTGGCTTAGCTTTGACGCGCGCCTCGAAGTAGCCGGCGAGCGGATAATTGAGCGTGGGGGCTTGGCTCAAGCCGGTTTTGAGCGTGAGTTGGTGACGGAATTTCTCCTGGGCGGTGGGCAGGATGGTGACAATTAGCTCGTATTCTTCGCCTGGAGTGATTTCCTCGATCGAGGCGATGATGCCTTTCTCGGGGGCACTGAGAACCGCGGGTTTGAGCGGACCGCCGTCTCCCTTGCTGAATTTGAAGCGCTTCGTTCGCGACGCATCGTCGCCGTCACGTGTAAGACGGCCGAGATTGATGCTGCGAAAAGTAGCTGATATCGGTTCGAGAAGTTTCCCCTTGCAGGTCAGACTGACTTTCGGATTCGACGGATCGTTCGTCGTGACTTGAATCTTGCGGTTGAATGCTCCACGGAGCTTCGAGCAGCTGAGGGTTACGGACAGATCTTCTGTTGCACCGGGCTTGATCGTACGGTCGGACCGACCGTTGAATCGAGTGCCTCACCCACCCTTCGCGCGAATCAGCAGGTCGGCGGTCCCTTCGTTCTTGATTTTGAAGGGGAACGTTAAGATGTCTTTCCCACGCCACACCGGGGGCAGGTCCACCACGAGGTTTTCGCAGGACCACTTCGCGTCAGGGTTCATCGGCAGTGCGGGCGCAGTTCGCTTGCTGCGTCTGCTGGATGGAGTCGCGCGCGGGCCAGCCACGTTTTTTCGGATCTTCGCGTTACCGGCCGATTGGGCGGAAGATTTTTGTTTCAGGGCCGGAACGGCGGCCTTTCCGGGGGCTGCCTTCTTGACCGATTCCTGGCCCAGTGTCACGCCGGTCGCCAAAAGGCAAAGCAGCATTGTCCTCGTCAAATCGCTTCGTCGCAAACGTTGTGTCGTCACGTTCTTCATCCTCCGAATTCTGATCCAAATGAGTTCCGCATCATACGATAAACGGAGGGGGATCAAAAGGCCTCGTCGCCGCAAGTTCTTACCGAAAAGATTGAGCCGTTCCGTTACGCCTGTCTACCTGTCGTCCGAATATCGCTCGACAGGTAAATCAAAGCGGGTTCCGGGCGGAATACCACGCCCGGAACCCGTCAGATATCGATCATCGTCGCATTTCGGCTTCGGGATCAGAACCCGCCGTATTCGTTCAACTCAGCCGCCAGCAAACGCTCGATACGCGATTTACAGGCCGTCAGGTGGGCACGCGACGCGAAATCGAGCTTACCGGTCGCAAGGGCGTTGTTGACCTTGCCGCCGAGGTCACTCATCGACAGCCGCACCATAGCATGAATATCGGGCGACACGATGGTTCCCGGCTTTGTACGCATGATCGGCTCGATCACGGACAGGTATTCCCGCTGAAGCGAACGTCGAACCCCCGGGATGAACGGGGCTGTGTCGGTCCAGTTTCCCTTTTTGGCCCGTTTTGTGTCGACCGAGGTCGCCCAGCAGACGTCCTGAACGCGCTGGATGTATTCGGACAGTGTGAGCACATCGTCGCCATCGGTACGCAGTTCGTTGTCCTGGATGCGCCGCAGCGTGTTGGGGTACATGCGGTCGAACAGATTCCACCATTGCAACAGGCTGATGTATCTATGGAAGGTGAAGTCCTCGGTGAAACTGACGGATGTGCCCTCATGCCACCAGCGTGACGTCGCAAGATGATTCAGCACTTCCGGCGGCGTGGCAAAGAAATCGTCGTCGAAGATGGTGGTTTCCATGAACGCGAGGGCATCGCGTTGCCGCTTGGCATCGACGACTTCGAACGGTGCCTGATCGCCGGGGTCGCCTCGGTGGGCGCGATGCGTGTACACGCCGCCGATGTATCGTCCGACGTAGTCCAGAACGAAGGCTTTGTCGAACAGCAGGCTCAGGTAGGCCGACCGCGCGTGGTACCAGCTTTCCTTGTCCTCCACGGACCATTCGAGGATGTTCGCCATCCTGCCGTCGATCACCTTCATACGTTCGCGCGCCCAGTTGATCGGGTCAGCCCCCATGTCGAACCGATTGTTTCGCGGGTCTGGGCTTCCGGATGTTGTGTCTTCGTCCGTGGCGTAGGCCAGTTCCGGCTCCGTCGATCGCGAGGCGATGGCTGCGAGCATGGCCTCTTCACCGGCGATCGTGGCGGACTTGGCCGGCTTTTTCTCGGTGAGACTCTTGGTCTTGTTTCGCTTCTTGTCGATCATCTTGCGCACATCGTCGGGGAGCTGATCGAGTACGTCTTTGGGAATGTCGTAATCCGCGGACTTGCCTGCCACGAGTTCCGCGGTCTTGGCGTCGTCTGATTTGTCCGCGTCGGCGTCATCCTGCGTTACGGCTTTGTATGTGCCGTCGGCGGGGCGGTAACCATATTCGATGGCCCAGTAGTCATAAGGCCCGACGGTCTGTGTGATGAAACTGCCGTCGAGCGGCTTGTCGTGGAAAAACAGGGTGGCGTTGTAGTCCATGACCGAGCCGACCAGGGGTTCACCGGTTTCTCGGCGCTGCTTGATTTCCTCGACAGTGTAGATCGTGCTGGCTTTGAAATTGTGACGCAGGCCTATGGTGTGCCCGACCTCGTGCATCACGACTTCCCTCACGACTTCGTACATGTACTTGTCGAGTACTTCCTTCGGCTGTCCGGCCAACATGGTGCGCGCGACGGCCATCTGCTGGCGTTTGCCGTTGATGTAGTCGCAATGCGGGCGACCGCGTGCGTGCAGGCGTTTGCGCATTTCAGCCGTCACGTTTTCGAGCGAATCGTCGCCGATGGTGACGTGTTCCCAATTCCGCTCCGGCCTTGCGAATTGCGGATTGGCTTTGAGGAATTCTTCGAGTACCGGATCGTTGAATTTGCCTCGCGCGACGGCCGACGGCAGCAGGCGGGTGGCAGCATTTCCCATGACGCGAATCATGGAATCATCAAAGATGATGTCGGCGTCGTAGATTTGCCCGGTGAAGGGGTTGGCCCGATGAGGCCCCATCGCGAAGGCGCTTCCGGAGACGATCCAGCGGAAGAAGCTGTAGCGCATGTCCTCCGGGTCGATGTCCTTCCATTCGTTCGTATTGGTCTGCTGGCGAACCTGCACAGCATCGACGAACCCGCATTTTTCGAAGGCTTTGTTCCATTCGAGAATGCCGTCGCGGACCGCCCGACGGTGCTGAATCGGGACCGTTTTCTCGATGTAGAAAATGATCGGCTGCTTGGGTTCGCATAGGGCGAGCGACGGATCCTGCTTCACCAGATGCCAGCGATCGATGTAACGATTGAAGATGTCGCGTGCCGCAGCCGGCTTGGACCAGTCGCGATTGACCGTAAGGAAATAGCCTACACGGTCGTCCGCCTTACGTGGCTTGTAATCGGATTTGGGGAGTTTCCAGAAACTGTAATGGACCAAACGCTTGTCGTACGAACCGGGTGGGCGCGTAGCGCTCATGGCCATCTCGACACCGATCTCGACGTTCAACTCAAACGTCTTCTTCGCAGTCCACTTGCTCAGCGATCGGCTGATGCTGCCCCCCGCGCCAAACGACGTCCACTGAACATCGGCGAAGTTGCTTTTGAGCAAAGGCCCGAGGTCGATGACCGGGTCTCCGCCGGGCGACATGGTCACGATGGGCACGGCTGTCCGGATGCGATCCGGGTAGGTGCGATCGACGACGTCTTGGATTTCCTTGCGCTTCTCGACCACGTAGCCGCTGTTCGGTTCGATCAGCAACAGTTTCTTGTCAAGGATTTCCCACTTGACCACACGTTCATCCAGCGGAAAGCCGGTGAACATGCCGCCGCCGGCGATGCTGGTCGAGAGCATGAACTGCTCGCCGAGGAAGCTGGCCGGTATCTGGCAGAGCAGTTTTTCCGGATCCTTGTTCTTGGCAGACGCTGGATAACTCCACAGCGTGAACAGCCCCTTGGCGGATTCCATGTCCTTGGTCACGTCCTTGAACTTCGGGAAGCGGGACTTTTCTTCGTCCGCCTTTTTCTTCCCGCCCATCGCGGGGGGCGCAGCCAGCAACATCGGCATGGATGTGAGGCCGTCGT
The DNA here is from genome assembly GCA_029260215.1 of Phycisphaerae bacterium. Classification (GTDB taxonomy): domain Bacteria; phylum Planctomycetota; class Phycisphaerae; order UBA1845; family UBA1845; genus OFTM258. The sequence goes on from JAJDDQ010000070.1 coordinate 87,607, forward strand.
TCGCGACAGGTTCCTCCGCGCGAAGCGGCGTCAATACAGCCAGCATGACGGCGAGTGATGAAATGATACGTGGGGTCATTGCGGGTCTCCTGTGCAGTTGCTTCCCATTCAGCCAATTCGGCGATTCGAAACGAGGGCCTCGTTTATCTCATCGCACAAAAACGTGCCCTTCCGGTAGTTTTACGTATTATTGTAACCATACCACGCAAATTTGATTGTAAGAATCCGTGTGTTCGTGGAACAGCACGGATTCGTGTCGCACCGAGAACCTTTCCCGGCCTCTCTTTCACGAGGAGGGGTGAAAAATCCGGTTCGCCGACTCAACGGCCCTATGCAAGCCAATCTGCGTAAAGCTGCGGACGACGATCGGGCAGAAACAATCGTCTCGCCGGGCTGTCTTGCGTCGCATCAAGGGCGACCTCGGCATGGAGCACGTGGTCCTCTCCCCGGGGCGCGCGGGCGATCATCGCACCGTCCGGGCCACACACGAACGATTCGCCCGCGAAAGTCAGACGTTCCTCCCGCCCGACGCGGTTGCACAGGCCGACGAAATACCCGCTCTGGAAAGCAGCCACACGCAGCTCAGCCTCGTACATACCGTCCGGCCACTCGTCAACGGCGCCGGCTTGGGGGACGAGCACGAGGTCTGCTCCGCCGACGGCCAACGCACGCATGTATTCCGGGAAGTGGCGATCGTAACAGATGGCTACGCCGATGTTTCCGGCAGCCGTCTGGAAAACCGGAGCGCCGAAATCACCGGGTGCGTAGAACCCCCGTTCGTGAAAGCCGGGGGAATCCGTGATGTGGACCATGCGCGTCTTGCCCAGCAGCGTGCCGTCGGCATCGATCACCGGAGACGTGTCGTAGCAACGGTCGCCGTCGCGCTCGAACAGATTGAACACAACGACCACGCTCAATTCTCGTGCGATCGCACACAAAGCGTCCGTCGTCGGTCCGGGAATCGTTTCAGCCAACTCCGCCACGCTCCCGCAGGCCGGTGTTTGCGGGTGGAACGGTTCAAACGCCAACTCGGCGAAACAGACGCACTCCGCTCCGGCTGCCGCGGCTGTTCTGATTGCGTTCAACCCCCGTTGCGTGTTCTCCTCGCGGTTTTTCGCAGCGTGTTGTTGGATCAGGGCAAGATGCAAGAGAGGCCTCCCTATCGTGGCGTCGCGTTACCGGGCGAAAAGCGTCTTTTCCCAGGCGATATTACCGGAAGAAAACGCCTTGATTGACAATTGACTCGCCGATTTTACAGCGATACCGTTACAATGGCGAGCGCGATGCGACGCCACGATTCTCCTCTGGTTGCTGGATTGGCGGGCCGGTTTGGGGGAAGCGTTGGGGGAGTCGCGTGTTGGTCCGCACAAATTCTTCAAGGTTTTCCCAGATGGTGTATCCATGATGCGACACTTGCGTTGGTCGATTGTCTTCTGCCTGCCGCTTTTCTGTTCGTGTACCGATGGCGAATTCGCTGATTTCCTGCGCAGCGTTCCGGCGGAGTTTCTTAGACCGGCCCCGGACGCGCCGCCGCTGGTGGTTCAGGACAGGCCCGAGGACACTGTGCGACCAACACCCGATCGAGCGGCCACCGTTGGTGTGCGCGTTGTCAATCTTTCGATGCAGGACGCCACGGTCACCGTGCGCATGCAATTGGCTGACAACACGGTGCGGAACACGCTGATCGAAGCAAAACGCGGGGCGACGCCTCTGGTGATAGGCCCGGATTTCACAGACATGATCGAAATCTTCGGTCGTCGGGCTGACGGCTCGCTGGTCGGCGATCGCACGCTTCGCTTCGGGCAGCAGTTTTCGGACGACACGACCGTTGATTACATCGTAACACCCGTCATCGCTCCGCCAGCCGACCAGCCCGTTCCCGATCCCGAGCCGGAGCCTGAACCCGATCCCGAACCCGACGACAATGGTGATGATGATGGGGAGGACGATGAAGTCGTCATCGGCTTCTTCCCGGACTGCAACCAGAACGGCACGCACGATCTCGACGACATCAACCTCGGCAACAGTATCGATTGCAACGGCAACGGCATCCCCGATGAGTGCGAGGGTGAGATTGACGGCGGTACCTGCTGCTTCGCGATCGATATCGATCAAACGGTAGGCCCGAACAATCCGGAAACCGGCGCCGGCGAGATTGACGTGCCCGGCGGATTCGATTGCTACACGTTTGAAGGCCAAAGCGGCCAGGAAATTGTGTTCGACGCCCTATTTTCGTCGCCGCAATCCGAGAGTTTTTGCGCAACAGAGTCGTTGCGTTTCGACTGGGGTTGTACAGGGCCTAACGACGAAGTTGTGTTTGGTCCGATTCCGTTCAATGTCTTCGGCGATCCAAGGGCCACTCTGCCCGCAAGTGGGACGTACACAATTCTGGTCGACGCGACGACGATTACCACGGGCACGTACTCATTCCGACTTCGTCCGCCGCCCGAGGATCCGCCCGACCCGACCATACAGATGTTCGCCATCAGTCTCGGCGATGTGGTCAGCCCTGGCGTGCCGTCGGAGGGGGCCGGTATGATCGAGTCTCCCGGTTCACTGGATATCTACAATTTCAGCATTTCCGGGGAAGGGGATGTCGTTTACTTCGACGTTCGCGCCGGTAACTTCGGTTTGCGTTGGACCTGCACCGACGCACTGGCGATGAACGTGTTCAGCAATCAAACGCTCGATGCCAACAACGATCCGGGCGCGTTTCTACTGATACCCGGCGAATACACCTGCACGGTTTCATCGCCTTTCGGCGGCACGGGCACGTACCAGCTTGCGATTCTTCCGAACCCCGCACCGCAGACGTTCGCCATCAATTTCGACGAGCCGGTGTCCGTTGACGTACCGGATGCGGGTGCGGGGCAGATTGGTGCCGTCGGTGAAGTCGATATTTACACGTTCGACACCGCCGTTGACGACTCCGACGTCTACTTCGATGTTGACCAAATGTTCAACGGGCTGAGGTGGCGATGCACCGACGCGGGATCGGTTGTGTTGTTCGAGCAACCGATGAATTTCGACCCCGGATTCGTCACGATCCCTCAGGCCGGCACCGTCATGTGCGAGGTATTCAGCCCCGGCGGTCTAACGGGCTTGCAATACGGCTTCGAGGTGATATCGCCCGTCGCGCCAATGTTTTTCGAAGGCATCCCGTTCGACACATCGATCAGCGGCACGATCGATAACCCGTTTGCCGAACACCGTTACGCGCTCACGTCATCGCCGACGTCGGTCTACTTCAACGCGCTCGACGGTTCCGGATTCGACCTCGAATGGGAATTGCAGGATAGCAGCGGGGGGACCGTGTTCGGGCCTGAGCCGATCGATCCGTCCTTCGATCCGGGTGTGATAGGCCTGGACGGCAACTACACGCTCATTATCACCACACCGTTCGGCCAGCTGGGCAACTACGAATTCAAGGTCACCATCGTGCCGGAACCGTTCCTCGCGCTCCTCGCACTCGATACGGTCGTCGACGCCACCTACGATCAGCCGGGCCAGGAGCAGGTGTTCTTCTTCACCCCGCCCGCAAGCGGCGACGTATTCTTCGATGCCATCTCAACCGAATCGTCTGGGCTGACCTGGGAATGCCTGTCCGTGCAGGGGGTCCCCGTTTTTGGGGAGCGCGAATTCGATCCGTTCGACGATCCCGGGCGTTTCGCCGTCGCGCCCGGTGTTGATTACGGTATTATCATAAGAACGGTCGCCGGTGATTTGGACAATTACCAGTTTCAGGTTCTGTCCGAAATGCCTGTGCAAACAACCGCGATCAACATCGGCGATCCACCGATCCAGGACACTTTGGACAATCCGCTCGACGAGCGTCTGTACACATTCACCGTCGATGCGGACACGCGCGTGTTTTTCGACGGTCTGACGTCAGCGTCGTTCGCGTTGCGCTGGAGTTGCACGGGTGACACGCAAGGCCAGATTTTTGGGAATTTCAATCTCACTTCCGATCCGGGCGAGTTTCTGCTCCCAGCCGATAACTACACCATTCGCATCGACACGACTTCCGACGCGACGGGATTCTATTCGTTCCAGGTTCGCGGGCCGCTGCTCACCGAAGAGACGCTCGACATCAATATCGGAGATACAGTCAGCATGGATCAGCCGTCAGCCGGCGCGGGACAGCTTGGGCAGTTCGGTGCGATGGACGTGTTCCGCTTCACCGCCAATCCGGGAACCGTCGTCTACTTCGACACCATCACAGCCTCCAGTTTCAACGTCCGGTGGAAATGCACCGCCGACGCAAATGGGCAGACGATTTTCTCTGAACGCTCGATGTTGTCATCCGACCCGGGCCAGCGCACGTTGGCGGCTGGGGGTGGGTATACGATTAGTGTGGTCAGCCGGACGGACGCACCAACCACTTACGAGTTTGAAACCCGCGTGAGCACCGATCGCTGTGAGGACAAGCGGTGTGCGTTTGAAGGAACGGTCGCGTTCGACACGACCCACGCAACGAACGACGGCCCCGGCGACTGCCCGGTTACCAACGACATCTGGTACGAATACGTCGCAGCCTGCACAGGCCCGATCACCATCGACACCTGCGGCAGCGACTACGACACGCAATTGGCTGTGTACGAGGGGTGCGACTGCCCGCCCTCGGAACTGGTCGGTTGCAACGACAACACTTGCGGCAGCCAATCGAGCGTGACCGTCTCTGCCACTGCGGGAACCTGCTACACCATCCGCGTGGGCGGCGTGGGGGCTGGCGGCGCAGGAACGCTGACAATCGCCGGATGCTTCGAAGAACAATAAGCGCAGGGCAAATTCAGGTCAGTGTCCGCGTCGGTCGTCACTTCGAGGGGGGGCGAATTGTTCCTCTTCGGTCGATCCGTGCAGGGCGTTGATTTCGCACGTACCCCCCGTAATGACGTCGCTGACCGCGTCGAAGTATCCCGTTCCGACAAACTTTTGATGCGTCGTTGCGGCGTAATCGTTCTCTCGGGAATGCTCGAATTCACGGGCTTGCAGTTGGGCGTAGGCGGTCATGCCCTGATCCTTGTAGCCGAGCGCCAATTCGAACATGCTCAGATTCAACGCATGAAAACCGGCTAACGTAATGAACTGAAACTTATAGCCCATCGCACCCAGTTCGCGTTGAAATTTCGCGATGGTTGCGTCGTCGAGTTGGCCTTTCCAGTTGAAAGATGGCGAGCAGTTGTACGCGAGCATCTTGCCCGGGAACTGCTTATGCATCGCCTCCGCGAAACGCTTGGCTTCGCCAAGGTCGGGGTGCGCAGTCTCGCACCAGATAAGGTCTGCGTAGGGTGCGTAGGCCAACCCACGCGCGATGGCGGCATCCAGCCCGCCCTTGAATTCGTGGAATCCCTCAGCCGTGCGCTCGCCGGTGACGAACGGTTTGTCGCGCTCGTCCGCGTCGCTGGTCAGAAGCTTGGCTGCGTTGGCGTCGGTGCGGGCGATGAGAATCGTCGGCACGCCCAATACGTCCGCCGCCAATCGCGCTGCCACAAGTTTTTCAATGAAGTGTCCGGTATGCACGACGACTTTGCCGCCCATGTGCCCGCACTTCTTGGCCGACGAAAGCTGATCCTCAAAGTGGACGCCGGCCGCCCCGGCCTCGATCAGCCATTGCATCAATTCGAACGCGTTCAGGTTTCCGCCGAATCCCGCTTCAGCGTCGGCCACTATCGGTGCATGCCAATACGTGCCGCTGTCGTTCTTGCAGACGCTCTCGACCTGATCCGCACGGGTCAGCGCGTTGTTGATACGGCGCACGACGTTGGGCACACTGTCGCTGGGATACAGACTCATGTCCGGATACATCCGGCCCGCAAGGTTCGCGTCGGCCGCCACCTGCCATCCGCTGAGGTAGATCGCTTTCAGACCGGCCTGCACCTGCTGAACAGCCTGGTTGCCGGTCAGCGCCCCCAACGCATGCACGAAATCTTCGGTACCCAGCAGTTGCCATAACCGCTCAGCCGCCAAGCGTGCCAGCGTATGCTCGACGAGCACGCTGCCGCGCAGACGCATCACATCCTCGACCGAATACGGTCGCGTGATTCCCTTCCATCGCTCGTTGGTCGTCCATTCATCTTGCAGGTTCTTCGCGACTTGCTCGCGGTTGCCGTTCAGGTACATCGACTTCTCCTCCTGTCTTTCAGTCCAACAATTCGTAACCCGGCAGGGTCATGAATTCGACGAGTTCGTCGGCTGTGCTCATGCGATCGAACAGCGAAACCGCCTCGGTGAATCGGCCGTCATCGAAGCGTTCCGCACCCAACTCGTCGCGAATGATGTCCAATTCTTCGCTCAACAACGATCGAAAGAGTGCGTCGGTCACGCTTCGCCCGTCGTCGAGCACGCCGTTGTCGTGGTGAATCCACTGCCAGATTTGCGATCTCGAAATCTCAGCCGTGGCTGCGTCTTCCATCAGATTGTAAAGAGGCACGCAACCGTTCCCGCGAAGCCACGCTTCCATGTACCGCACGCCGACGTTGATGTTCGTACGCAGGCCGGACTCCGTGATCGTGCCCGTGGTCGGTGCCACAAGATCGGAGGCCGTCACCTGCACATCGTCGCGCAGGCGATCGAGCTGGTTCGGCCCGGACATTTTCGCATCGAAAACGCCCATCGCGATAGGTACCAGGCCCGGATGGGCGACCCACGTACCGTCGTGCCCGTCGTCCGCTTCACGCTGTTTGTCCGCGAGCACTTTGGCGATGGCAGCCTCATGCGCCTGCGGGTCGGACTTGATTGGAATTTGAGCAGCCATGCCGCCCATCGCGTGGGCACCGCGCTTGTGGCAGATGCGGATGACGTTTTGTGCGTAGGCCCTCATAAAGGGCACGGTCATCGTGACCTGTGACCGGTCCGGCAAAACGCATGCCGCCTTCGTCCTGAATTTCTTGATGAAACTGAAAATGTAATCCCATCGCCCGCAATTCAGACCGGCGGAGTGGTCGCGCAGCTCGTAAAGGATTTCCTCAGCCTCGAACGACGCGAGAATGTGCTCGATGAGCACGGTGGCTTTGATGCTCTTTTGCGGGATGTCGAGCGCATCCTGAGCCGCGTTGAAAACATCGTTCCAAAGACGCGCTTCGAGATGGTTTTCGAGTTTGGGTAGATAAAAGTAAGGCCCCGATCCGCGTTCGAGCAGTGTGTGCGCGTTGTGGTAGAAGTAGAGGGCGAAGTCGAACAGGCTGCCCGAGACGGGTTCACCGTCAACGAGTATATGCCGCTCCGGCAGATGCCATCCACGTGGGCGCACCAGCAACGTAGCCGTGGCATCGCCCAGGGCGTATTTTTTGCCTTGCGGGGATTCAAAGGTAATGGTGCGGTTGGCTGCGTCGCGCAGATTCTCCTGCCCCTCGATTATGTTCTGCCATGTCGGGGCGTTGGAATCCTCGAAGTCAGCCATGAAGCACTTGGCACCGGAGTTGAGCGCGTTGATGACCATTTTGCGATCGGTAGGTCCGGTAATCTCGACGCGACGATCCTGAAGGTCCGTCGGCACCGGCGCAATGTGCCAGTCGCTTTCTCGGACGCATTGGGTCTGACTGAGAAAATCAGGACTGCCCCCCGCGTCAAGCTCCTGCTGCCGCACGATGCGCGCGTTAAGCAGCTCGATACGCCGGGGATTAAACTCGCGATGCAGATGCGCTACGAAGTCCAAAGCACCGGACGTCAAAATGTCCGAATTCGGTTTCGCAGCCTGCACATCAATTCGGACGCTCTGTTTTTCGTGTTGTGTTGGCACGCTGATTCATTCGACAAATTCTGCGAGCGGGATTCGCTCAGGCGTGGGTAACGACTCTGTTTGCAGGGTTTTCGGGCCTTGGCGGACCGCGCGACGTGCCCGAGCTTCCCGGTACTGAGAAACGAACCGGCATACGAAATGAAGTCGCTATTGAACGGTCCGGTTAATAGTTGGGATGGCGACAACTGACTTGCATCAGCCGCCGCCATCCCGAGGGGAAAAGCGTACCGTCGAGTATAAGTCCTAGCTCGCCAACAGCAACACCATATTCGGAGAATCGACCAAGCCCGGCAATCCGGGAAGGTACGTGATTTGCCCGGTAGAAACCCTATCGGGTTAATGCCCTGCGCCTCAATATCGTTACATTTGCCCCAAAGCTGTTCCGGGCCTGATCGGAGTGGTTTTCGGTGTTGGGTCGATCGAGGTGAATTAGCGGCGACTGGATTCGAACCAGTGACCTGCGGGCTATGAATCCGCTGCTCTAACCAACTGAGCTACGCCGCCGTGAACACGTCGGGAACAATATGCCCGAACCAGCCGTTTCGTCAACACCTTGTGCCCGTGCAGCCAAACAAAATCGACCTGCCCGAGCGTGTCGGGCAGGTCGATTTGGAATCTTTGCTGTTTGAAACTTCGTCGCTTAATCGTGTCGAAGCGCGTCGGATGCAGCCGATCAGCGACGGCGGCGGGCGACCACGGCGACGGCCATGCAGAGCAGCAGGCCCGTCGCAGGCTCGGGGACGTACACGAGGTTGTCCAGTGCGCCTGATCCGATGAAGCTGACATCGAGCGAGGCAACGTTGTTGATGTTGAAGCCGGCCTCCATCGCGATCGAGGTCATCAGCCCGGCGATGTTCGGTGATTCCTGCGGGCCGCCGGTGAAGTCGATCGTCGCAATACCCGGCTCGCCGAATCGCACGTCGCCGGTATAACCGGACGGAACGCCCACGGTGCGCGTCAGGCCGCCCGTGTCCGTCAACGTGAAGTTCATTAAGTTGTTGTCATCGATGTCGATAACGTCGATGGACGTTAGCGAAACAGGGAAACCTGCGACCGAAAAATCGAAGTTGATCGCGCCGCCTTCGTTGGAGTCGTTCGGGACCGAGAAGATGTTCCCGCCCATTCCCGGTTGAGACGTGTCTTGCAGGATCAAGATGTTCGTCGAATCGACGAGCAAATCCTGATCCAGGCTGTTCGCGTTGGGGCCGAACGGGTTGGAGTCAAAGACGGCTGCACCCAGATTGGGTCCGCTGGAGGTAATCGCAAAGACCGAACCAAACGCGTTCGGTGCGACCGCCAGTTGGCCGTTGGCGAGCGGCGACAGATCGTCGTCGAAGTCAAAGGTGATGGTTTCGCCCAGCACGTTCCCACAAAGGAGCGCCGTACCAAGCACGAAGATGAAAGAGATTCTGGAGAAAGACACAGCAAAGCCTCCTCGAGCGTCGCATGTTCACAAGGCACACAGCCGCACCGCCGACACACGCCGAGCGGCTGCGGATTTCAAGCGTCCCCGATCCGCAACGCGAAAAATCGCGCACGGCGGAAGCGCCCAGTTTCTCTCTCTCTGAAATCTCAAGCGTCGCACAGAACGCACGACACTGCCCCTACCCAGCAACGGATCATACCCAGTGTTCAGGCGGTCGGTCAAGACAAATTTAGCGTTTTGGGCTACGTATGCTCCTGCTTTACATCATATTGCGGCTGGCAATTGATACTTGCGGGCATATTCGGTCCGAAAACGCGATCTGTGTGATTCGGTGCTCGATTTTTCCGTTATGATCGTTACAGACGTTTCGCAAATACGCTTGGAGACCCGATGCCGTCACCCATTGCGCATTTTTCTTTGATTATTTTTTTTAGGCCAAATGTACGTCACGGAGGTGGTTGGACCGGCTGGCGGCGCGCAACGTTTGTCCTGGGGATTGTTTTCGCGTTGATGGCGCCCGACATCGATGTGTTATTCGGACTCCTCGCCGGTGAGTGCGTGGGGATGTTTCACAACGGCTTCACCCACAGCCTATTTTGCGCGATCATTTTTGCTGCGATCTTTGCGATCGTCGGTCGGATGCTCTGGCCACTCGCTTGGGTGACGATCTTCCGGTACGCGATGTGCGCCTACTGTTCCCACGTCATCATGGACGCCCTGGTGTGGAACAGCCGGGGGGTGCAGATGTTTTGGCCGCTGACCGGCGTGCGGGTTGTTTCACCCATCCCGATTTTTCTGGGCGTGCGTCATTCCGTGGGCGCGCCGGTATGGGTGCATCTCGTGACCGCCGGGACCGAACTGCTATTCGCGGTGGCGGTGTGGCTGGTGTGTCGGATGGTTCGCGATCGAAGTCGCGCGTGTTCCGCAGGGGCTGCGAACGGGGAGAATTGATGCATTCGATCTTGAGTCGGACGGGCAAGACGCTGCCGTGGCAGGTGCGTGCGGGATGGTGTACGATCCGAAACGTGATGCCAAATATGAATTTACGACGGGGCCTTTGGCCGGGACCACTGCGGGCGGGTTTGATTTCTGCGATCGTGCTGCTGTCTGTTTGGCCTTTCGGGGCGTACGGACAGGCGGAGAAACCGGCTGAGCCTGAGGCGCCCGCCGAGCAAGAGCGAAAGTTCACCGTCGATCTGTCGAATCCGCGTGCGGCGATGCGTTCGTTTCTCGTGGCGATGCAGGACGCGCTGGCCGACCAGCCTGAGCGGATCGACGACGCCGTTTCCTGCTTGGATATTTCGTCGTTGGAGGGGGAGGATCGGCTGGAGCGTGCGCGGTCGCTGGCCCGGCGGCTGCATGCGATTATCGATCATTTCGGCGTCAAGCTGGACGACATTCCGACGGAGCCGGAAGACCGGTTTTTCGAATTCAAGCGCGTCGAGCCCGCCAGCATGGACGAACCGGCATTACTGATTCGCGTTGACCGCGACCCGGATACCGGCTTGTGGCGATTCACCGCCTCGACGCTGGCGTCTGTTCCCGCCCTCGAGGAGTCGCAGCGCGCACAGGCCGAAGCTCCGAAGCCGGTTGAGACAGATGTTCCCGCCGCCCGCCGATCCGCGCGGGCGACGATGGCGACGTTCAGGGAAGCCGTCGACGCCGAGCCTCCGGATTTCGACGCGGCGGCGTTGTGTTTCGACCCGACCGGGCAGGACCGGGAAGCGTGGGCGGTGCAGGCCAAGACGCACGCGTCGAAGCTCAAGAACGTGATGGACAAAATCAAACTGGTGGTGCTGACGGAAATTCCGGACGCACACCAGGGTGAGCCGTTTGTCTGGTTCACGGGCGAATTTGGGAACATCGTCATCGGTCGCATCAACGAGATCGACCCAGGGTTGATGGCCGACTGGCACTATACGCCAAAGGTTGGCGAATGGCGGTTTACACCGCAGACGCTCAAGACGCTGGATGCGCTTTACAAGGAGTATGAAGACAAGCCGATCATTCGCGAGCTTCAAGACGCGGGCGTGGCGGAGCAGCTTACGCTGGCGATGCGCCTGGATCGCGAGATACCGGATTGGGCGAAGCGAGAATATCTGGGCTTGCAGGGTTGGCAGTGGGCGGCGCTTGTGGCGTTGCTGCCGGTCGGTTGGCTGCTGAAGGTGCTGGGGAGTCTTGCTGCGAAGCTTGCGCTGCGGTTGACGCTGCGCAAGCGCTATTATGAAATCGAGCGGGACAAACGCCGGCGTGCAGCCGGTGCGATTGGTGCGATTGCGGCTGTTTTTTCATGGCATATCGCGATCCAGTACATGAATCTTCCCGCGGAGCTTTTCGGCGTACTTCTGCGGGCGACCCAGCTCACGGTGGCGGTCACGCTCGTCTGGGCGGGGTATCGATTTGTCGATGTGGTCGGCGGATACATCATCGCCAACAAGGATGTCCGGCTGACCGAAATCGACGAGGTGCTCATTCCGCTGCTGAGCAAGGTGCTTCGCATTGTGGTCGTGGGCGTTGTCGTGCTCATCGTTCTTCGATGGTTTGGTTACACGCCCAGTACGGTGCTGGGGGCGTTGGGCATTGGTGGTCTTGCGCTCGCGTTCGCAGCCCAGGATACGCTGGGCAACTTTTTCGGTTCGATCACGGTTCTTTTTGACCGGCCTTTCGGAATTGGTGATTGGATTGTGGTCGGCGATACGGAGGGCACGGTGGAGCGTGTTGGTTTTCGCTCCACGCGCGTGCGGACATTTTACAACTCCGTGATCACGGTCCCCAATTCGCAGATGGTCAAATCGAGCGTGGACAACTACGGCGCGCGCCGCTACCGCCGTGTCAGGACGATGATCTCCATCACCTATGCAACGCCGCCCGAACTGATCGACGCATTTTGCGAAGGTATCCGCGAGCTGGTTCGATTGCATCCGTACACGCGCAAAGACTACTACCACGTCTATTTCAACAAGTTTGAAGCATCGTCTTTGGACATTCTCCTCTACATTTTCTTCGAAGCTCCGGACTGGTCGACGGAGTTGCGGGAAAGGCATCGTCTTTTTGTTGATATTTTGCGGCTGGCTGACCGGCTGGGTGTGGAATTCGCCTTCCCGACGCAAACCGTGTGGCTGGAGAAGGGGGATGCCTCCGCGAGGAACGCACCTTTTTCGATTGACTCAAGCCGGGACGATCCCGAGTCCGTGGGCGCGGAACAGGCATCCGGTTTGTTCGAGGAAACCTACGGCAGTCTCATGAGTCGCCGGCCCCCGGTCGTTATCGAAGGCACGCCGCGTGGAAAACGCGGACGCGATGCGTCACCGGATGCGTGACGATCTCACACGCACGGGTTGTGCGGCTGACTGACGCCGTCCCGCGATGCCCGCATAACCAATCGCCAACATGATGGCGATGAGACCGGCCATCGCGAAGGTTGAGTCGGCTGGTACGGTCGCGCCGCCGGGTGGGGTGGAGCTGTCCAATACGATGTTGTCGATCCAGATGAATGGTGTCTGATTTTCCTGGAACGGTTGCTCTCTGCGAAACTCGATTTCGAGCGTGTAGTCACGCGACTCCATCGGCACAAACGAGCCGGTCAAGTTCTCGAACCGCGTCTCGCCCGGATTAACGGGGCCGAACATGAATTGCGCGATTGTTTCGCCCGGTCGCGGGCCGCAGGAATTCGGATCCACCGGCGCACCGGCTGGTCTGATGCGTACGATGACCCGCCCGCCGTCAGGGTCTGGGACCGAACCGATTGCTTGAGACGCAAGCTGGGCGGTAAACGTGTATTGGGTTCCGGCCTCAAGGAAAAGCAGGCTGTTGCCCATTGGCGGCGGTCCGCCGGTCTGCGAAATGAATACCGACGCCCCAGGCCCTCCCCCCGGAAAGACGCAAGGACCACCGACGCCGAAGAACGCGGCACAGTTGCCCACGCCACCCTGCGCCGCGCATGGCGGGGGGTCGTTCGGACCTTCGGCTGACGCTTTGGGGAACGAGAAGGAGCCCACGCCGCGCTTCTGGCTGTTGTTCTGGGAGGCGTCCACGTTCCAGTCGGTGAATCCGCCGGACTTCCAATCGCCGTCATTCACTTCGCCAGCCCGGGTCGTTGTCACGAGTCCGAGGCCTATCGCGACGGCGATTATGCTAATTTGATTCACATGAGATTTCACGATGACTTACTCCACAGTACTGCGTCGCCCACATTCTGCGGGCGCTCAGACGGGCGACAGCTCAAAGTTCCGAAGTGGGCCGTTGGAAATTCTAAGCGAGTTGCCTGGCTGGATTCAAGGTCGAATTCCGTCAAACGCCCGATAGTCGTTCCGTTTGTGAGGGTGAGCGGGGAATCAGTCCGTTTTTACGGGGAGTGCGTGTAGTTTTGCGAGTTCGCGTTCGTAGCTTTCGTACGCGGTGTCGTCCCCCAGCTTGCGCGAAACGGACTGTAATCGTTGAATTGTGGCGACGGTATCGTCAAAGGGGGGCTTATCCTTCACGCGGATCACGTCGAGGCAGTTCAACAGAACCGTTCTTGCTTCCTCATTACGATTCAACGTGTCCAGACATCCGCCAAACGTGCTCTTGAGAATCGCCAGGCGAAAGTTATCGGCGGGCAATTTGTCGTCAAGAATATCGATCGCCTCTCGATAGAGCGCGGCTGCCTGTGAATGATCGCTCTTGTGCTCGTAGACGTTCGCGAGATTGACAAGCGTGGTGGCCATTTTGGGGTGCCCGCGCAAGAGTTCCCTGCGGATGTCCAGTGCTCGCGTCAGGTAGGATTCGGCTTTGTCGAAATCCTCCTTGTCGATGTGGAACTCGCCCAGATTGTTCAGGCTGAGCGCGACGAATTCGTTGTGTTCGCCGTAGCGCGAGATGCGAAGATTGAGGGCTTCGATTAGAACGCGTTCGGCTTCGTCAAAATCTCCGAGCTTGCGCAGGACGCGCGCCAGATTGTTCATCTTGTCGCAGACTATCGGGTGGTTGGGTTCGAGTCTCTTGCGGAAGATGTCAATGGACTCGCCGACGAGCCGTGCCGCTTCGGCAAAATCTCCTTGGCGGTAGCGCACTTGCGCGAGCATGTCCAGGCTGGCTGCCAGGTCGGGGTCGTCTGCGGACAAGACCGCCCGACGAATCTCCATCGCTTCCATGACGTATGGTTCGGCTTCGTCGATTCGACGCAGTTGGAGCAGGACGCCGGCCAAGTTCTCCAGACTCTTAGCCAGGTCGCGATGCTGGGGGCCGAGGAGTTTTCGTCGCATTGAAACCGCCTTCCGCAACAATTCTTCGGCGTCGGAGAATTGTCCCGAGGCACGCAGCGTCACGCCGAGGTAATGCTGACTTGTCGCGACGAGCGGGTGTTCGTGACCGTAGAGTTGCGTGCGGATGTCCATCGCCCGCCGCGCAGTTTCGACGGCGTGATTGAGATTCTTGTTGTCGCGGTGAAGGCTTGCGAGGTCGGTCAAGGCGTTTGCAACACGTTCGTTCTGGTCGCCGTATTCGTCTTCAAGGAGACGCAGGGATTCTTCGAGCAACGGCTCCGCTTGGGCATACAAGCCCAGGTTGCTGTAGACGCTGCCCATCGTGTTCATCAGCCTGGCTTTGATGAGCGGTTGGCCGTCAAGTTCTGTGCCGATGCGACTGACGCCCCGATCAAGAATTTCTCGGGCGGTGATGGTGTCTCCGCCCGACTTGGTCGGGTCGGGCGTGTTGAACAAGCCGACGAGAAATTCGGCGATGCGTGTGGCGGACTCCGCCTCCTGCTCGGCCACCCGTTTCGCTTCGAGGGTCTTGTTGTGCGCGATGGCGATGCGGTTGGCCTGGACCTTGGCGTTTACGGCGAAGCTCACGAGCGAGACGAGTAGGGCGGCAGTCAGGACGAGTCGCACGGGATTGCGCTGCACGTATTTCCGCACGCGATACGCATAACTGCCAGCCAGCGGCGTCACGGGGCGACACTCTTTGATTGCGGATATGTCGCGCAATACGCCGGCCATCGTCTTGTAACGATCAGCCGGCTTCGGCGACGTACACATCTCCGCGACGGCTGCAAGATCGACGGTTGTGCCCGATTGCTCAGCCAGAGCGCCGCGTACGTCGAGTCGCGTGCCGCAAATGCTCTGATAGAATTCGAGCTTCTCGTTCAGCCCAGACGCGCTTTCGAGCCGTTCCATTGTTTCAGGGCACGCTCGCGGCGTTCGGCCGGTCAGAACGGCGTGCAGGGTTGCGCCGAGCGCGTAAATGTCCCAGCGAACGTCGGGTTGAACCGGGCGGTCCGGCGAGCCGATCGCTGCTTGCTCAGGGGCCATATAGAAGAGTGTTCCCAACGTGGCTGCGTAATCCGTGAAGACGCGGGATTGCCCGAAGTCCGCGATGCGAATGTTATCCTGCTCGTCGATGAGAATGTTTGCGGGTTTGAGATCGCAGTGGATGAGACCCTTGGCATGGATGTATTGCATGGCCTCACAAATCTGCTCAACCCATCGCAGGATGCGTTTGGGGGCTGGGGGTCGGTCTGCGCCGACGAATTGCTGCAGCGAGCCACCCTCCATGAGGTCCATGATGTAGAAGGGCGTGCGGCCGCCGAGTTGGGCGTCGAGCAATGTGACGACGTGCGGATGGCGATCGAGTCGGGTTAGGCGCTCTACTTCACGTTGCAGGAATAGCCAGTCCAGCCCGCCGGTCTGCGTGAATATCTTGATCGCCACTTCTTTGCGCGTGCTGATTTGCATTCCGCGCCATACCTGCCCGTTCCCGCCTTCACCGAGCAGTTCCACCAGGACGTGGCCGGGGATTTTCGGTACGCCCGCTGTCGGCGTCGCGTCGTGCTGAGTGGACAGGCGCGCTGATTCCGACGCGCCCGTTTCGCCTTGCCTAAGCGTGCGCGGGTCATCGTGCGGCGAATTGGGCGGTGGTGTGTCTTTGGGCATTGGCCGTCCGTCGTGACAACTGTCTTCCTGATGCTATGAAGTGTGTGCGATTCGATCAAGGTGAAACCGACTTATCGTGCATCACCCATCCGCGCTACTTCGTGGTCAGTGTGACGACGCCATGCCAATCCGGCGGCGGCTTTCGTTGCAACGCCAGCGTATACACGAAGCGGGCGGCTGCGTCTTCTCGAACGATAGGGTGCAGCGATTCGAATGCGGCGTCCCAATCTCCGCGCTCGAAGGCGTCGAGCGCCTGGGCGTGTATGTCGAAACGGTTGAGCAGGGCAGTTCGATCTTCGGCGGAATCGGGGGCTTGATGAATCGTGAAAAGATCGACTTCGCGCGTGGTCCCGACTGGCAGAAAGCGAGCCACGCGCCGTGTCAGAATGGCATTCGCACTGAGAGAATCCGCGACAGCCCTGGTGACAAGGATCGGCACTCCGACCGCCTTGGTAATACCCTCGACGCGGGAGGCTTGGTTCGCGACTTCGCCGAGAAGGTCATAGGCGTAAACGTCCTCAGAGCCGAGCGAGCCAGCCACTACGTCACCCATACCCAGCCCGATGCCGCATTCCCAGCCATCGGTTACCTCCGACAACTGCTGTGCCATTTCAATTGCAGCCAGGCAGGCGCGTTCGGCATGATCCGCCACGGAATAGGGTGTGTTCCAACAGGCCATGAATCCGTCGCCCATGTACCGCAACACGATACCATCGTACTTGACCACGCAATGGGTCATGGCTGTCAGCGCTCGGCGCAGCTCGCCTTCGTATTCGAGAATGCGCTCGAGGTTGCCTTCGGTCTTCCGGCTGAAACCGCGAATATCGAAGAACATGACCGTGGCTTCGGTGATTCTCGGTGACAGGGCGTCGAGGTTGTCCGATTCGAGTATCTTGGCGAACAACTGGCTGGAGAAGAAATGCCCCAGACGCGATTTCCAAGCCTCCAGTTTGTCCATCGCGAGCGAGCGGCCGACCATGTCCGCGACAAGCCCGACGAGTCGGGCTGTGTCGCGTAACGTCATACCGCCCGAAACCCCGCGCGCGGTGCCGAGTGCGACGCTCGTGCCGGCCACGTAGAGACAGGTTGGCGGCTCCCCGCGAACGTCCATGGCGCAGCAGACCGCCCAATCCACCCCTTCGTGCATCGTCGCGGTCACGTCCTTCGCGTTCTGCGTGTTCCACTCAGCTGCCGCGGGTCCGGGCGCTTCATCGATGGCCGTTGTGATCAGTCCGTTGCTCGTCGGTCTGTCGAGTTCGCGATCGTCGATTGCGTCTTCGGCGAGCACGTGGGTCGAGCCGCCCTCGATGCGAATAACCTGGACCCAATCAGCTCCGGCTGCCGACCGCAATGCAGCGCACGCATAGTGAAAAAACTCGTGTCGGTTTTTCGTACGCAGCACTTCCGGCAACTCAAGCAAATCGAGCAGGCGCAGACGATCCGCACTTGCGTCGCCGGCACGAAGCTCATCGTTGGTCAAGGTGAATTGGAGCGTTGGGGCGGCTGCGCGGTCTGTTTTTGGGGACGGACGCGACGGAGTCGTCCGAGGTGCGTCGAGAAGGAAAAAGGCGGTTGCACCGATGACGAAACATTCGCCCGGCCGCAGACGAAACGCATCCGACGGTTGCCCGCTGTGGAAGATCGCGTTTTGCGCATCTGACAACTTGGTGACTTGAACGCGACGTCCCTTGCAACGCAAGGTCGCGTGTTTTCGACTCAGAAACGGCTCGCCCGCAACGACGCAGTCCGCCTGCTCGGACGATCCCAGAATCAGTTCGGCGTCGTCTGGCAGGTCGACGACTCGGACAGCTCCGTCTGCGGGTCGAATCTCCAGTTTCATCAACCGTTCATCCTGCTCAGCAAAAAAGAAGGCGGATCGAAACGTCGAGTCGCTTCGATCCGCCGAAAGATGTCAGTTGACCGGTGGTCGTCAGGACTTGGTGTCCGTTTCGACGGCCTTCATGATTTGCTCGATCCGGCGCTGAGCGGCAAGCAGGCCCGCTTCAGTCTCGTCGATGGTTTCCTTGCCATCCGCCGTGTTGGAAACGGTGACGGTCTTGGCGGCTTTTGCCGCTTCGGCAGCGAATTTGGCCGCTGACTTCGAGCAGCCGAATTCCTTACCAGCGACCACGTACTTTAGGGGCTTACCCGATTTTTCCGCGACTTTGCGAGCTGTCATGGGGCACTTGAAGGACTCACCATTCGCGACGAACTGAACCTCGGTCAGTGCGTCGGCCTTCGCGTTGAGCAATGCGGTCAGGGCAGTCGTCGCCGACTTGTGACACTTGAACGATTCGCCATTGACGACGTAGGTGATGTCTTGCTTGGTCTTTTCAGCCATCTTGCCGGCTGTTTTACGACAGGGGGTTTCCGCTCCTCCGACCTTGTAGGTCATGGTCGGCATGGAAGTCAGCACCGTGCCCGCTTTGGCCGATCCGCGTTTGCCGGAGCAGCCCGACTCGGTCGCCACGGTTTTGGCACCCTTTGAGCAGCAGCCTGACGGCTTGGCGTCTTCCGTCGAGGCGACGGTCTTGGCGCTCTTGCTGCATCCACCGGCTGACTTGGCTTTGCCGCTGCAGCAGCCGCTCTTGGCTTCGGCAGCTACCGCCACGGTCTTGGCACCCTTTGAGCAGCAGCCTGACGGCTTGGCGTCTTCCGTCGAAGCGACGGTCTTGGCGCTCTTGCTGCATCCACCGGCTGACTTGGCTTTGCCGTTGCAGCAGCCGCTCTTGGCTTCGGCAGCTACCGCCACGGTCTTTGCTTGCTTGGCGCCGCAACCTGACGGTTTGGCGTTTTCAGTCGTTGCGACAGTGAGAACTTTCGCATTGTCGGCTGCCTTGGCTTTTCCGTGGCATCCGCCCGTGCTGTTCGCTACCGTCTTGGCGCCCTTGGAGCAGCAACCGGACTTCTTGGCGCTTTCCGTCGTTGCGACGGTCTTGGCACCTTTGGTGCAACCTGACGGATTGGCGGTTTCGGTCGCGACGGTGATGACCTTCGCGCCGTTGCTGTCGACCGTCTTTGCGGTGGCCGCCGCAGTCTTCGCCGCAGCCGCCTTGTGCTTGTCGCACGCGAAGGCCGCCGTTGCGAATGTCAAAGCCAACACCGATACGTACGTAGCAATTCTGGACAATTTCATTTGATTACTCGCGCTCCTTATATCTCAGCCTGAAGTTTCGTGACCACTCCGGAAAACTTGTCAACACAGGCCTAATCATAACACATCGACCCCGGAAAAACCAAATGGATCGTTACGCTTGCGTTACCCGTGCCGCCGACAAATTCCGACACACAGGCCAACCGAGTCGCTCCCAAGGTGTTGTCGCAAAGGATATTACGACACCGCCCGGATCGGGCGCCGTTCCGTCAAAGGTGTACGATCGTGCCGACGTGCTCCCCTCGGATCGCCTTTTCCAGCAATTCAGGCTTAAGCCCGTTGATGATCTGGAACTGCTTCATGAGGCGTGCGTTGGGCAACAAATCGAGCAGAACGCGGTCGAACGGCAGCGTTGCAAGATTGCGCTCCTGAAGCTCCGCCACGCTGATTTTCTCGATGAATTCAGCCTTCGAATCCCGGTGCGGATCCTTCGTGAACAGCCCGTCAACATCCTTGACCAGCGTGACGCTCTTGCAGCCGAAACATTCGCCGAGCAGCAAGGCCCCCGCGTCGCTTCGATGCGGCGGGATGCGGCCGATCTTCGGCGGATGCTCCCAAAGGGCGTAGGGCGGGTCGCCGTTGAAAATGACGCCCGGAACCGCCCGCACGAACAGCGGCAGCAGGTGCCCGAACAATTCCGGCGGAATCGCCACAACGCCATGCGGGGCCAGCAGCGTCCCGAGCATGTGCGCGTTGCCCAGCCCGTCGGCCAACGCAAGTTGAGCGAGCACGCCCGTCGGCAGCCCCAAATCCAGGCCGATCGAGTAAACGTGCCGACTCCGCGCTCCGCCTCCGGTGCTGAGAATCAACCGGTTCGATTGAAGAACCTTGCCCACAGCCTTCACGACCGGCAACAGCGCCTCGCTGCCGCGATCCATGATCGATCGCCCACCGATTTTCATTACGTGGGCATCCGGCAGCATGCGCATGACCGGCTTGTCCGTTGAGGCCATAACGTCTTTATCGAGCAGGCTTTCACGCATAAGCATCGAAAAAATGTGATGCCTGCCGTCGTTGGTTTCGGGAATCATTGGGTCGGAAGTCGCCATCATATTCGGTCTCGCGTACGCACTCGTTTCAAATTTCAACAGCTATGCAATCCCCCTGTCGGGACGCTGCGTCACCGGTGGATCGCCGCTACCGCTCCATTATGACGGCGATGACCGTGATTGTACAAACCCTGCGTTTCCCCGATACGCTCAAATCAGCCCCGCGCGGACGGCGAAGCGAACGATTGAGGCTGAGTCCGGGAGCTGGAGACGTTCCATGAAGGCCGTCCTCATACGCTTCGCCGCCCTGATTTCGATCCCCAGTTTCAGAGCGGCGCTCGGCGTTGTCATGCCGCCGGCCAAGAGAGACAGCAGTGCCTTTTCGTCTGCGGACAGGCGGTCGAGTTCGGAAGTTGGTGCGCCTGCCAACGTCATGTGACCGTCATGCGTTTGAATTCGATCCATGATCGCGCTCGGATAACACAGTCGCCCTTTCGACACGCGCTGAATCACGTCGCAGACCGCCGCTGGCGGCGCGGACTGGAAGACGATCCCCCAGAAACCAGCCGCGACAAGCTGCGCGATCGTGGCTTCGCAACAGTCGTCCGGCACGTCGGCCACGCAGCGAAAAGACGACCCCCGACTTCGGAGTTCCGTTGCCGCTGCCAGGGCGAACTCGCCGTGATGCACGCAGTCGAAGAGCGCAACCCCGCGTTGTTCGGGCAAATCGTTGGCCGAGAATTGCTGCGGCGTTTCCAGTAAAGCTGTTTGGACGCTGCCATGCTCGCGGACGCGCTGTAACCGCTCCGCGAGTAACCAGCTTGCGTCACCGATCAATGCCAAGTGCCGGCGCATAAAGACTCCATCGTTGCACCTGACCGCGTCATCGGCAGTGTTACGCGCCGGACATGGATCAATCAAGGACGTGATAACCCCAGTGTCGAAATGTGACACCGCCCCCGCGATCGGCCGACATGCCTTCACCGGTTTGCAAATCCAATGCCAAACAGAAAGCCTGCGGCTTTGTCAGGCCTGAAAAAACGGGTGGGTGCTCCACGTCTTCAGAGGTGGGAGAGTCGTATAGTCCCTCGGATTCGACTTCCCCACGGCTAAAGCTGTGGGGCACCCGACCCTTCAATTGAGTTGTGACAAAGCACTACGGCTTTCAAAATGTCGCTACACAAGAACGCCGGCAATGCCGCCGGTCATCCAGCACGCGAAAGCCCCTCCCAGCATCGCCCGCGGACCGAGTCGCACGAGGTCCGCCCGTCGATCCGGGGCCAACCCGCCAATGCCGCCGATCTGGATTCCGATCGAACTGATATTCGCGAACCCGCAAAGCGAATACGTCGCGATGAGCGCTGTTTTTTCAGAAATCCCGTTTGAAGCGATTAGGCCGCGCAAATCGTCGTACGCGAGCAGCTCGTTCGTGGCCATCGCCTTACCCAGCAGCCCGCCGTAAACCCGACACTCCGCCGAATCAACGCCCACAAGCCACGCGATCGGCGAAAAGACGATGCCCAGCACGCCGTCGAGATCGAGCTGATCCAAGCCCATCCAATGCACCACCGGCAGCAGCGGCGACCATTGACCCACCCTGATCAGAATCGCGTCGCACACTGCGATCAATGCCACAAACGCGATGAGCATCGCAAGTACATTGATCGAAAGCTTCATGCCCTGCGACGCGCCCTCCGTCGCAGCGTCGATGACGCTCGTCGTCTTGCAGTCAGCCGAAATCTGCACCTCTCCCAACGTCTTGGGTTGACCTGTCTCGGGGACCATGACCTTGGCCATCACAAAGGCAGCCGGTGCCGACATCAAACAAGCCGTCAGCAAATGACGCGTAATGCGGACGGCGGATTCGACGTCACCGCCCGCCAGCATGCTCACATAGACAGCCATCACGCCCGCCGCCACGGTCGCAAACCCGCCGGTCATGAGCGCCATAAGTTCGGATTGCGTCATGGACGAAATATAGGGCCGAACCAGCAGCGGAGCCTCCGTCTGCCCGAGAAACACGTTGGCTGCCCCAGCCAGGCTCTCCGCGCCGCTGATGCCCATCGCGCGGCGCATCACGACGGCCATCATCGCCACCACACGCTGCAAAACGCCGAAGTGATATCCGACCGACGAAAAGGTGGCCACCACGATGATCGTCGTCATGATCTTGATGCCCACGATCGCTTTCCAGGCGACCGACGGATGGTCACCCGCCAACTCCCCGAAGACGAAGTTCGCCCCCGCGTCCGCGCCCAGAAGCACGATCGCGACAAGTCGGCCTATCGCATCGAACACGCCCTTGCCGACATCGGTCTTCAGCACGATCAGCCCCAACGCCCACTGCATCGCCAAGCCGACGATGACAATTTTGACCGGAAAACGCCTGCGATTCGTGGACAGAACCCACGCGAACCCCACAAGAACTACCATGCCCACCAGCCCGCGCGCAACATCCATAGAATTATCGAGGCTCCGGTTCGTCCGCCAGCGGCGTGAAGTGTTCTGCGCAACGAGGCTCGTAGTCGTCCAGACCGCCGACCATGTGCAGGGCGTCCATCTTCGTATTGCGTTGGTTGTAGGGCGCGGGTCGACCGCAAACCCGACACGGCGCCTGGCAGAGTTCGACATGGTCCGCGAATTCAATCAATTGCGGTATCGGATCGAACGGGCGCCCCCACACATCGTACGTGATGCCTGCCACCAGCACAGTCAATCCCCGATCGCGCAAGGCACGTACCACAGGTATGAGGTCAGTGCCAAAAAAGTGTCCCTCGTCGATGGCCACCACATCCACGTCGTCGCACATAGCCTCGATGGTTTCCGCATCGGGAACGCGCACAGCCTCAAACCGGTCAAGACGGTGCGTCACCAGCGCGTCGGGTTCGTAACGGCTGTCGATGATATGCTTGAACGCCTTGACCCGCCGATGGTTGGAGGTTTCCTGTCGCAATCGGCTGATCGTGTATTCGGTCTTGCCGGCGAACATGGAACCATGCACGACTTCGAGGCGCCCTGTCTTGGTTGAATCGTTCAAAATACGCATCCGGAAACTGTCTTGATCTCCGGGTGGGATTATGAATGGTCCCGTTCCCGTCGTCGAATTTTTTGAAGCCGATTTTCCGATCACACCTCAACGAGCCGCGGACTTCAGTCCGCGCGGATGCTTTTGTGTCCGCAAGCATTTCGCAGCAGCGGAGACGTTTCCTTTTCACCGACGATCGGGCTGACGACACGGTTCGCCGCGAAAACGTGTAACGAGCTTACGTGGCGCGCTGCAGCCGCCCCGTTCGAGCGACGCCCCAAGGCACAAAGACGATCCAACGCGTCGCCAAGTCAATCTTCTTGACAAAGTCGCGCGTTCGCTCTCCAATTTCCCCCTCAGCGACAACGGTAGCGGTCAGATACACGATTTATGCCCACAAGAACGGATAGCCCACGAATCGCCATCGGCTCGGATCATGGCGGATACGAGCTAAAGCAGACGCTGAAGACACATCTGTGCAAGCGTGGCTACCAGGTCGAAGATTGCGGCACGCATGGCACAGAATCGGTCGATTACCCGACCTTTGCTCAGGCCGTCGCCAAAATGGTATCCACCCAGCAGGTCGATCGCGGGATCGTGATCGATCGGGCGGGGATCGGCTCGACCATGGCAGCCAACAAGCTGCCCGGCGTGCGGGCTGCGTTGTGCTACGATTTGTCCTCGGCGCGCAACAGTCGTGAACACAACAACGCTAATGTGTTGTGTCTCGGTGCGGGCCTGATCGGTGAGGACTTAGCCAAGCAGATCGCCGACGTTTGGCTGACAACGGATTGCACGGAAGAGCGTCATCTGCGACGCGCAGCCATGATCGAACCGGCGCAACAAAGCTCCGTGCCCCAGGCCCGTTCGAGCGGACCCGGCGCGACGGACTGCGCCTGCACTCGTGAGGAGCACATGGAACACCTATCGGAACAGGATCTCGAACGCATTGTTGAACGCATCATCGATATGTCGGGCGATCCCAGCTCGACAATCTGCGCGAAACTTGCCTGTGCCCTGACTCATGTTTGTGCGGAAACCAATCCCGAAATCGTGAGGCAGCTCGTAGGCATGGGGGCCGGCCGCATCGGTCATCGCCCCGGCGCCGGAGCCATCCCGAATGATTTAGCCCGGTACATCGACCACACACTCCTGCGACCCGACGCTACCAAAGCCGAGGTCGAGGAGTTGTGCGCCGAAGCCGTCCAGCACAGCTTCGCCAGCGTGTGCGTCAATCCGACCTACGTCAGCCTTGTCGCTGAGAAGTTGAAGGGCAGCCCGGTGGCTGTTTGCGCGGTCGTTGGGTTTCCCCTCGGAGCGCATGTCCGCGAGATCAAAGCCTTGGAGGCCAGGCGTGCGATTCGGGATGGCGCCCGTGAAATCGATATGGTCATCAACATCGGCGCGCTCAAGAGCAACGACGACGAGCTGGTGTTCCGGGACATTCGAGCCGTGACAGACGTGTGCATGGAGAGTCGTGTGCTGTCCAAGGTGATCTTCGAAACCGTCCTGCTCACCGACGACGAAAAGGTTCGCGCCTGCCGCTGTGCAAAGCGTGCCCACGCGGATTTCGTCAAAACTTCGACCGGTTTCGGTGGCGGCGGAGCGACGGCGCACGACGTAGCCCTGATGTCCGAGGCGGTGCAGGGCACCAGGATGGGCGTCAAAGCGTCCGGCGGAATCCGATCGTTCGAGGATGCCCAGGAAATGATTCTCGCTGGCGCTACCCGATTGGGTGCCAGCGCCGGTGTGAAAATTCTCAAAGAAGCCAAAGGGTTGACCGTCTCAGACGACGCAGCCCCGAAAGGGTACTAGGCGAGTATGAAACAAGTCGATCTGCGCGCATACGTGATGTTGGACAACCTGCAACCGCAATACGCGGCCTTTCTCGCCACCGTGGCGCAAGGGTACTTGCCCACCGTCGGCCAGGCTTCGCTGTTTGTGGAAATTTCGCCCGGCATCGAGATCAATCGCATTACAGATGTCGCCGTGAAAGCGACAGATGTCACGCCCGGCATGCAGATTGTCGAGCGTCTTTACGGCATGTTGGAGATCCATTCTGATTCGCAGGCGGACGTTCGTGCAGCCGGTCGGGCGATTCTTGAAGCGATCGATGTCACCGAGGATCAGCGTATCAAACCGAACGTTATTTCCAGTCAGGTCATCCGCCACGTTGACGCGCAGCAGACGCAGCTCATCAACCGAACGCGGCATGGAAACATGATCTTGCCCGGCCAGACTCTGTATGTTCTGGAATGCGAGCCAGCTGCCTATTCCGCGCTCGTTGCCAATGAAGCTGAAAAGGCAGCGGACATTAACATCCTCGAAGTACGCTCGTTCGGCAGCTTCGGCCGGGTCTATCTCGGCGGCGAGCAGAGCGATATCGACGTCGCTTCGGAGGCGGCGGTGAAGGCCCTTGAGAACGTTACGGGGCGAACCCCGGAAGCGAAAAAACGATGAGCAGCGCATGAGTTCCGAGTTCGCAGGAACACGGGCATGCGATACTGAATATCAGCGTGATGTTTACAGGCGAAACAATGCCGATACCCGTCGGCGAAGGAGGAATCAAATACGATGGCAGAAGCCCTCGGAATGATTGAAACACGTGGCTTCGCAGCCATGGTCGAAGCCAGCGACGCGATGGTCAAAGCCGCGAAAGTTGAGCTAATGCCCTACGAAAAGATCGGTGGCGGATATGTGACAGCCATCGTTCGCGGCGATGTGGCTGCGGTGAAGGCTGCCTGCGACGCGGGTCAGGCTGCTGCGGCGCGCGTCGGCGAAGTGGTCACCGTGCATGTCATCGCTCGGCCTCACACGAATGTCGATTCGGTGCTGCCGCTGGGCCGTGAAAAGCAGGCCGCCGCCGAAGGCAGGAAGAAATAGAAGCACGGCGGGCGATGCCCGTCTGTTTGCTCGGGGTATGTTGTTGTCGTGGACAGGTCGCACGTTGCGGCCTGTTCGGGGCTGCGGTTCGATTTTGACGTGTGGAGCGGGTCATGCTCTTGGCCAAAGTGATAGGTACCGTTGTTTCGTCCCAAAAGGAGAAGAGCATGGAGGGTAAGCGCTTCATGCTCCTCGAACCGGTCGATCTGGACGGAAAACCCTCGGGGTCGCACGTGGTGGCCATCGACGCGGTCGGCTCAGGCCCCGGCGAAATTGTCCTCTACGCCTCCGGCAGCTCCGCAAGACTGACCGCCCTCACCAACAAGACCCCCTGCGACGCGGTCATCATGGCCATCGTCGATCAATGGGAAGTCGGCGGCGACGTGAAATACAACAAGTCGGAGGCTGGCTAGTGCGTCGGCACGCGTCATGCGAAGGGTGGCATGCCCGCCTCAAAGGCGGGCATGTTGCGTCAACCGGAGCATCGGAACCAAGTGGACTCATTCGGAGTGACAAGCAGTGGCCGGCCTGACCAGTCAGCAAGTTGATGATATCGCCGGGCGCGTGCTGAGGAAGCTGGCCCAAAACGCCGGCACCCCCGCGCAAACGCCACCGCCACCGATAGCGTGCGGCGAAGCGCACAGTCGGCCCACGTCACAGAAATCGTCAGGCCACTCCGGCGCATTCCCCGAAGTCGACGGAGCAGTACAGGCCGCCACCGACGCATTCTACAAATTCGAAGCCATGCCGCTCGCACGTCGCGCCAAAATCATCGCGAACATCCGCGAACAAATGTTTGAGAATGCAGAATACCTCGCCCGCGAAGCCCACGCCGAAACAGGCTTGGGACGCTGGGAGGACAAGGTTCTCAAAAACCGCCTAGTCACCGAAAAAACAGAAGGAACCGAAGCCCTCGTACCCACCGCCACGACCGGGGACCGGGGCTTAACGCTCATGGAGCGTGCTCCGTTCGGCGTCATCGCGTCCATCACGCCGTGTACCAACCCGACTTCCACGATCATCTGCAACACCATCGGCATGTTGGCCGCCGGAAACTCGGTCGTGTTCAACGTACACCCGACAGCCAAAATCGTGTCCATGCGTAACATCGCGATGCTCAACGACGCCATCACCGCAGCAGGCGGACCGCCCAATCTCGTCACCGGCATCGCCAACCCGACCATCGAGTCGGCCCAAGCGCTGATGACCCATCCCGGCGTACGACTGCTCGTCGTAACGGG
The DNA here is from genome assembly GCA_029260215.1 of Phycisphaerae bacterium. Lineage (GTDB taxonomy): Bacteria > Planctomycetota > Phycisphaerae > UBA1845 > UBA1845 > OFTM258. The sequence goes on from JAJDDQ010000070.1 coordinate 114,974, forward strand.
TGGTCCCGGCGTCGTCGCAGCCGCCATGCAAAGCGGAAAACGCGCCATCTGCGCAGGCCCAGGCAATCCCCCGGTCGTGATTGACGAGACCGCCGATATCGAAAAAGCAGGGCGCAGCGTGGTCCAGGGCGCTTCACTGGACAACAACGTCATCTGCACGGACGAAAAAGAAGCATTCGTTGTCGAGTCGGTGGCGGACGAGTTCCTCAGCGCAATGAAGCGCCACGGCGCGATCGTGCTCGACGCAGGGCAAACGCGACAACTGGAAAACCTGATCTTCAAAGAACGTCGCGAACCGCCGCAATCCAGCGTCATAAGCCGCGACCTGATCGGCAAGAACGCCGGCGTCATCCTGGGCAAAATCGGGGTACACGTTTCGGACGACATTCGCTTGGCGGTCATCGAAGTCGACAAACGTCATCCGCTGGTCTGGACCGAGCAGTTAATGCCGGTGTTCCCAGTCGTCCGCGTCGCCAACGTTGACGACGGCATCGACTTAGCCGTCGCCGCCGAAGGAGGCCGACGACACTCTGCCGCAATGCACTCCCGCAACATCGAAAAACTAAGTCGAATGGCCCGGCTCATGAACTGCAGCATTTTCGTCAAGAACGGCCCCTGCTACGCCGGATTGGGCCAAGGCGGCGAGGGCTATTGCTCGTTCTCCATCGCCAGCCCCACCGGCGAGGGGCTGACCGGGCCTCGAAGTTTCACACGCGAACGCCGCTGCGTACTCGTGGATCATTTTCGAATCGTATGAGTACCACACAGGCCATCGCACTGCTCGAATTGGACAGCGTCGCCGTCGGCACGCGCGTGGCCGACGCTATGGTCAAGCGTTCGCCCGTCCGCCGGATTCGCATCGGCACCGTCCAGCCGGGAAAATACCTGATACTCGTCGGCGGGTCGGTGGCGGAAGTGGAAGAGGCCCATCTCGCCGGCCTGTGTGAAGGCGGCGAAGCACTCCTCGATGAAATCATCCTGCCCGGCGTGCATGAACAAGTGCTCGACGCGCTCGACCACAAGCGGCGAAAAGACCGCGACGACGCACTGGGCATTCTCGAATTCTCGTCAATCCCCGCCAGCGTGTTGGCCGCCGACGTCGCCGTAAAATCCGCGAACATTTCCATCGTCGAGATTCGCCTCGGCGACGGTTTGGGCGGCAGCGGCATCACCCACCTGACCGGGAAAGTTGAAGACGTTCAGTTCGCAATCGAAGCAGGCGTCGCATCGGTACGCAGAGCGGAGGTCAATGTGCGCTCGGTCGTCATACCGCAATTGCACCCGGAAATTCAAGAGCAGCTTGGGCAGTCAACATCCTTCTCCGGATCGGGTTGACCCCATGGCAATAGAGGAATCGCGATGAAGCTAGGCCGAATCATAGGAACCGTCGTGCCGTGCGTCCGTTACGCGGGCCTCGAAGGCGTACCATTCCTGATTGTCCAGCCGCTCACTTCCACCGGCGAGCGCAAAGGCAAAACCGTCGTAGCAGCCGATTCCACCAAAATGGCTGGCCCCGGCGAACTCGTCCTCTTCGAAGGCGGCGCCGAAGCCGCACTCGCGCTCGATGAATCGTTCGTCCCCGTCGATCATTCCGTCGTCGGAATAGTCGATCAGGTGAACCGCGAAGGATGGAAAAACCAATGATCCTCGCCCGCGTCCAAGGCCAAGTCGTCGCCACAATCAAACACGACGCCTACGCGAACCGCCGACTGCTCCTGCTGGACCGCCTCGACGCATCCGGCCGCGAGCAGGGCGGATACCTCGTCGCCATCGACGCCGTCGACGCAGGCCCAGGCCAAACCGTGCTCGTCATCGACGAAGGCAACTCCGCCAGACAAATCGTCGGCGACCCCAAAGCCCCAATCCGCTCCGTAGTCATCGGCATAGTCGACGACATCCACACCATCTAGCGCAGCGAGTCACAACACAAATCCCGCCGTCCCCGCTTAGAACAGACCACATCGCCCTCACGCAACCCGTCCCCGCTTAGCCGTGTCGCGTGCGACACGAACGAACCAAAGCGAAACTCAATTCGCCAAACAATCCAACGCCAACACCACCCTCGCCGTATCAGAATTCCCATTCGCATCCGTCACGGTAACGGTGTACGTGTCCACCGCACCGATCGTTAGTTGCGTCACCGCCGCCGTCGCATCCGTCAAACCGTCCACCGGCACCCATGAATAGGTATAAGGCTCCGTCCCGCCCATCCCGACCGCCGTCAGCGTCACGTCAGTCACACCGAAGACAAAGTACTCCGACGAAGTAGCCCCAGCCAAAACCGCATTCGCGGGCGGATTAACAATAACAATCGCTTCAGACGTCTCCGTATCCTGATCGTCCGTGACCGAGGCGGTAATGACATACGTGTCCGCCGACAGAAGCGTGAGAGGCCCCGGCTCGGTCGAAAAAACAATCCCCCCCTCGGACCAGCTAATCAGACACGTCGCACATCCGCCGGAAGTCAACGATGAGAACTGCACCTGCTCAGGCCCGGCTGATCCGGTGCGTTGAATAAGTATCTTGTGCGGCACGGTTGTGAACTCGGGAAACGGTGCCTGATTGTCGAACACGCATTGAGGCTCCATCTCAAGAATGGTGATCTGTTGCATGACGGTGTCGATGGTCAGCGCCTCGACATTAACTGCGAGATTATCTTCATCGCCCGTGCAAACCCCGACAAAGCTCCCGCACATCGTTCGATCGGGCAGCCCGTCGGATGTTGTCGACGGAACGTGAACCGACACCCTCAAAGAGTCCGTCACCGATCCCGTATTCGCGTCCGTAACCGTCAGATCAATGTCGTGAATGCCGACTGTCAGCGTGGCGGTAATAGACTGAGTACCACCCAGATTCGTAGCGCCTTCTGCCCACGCATAGACGTAGGGCGGCGTACCCCCCGCAGCCGACCCCGTAAGCGTGACAGCCCTTCCGGTATACACCCCGCCGGACGCCTCAGCCGCCACCATCCGATCGACACCGGCATCGGCTGACAGCGGAGGCGGCGGTACTACATTGATCGTGACTGAGTCGACCCCCGTGATCCCGTCATTGTCCGTCACCAAAAGGTCGATAATGTGCGCGCCCTGCGCGAGCGATACGGTAGCAGAGGCCGTCATCGCGAGCTGCGTGCTGCCCTCCGACCATCGGTACGCGACGATCGTGCCGTCCGCGTCGGTACTGCCGCCCGCGTTCAGAACAACGTCATGATTTCCATCGTTGTCGAGGTCCACTTCCTCCCGATCAACGCCCGCGTTGGCGATCGGTGCGATCAGAGCACTGACCGTAATCACCACTATGTCGGTGGCTGTCCGCCCCGCGCCATCGGTGATTTCCAACGTGATCGTGTGAACGCCGGTCGAGAGTATCACGGTAGGCCCAACGCCCACGGCGATCTCCTGACCGTTCTCAAGCCATCGATACGAAGCAATCGTCGAGTCAGCCCGGCTCCCGCTGCCGTCCAGCGTGACCGATTCCGTCCCATTGTTGCCGTCGTCGCGCAGGAATTGATCGAGACCAGCCAACGCGATCGGAGCACCCGGCACAACAACGACCACGCGTACATTGTCGGTCGCGGAGAGGCCGTCTTCGTCGGTGACCGTGAGCGTAACGTTGTGATCGCCAACCGCCAGCACGACATCCATCGGCGATTCATCAGCCGATATCTCGACACCGTCCACCGTCCAGCTAAACGAAGCGATTGTCCCGTCCGCATCCTCGCTCGCGCTGCCGTCGAGGTCCACATTCTCGAACCCGCTCAGGTCTATGTCCACCGCCGTCTGATCCACCCCGGCGTTCGCGATAGGCGGCACGCCCACGCTGATAACCACCGTGTCTATGCTGACACGCTGCTGATCGTCCAGAATCTCCAGCGTGATCGTGTGCGTACCGACCGACAGCTCCACCGAAGGCGACACGCCCGTGGCAATCAGCGCACCGTTCTCCAGCCACCGGTAAGACCTGATCGTCCCGTCTCTATCGACGCTCAAGCCCGCGTCCAATCTCACCGTCGCCACGCCGTCAACATCCTCAACAACGAGCGTCTGGTCAGCCCCGGCGTCCGCCGTCGGCAGGGCGCGTTCTTCAGTGCTTTCCGTCGCCGTCACCGTAACCGTCACCGTGTCGGTAAAGCTCATCTCGCACGTCGTAACCGTCACCGTGTAAACTGTTGTTTCCGTCGGCGACGCTGTCGGCATGCTGCTCCCCGCATCGCTCAGAGACTCCGCAGGTTGCCAGGCGTACGTCACTGAACCATCGTCGCCCGAGACCGTCGCGTTCAGCGTCACCGAACCGCCAGCCTCAATCGCCGTGTCCGATCCCGCATCCACCATCACGGACATGCACGGACAACCAGCCACGAAACCAAGTCCAATAACAGCGCAAACATGACGCAAACCCAAAAGAGGAATCCTCATACTGACAAGTCTCCGAACCCCGGCGGGGCGTAAATTGACAATCTCTACGTACCGAACATCAAGCCGCTACCCTAACGCAGACCACCAACCCACTTCAACCCAAACAAACAGCGAGCCGCGGACTTCAGTCCGCGCGGACCCAATCCTCTACCGCCCACCAAAAACATCCTGAAACCCCGCCCAATCCACCAAGTCCACATCCCTAGGAGTCAACCGGTCGCACACAACACCCGCTTAGCCGTGTCGCGTGCGACACGAGAAAAGACACAAATCCAAAATAACGCACACCCCCCAAGCCAACGAGCCGCGGACTTCAGTCCGCGCGGACCCACAATCACGCCCCACCCCAACCCCCGCGAAACTCCCGATTTCAACCCAAAATCCCAACAAACACCCCAAAGCCTCATCGTGTCCATTAGCTCGTCTAGCCGCGCGTGCCAGGGGCGCGCGCCCGCGACGAATCACCTCCGACGTTATATTAGAGGAAGGCGTAGCTGGAACCGCCGCGTTGACGGCTTGGAACGGGGTTTCTAAACTACCCTCGGAAAAATAAGTACGACAATGATCAAGGAGTCATTCATGGCTGGTGCAAATACCCTGGAATTCACCGACGGAAACTTCGAAACCGAAGTAATCCAATCAGATACGCCCGTATTGGTCGATTTCTGGGCTGAATGGTGTGGACCCTGCAAAGCCCTCACCCCCGTAATCGACGAGTTGGCCAACGACTTCGCCGGGAAGGTCAAGATCGGAAAGCTCGACACCGATGCCAACCGAGAGGTGGCCACCAAGTACGCCGTCAGCGCCATTCCCACGCTTTTCCTGTTTCAGAACGGTGAAATCACGGAAAAGTTCGTCGGCTTGAAGCCGAAATCGGAGTTGGCCAAGGCGTTGGAAGCGGTCGTGGCCAGCTAACGGCGTTCAACAGGTCTACCTGAATCAGGCGGAATTCAATGGTCTCGCTAACGCTTCGAGAAGATGATCGACCGAATTCAAAGTCCGGAGGCTGCGGCGATTGCGGCAGCGGAGACCCGGACCAGAAGTGCGGAAACGGTCTCGAAAAGGTCTATCCAACGACAGCCGTCCGTTACGGCTACATGCGCCACGTCGGCGAGTTCACCTACCCGCAGAACATGAAGTTCAGTTGCGGTGCCAGGGTCGTTGTGCAGACCAATCGCGGTATCGAGATCGGCCAACAGGTCTCGTTGTCCTGCTCCGGGTGCGACAAGCATGTCTCGCGCGAGCAAATCAAAACCTACGTCGAAAACAGCGGGACGGATTCCTATGTCCTCGACAACGGCCGCATCCTTCGAGAAGCCACACCCGATGACCTGAGCGAAAACGCGCACCTGCGCCAGCGTACGCGGAACATGGAGCGCGTCGCCCAGCAAACCGCCGACCGTTGCCTGCGCGGCGAGCAGCGCATGCGCATCGTCGAATGTGAATTCCTGCTCGGTGGCGAGCGCGCCATCATTTACTTCACCGCCGACGGGCGTGTGGATTTTCGAGCTTTGGTCAAAGACCTTTCGCATGAGTTCCAGACCCGCATCCAAATGCACCAGGTCGGCGCTCGTGACGAAGCTCGCCTGCTCGCAGACTACGAAACCTGCGGGCGTGAAGTTTGCTGCAAGGTATTTCTCAAAACGCTGAAACCCATTTCGATGCGCATGGCCAAGCTTCAGCGCGCGACGCTGGACCCGACCAAGGTCTCCGGCCGCTGTGGCCGATTGAAATGCTGCCTGCGCTACGAGCATGAATCCTACGAAGATCTGGACTCCAAACTGCCCAAACGCGGCGAAATCGTGCTCACCGCGCACGGCTACGGCACGGTCGTTGATCGCCAGATACTGACCCAGTTGATCCGGATCGATCGCCCCCTCGGGGAGGGCATCGCCACCGTGGTGATTGAGGATGTCGAACAACGAAAATTGCGTGAGTTTCCGCCGGACGCCGAAATCGCCCAGATGAACCTGGTCCGCCAAAGGGCGGCGGCAGCCCTTGTGGCACCGATCGTACCGGCCAGGCCGGCTCAAGATTCCGAGCCTCGCAAGCCGAAATCCGATACAAGGAGGCGTCGTTCCAGAGGTCGAGGTCAGCAGCGTCAGCAGTCCAAAGACGCGCCGCCGAGAGTGGTGGGGAAGGCCGACAGTCCTTCAGAGACGCCCAAGTCGTCGCCAGGGTCCCGCGGGCCGCGCCGTCGTCGTCGCCGCAGGCCACAGGGCGATGGTGGCCCAAAGAAAACAGGTGAATAGGATGTCGATCAACGGGGGATTGCATCGGTGAGTCACGATTCGGACGAAACGGACATCTCGCTTCGCGACGTCGTTCGCGCTGTTGGCAAGTATCCGGAAGAGGCGTATCGATTTGTTCGCGACGGGCTGGAGTTTTCAGCACGCGCCGAACACGGTTCCATGACCCCGCCTCAGTATCTTGTCGCCCAGTACATGCAGGATGAATCGCTCGATATCGAGGAGGTCATCGAACGCCTCGAAGACGGCACGATCGACCCCGTCATCGCAGCCGCCGTTTCGCAGGCCGGGGGGCTGGAACGCCTGAATCGTAACGTCGGGGGTAGCTGCCTCTGCTGGGCACTGCGTGATTTGGCGCTGATTCAATGGGGCCGACTCGCGATACGAGTTCTGGAAAACTGGCAAATTCGCAAAACCGACGATTTCGGCGAGATTGTTTTTGCCCTCGTGGACCACGGCTTCATGCACAAGGAGCCTCACGATTCCATCGAAGATTTTCACGATGTGTACGATTTCGAAAGCGCCCTGGTCAAATCGTTTCATCTCACAACGCGCGAAGCCGTTCCGGGCTGACGCGCCCTCGGTCGATATTCGTGACGATTTCAACAATTTCGCACAAAATTATTTCTACAAAATCAGACGGTGTTCAGAGCGGGGCCGTGGCGGGATCGGTCGCTTGGTCTCGCGGTGTAAGCTTGTGGGTGTGCGCACGTTACGGCGCTGCGGCGGAACCTCGTGGCGCGAGGAGCCGCGGGTGTGCCGGACCGAAGGCGGTCCTGTCGGGCTGGTTTGTAGGATTCTGCACGCATCAATTGATAGATTTTCATGGGTTTCCTGCCTTGAGTGTGCGAAGGTAGTGGTGTGTATCGTGTCGGATTGGCGCGAGGAACGTGTTTTTTGACGGCCGTACTGAGTTGCGGCGTATTTGTCATATTTCATTCGGTTACGCAGCGGTCGTGATAGCGATCCGCTGCAGGACTCCAGTGGAGGCTTGAATCATGGAACGTGCAACGAATTGTGGCGGGTGGCGCTCGCCAACGGCGAGATCGGCTCGCGGGCGTGGCTTTACGCTCATCGAATTGCTGGTCGTGGTGGCGATTATCGCGCTGCTGGTCAGCATCCTTCTGCCGTCGCTGAAGCGTGCCCGCGCTCAGGCGAAGATGGTGGCTTCGACGGCCAACCTCAAAGGTATCGCGACTTCGTCGCTCACCTTTGCGACGGAAGACAAGCGAGACATGTCGATCCCCATCCATCGTTTGATGGGGCTGGTTCCCGGTGCGGTCGGCGAGTACGAGTACGGCGGCAAGTCGGGCATTGGCGAGCCGATTTCGGGCAATGACGAAGTCTCATCCAAGTGGGGCACACAGGAAGGCAGAGGCCCTGCGACCCGAGGCCTGAACCCGATCGTGTACAAGGGCGGCTTTACGAACTACACATTCCTTCCTGGGGCTGAGAACGAGAACTGGATCAGCGACACAAAGCTCGATCTTGGAATTTTCAGGGCACCGTCGGACACGGGTTACGTCGGTCACCACTACTCTGCTTGGCGTGACTCGGGTTTGACCTCGTACGATCACTACGGGAACAGTTACTCCGCCAGCACTGCGTGGATCGGTTTTTCGGGGGGCGATTGTCGTCTTCTAAGCAATTCTTCCTTTCTCAAGCCGGTTACGCGCGTGCCGAACCCCGCCAATACGCTCTACTTCCTGGAAAACTGTGGCCGGTTCGCCTACCGCAAGAATTATGGAGCGGACGGTTGCCAGACGTTGAACGGTGGGCCTGTCGGCACGGATGTCGAGTCCGTCATCAAGGGTTGGCATGGTCGACCGTGGTTTTTTGCAACCTCCTTTGTCGACGGCCACGCGGCGATGACGAACATCCAAGGCCACATCCAACCCCAGCCCAGGCTGTCCTCCTATCCCAGTGGGGGGTCTTATGAAAACTGGAACTGCGTAATCTTTCGGGGCAAGGGCTGGCAGCGCGACACGCTTCCCGCTGCGCCCGTCGAAACGCCGATTTCGTGCGGTGCAAGCGGTACGGTTGTGAACCCGGTTCAGTAGGCGGGAAACCGTTTCTTCGATAATCTCGCGAGGCTCTGGCTGACTTACGCTGGGGCCTCGCTCATTTTTTACCGTTTGGGGCGGGCTGTGGGAGGCGTCGGAAGCCGGTTATGATGGGCGGCGATGGTTGTTCGTCGTTCATCCTGCAATGAAAAAGTTTCGGTCTCGCGGTTGGCGGGTGGGCCAAGCGTTGAGGCGGCGGTGCTCGCATTCCTGGATCGGGAGCGGCCGGCGGTGTTGGAAAGCACCGCTCCCGCGGCGCGTGGAGGTCGGTACACGATTCTCGCGTGTGAGCCTTCCGACGTTGTGGAACTCGATGCAGCCTGCGGCGGCGATTGGCTGGAGCAACTCGCGGAGCGTATTGGGCGCGGGAGTGCTGTACCTCGTACCGGTGGGCTTCCGTTTGTGGGCGGATGGATCGGGTTCATCGGCTACGAGGCTGGTCCGGTTCTGGAAAACGTGCGTGTGACGCAAGCGCGCTGCGCGGGTTGGCCTGTTGCTGCGTTTGCGCGGTACAACGCTGTAGCTGTTTTCGATCACGCGGAGAGTGCTTGGTGGGTGGCGGGCAGTGATTCGCCCGCTGGCGGGGACGCGCGCGACGGTGTCGAGCGGGTGACGTCGGTTTTGCTGAATGCTCCGCCGCCGCTGCCGGTTGATTGGTCAGCATCGCTTGCTGATGAATTCGTGCCGGCGATGTCGCGCGAGGCCTACTTCGAGCGGGTCGCGGCTGCTCAGGCGTACATTCGGGCCGGTGATATTTATCAGGTCAATGTGACGCAGCGGTTCAGCACGGAGACATCCGCGACGGCGGCGGATATCTATCGCCGCGTGCGACGGGCGAACCCGGCTGCCTACAGTGCGTTTCTGCCCTGCGGGCTGGCTTCGATCGTGAGCGCTTCGCCTGAACTTTTTCTGGAACTTCGGGACGGTCGCGCGTTGACGCGCCCGATCAAAGGTACGAGGCCCAGAGGTTCTGATTCGGCGGGTGACGAGCGTCTTGCGCGGGAGCTGTTGGCGAGCGAGAAGGATCGGGCGGAGCTGACGATGATTGTCGATTTGCTGCGTAACGATCTCGGCCGCGTGTCGCGGTTTGGATCGGTGCGCGTGGAGTCGGCTGGTGAATTGGAGACGCATCCGACGGTGTTTCATCTGGTGGCTTCGATTTCCGGCGAGCTTTGCGATGGGTTGTGCTGGTCGGATGTTTTGAGGGCGGCGTATCCGGGCGGTTCGATTACGGGTTGCCCGAAGATTCGGGCGATGGAAGTTATCGACGAACTGGAAGTTACGGAGCGTGGGCCTTATTGCGGGGCGATCGGGTATATCGGTTTTGATGGGTCGATGTGTTTGAGCGTTGCGATACGCACGATGGTGCATGATGGGGGGCGGTTGCATTTGTACGGTGGGGGGGCGATCACGTCGGACAGCGATGCGCGCGACGAGTATGAGGAGATTCGGGCGAAGATTGCGGGGCTGGAAGGGGCGTTGCGGGCGCGCGGGGGGCGGAAGAGGACGGTGTCGCACGCGACACCGCTAAGCGGGTGAGGGTGACGAGTCAACGTAGTGTTTGAAACGTCCGTCCAATGCGGTTGTGGGTATGACTTGCGCGGGCAACGATTGGATGGGCGTTGTCCGGAATGTAATGCGCATGTTCGGGAGCAGATGGAGCTTGCGATTCCATTGCTTCCGGATGAAAAGCGGGAATACGAGCGTGCGCTGAGCGGTTTGTATACTGCGGGCGTTGCGTTGTTTGTTTTGTTTTTCATGGCGGGGATGGTCGGCGTGCTTGACATCGGTCCGGGGTCTTACGTTTGGTGTACCGGGGTTTCTGTGTTGTGTTTTTTCGCCGTGCGGTTGGCTTGGCGGATTCCGAATGGTGCGGGACGGGTTCCGAGTGTCATTCTTGGGTTGGCGGTGTTGGTGCGGATCGGGCTTCACTTGGGGGACGTGGTGAGTTGGGGGAATCTTATCGGTATTTCCTTTTTCGGTGTGGCTTATGCGACGGCGGCTGGGCTGCTTGTTTGGGGGCTTGCTCCGTTGGCGAGTCTCCTGTCGGATGCTGCAAGGGCGAAGGTCTTGGCGGATCGGGCTGCGCCTTATGTTCTTGCGGGCGTGATTGGGTTGATGGGCAGCGCGTTGGAGTTGCCATCGCCGGAGAGCGCTGGGGTCCTTTCTCTTGTTCTCATAATTTGGGTTCATTTTGATGTAACGCGGCAGCTTGGACAGTTGCGGAAGTCGCTTGCGGGTCGGCGGGCGGTTACCATGCGTGCGGCGGCGTGAGGTTTTGGAATTGGGGTTAAATGGAAGAGTTTGCTGGCGTTTCACCGGTTGAAAATCGGTGCCGTGTTGAATGTTGTCTACTGCACCGGTTGAAAACCGGTGCCACACTCAGAGCCACGCTTGGAGCCTCTATTCAAAGGGCTGTTGACCCCTTTTTGTGAGGGGGAGAATTGATATTGGGTTTGCTGCGGGAGCGGATGGTATGAAGCCGGTTGTTTATTTGAATGGTGAGTATGTGTCGGCGAAGTCTGCGCGTATCAGTGTTTACGACGGCGGATGGCTTCACGGGGCGGGGCTGTTCGAGACGATGCGGGCGGAGAATGGGTGCGTGTTTCGGCTTGGGCGTCATATGGATCGTTTGCGGGCGTCGTCGGAGCAGTTGCTGTCGCCGCTGGATCGGTCGCTGCTGCCGAGTGCGGAAGCGTTCTCGGAACTGATGAGTCGGAACGAATCGGTCGAAGCCCGTGTGCGGTTGACGGTGTCGGCTGGGGATATGAACGAGGCTGGTGCGGCGGAACAGCCGAACCTGACGGTTTGTGCGACGGCTGCCCCACTGTCTGCGTATCCGAAGGAGCTTTACGAGCAGGGAATAAGTGTCATGGTCTCGCGCGGTCGTCAGTCGGCGACGGATCCGCTGGCGGGACACAAGACGACCAACTACCTGTCTCGTTTGATTGCGATGAACGAAGCGATCCGGCACGGGTGCGGCGAGGCGCTTTGGTTTACGCCGGAGAATCTGCTGGCAGAAGGGTCGATCAGCAATGTGTTTGTAGTGAAGGGCGACAAGGTTTCGACGCCTCCGCTGGATACGCCGGTTTTGCCGGGGATCGCGCGGGAGGTTGTGCTGGAATTGTGCGGCACGCAGGAGTTTGAGCACGCGGAACGGGCGATCAACGTGAACGACCTGCTTGATGCGGATGAGGTTTTTCTGACGAATTCGATCATGCAGGTCATGCCGGTGCGGTCGGTGGAGCAGAAGGAGATCGGCGACGGGAAGCCCGGGCCTATCACCAAGGGGCTTATGGTCGCGTATCGATTGCTTGTGGATCGGGAGTGCCATTGTGATGAGTCCTGAAGCGTCGGGTAGCGCGTGCGTTGGTGATGTGTGCGACGCACTGGATCGTATCGCTCCGCCGAGCCTGGCGCAGGAGTGGGACAACGTCGGATTGTTGGCGGGCGATCGCGCGGCGAAGGTGGGGCGGGTGATGTTGTGCATCGATCTGATGAGGCCTGTGCTGGACGAGGCGGTGCGTGAAGGTGTTCAGTTTTTGATGGCTTATCATCCGCCGCTGTTTCGGCCTGTGAAGCGATTGGTTGCTTCGGGGGATGATGCGTCGTCGCTGGTGTTTGGTTGTATTTCGGCGGGCGTGGCTGTCTATTCGACGCACACGGCGTTGGATGCGGCTGAGGGCGGGACGAACGATCGGATTGCAGCGTTGTGCGGGATCAATACGACCGAGCCGATCGCGTACACACACGATGAGTCGGCTTGCAAGGTGGTCGTGTTTGTGCCGGCGAACGAGGCTGACAAGGTGGCGGAGGCGATGTTCGCGGCGGGTGCGGGTCGAATCGGTGATTACGAGAAGTGTGCGTTTCGCATTCCGGGGACTGGGTCGTTTCTTGGTGGGGCGGGTACGTGTCCGGCGGTTGGTCAGGCGGGCGAGTATGAGACGGTCGAGGAGGTGCGTGTTGAGTGTGTGTGTCCGAAGTCGCTTTTGGTCGGGGTGATTCGGGCGTTGCGGGCGGCTCATTCTTATGAGGAGCCTGCGTTTGATGTTTATCCGCTGGTGGGAGTGCCACGACGTGGCATTGGGTGCGTGGGTGCGTTGCCCGGGGGGACGACGTTGGCGGGGTTGGCACGCGGTTTGAAAGAATCGACGGGGGCGGCTTGTGTGCAGATTGTCGGGGGCGGAGAGAGGACGGTTTCGCGGGCGGTGATCTGTGTGGGGGCTGCGGGTTCGCTGCCGTTTGAGGTGGGGCTGCGAGAGGGTGACGTTGTTGTGACGGGTGAGATTCGACATCACGATGCATTGGCGATTTTGCGGGCGGGGTGTTGTGCGATTGCTTTGAACCATTGGTCGAGCGAACGGCCTGTGCTGGGAGCGTTGGCGGATCGGTTGACGGCGATGTTGCCGTCGGTGGAGTTTTTGGTGAGCGGGGCGGATTGTGAGCCGTTTGTTCCGGTTTGAGTTGTGGTAAAAGTTCAGCCATGTGCAATGTCGAATGGCGACGAACACTATTGGATCTCGTGGATGCAATGATCGCCTTCCTCCCCTCCTTGCAAAGGAGGGGCTTGGGGGAGGTTTCTTTCGTGAAATGAAGCGTATCTCTGGTCCAACCCCCCCCCTGTATCCCCCCTTTGCAAGGGGGGAAAAGATTGTCGCAGTCGTGAGTGGGGAACAGATGTGCATTGTATGAGGCTGAAGAGAATTGTATTAGGCTGAAGAGATAGGAGCCATGAAACAGTTGGCGATTGTGTTGTTGTCGGGGGGGATCGATTCGGCTACGACCGCGGCGATTGCGGCGGCGCGCGGTTTTTCGGTTCATGCGTTGAGCTTTGGGTATGGGCAGCGGCATGCTGTTGAGATGGCGGCGGCGGGTCGGGTTGCTCGGGCGCTGGGTGTGGCGCGACATTGCGTTCAGTCGATTGATCTTCGGGCGTATGGTGGGTCTGCTTTGACGGACGACATCGACGTGCCGATGGATCGGCCTGTGGTTGGTGCGGCGGACGAGATTCCGGTGACGTATGTTCCGGCGCGGAATACGGTGTTTTTGGCGCATGCGCTGGCGATGGCGGAAGCGTGCGGTGCGTTTGATATATTCATAGGGGCGACGGCGGTGGATTACAGCGGGTATCCGGATTGTCGGCCTGAGTTTGTCGCGAAGTTCGAGGAGTTGGCCAACGTGGCGACGACGGCGGCGGTTGAGGGTCGCGGTCGGTTTCGGATTCATGCACCGTTGATCGAGATGGGCAAGGCTGACATTATTCGTGAGGGTGTTCGATTGGGTGTGGATTTTTCGCTGACGCATAGTTGCTACGCGCCGCTGGCGAATGGGGCGGCTTGCGGTCGCTGTGACAGTTGTGCTTTGCGGCGGAAGGGCTTTGAGGAGGCGGGCGTTACTGACCCGACGCGATACGCATGATGGATTCGGATGGACAATCGCAGTTTGCGGCGGCGGCGGGGGAGGCATGTGAAGGGATCGGCGTGCCGTTGGGTGCGGATCAGGTTGAGCGGTGTTGGCAGTATCGTGAGCTTGTCGTGGAGGCCAACGCGCGATTCAACTTGACGCGCATCACGGAGCCGGTGGATTTTGCGGTGAAGCATGTCGCGGATTCGCTGGCTGTCGTGGCATGGTGTCAGACAAATGGCACTTCTATGGACGAGCGAACGGTGTTGGATGTTGGGAGCGGTGCGGGCGTGCCTGCGATACCGCTGGCGGTTGCGCAGCCGGGGTGGCGCGTGACGGCTATTGACGGGACGGCGAAGAAGATTCGGTTCATCGCGGAGGCGGCGGAGGCGATGGGGCTTGAGAATCTGACGGCGGAGCATGCGCGGGCGGAGCACTGGAAGCACGAGGGCTGGTTCGATCTGGTGACGTTTAAGGCTGTCGGTCCGATCGCGCGGTGTTTGGGATGGTCGGCGGGGCATGTGGTGCGCGGCGGGAGCGTGTTGATGTTCAAATCCGCGACGCTGCCGGAGGGTGAAGCTGAGGCGGGTGCGGTGGCTGCGGAGCGGCTGGGGTTTGAGGCGGGGACGCGGTTTGATTATTCGCTTGTGGGGTTGGGGGAGACGCTGTCGAGGTCACTCTGGGCTTTTCGATTCGTGGGGCGCGGGGCGCATCGCGGGGGCGGCGGCTGACTCCGGGTCAACGATGAGGCGGATGGTCAGTTGGATCGGTGTGTCGGTTGGGGCGATGCCTGCGGCTGTTGTCGGGGTGGCGGTTTGCAGTCCCAGTGCGCGATGGTCGGAAAACGCGCGATTGGGCTTGCGATCGGCGTCGTGAAGCACTGAACGTCCATTTCTGCGTGCTTCGGAGCGCTCGAGTTTTTTTGCATGAAGTCGGGAACGCCTGGCTAATTTTTCGTGTTGCGTGTTGGCTGGCGATGTGTTGGCGACGAGGGTGACGCTTCGGGTTGGGTTTCTGTCGAGCTGGCGAATCAGGTCTTCGAGATGGTCGGCGCTAATTGTGATGTGTGTTTCGTTCGGGGAATCGGCATTCTCAATCGCGCGTCTTGCAGTCGATGAATCACTGAATTCGTACCTTGTGCGCAGGTTGCCCGAGTAGCCAGCGGTGCGACGGGTGTCGAAGTCGCGGGCCAGGCGTATGCAGCGGTCTGCGTCGTTACGGTCCGGGCTGACGATGGTGAGCATGGCAGATTGGGGGCTGGCGTCCGTGGGTACGTGCGTTGCTGGGTTGGGTTCGTTCGCAGCTGCGAATACAGCGCCAGCTAGCGAATTCGGTGGTGATTCGGACTCTGCCATCGCGAGTTGGGGAGACTGCGAAAGCGGTTCGTTCGAGGCGACTTCGTCCATCGCGGTTATTGCGGTTTGTGTCGGCTGGGATTTTGCGAGCGGCCTGCTTGGGGCGACTTCACTTTGAATTGATTCGAATGTTTCGATTGCGCGGTTGCGTATGTCGGGTTCGATCGAACTTACTGCGACGCGGCGGTTGGGGCGCTCAGTCAGCGACGCACTCCACAGGCCTACGGTGACGCACAGTGCGAGGGCTGCGGCGACGAGTGTGATTGAGCGCAGGGTGTGGAGTGTCGAACGCGGTTTTGTGCGGCGATGGACGTTTTCGTCGGTGGTTTGGGCGGCAGTCAGGATGTTCCCGAGAAGATCGCTGGGGGCGGATTCGCGCGGGAGGTTCTTAATGAGGCGGACTCTTTCGCGCAGGTTGTTCAGTTCTGCGCGGGCGTCGGTGTCGTGCGTGAGACGATCTTCGACGGCTTGACGCTGTTGGTCGTCGAGTTCGCCGTCGAGGTAGGCGTTTAGCTGTTCGGTGAATCTGTCTCGATCTTCTGTCATGGTCGTGGGCCTGTGTGTGCGGTGGAGTTCGAAAGCTCCTTGCGATCCCATACTTCTCTGAATGCCGCGCGGGCGCGGTGGATACGCGACTTCACGGTGCCGCGCTGTATTTCCAGGATGTTCGCAATCTGTTCATAATCGAATCCTTCGATGTCGCGCAGGACTATGACTGCGCGATGGTCGGCTTCCAACTTGGCGAGCGCGTTGGCCACCCTTTGGTGATTCACGCTTGCGTCCGCGTCGGTTGGCGGGCTGCGATCGGGCGGAGCGGGGATGGTGTCGGCTTCGTTCGCGTCGAGCGATCCGGCGAGCCGGAGTCGGGCCTTCTTTCGATGGGTGAGGGCTGCGTTCATGGCGATGCGGAACAACCAAGTGTAAAATCCGCTCTCCCGCTGGAACCGATGGATGGACCGGTAGGCTTTCAGGAAAGCCTCCTGGGTCAGATCGCGGGCGTCTTCCGCGTGTCCGACGAACCGGTAGCAGACGTTGTAGACGCGGTCCTGATAGCGCAGCACGAGCGATTCGAAGGCACCCGCGTCGCCCGTCTGGACGCGGCCGACCAACGTTTCGTCTTCCAGCCGCTCGGGGGCTGGTTTGTGCTGCATGACCATAGCTGACACATTCAGTTAGACGGCTGAGCCGCCAAACGGTTCCCAAGTCCGATATGAATCGTGATCGGGGGGATTCATCCGGTCAAATCATCGGCAGAGCGCGCTGCTCGTGCGTTGCCAAAAACCCGGTTGGACGATACAAAGCTCGATTCCAGAATGTGTTTTGGTGAAGGAATTCCGGTTGTCCGGACTCGCGAAGTGTGCGCGGGAAATGAGGAGATTGCACTTTGTCCGTTGATTACAACAAGCGAACGCATCGGTGCGGGAGTCTGCGTCTGGCGCAGAAGGGTGAAGAGGTCACGCTGGCTGGCTGGGTGAACAACTATCGCGATCACGGCGGGATGGTGTTTATCGACTTGCGCGATCACGAGGGTTTGACACAGCTTAAGTTTAACCCCGATACGGATCCGCAGGCCCACGAGATCGCGCGTACGCTGCGCAATGAGGATGTTATCGCGGTGGTCGGGCAGGTCGCACCGCGCGGATCGAACATCAACCCAAAGCTGCCCACCGGCGAGATCGAGGTGGAGGTGCGCAGCGCGGAGTTGCTCAACAAGGCGGTCGATACGCCGTTCGAGATTTCCGAGTTCAACGAAGCCAATGAGGATTTGCGACTGCGTTACCGCTATCTCGACTTGCGTCGGCCTCAGATGCAGGAGATTTTTCGCGTCCGCCACAAGCTGGGCAAGACGATTCGCGACTACTTCGACGACAACGGGTTTATTGAAATCGAGACGCCGTTTCTGACCAAATCGACGCCCGAAGGCGCACGCGATTATCTGGTGCCGTCGCGCGTGCAGCAGGGGAGTTTTTACGCGCTTCCGCAATCGCCGCAGATCTTCAAGCAGTTGCTTATGATCGCCGGATTCGATCGCTACGCACAAATCGTGCGCTGCTTCCGCGATGAGGACTTGCGCGGCAACCGGCAGCCGGAGTTCACGCAACTCGACATGGAGATGGCATTCGTCAAGCGCGACGATGTGATGGAGATGGTGGACGGATGCATTCAGAAGATTTTCAAGAATGTGCTGGACATCGACATCGACCGCCCCATCAAGCGGATGACGTATGCGGAGGCGATGGATCGGTTCGGTGTGGATCGGCCTGACACACGCTACGGGCTGGAATTGCAGGACATTACGGATGTCGTGAAGGATACGGAATTCGGCGTGTTCAAGAGCGCGATCGACGCGGGCGGCGTGGTGAAGTGCATCGTGGCGAAGGGGTCGGCGGAGACGCTCACGCGGAAGATCACCGACGGCATGACCGAGGAGATCAAGGGCATGGGCGGAGGGGGTCTGCCCGTGGCCAAGGTTGTGGCGTCCGATGACGGGGGTATGGCATTCAGTACGGGCGTGGCTAAGTTCATGCAGCCGTTCTGCGGCGCGTTGGCGGAGCGACTGGGATTGAAGGTCGGTGATACGGTTTTCTTCATGCCCGGCCCGTATGAGGATGCGAGTAAGTATTTGCATCACGCCCGGACGCGGCTGGCGGGTATTCTCGGATTGATCCCGGAGAATCGGTGGGATTTGTTGTGGATCATCGACTTTCCGCTGGTGATCTGGAACGAGGACGAGCAGCGTTGGGACAGCACGCCTCATCCGTTCACCGCGCCGATCGACGAAGACCTGCACCTGTTCGAGAGTGATCCGGGCAAGATTCGCGATCAGGCCTACGACCTCGTGCTCAATGGTGAGGAGATGGCCGGCGGGAGCATCCGAATTCATCAACAGGACATTCAGAACAAAGTGTTTCGCCTGCTCAACATCGGCGAGGAGGAGGCGGACGCGAAGTTCAAGCATCTTTTGGAAGCGTTGCAATTCGGTGCGCCGCCGCACGGCGGGATCGCGTTTGGTTTCGATCGCTGGGTGATGTCGTTGACCAAATCGAGCAGTCTGCGCGAGGTAATCGCTTTTCCAAAGACGCAACGGGCGGTCTGCCCGCTCACCAATGCACCGGGTGAGGTGGCGGACAAGCAGTTGCTCGAACTGGGCGTCGATGTTCGTCCGGAGATCAAAGCCAAGCGGCAGGCTGGTGATACCGCTCCATCGGAGGGGTGAATCTCATCCTGTTGGCCGATGGGTTTTCGCTCACGCTGCTGATCGTACATCGAAAGGCACTTCACTTATTCAATTGAGTGTCGATCATCGGCTCCTATCGGCGATAATCCGTCCGGATTCCCATGATGCTCTTGATTCCTCTTGGACTAACACCATTGAATTGCTAGCATGAGGGTCGATGGCGTTTGCCGTTGGAAACTCGCCGATTCCCTGAACTGCAGGTTCTTGTGTTTGGCAATGCGGGTTCAACCGCTTTGTCGGACACGGCTACCCGGTGATTCTGCGTCGCATGGAATCGGACTGAGCTTAAGTTCGACTTGCTTGCGACGTGGAGTTCGGGATGAAGCCAAACCATGACGTGGTTGTTCTGGGTGCCGGCCTCGCGGGTTTGGCAGTGGCCAGCGAGCTACGCGGGGACGCGCTTGTGCTCGAACGTTGCGATCGCCCCGGCGGTCTCGTTCGTAGTACGTGCTTCAATGGCTATTGGTTCGATCACGTTCTGCATCTGCTTCATTTTCAGGACGACGCGACGGACAACGCGATTCGCGCTCTTGTTGACGTCGATCTGGCGCCCTGTCCGCCGGAAGCGTGGGTTGAGACGCTGGCAGGAACCGTCCCGTTTCCCTTTCAAATGAACCTGGGATCGCTTGACGCCGATGTGATCGCCCGATGTCTTCGTGACCTGGCTGAGGCCACTTTTTCGGCGAACGCATCGACTCCCACCAATTTTGAAGACCTTTTGATTCGCACGTTCGGGCGGACCATGTGCGACATCTTCATGCTGCCGTACAACCGCAAGATGTGGCGGAGGCCTTTGGACACGCTCGCCCCGGCGGGGTTTACGTGGAACATTGCTCATCCGGATTTTGAAAAAGTGGTGCGCGGTGCGCTTTCGGGGTCAGGCGAATACGCTCCGTACAACGCGCGCGGGTGGTATCCGCGCCCGCCCGAGGACGCACCGCTTCGCGGGATGGAATTGATCTCGCAGCGTCTTGCCGGGTTGGCTCCGAATTTGTTGCTCGAGCATTCGGTGAAGCGTATCGACCCGGTCGCGAAGACGGTTCATGTGTCGTCTTTCGGCGAGGAGCTTTGTTTTTCGTATTCGCGCGGTTGTGTTTCCACGCTTCCTCTGCCGCTGACCGTGGCGATGTGTACCAACGCGCCGTCCGATCTTCGCCGGGCGTGCAGCGGTCTGACGCACAATCGGGTGTTCACGGCAGCGTTCAGCATCAAGGGTTCGCGACCGGAAGGCCGTGGACTTTGGCGGTACTATGCGGACGAATCGGTGCTCTTTACGCGCTTGATTTACATGCACGAATTTGATCCGCTCAGTGCTCCGGCGGATGGCTGGGGATTGATGGCGGAGATTACCGAACCGGCTGAACATCCGATCGGAACTGCGAACGATATGCTGTCGAAGTGTCGTGAGGGTTTGTCGCGGGTGGGCGCACTGCCCGCGGATTGCGAAATAGTTGATGAGCATCTGATTCTGGCTGACCCTGCTTATGTCGTGTTCACGCCGGAGAATCAGGGCGTCGTTGCGGAGGCCCGGGCTTTTCTTCGGTCGGAGGGGATTCACACGGTGGGGCGTTACGGCCGGTGGGAATACTCCTCTATGGCGCAGGTGATGCGGGACGGTATCGCAGTCGGTCGGGAGATCGCATCGCAGCTTCAATCCAATTCGTATTCGTCGGCCGACACGGACGGCAGAATTCGGCGGCCTGCGTGATCTTGTCAGCGGGGCTGGTTTCAGCGGTAACATTCTCCGCCGCTGTGATAGGTGGCGCGCTGGGAACATTCGGCGTGCGCGCGATGGCGGTGAAGATCGGTTTTGTGGCCAACCCCAATCCGATCGTTCCGCAACACACCAGGCCGATTGCCTATTTGGGCGGAGTCGGCGTTTCCATCGGTGCGATTGTTGCGGTCATCGTTCTTTCGTTGATCGGCGGATTGGACAACAATTTCGGGGCGATATTGTCGATCGGTGTTCCCGCACTGCTGTTTCTGGGGCTTGGCGTCGCTGACGACCTCCGGCGATTCTCGGCTGCGTTGAAGTTTACCGCGCAGACGCTCATTGCAGTCGTGGCGGTCGTTCAGGGAATGGTTTACCCGTTCAGCGGCATTGCAGTAATCGATGATTGTCTGTCGATGCTGTTTATCCTGGTTCTCGTCAATGCATTCAATCTCATCGACGTGTGCGACGGACTGCTGGCTGGTCTTTGCGTGATTATTTTCCTGATGCTGTCTCAAACCGATTCCCCATATGCTATCGTTTCGCTGGCGACGGCGGGGGCGTGTGCGGGTTTTCTTTTGTTCAATTTTCCGCCGGCGTCCATTTTTCTCGGGGACGCGGGGAGTCACGTGCTGGGTTTTCTGGCGGCCGCATTGGTTCTGACCGGCGGGCATGCTCATCCTGCGTTTTCTTATTGGACCACAACGCTGTTGGTGCTGGCGATTCCGTTGTTTGAACTGGGATTCCTCGTAGTGGTGCGCACGCGCAAGGGGCTTTCGTGGTTCAGGGGAAGTCCGGATCACTTCTCGTTACGCTTGCAGGTGGCCGGCCTGTCACGGCAGCAGACGGTCGGCTCATCGTGGTTTGCGTCGGCTGTGTTTGCGGGTATTGCGTGGGTTGCGGCTTCGTCTTCCATTCCGGGGCAGGTGGCGTTGATTGTGGTGGCTGGGGTCTTGCTGATCGCTGCGGCTGTTCTGTTGTTGCGTTGGGAAGTCGAAGTTCCATGACCGTGTTCATTTGGGTTGTGCTCGCTGCGGTCATTGCGATTCTTGTGACTGAGGCGATCCTGCGCCTATTTGGATTTGGCTGGCGTGTGGACTACGAATCTTCGGGCGATGTTCTTTGGCGACCTCGACCCGATCAGCGTGTGTTTGCGGATGGTACAAACCGCCTTGTGACGATCGTCGAGCATGGTTTGCGTCACGTTCCGCAATCGACCCCGCGCAGTGAGTCGGCGGCCACCGTGCTCTGCATGGGTGATTCGGTGACGTTCGGCTATTCGCTTTCAGATCAGGAGAGCTATCCCGCCGTTTTACAGTCGGAATTGGACAGGCAGGCGCCGGGTATGTGGAATGTTCTGAACGCTGGGTGCAACGGATACAATTTCGCACTCATGCGCAAGAGATTCCACGCACTGTATCGAGAAGGCGTTCGGCCGGACATTGTCATTCTCGGGTATTGTCACAATGAGCGTCCCAGTTGGCCGGGGGACCATCTCAGTGCAGATCAGGAACACACGATCAGGCGAAGGATCGCGTTGAAGAACCACCTGCGGAAGTTTGCCGTTTATAATTTCGTGCTGGATACTTCCTGGGGGCGAGAGTTGTACAGAATGTACCTGCGCGCCATGCCGAAACAATCTTACGTGCAGAATCAGAGCGATGCGGCTGACAGTGCGTGGATTGAGCGCTATCGTCGTCGGATCGAGACACTGTTTCAGGATATTCGAGACAAGGGCATCAGGGTGATGGTGCTTGTTTGGCCGGAGCGATCGCTGGAGGTCGGCCCGTACCGTCCGGTCCTCATGCAGGAGTGCTCGAAGCATCAGGTTCCGTGGGTTGATCTGCGTTTTGTCCTTGTGGATGAGGAGGATTTAGGCCGCCTCTACTTCGATCCGACGCATCCGAGGGAAGTCGCGATGGGGCGTCTTGTGAAAGAGGGGATCGCGCCGTTCTTTGTCCAGCAGACTTCGGAAATCGTGCGGGTGTAGTCGTGGCCGGGGCAATATGGTGCGTGTTCTTCACATTGTAACCAATCTTGATCTTGGCGGGGCGCAGACGTCCGTCACGGACATTTGTGCGGAGCTTCGCCGGCGGGGGACCGATGTACATCTGGCGTATTCGTCACGCGGTGGTCGCGCGGGATTGGGAAGCGAGGTTCTGAAGCAGCGATTGAGCGACGCGGACGTTCCGCTGCACGATGTGCCTGAGATGTTGCGGCCTATTCACCCCGTGCGTGACTGGGCTGCTCTACGCGGTTTTCGGTCGCTCCTGCGTGAAGTGCAGCCGACGGTCGTGCATACGCATATGTCCAAAGCCGGTGCGATTGGTCGCCTGGCTGCTGTGATGGAGCGCGTGCCGCGAATCATGCACACGGTTCGTGGATGGTCCTTCTATGTTGCGAGGAACCCGGTCAAACGCAGGATGATGGTGTCGATCGAGCGCGCTCTTGCTCGACGTACGCACAGGATGTTTTCGGTGACGGAGCAGATGATTCGCGACGGGCTTGCGTGGCGTATCGGCAGTGCGGATCGTTATACGGTCGTACGTTCGGGGATTCGCATTCGCGATTTTGAGTCGAACGGCTGCGTGCCGCAGGTGAACCTAGCTGACTTGGGTATCCCCGAGGATGTGCCGGTGGTTGGAAGCGTGATGGGCTTGTCGCGGCAGAAGGCTCCTCTGGATTTCGTCGCGAGTTGTGCGATTGTGGCCCGCGAAGTTCCGGACGCACATTTTCTCGTGGTTGGGGATGGTCCGCTTCGCGCTGACATGTGCGAGGCGATCGATCGGGCCGGGCTGCGTGATCGTTTTCACCTGACCGGGCTCCGTCGGGATGTTCCATCGATGTTGCGACTGATGGACGTTTTTCTTTTGACATCCCATTGGGAAGGGCTTGCGCGTGTGCTCATGGAGGCAGCCGCCGCCGGAGTGCCGACCGTCGCGACCGATGTGGGCGGTGCCCGGGACTTGATCGATCACGGTGCGTCGGGTTTCGTCGCACCGGCTGGGCGAATCGATCTTCTGGCTGCGCACGTTTTGACGCTGCTGACGGATTCGGCCATAGCGCGAAGGATGGCTGCGACCGCCGGCGAGAGGCTTACGGAAGAATTCGATTTGTCTGCCGCGGTGACCCGGCATGAGAATGTGTACAATGCGATCGCCGCTGAGCTTAACGGTGATGCGCTTCCATCATGAACGCTCTGACGATCGACGTCTGATGCCGGCGTGAATTCTTATCATTCGCGGTTCGGAAGATTCAGCATTTATTGAAAGACAACAGTTCTCTGTCCGTGGACGAGGACGCGGTCCTGCAAGTGGAGGCGGACGCCGGTGACGAGGGCGGATCGCTCGAGGTCTGCGCCCTTTCTGACGAGGTCGCCGACTGTGTCTCGATGATTCACCTGCACGACGGCCTGTTCGATGATGGGGCCTGCGTCGAGGTCTTCGGTGACGTAATGGCAGGTTGCGCCGATCACCTTGACGCCGCGATCGTAGGCTTGGTGGTAGGGTCGGCCTCCGGCGAAGGCGGGCAGGAAGCTGTGGCGGATGTTGATGATGCGGCTGGGCCAGCGATCGACGAAGGACTTGGTCAGTACCTGCATGTAGCGGGCCAGCACGACGACATCGACGTGGTTCTTGATGAGTAGTTCCTGGATGCGTTTTTCCTGTTCAGAACGCGAATCGGGCGTCACGGGAAGCGCGTGAAATGGGACGTTGAAACGTTCGATAACGTCGCGAAGGTCTTCGTGATTACTGATGACGAGGGGGATTTCGCAATCAAGCTCGCCATCCTCCCATCGCCAGAGCAATTCGCGGCAGCAGTGATCGCGTTTGCTCACGAGGATGGCCATCCGGCGCTTGGCGGCTGTGTCGTGGATGCGCCAGGTCATGTGGAGCGTGTCGGCGATGCGCGTCCATAGTTCGGTCAGGCGGTCGAGCGAGACGTCGCAGCCCGTCAGATCGAACGCGACGCGGGCGAAGAACCAGCCTTGGTCCGAATCCGTGTGCTGGTCGAGGTCGAGGACGTTTACGTTGTGATCGGTAAGGAAGCCGGTGATGGCAGCTACGATCCCTCGGGCGTCGGGACAGGAGACCAGAAGATGGACGTTGTGTTTGGGCATTCTTTGTTTACCGGTCGTCGCGCTTTTCGCGACTGTGTTCATGGCGTTATCGGTCAATCGCCTCGCATGTTCGGTGCGAATTTAGAAACTCGAATTGTACACGAGTCGTCGGCGAATGCGGAATCTTTATTGAGCGAGGCGGCCGTCGATTTCGCTTGCATGGCTCTCGAACGAATTCGATGGTGTGGGCATGATTTCACCAGTCAACAATTCGTCAACGTTGGGGGCGGCTTTTCGCCTGAATCGAAGCAACAGCCGGTTGAACGACTCCATGACGAAGTTGTCCACCGGCCGGCGTATCAATTCGGGCAAGGACGGGCCGGCTGCACTCATTTCGGGGGAGCGACTTAGTGCTGAGATCAAAGCACTGGAGGCGGAGTCCCGAACGCTTCAGCGGGCGAATTCCAACGCAAACGTATCCTCCGGCGGGCTGTCGCAGCTTTCCGGCATGTTCGCGGACCTTCAGGGTCTTGTGACGCAGGGCGCGAACTCGGGCGCACTATCGGACGCCGAACGCGACGCCATCCAACTGCAAATAGACTCCACGGCTGACAGCATCCGTCGCGTGACGGGACAGGCGCTGGGCGATCTTCAGTCCGTGCCTTTATCGAGCAGTCAGCAGGCTGCCTTGGAGACTCAACTGAACGATGCAGCCAACGCAGCCGCTTCGCTGGCGACCGGCGGGGCGAACAATTTGGCGAGCGGGAATTTCGCGGACGCGCAGACCGCGCTGGATGACTCGCTGACCGGGGTGACTTCGGCGGCTGGAACGGTGGGAGCGTATCAGAAATACACGGTCGAGCCGCAGGTACGGTCGAATCAGGTGGCGGTCGAGAATCTGTCTGCCAGTCGCAGCCGGTTGGTGGATACGGACTTTGCGGAGGAGACGTCGCGGCTGGCTCGCGAGAAGGTGATCAATGCCGCAGGGATCAAGACGCTGAAAATCGCCCAGCAACAGGCTGAGCATGTGCTCAGCCTGTTGGCTGGTTGATTCGATTTTGTGGCGTCAGTCGCTTAGCGGAGCGACTGCGAATTGCCCGCGGTAACCGTGATGACAGCGGGCGTTGATGAAGTCAGGGCGATCTTGTCGGTGAACGCTCCGACCAGGACGCTTTCTGAATTCGACACGTCGTTAATGACAATGTCGATCACGAACGCACCGGCTGCACCTTCCGAAACGCGATACACGTACGTCGCGAGGTAGGCCATCGGCTTCGTCTGAACACCGCCGTCTACCAGCAGATTGGCGAGTTGGCCTCGACGGAGATTGTTCGCGTTAATCGCGCCCGCCGTTTGACCGAATGCGCTATCGATTCGGTTTTCCACATACGCATCGACGAGTTCAAAGCGGCCTCTTCGCCCGCCGCCGGCGAGCATTGAAAGCTGGTAGCTTTGAAGGTCGTTCAGCGCGTTCGCGGCAAAGACACGCACACTGACCGTTTCGCCGGGTCGAACGGTTCTGCGGTCGGCCGTTGCGACCAGCGAGGTTGCGCCCGAGATGCGCGGAGTGTGAGCGAACTCCGGTGCGGGACCGCAGGAACACGGGTTTTGAAGCGCGAAACATTGCAGTGCGTGATTCGCGTCGAACACATTGCAGAACCCGTCCGGCTGGCAATCGCCGAACGAACCGCCGATGTCCAGGTTGAAGTCGTCGCACGGATTGGACTCCGCAAAGCAAGCCAGTGCATGCGATGCGTCGAACAGGTTGCAGAAGCCGTCCGGCTGGCAGTCGCCAAACGGCCCGCCGATATCCGCATGGGTCACGCCACGGCTTTCACAGATGCCCGCGTTGCACTCGCACCAAATACAGTTCGAGTCACGGACGGTATCGAAGTCCGTATCGCAACACTCCGCCGCAGACGAGACACAGGTCGCGAACGTAGGCTCGCACACGCACTGGGCGTTGCACTCGCCGGCCCCACTGTCGCAGAGTGTGCCCACACCGAGGCATGTCGTCTCGCATCCCATGATGGGATCACACGTGTCGGTGGTGCATTCGTTGCTATCGTCGCAGGAAACCGTTGTTCCCGAACAACTTCCACCGGAGCAGGCATCGTTTTCGGTGCAGGCATTCCCGTCGTCGCACGAAGCCGTGTTCGGCGACGTGCTGCACATGCCGAACGCGTCGCAAAAATCGTCCGTGCAAGGATTGCCGTCGTCGCACACAATCGCCGTGCCGGCACAGGAACCGAGCGAGCAAACGTCGTTCTCGGTGCATGCGTCGCCGTCGTCACAGGTGGCTGTGTTGAAGGTCGTCGCACAGCCGGTCAGCGAATCGCATGTATGATCGGTGCATGGGTTGCCGTCTTCGCAATCGACCGGCGTACCGCTGTTGCAAACACCGCCCGAACACGCATCGTTTTCCGTGCATGCGTCGCCGTCGTCGCACGGATTGGTGTTGGGCGTTTCAAAGCAACCCGTAACCGAGTCGCACGCCGCGTCCATGCATTCATTGGTCGGCGTGCATACCACGAGGTCATTGATGCAGCCGCCCATGTTGTTGTCGCACGAGTCTGTCGTGCAGGCGTCCATGTCGTCACAGTCAAGCGGTGTTCCCGTCACACATCCGATCGCTCCATCGCAGGTTTCGACGCCGTCGCAGGGCAACCCATTGTCGCACAGTGAATCAATCGGAACGAATACGCAGGTGTTGGCGGCTTCGTTGCAATTGTCGCTTGTACATGCGAACGCATCGACGCAAGGAGCTGCGCCGGAAATGCAGCCGAGGACCGCGTCACATGTTTCAACCCCGTTGCAGAACAAGCCGTCGTCGCAATCGACTGGCGGCGCTACGCATCCGACACCAGCCTGGCAGGCGTCAGCGGTACACGGGTCGCCATCGTCGCAAACGACTGGGGCCGTGACGCAGCCCAGAACCGGATCACACGAATCGGTCGTGCAAGCATTGCCGTCGTCGCACACGATCGGCGCCGTAACGCAACCGAGGACCGGGTCACACGAATCAGTCGTGCATGGATCGGTGTCATCGCACACGACTGGGGCCGTGACGCAGCCGAGGACCGAATCGCACGAATCGGTCGTGCATGGATCGGTGTCATCACACACGATCGGTGCCGTGACGCAGCCGAGAACCGCGTCGCACGAATCGGTCGTGCAGGCATTGCCGTCATTACACACGATTGGGGCTGTGACGCAGCCCAGGACCGGGTCGCACGAATCGGTCGTGCATGGATCGCCGTCATCGCAAGGCAACATGCAAACACAGTCATCGGGCGTCCCGTTGTAGTCGGCGTCCACCTGCGTTCCGGCTTCAAGCTCACAGGCATCGGTTGTGCCGTCGAGGTCACAGTCGACCAGCGTTTGACACTCGTCGGGAATCCTGTCCGGTCGGCCACGACTGCCGCCTTGTGCGAGGAAGGCTTCGATGTCGGCGAAGTCCTGTTGGGAATACTCCGGATGGGCACCTCCCGGATGAAGCGTCGGTGCGGTCAGTTCGGTCCATATCTGGACGCGGGAGTGGTCCAGGATATTGGGGCCGATACCGCCCGTGCCGTCTGCTCCGTGACAGAACATACACAGATTGTTGAAGATGACTGCTCCGCCAGCGGCAACACCCACTGGTCCGCCGTCACAGTCGATGCTCGTACCGGCTGCGATCTCGCAAACGTCATTGGTCCCGTTGTTGTTGCAGTCCGCGAACTGGCAACTGTCGGGGATGCCGTCGGCGTTGCAGTCGGGCAGGCCTTCGCACTGGTCACTGATGTTATTGTTATTGCAATCTGTGCAGGTGTTGGGATCGGTGCAGTCGGTGAGCGTGCCGGAGCACGTGCCGCCGGCGCACACATCGTTTATCGTGCAGGCGTCCGCATCATTGCACGTGGCGGTGTTCGGCGGATTCGTGCATTGCCCGGCGGTGCATACGTCGTCTGTGCAAGGATTGCCGTCTGCACAATCGGCCGGGATCGCACAGCAGGGGATGGTTCCGGTGCCCGCGTTGGCAATCTCCAGAGACCAGAAATCAAGTGTGCCGACGTCCTGACCGGCGTTGTCGCTGATCTCGATGGTCCACAAGCCTTGCTTGTCCATCCCGTCGAACGCGCTGAGCGGGTTGTTCGGCGTGTAACTCGGCGGAGAAGTCAAAGCAGGCCCGCCGGACGTGACCGATTCGATTGCACCGCCTGTGCCTTCGTCGTCGAGCACGACGTTTGCCAAACCGTCGTCACCGGGGGCAGGCTGATCGATCACGACGACTGTTGTGCCGCCATGAGAAAGACGCACGATCAAGTCGCCGTTGTAAGTGTGCGTGACCAGCAATTCCAGATTGACGTCTTCGATTGTGCCGGTGTCGGGAACCGTGAACGTGTCCGAAACGAATACGCCCGTACCATCGGGGATGGCCAACGGCGGCGTAACGGGCACGTCGTACGATTTCGTGCTGCCGCCCGTCGTCTCGCACTCATCGGGTATAGCGTTGTTGTTGCAGTCCGGGCTGGTGCCGTTGGTGATGTCCTTGGCGTCGTCAACGCTGTTGTTGTTGCAGTCCGGGAAACAGGGCGATCCGTCGTTCGTGACGGCGACGGTTCCGGGCCCTTGGTCGCCATTGTTCCAACCGCCGACCCGAATGAGGTAGCAACTGCCCGCAGTCACAGGGATGACAGGGAAGACTCCGTTCGGGAGTTCCGATCGATAAGAGGCTGGTGCGCCACCCGGGCAGTTGTCGTCGCTGCAGCCGAGTGGTGCCGTTGCCGCCGTCGGGCAGGCGCAACCGTCATAAACCACGAGGTCTGTGTCGTAGCCCGATCCGCAAAGGCTGACCGTCAGGTTGCCGTCGCAATCAGGGATATAGGTATACCAGATGTCGTGATATGTTTGCCCGTCAAACTCGCAGACGGCGTGGGCGGGACCGTCGGTCCCGGCACCGGTCGTATCATATGCGGTCGCTCCTTCCGCAATCGGAATGGCACTGTCGCACAAATCGTTGGACTCGAACTGGCAAAACTCATCACAGCCGTCGCCGTTTGTCACGTTGCCGTCGTCGCACTGCTCACCAGTCTCCACTACGTTGTTGCCGCAGACACAAACGGCACCGTCGCAATCATCCGGAATGCCATTGATGTTGCAATCGTTTCCGGAGAGATCACAGTTGTCGGGGCTGCCGTTGTTGTTGCAGTCCGGGTCGCAAGCCGTCGTGCAAAAGAAGGGGCCGCCGGGTGCTCCACTGTTTTGATCGATTTCGCACTCGTCTGGTGTTCCGTCGCCGTTGCAGTCGGAACTGGTCAGGTTCGCGATGTCGCAGCTATCCTGCACGCCGTTCTGATTGCAATCTGATTCGCACGAATCCGGAACGCCGTTGTTGTTGCAATCAGCCACGCAGCCGGCTGTGCAAAAGAAAGGCCCGCCGGGCGCTGTGCTGTTCTGGTCGATTTCGCAGATGTCGGGAAGCGCATTGTTGTTGCAGTTGTCCAGGCAGAACGATGTGCAATTTCCCCATGGGGCCACCAGTTCGCATTCGTCTGGAATTCCGTCGACGTTGCAGTCCGGGCTGTTGCCGAGGGCAATGTCCTGGCTGTCTTCCGTACCGTTGTTGTTGCAGTCCTGCGGGCCGACCGCTTGCGGACCTTGCGTTGCGACCGTCGTCGTGCCGCCCGTCTTGAAGAGGCCGGCGGTCGCGTTGGTCGCGACTGGGCCGGAATTGGCGTTGAACCGGAAGTTGTACAGCCTTCCGAATCGAATGGCATTGGCTTGAGCGTTCGTCGCAAAGGATTCGGTGGACCACGTGATGGCCCCGCCCGACGTGTTTACCGTCCAGGTTGTGTTGGAATACGTCTCGGCTGCGACCACACCGGCATCGTTGTGGTTCAGAGGAAAGTGCATCTCAATGTTATTGAGGACAACGCCGGAAGGGACGGGGACACTGAACGACTCGATCGACCGATCGAGGTTCATATTGTAAACCGCGTACTCGTAATGCCACTGCCCGCCGCCCAGGTTCGTCACCTCATAGGACAGGAACGCCCGGCCATCGACGGTGGCCGCCGGCTCGATTATCACTTGCGTGGCCGTGCTCCACACGTTGACGGCTGGCTGCTCACGGACGGTGGGTGCGACGTTGCCGAAGCTGAAGTTGCCGGCCGAGGGTTCGGTTACCGATACCTCGCGATACGATGCGTTGTTGTGCATATTCTGATTGGCGAATGCGTTGGCATCGTTAAATTCGTGCGGTGTCAGATATTGGCCTTCCGAGAAGTAGCGCGCTCCGGAATTTAGCGACGGCATGAGATCGGTATCCAGAACCTGTACCAAGTGCGCGATGGCCGAGTGCGTATGGCCTGTGTGGTCACGAGAAGGAAAGTTGCTGCCGCCGCAAGGACTGCCGCCAACGCCGGAGCCGCCAGGTGTGACGCCAGTGTACGGGTTCAATCGGGCGCGCGGGCCAAGACCGCACTGACCGGCATTCAATCCCTCCGTATACGGATCGGAACAGCCAACGCCAAGTGTCGTGCCGCCCGTCGCCGTGCAGCCGAATCCACAAATGTTCTGCTGGAGCGCGGTGAATCCATGTTTCATCCACGCGCTGCCGACCTGCTCAAAACGTGAACTGCCGCTGACGGTCTTCAAGCGGTAGAGGTTCATCGGAATCATCGGGTGGTCGCCGTTGGGCAGGGCGAACCAATTGAATGGCGTATCGCCCTTATTGCAGGACGTTGTGCCGATGGCGAGACCCACCGTACCCGACCCAGCCGCACCGACTCGACCATGCTGGCCTGTGGACGGCAGGTCGCCGACGATGACGTCCGGACCTGGTGTGGGGAATGCCCCCTCGGCCGACTGCCACGCACCGGCGTGCATGGTGGCTTCCTGAATTTCCGCATCAAGATCGACCACAACGGTTTGCGAAAGGAGCATCTGAATCTCGATCGCGAACGCGCCAAGGCTTACACCGGTGATTTCCGAACGCTGGAGATTCGTCGCCATTTCCTGCGTGAGACGCATCGAACCGGAAATCAGCAGGATTTGACGGTCGATATCGAAGTCGATCGACGTGTTGGCCAAGTCGAACAACGGCCTGCGCATCGTGCGATCCCCATACGCGATGAAGGGATAACGCGTGCTGTCCGCCGGATCATGAACGACGTACCATTCTTCAAATGAGGCGATAACCCCATCTTTGGTGGACAAGCTCATGCGCGGGCCGGCTACAGCCAGATCCCCGCCGGGGAGCGCCGCCAACTGGCCGTTTGTCGCTACGACCGAAAACAAGCCGTTGGAATCGACCGTCGTATAGAACGCCCCGCCCTCGGGGTGTTTCGGGGCGTCGGGAGCGGACTCAGCCGCAAGCCCCAGTTGATTTAGTTGTTTCTTGTCGAAGACGATTTCGGCGGAAACCGAACCGGAGACAAACCACTCCTGTGTTTCGAGTGGCGCAACTTCATTTGCAGCAGGAGCTTGCGATGCACAGATTGCAAAGAGTGCGAGTGATCCCATGAGAACGTTCGTTCGTCGGCCAACGAATGCATGCATGCCGTCCGATCCTTTCAATAGCTTCCTAAAATGTGCGCGCACAGTTACTGGCGGGACGCTTTCCTATGGGACGCGTTTCGGCGTCCCGATCAGCGGGTTACGCTTTTCCCCCGGAGTCGCTGGTGTGTGACGATCACGAAACCCCGAAACCGGATCGTGGGATAAACCCGAATAACACGAGTTTAACCTGTTCGATTATTCGGATCAACGGTAAAGACGGGGTTGGCGCGTTACTTACGCGGAAGAAGCGAAGGAAGTTGTACGCGGCGAGATAGGCCGTCGCGGATGTCGTGAGTTGTAATTTATGGAGCCAACAGGGTTTGGCGATCGTAGTAATGATTGGAGCATTCAATTTTCCCGTGCCGGAGTTTCTGAGATGAACCTAAAACTGAAGTTGAACTTTAAGTTATTTTGGCGGAATTGGTGTCAGCCGATTCTCGTGGTTGTGGTTGTGCTGTGCTCGTTTCGATCGGCTGTCGCGGATTGGAACGATGTGCCGACGGGTTCGATGAAGCCTTCGATCCTGATCGGGGATCGTATTTTCGTGAACAAGCTGGCTTACGATTTGAAAGTGCCGTTCACGACCATTCACTTGGCGAAGTGGGGCGATCCCGAACGCGGCGATCTTGTGGTCCTGTTTTCACCCGAAGATGGTACGAGGTTGGTCAAGCGTGTCGTCGGTCTGCCCGGTGACGTGGTCGCGATGCGCGACAATCTCCTGATCCTTAACGATGAGCCGGTTTCTTACAGCCGGCTTGATGCGGACTCCGTGGAACAGATCGAAGCGGCTGAGCGCGGGAAATACGACTTCGCGTTGGAAGCTTTGGGAACGCACGATCATCCGGTGATGTCCACACCGCGCATCGTGGCGCGGCGATCATTCGAGCCGGTCGTGCTTGGGCCTGAGGAATACTGGGTGATGGGCGACAATCGCGATCAAAGCAAGGACTCGCGTTATTGGGGCGTCGCGTCGCGCGACAGCATCGTCGGGCGCGTGAGCCGCGTGGTCTTTTCCGTGAATTCCGAGCGATACTACCTGCCAAGACTCGATCGCTTTTTTCGACGCATTCCGTGAATGGGGGCGTTTGGATTCGTTAGCTGTGTCTCCGATTCATTCCTAATGAAAAAACTAACTGCGTCCCCGTTTCATTCCCCGTCCCCGTTTCATTCCCACGGCGGGAATACTGGACAGCCTACGTATTGAGTGGATTTCAACCTGAGGACAAAGAAGACGGCGATCCGGAAGCCACCGCAACGAAAGGCATCAGCACGCACCCCGATTCGATTTTCTTCGGAGTCGGGACATCAAGTGCATTCGGAACCCAGTACACCGGAATGACTGTCATATTTCAAGAAACCCTTGAAGACCTCTATTCCGATCAAGCGCAAAGACTCACTGTAGCGCATGAGATGGCGCACACACTCGGTGCTGATCATGCTGAGGAGGGATTGATGCACCAGGATCAGCAAACCAGCTCATTTTCTGAGGAAAGCATTCGTGAATTGCGAGACTACGTGGAGCCAGAGTAGCATGAAGAACCTAATAGCGGCCACGACGATTTGTATTGCGATTAGCGCTGCGGAAGCCGCGAACGCTTCCGAGCAGACTGTCGTCGCCAATGAAGAAACCGTCAAGATCGAAATCCTCGGGACTGATCAGCAAGCGTATGTGTGCGTCCCGTTTCGAGTGCGAATAGCGGTTCATAATATTTCCCATTCGCCCGTCGAACTCCTCGCCGACGAAAGCGGCCTGCCGCGAGATATCGATTTCATGGTCGTGGAAGACGGGGATCGCCGACGCTCCACAGCCCTCAAGTTTCGCCGCGCAAAACGAAAAACGATTGCGCCGGGGGCGTTAATCGAGACGGATATTTTTGGTTTGTTCGTGAATGCAGGCGAAACCTCGTGGCTCATAAGGTCAGGTTCAGTGAAGGTGAATTCGGATATCCGTGTTACGTTCGTGCAAGACATAGAAGCGAGAGACGAAAACGCTCTGGCAGCGCTTAGACGAATTTCCGAAAAAGCCTTCGGAAAAAGATACCCCCCAAAAACAGAGTTGGCCTGCGTGGCAAACTTTGTCGTGAGCTCGCCGCTTATTGAAGATATTGCCGCGACGACATATCCTGATTTCGACACCATGAGAGAACATCCGGGGATTGATGAGCAGTTGTTAGCGATAGCCGAATCCGAGCCAGATGCCTTTTTTGCGCCATACATCCGACGATTCGTTGCCTTCAATTACATCGGCCAATTCGAGCACTTTCAAAGTAGAGCAAATCACAGCCAAGGCAGCGTTAGCGATAAACACCTACGACAGGCCGCGACAGCCGAATCAATTTTCGCGTCGTTGGCAGGAAAGGACTTGCTTCCGCGCGGCACCACTGAGTGCGGATTGACTGAATGTGCGATACTGAGCGGCGATCTCGCAAAAGCAAATCAGCGATTTGAAGCGATGCGGGCTATTGACAGCGATTACACGCGAAGCAAGATAGGATTCGTTGAGTCGTCGATTAATCGGCTGAAGGCGACTGGGCAAGAATAGCCGATCCTTGTTGATTGTGCTGAACGCCATTGGGATCGCCGATTCGACAATGCTTGGCGGTCGGTGGAACAGAGTCGTCGCAGTCGTTGGTGGAGTCCGATCCACCGACGCCGGGTGCGACGCCCTGCCCCGTTACGCTGTGCAACAACGGCGAGTGCGACGCGACGTATCAAGTGAGCTGGTCGCCGGCCTTTTTTGTCGGCGGCGTGTCGGTTTTTGGGCCTTCGTCGATCGCGGTCGCGGGCGGTGGTTGCTCGACGTTTGATCTTACCGTCATAGCCCACGCCTTGACCGATCCGACGCTGACGCTCGATCTCACGCTCACGGCGGAGAATCGCGGCGGTGAAACGTGCGGGGCGGCGACGGTTACGCAGTGTTCGGCTGTCATTCCCATCGATATACTCAAAATTCAGCTTGATTTCGGGTCTGTGACGGAACAGAATGAAACGGACCCGGGCGGTTTCCTGTGCCTGAACGACGACGATGACAACGGAAATGACGTGCCGGACAAGGACGAAACCGGCTCCACCGCCGGGGAGGATGACCTCGTGCCGCTGACCATCACGGCTGACGGGACTTTGCAAGGCACGCTGACGCTGAGTATCGAATCCGGAGCGAGCAAAATCAAGCTGTACGAA
>JAJDDQ010000008.1 GCA_029260215.1 Phycisphaerae bacterium
CGCCACGCAGGCCGTCCTCATGAGCGTCTACCGCACTCTGCGCCTCCGCGGCCTCGACCCCACACGAACCATCGCCCACGCCCTGAAAAACTACCTCACCACCGGCCAACTCCCTCGATTACCCCGACGCGACATTGCAGACGGCTGATCTCTTACCAAAAATCATTGTAGAACACGGGCGAACGCGGTCATCGAGCGGATTGGCATTGCACACGGCTGACCTGTTACCTCACATCTTATCGCACGTTCCCATTTTCCGGGCGGTTGAGCTATGCGCCGGGCGGACCGATAGTTACGTCGGGTTGGGGGTTCGTACCCCAATCGCATGGGGCCTTTGCGTAGTGGTCCGGTTGCGGACTATGATCCGCGTGGGTTCTCAGATTCTGAACGATCGGAACGTCATTCATGAGCGCGGTCGATGTCTCGCTGGTCATCCCTCTTCGCAATGAAGAGAAGAACGTGGCTCCGCTGTGCAAGGAGTTGGGTGAGGTTCTGCGCGATCAGTCATTGCGTTTCGAAATCATTTACGTGGACGACGGGAGTCGCGACGGCACGCTCGTCGAGTTGAGGCGATGCGCGGGCGACGATCCGCGGTCGGTCATTGTGGAGTTCACGCGGAATTTCGGGCAGACGGCGGCGATGGCGGCTGGTTTCGCTTTGGCTCGGGGGCGGATAATCGTGCCGATGGACGGCGATCTTCAGAACGACCCGCGTGACATTCCCGCGTTGTTGGCCAAGCTGGACGAGCCGCCGGGTTACGATGTGGTCAGCGGTTGGCGGAAGAATCGGCAGGACAAGTTCTGGTCCCGGCGGCTGCCTTCGGTGTTGGCCAACGGTCTCATTCGCCGCGTGACGGGGGTGCGGATCAACGATTTGGGTTGCAGTTTGAAGGCTTACCGTCGCGAAGTGCTGGAGGATGTGTCGCTGTATGGTGAGATGCATCGCTATCTCCCGATTATCACGCGCTGGCGTGGTGCGCGCATCGCGGAAGTGGCGGTCAACCATCGCCCGCGCATCCACGGCCAAACCAAGTACGGGCTTCGTCGGACGGTCAAGGTGTTGCTCGATTTGATCACGGTCAAGTTTTTGGGGGACTATCTGACCAAGCCGATTTACTTCTTTGGAAAGCTGTGCCTGTTTAGCTTGTGCGGTGGGTTCGTGATTCTGGGTCTTTCGATCGCGCAGAAGTACGGACATTTCGCGAGCGAGCCGATCAACCTCAACCGCAATGTTCTGGTCTTGCTGGCGGTTCTATTGGTGCTTCTTTCCGTGCTGTTCATCGTGATGGGCGTGTTGAGTGAATTGCTGGTGCGCATCTACCATGAAAGTCAGGGACGCACCACGTACAAGGTGCGAAATCTGTACCGCGGTCGTGACGCGGGAAAGGACGACGTGCCCGCAGCGCAGGCCGGTCCCCCGGTCGGCAGCGTGCGCTGACGGTCAAAGCGCATGCACGGACTTTTTCACAACGTCGAAACGCCCGACATCGAAACGTCTTCGGATTCCTACCGTCGCCGATTCTCGGGGGAGGTGGGCGCGTTTTTCCTGGATGAGCAGCGTCATGGTGCGGCGAAGCTGCTCGCGGGTCTGCCTTCGTCGTCGCGGGTGCTGGATGTGGGCGGCGGTCACGGGCAGCTTACCGAATTTCTTCTGAAGGCTGGACATCGCGTTTGCGTGCATGGGAGCGCATCGAGTTGTCTCGAGCGCGTCAGGTCCGACACGGTGGCCTGTGATTCGCGCCCGCAACCAGCGGTGTCGAATCTTTGGCGGCTGCCGTTTCGTGACGGCTCGTTCGATTTGGTGACGGCTGTTCGCGTGCTGGCACATGTCGTGCGCTGGCGTGCGTTTATCGACGAACTTACGAGGGTCAGCCGGCGGGCGGTGCTCGTGGACTACGCGCCGTGGTCGAGTGCGAACGTGCTCGCGCCGATTCTGTTCCACGTCAAGCATCGCATCGAAGGCAACACGAGGCCATTTTTCTGCTATACCGGATCGAGTTTGGCCGGCGCGTTTCGGCGGAACGGTTTCGCGCGCGTGAAGACGCACAAACAGTTCTGGGCACCGATGGGTGTGCATCGGATGATGGGCAGTGGGTCGTTATCGAGTGGGATCGAGCGCGTCGGGCGCTCGGTCGGGCTGACGCGTTTGATCGGCTCGCCGGTCTTGATGCTGGCTGAGCGGGAGTAACACGGGATGCCCTCAGAGGCTGCGCGAAACGACAGGCCTTGCGTGCTGATGGTGGCGCCTCAGCCCTGTTTCGATGTTCGGGGTACGCCCATGAACATCCTGTGCATGTGTCGCAGTTTGACCGATCTGGGCTACGAAGTTCACCTGGCGACCTATCCGATGGGCGCTCACGAGGACGTTCCGCACGTCGTCTATCACCGTTCGATGGGCGTGCCTTTCATTCGTTCGGTGCCGATCGGTTTTTCGTTTGCGAAGATCGTGCTGGATGTTTTTCTTGCGATGACGACGCTGCGGCTGGTGGCGCGAAAGCGCGTGCGCGTCGTGCATGCGGTAGAGGAGGCTGCGTTTTTCTGCGTGCCTTTGGCGAAATTGTTCAACAAGCCGGTGATCGTGGATATGGACTCGGACGTGGCTGATCAGTTGGGCAACCATTCGAGCGCGTTGGTGCGGTTTCTTTCGAAGCTCGTGGTCCCGGTCATGCGTTGGACGCTACGGCGGTCTGCCTGTGCTTTGACGGTGTGCCGGGCGCTGACGGACACGGTCGAACGGGACGCGCCTTCGACTCGGGTATTTCAGATTGAGGACATTCCGCTGCCGTCTGCCCATCGCACGCCGGATGCGGCGGCGACGGCTTCGTTGGCCGAGGAGCTGGGTGTTTCGGGTAAGCGTGTGGTTCTGTACACGGGCAATCTTGAGTCTTACCAGGGCGTTGACCTGCTCCTCGATGCTTGGCCGGCGGTGATGCGGTCGGTTCCGAATGCGGTGGTGGTCTTGGCTGGTGGCGAGCCGCATCAGGTGAGCGCGTATCGGCAGCGTGCCCGGCTGCTGGAAGTTGATAAGTCATTCTTGGCGATCGGGAAGCGACCGGCGGATGAGATGCCGGAGTTAATGTCTCTGGCCGACGTGCTCGTTTCACCTCGGAGCGAGGGCGAGAACACGCCGTTGAAGATTTTCTCGTACATGTTGAGCGGTCGGCCCATCGTTGCGACGAATCTGCGCACGCATACGCAGGTGCTGGACGAGGGGTCTGCTGTGCTGGTTGCACCTTCGGCTGAGGCGTTTGCGAAGGGTCTGATCGAGATTCTGGGCGATCGGGAGCGGGGGGCGGAACTTGCCAAACGCGCGAAGGCCAAAGTCGAGCGCGATCACAGCTACGACGTGTTCAAACGCAAGCTGGGCGAGGTTTACGCATTTGTCTTGCGGGCGGATTGAGTTGGTTTCTTGCGGGCGTGCAGGATGAGGCTGTACCCGGTGAACGGGGCGAAGAGCGCGTCCAAGGCGGCCCAGGCGCGCATGAAGGGATAGAGCGTTGCGAAGAGGCGGAATTGTTTGGCGCGTTTGTCGACGTCGTCGCGCGTGACGACGGAGCCTTTGGACGACGAATTTCCCGTCGATTTGGCCGATTTTCGCGTGTAGACGTAGTTCAGGGCGATGTCGAGGAATTCGGAGAACGCGCGGTTGTAGGTGTGCCCGCCGAGGATGTCGAAGCAGGGGCTGAGGAGGTTTTCGAACTGCCGGCGTGTGTATCCGGGGCGGACGTGTCCGTGCCATGCGTCGGTCAGACCGGCTGCCAGTCGCACTCGGCGGAGGATCGACGGGGTCTTGATGTGCGGGACGTTGGTGATGACGGTTCCGCCTTCGCGGAGCACGCGGTGGATTTCGCGAACGAGTTGTGCATCGTCGTCAAGGTGTTCGAGCATGTCGATAACGACGACGATGTTGAAGGATTCATCTTCGAAGGGCAGCGTTTTTCCATCGACTTGATGCACGTTTGTCGTCACGATGTCACGGATGGACGCAACGGCGTGGGCGTCGAGGTCGGCGCTGTGCCACGTTCCGCCGCGAATGCGCAGAAGGTGGCTGACGACGCCGTTGTCCGCGCCGAGGTCGAGGCCGGCGATCGTGGCGGAGTCGTCGAGGTATCGGCTGATGGCCCGCCACTTGGCCTGTTTGAGCACGGACTTATCGAAGAGGCGGAGGTGCCAGTTTTGGGCGGCAGATTCCATGACGGTCCGGTCCGGCGAAGGGTTTGTGTTCACGACGCGTCGAACCATATCGGCAAAATGATCGTTCGGTAAGTGTATTTTGTGGTGAAAGGGACGATGCAGCGGCAGGCGGAACAACTCGCGGAACGCGAATTCGATGTGTTGGTCGTGGGGGCTGGCGTCTTCGGTGCGTGCATTGCACACGATGCGTCTCTGCGGGGGTTGTCGGTTGCCTTGGTCGATCGCGGCGATTTCGGCGGGGGTGCGTCGGCCAACTCCCTGCGCATCGTGCATGGCGGTCTGCGGTATCTTCAGCAATTCAACTTGCGGCGGATGAGGTGCTCGATTCGTGAGCGGGCGACGTGGCTTCGGATTGCACCGCACCTTGTGCGTCCGTTGCGGTTTGTTGTGCCGACGCATGGGTTGGGCGCGCGAAGTCGATCGGTGTTTGGGGCTGCGTTCGCGATCGACGGTCTGGTCGGTATGGGCAGGAACCGTGGCCTGGATCCGCTGCGGTGCATTCCGCGGGGTCGCGTTCTGAATCGTGACGAAGCCTGCGCGGTATTGGGCGAATTGATGCCTGAGAATGCGACCGGTGCCGCGCTGTGGCACGACGCGCAGATGATTCATTCGGAGCGCCTGACGCTGGCCGTGGTGCAGAGCGCACACGCAGCCGGGGCGGTCGCGGTGAACTACGTTGAGGTCCAGCGATTGCTGAGCGAGGGCAGCCGTGTGGTGGGCGCGAAAGCGCGCGACGTTTTGACGGGTGCGGAGTTTTCGATTCGATCCAGCCTGACGGTCAACGCAGCCGGTCCTCACATCGCGCGTCTGTCGGCGGTTGGCGATGGTCCGAAGCTGGTTCGCGGTGTGAATTTGCTGACGCGTCGTTTGGCGGGAGACGTCGCCGTCGGCCTGCGGGGACGCGGGGGGCGTATGGTGTTCATCACGCCGTACGGGTCGCATTCGCTCGTCGGGACTGACTATCTTCCGTATGTGGAGGGTCGGGTCGGCGTTGACGCTGGTGAGGTGGAGCGGTTTATCGCAGAGATTCGCGAGAGCTGCCCCGCGATACAGCTTGAGTTGGACGACGTGTGTGCGGTTCAGGTCGGTTGCATTCCAGTGGCCAATGGTCCTGACGAGCCGGGCGGGTTGCGTTTTCTGGAAGACGACATCGTCGTGTATCACGAACGCGACCGCGGTCCAGGTGGGCTGATTAGTGTGGCCGGTACGAAGTACACGACCGCGCGGGCGACGGCGGAGCGGGTGGTCGATGAACTCTGCCGGACGATGGGGGTTCGGTGTCCGTGTGCGACCGAAAAAACACCGCTTTGGGGCGGGGATATTGAGGGTCTTGAGGAGGCGGAATCCTCGGCTGTTGGGCGATGGGGGTCATTGGCAAATCCGGAGCGAATTCATAATATGTTTGCATTATATGGGACGCAACTGGGCGAAGTTTCAGGTGCAACGTGTGAACGGTCGGCGGAGGTGGTGGACGCGTCCGGTGTTTTGAAAGCGCAAGTGTTGTATGCCGTCCGTTGCGAGATGGCGGTTAAACTTGTCGATGTCGTGTTCCGACGTACAGATCTAGCGAGTCAGGTAATTACACCCACGCGAGAGGGTGAGAATCCGAGTCCGATAGAAATAGCCGGCGCGACGATGGCGGCGGCGCTCGGCTGGTCCGACTCCCGTTTGAAGAAAGAACTGGAGGAGGTCGGGGCTGTTCTGGATTGGCGGCGCGGGGATCGATAGTCCGGTAAAGGAGTGCGGAACGAACATGCAGCCGACTGCACTGGTTACAGGCGCGAATGGGTTTACGGGCAGCCGTTTTTGTCTGTACCTGGCGCGCAAGGGTGTGCAGACGCGCGGTCTGTACTACACGCCCGACGGCGGCGAGCCGGACTTCGGGCACGACTGTCTGGAGCTGGTGGCTGGCGACATTCGCGATCGCGCCTGCGTCAAAAAAATCGTTGCGGGTGTGGACGTTGTGTACCACATCGCCGCGTTGTACCGCCCGACGAACGTTCCGAAGAAGGACTTCTGGGACGTGAATGTCGAGGGTACGCGGTACATGCTGGAAGCCGCGGCTGAGGCGGGCGTGAAGCGGTTCGTGCATTGCAGCACGATCGGCGTTCACGGCAACGTCAAGAATCCGCCCGCGGCTGAAGACGCTCCGATTCAGCCTGATGACTATTATCAATACACGAAGCTCAAGGGCGAAGAGTTGGCGCGCGATCACGGTCGCCAACTGGGGTTGGAGGTTTCGATTGTGCGCCCGGCTGCGATTTACGGTGCGGGCGAACGGAGATTCCTGAAGCTGGCCCAGCTTATCAAGCGGCGGCGATTCGTGTTGTTCGGCAACGGCGAAGTGAAATACCACTTCATTCACATTGACGATCTGTCGGATGCGTTCGTTTTGTGCGCGACGAAGGAGGAGGCCGTCGGACAGACGTACATCATCGCGGACGATCACGCCGTCACGCTGAACTGCATCACCGAGGTGATCGCCAAGACGCTCGCGGTTTCGCCGCCGAAACTCCACTTGCCGTATGGTCTGTTGTACACCGCTTCGGCGCT
This sequence comes from Phycisphaerae bacterium, assembly GCA_029260215.1. Classification (GTDB taxonomy): domain Bacteria; phylum Planctomycetota; class Phycisphaerae; order UBA1845; family UBA1845; genus OFTM258. Next base: position 6,747 of record JAJDDQ010000008.1, read on the forward strand.
TTGTGAGGCGATCTGCGCTCCACTGCGTATCTCGCCGCCTCTGCATCGCCGTCGAGCCGCATGGTTTCGATCGACGCGGAGTTTCGATATCGGCAAAGCCCGGCGACAGTTGGGCTTTGAGCCGAAGGTGGCGGCGGAGGAAGGTCTGGCACGCATGGTTGAATCGTACATCGAAGCCGGCTGGATTCCCGGTGCGCAGTGCGCAACGGACAGCGCTCAACGTGAGAAAACACCGTGTTAGTACTGGGCATCGCGGACGGGCAAACGAGCGGTGCGTGCGTGGTCGGCGACGGCAGGATTCTGTCGGCTGTCAACGAGGAACGCATGGCGCGCCAGAAGCAGGCGCGTGGGTTTCCGTGGAAGTCAATCGACGAAGCGCTGCGGCTGGCTGGTGCAAGCCCGAAGGATGTAGACGTCGCGGCGGTCTCGGACCGCTGGATGATGCTGCGCGAAGAAGTTGACGGTTGGCCCGGCTGGTTTGAAGCCCGCGCAGAAGGTCGGGACGGTGTGAAGGATTTTTTCTTCCGAATGGCCTCAATGTTCGGTGGAATCGCCCCCTTCCTGCCCGGTGTGCGTAACGCTTATTACCTTCTTCGCATGCCGTCCTTCGCCCACCGGCGGAAGCGCATCGGCGAAATCCTGCGCGACAAATGGAACATCCAAGTCGCACCACGCTTTGTCCACCACCACTACGGGCACGCAGCCAGCGCGTACTACACGAGCGGCTTTGACGAGGCGCTGGTGGTGACGATGGACGGCGGCGGAGATCGGGATTGCTCGCACGTGTACAGCGCTCGGGATGGCCTGCTTCAGAAACTGTCCTCCAGCAGTTCCTACGATTCGCTGGGCAACTACTACGCCTACGTCACAGCGCTATGCGGATACAAAGCCAAGCGCCACGAAGGGAAAATCACCGGATTGGCCGCACGCGGGGAACCGATTTATGTCGATCTCTTCGAGTCAATGATCGGCTTCTCAAACGGAAAGCTGGTCAATCGCGGCAGGGTGCTGTTCAACAAGGCGCTGGCGACCATTGAAGCCCGCCTGCCGAAGGGTTGGAAGCACGCGGACTTGGCTGCCTCGATCCAACTCGTGTCGGAGCGCGTCGCGTGTGCATTGGTCGAGCACTGGCAGCGCGAGACAGGCCATCACAATGTCGCGCTGGCCGGCGGCTTGTTCGCCAATGTGCGCATCAACGAATGCATTTTGCGCGTCAAGGGTGTGAAGAATGTGTCGGTCCATCCGGGCATGAGCGACGAGGGGCTGGCCGTCGGCGCTGCCTTGGCAGTTTATCAGGACGATGCCCGCAAGGCAGGCAAGCCTTACGAAGCCAAGCTGCTGCCTCACGCGTGCCTTGGTACGGAAATCAAAGACGCCGATGCGGAATCAGTGTTGCGGGCAGCTGGCCTGGAATTCACCAAGCCCAAGAACACGGCGGCGCACGTTGCGCAGTTACTGCACGAGGGGCACGTCGTGGCGCGTGCGTCGGGTGCGATGGAATACGGACCGCGGGCGCTGGGCAACCGCACGATCATGTACCGCCCGGACGATCACAGCGTCAACGATTGGCTTAACACGCTGCTGCGACGCACCGAGTTCATGCCTTTCGCTCCAGCCAGCACCTACGAATCCGCCGCCGACCTTTACATCGATCCCAATGGTGCGCTGGAGACGGCGCGATTCATGACGATCACGCTTCACTGCAAACCGATCATGCGTAAGCGGTGTGAGGGCGTCGTGCATGTGGACGGAACCGCCCGCCCGCAACTTGTTCGGCGCGAAGACAACCCCGGTTTTTACGACATCATTACCGAGTATGAAAAACTAAGCGGCTTGCCGGCCATCATCAACACGTCCTTCAACATTCATGAAGAGCCGATCGTGCGCACAGCCAAGGACGCGGTGCGAGCGTTTCTGGACAGCAAGCTGGACTACCTCGTGCTCGGCCCGTTTGTGGCGGTCGGGCCTGTGGGGAGTGCGGAGACCCGGGCTTGCTGGAAAGCCCAAAAGGAACGAGAACCGGTTTCGGTCGGCGCGAACGGTTGAGTCCGTCGGCTGCCCGCTTTTGGTGAAACGGATCATAACGTGTGTGGAATCGCCGGAATTATCGGTCGCGACAGTGTCGACGAAAAAGCGTTACACAAGATGGCCGACGTCTTGCGTCACCGTGGGCCTGACGACGAAGGATTCCACATCGACGGCTCAGCCGGTCTGGCCCATCGCAGGCTGAGCATCATCGACATCGACGGCGGAAAGCAGCCGCTGTCCAACGAAGACGGCACGATCTGGATCGCGTTCAACGGCGAAATCTACAATTTCCGCGAGTTGCGTCGCGAACTTGTGGACAAAGGGCACATCTTCGCCACGCAATCCGATACCGAAGTAATCGTTCACCTCTACGAAGAACTAGGCCGCGATTGCGTGAAGAAACTGCGCGGCATGTTCGCGTTCGCCATCTGGGACAGCCGGGATCGTTCGCTGTTCTTGGCACGTGATCCGATGGGGCAAAAGCCGCTCTTTTTTCACGTCGGCCCCAAGGGCTTTCTGTTCGCCTCCGAGCCGAAAGCGATTCTCGCGACCGGCATTGTCCAGCCGAAGCCCGATCTGAACGGATTGTGGCATTACATCTCGCTGCGCTTCCTGCCGGATCGCTACACGCTGTTCGAGGGAATTCAGAAATTACAGGCCGGCTCACGACTGGAATATCGAGACGGCAAAGCAGCCATCGACCGATACTGGTCCATTGATTTCAATCGCAAACGCAGCGGGTCGGATCGCGAGTTGATCGACGGGTTGCATGAGAAGTTGCGCGACACGGTAAAGTCGCACATGGTCAGCGACGTTCCGGTAGGTGCGTTTCTCAGCGGCGGCATCGATTCGAGCACCATCACCGCGATGATGGACGAACAGTCCGACGACAGAATCCCCGCTTTTTCGATCGGTGTGGCTGAGCAGAAATTCAACGAGCTGCCGTTCGCCCGCACGGTGGCCAACGGCTTGAACGTCGAGCACCATGAGCAAATCGTTCGGGCGGACCTGATCCACCTCATCCCGTCGATGGTTTACCACATGGACGAGCCGTCCGATCCGTTCGGCGTCGGGGTGTACCTGGTGTCGCAGATGGCGCGCGAGCGGGTCAAGGTGGCGCTTGGCGGCGATGGTGGGGACGAGAATTTCGCGGGCTACGATCGGTACTCGGGCAATCGGCTGGTGGATTATTACTGCTGGCTGCCGCGGTGGTTTCGAGCCAACGTCATGGGTCCGGTCACCGACCGCATCCCGCAATCGTTCGGGTACAAGAGTCTCGCGCAGAAGGCTGCGTGGGTGAACGAGATGTCGTTTTCAACAGGCGGAGCGCGTTACGCGCACAGCGCCAGCTTCCTGCGATTCACGGAGGATGCGAAGAACGGGCTGTTCACCCCCGACGCCCGCCGCCGCGTGGACGATCCCGATTCCGTGGGCAAGATTCTCGCCTACTACGATGCGGAAAACGCGAGTGATGAAACCGACCGCATGTTGCACACGGATTTGATGACGCGTATGCCGGATCACCTGCTGCCCATCGTGGATCGCATGGCCATGGCACACTCGCTGGAAGTGCGTTCGCCGCTGGTGGATCAGGAGCTGGTCGCGCTTGCGGCGTCGCTGCCCGCCAACATGAAGTTGCGCGGGCGGACGCTCAAATACGCGTTGCGAAGCGTCGCGGGCCGGTATTTGCCCGCGTCGGTAATCGATCGACCCAAGCAGGGATTCGGATTTCCGCTCGCATTGTGGATGCGCGACGAGTTGAGCGGGTTCCTGCGCAACCTGTTCGCCGAGTCGCGTTTCGTCGAGTTAGGCTTGTTCGACCGGGCGTATATGAATCGGATTCTCGATGAGCACCTGAACGGCCGGTGCGATCACAATTTCCGCCTGTGGATTCTCATCAACCTTGAGATATGGTATCGGCTGTTCTTTGAAGGACGGTCGTTGGATCAGATGCGCGAGTTCACCGACGGCCTGATGACCCCGCATGCGCTGGCCTGAGTGAATCCGTGACTGAATCCTCTTCAATTGATACCGCGCCCTCACCCGAAACGCCTCCGCCCAAGTCGCGCCTGCGCGGAATCTTGAGGCTGGCTGTCACCGTTGGGCTGTTCGCGCTGGTCGTGCTGCACGTTGGTGACGATGCGATTTTCGACTCGCTCGCGCGTGCGTCACGCAATGTGTGGATGCTCGCGGCAGCGCTGATCTTTCCGCCGGCGCTTGGGTTCGTTATTTCCACGTTGCGATTGCGACTTCTGCTCGCCGCTCAGGATATCCACCTTCCGCACAAAGACGTGCTGCGTGCTCTGTTGATCGGCACGTACTTCAATCAGCTTCTGCCGACGTCCGTGGGCGGGGATGCTTACCTCGTGCTGCTGGTCGGCCGGCGTGTGGATCGTCTCGCTGCCGTTTTCTCAGCCGTGGTGGTAGGCCGCGTGCTGGGCATGCTGGCTATGTGCGTGTTGATTCTGACTGCTGTCGGCACGCATCCGCAGTGGTTCGGGCAGATTGTCGGTCTTGAATACTGCGTGGCCGGCGTCGCGGGCATCGGCGTGCTTGCGTGTGTCTTCCTTCTCGCGGTCAGACCGGCGTCAACAGAGCCGGGTTCCGAATGGTACGGTCTGAAACGCAAGGTGCATCGGGCTACGACCGCGCTGGCGCGATTTCGAGAGTCCCCACGGTCGCTGCTGATCGCGTTGGGGCTTTCGACGCTCCTGCAATTCAACGTCGTCGTACACTATTGGTTCTTCGGAAAATGCTTGGGGATCGAGCTGGGCATTTTGGAAGCCATGCTGGCTGTCCCGCTGGTGTCGCTGGCCGCCATGATGCCGATCACGTTCAACGGCCTCGGCGTGCGCGAATGGGTGATGATCTGGGTCTGCCTTCCGCTGGGCGTCGCCAAGGCAGACGCAGCCGTCGTCGCGTGGCTGTTCGTGTTCGGCGGACTGATTTTCGCGGCAGTGGGTGCTTACCTGTTCACCCGCCGGACACCGTCGAACGAAACAGACCGGAGCGCGTTTGAGAAAGGTACGGAAGAGCGCCGCCAAGGAACCTGATACTCAAATCCTCCGCCATCCCGCAGCCGCCGCCCTTGCCGTCCAGGTTCTCGCGAATGATCGTAAATGAAAGCACCACACCCTCGCCGCCGGCGTTGTTATTTTGAACCGTAAACGTGACCGGAGACGTAAGAGTCTCATCGACACATCCATCGAACAGCGGCACGGTCGGATCGCGCTCATCGAAAATCTGCACAACGCTCCCCTCGGATGCGGATGCTTTCAATTCAATCGAAACGACCGATTCGCCCGGCGGAACGAACGCGAAAAACTGCGGCCCGGGGATCGCGTCTGCCTGAAAAACCCCCAGACGCTGTGTGCCAAGGACGGAACCGTAAGAGCCGGGATGCGAGGAATCCAGAAACTGAAATCCGTGCACGAAGGATGTGTTGAGGATGATACTGTAGACGCCGGTTTCGCTCGCCGTCGCTCGGATTTCGGCTGGGTTCAGTGGCGCGTTCATGGGTGCGCTGGCCACCATCGTGCCGCTGGGCGAGATAAGGCTCCACCAACCGGCCCCTGGATCGTTCGATCCGAATCGAATGAAGCAGATGTCGAACAAGATAGGCTGCCCTGCCACCGCGTGAAAGAAATAGCCCGTCTCTCGGCGGAAGGTCGGTGATTGCTCTGCGGGCGGCCCGGGTTCGAGCGGTATCAATCCGTCAGTCACGTAGGGTTCCGAGTTGACGCAGCCCGGCACGAACTCCCTGCCACGGTACTGCGAAACGTGGCATGCATCAGCCGACAGCAGATCCAACTCCGCGTTGGCCAATGCGATGGCTGCCAGGTATTCCTCCGCAGGGAAACACAGCGAATCAATCAAAGGACCGAACATGCACGTGCGGTCCAGCCACCCGCCGCCGGATAGAGCAGCCAACGTGTAAAAATGGTCGGTCACCGCGTCCGGAGGAACGCGATCGAGAAACAGACCGGGCAAAATGACCGCGAAAATACCCGCGTCGCGAACCTCGTTCAGAAACACGGGGTAGCTCGCATTGAAGCCGTAGTTCGCAGTTCGCTGGGTCAAGTCGTAATAAGGTTTGGTGGGCGTGCCGAACCCCTGAGCTAGGCCGACGTAAAACGTACTACGATCGAAGCGAATGAGATTCGTCCCGCCGATCTTCAGGTCAAGCGCGGGGGCGGCGGTCTCGAAGGCCGCGCGACATTCGTCAGCCAACAGGAGAACACGCACGCGCTCGAATTCCGCGTACGCATCGACAAGACCATTGGCGACGAGATAGGCAACACGCTCGTCTCGCGGTGGAACAACGTCGGGGATGGCCTGATCCGTGAAAAACCCCGCGAAACAACTGTCACAGTAGCAGGGATCGTTGTATGTCCGATTGATCCCCGGAAACCCGTACAGCTCAGGATCCAGCATGACACCGTCCAACGCTTCGGAAAAACCCGGTATGAATCGGAAATCCTTGGTGTCGGTGATGCTCGCGTATTCCGCCACGCCAACGAAACGAGCCTTGATGGAGCGTTCCCAGAATTCACGCGACTGCGGGCAGGGCTTGAGCAGAGTCTCAACACCGTCAGGCCCAACGTAGGGTTCGACGAGCGGCAGCAGCCAAGGCTCCTCATTCACGGCGAACCAGTTGAAAAAGATCCACAGCTTCGCGCCTCGGGCGTTCAGCTTTTCCGACCACCGCTCGAGCGTCAGCCTGTCGCCATCGCCGATTTCCGGTCGCAACGACGGCATCTTCACGGCGAAATGCGTCACGCCGGCGTCGAGGAGCATGTCCACGGGACCGCCGTCGAACAAAAGCGGGCCGACACTCGATGCGCTCCACGCAGCCCGAATAGCGGGCGGTTCTGCCAGTTCGAGACAGCAGAATGCGTCGCAGCCGTCTCCGGAAGTGTTGTTGCCGTCGTCACAGCCCTCAGCCGCCGCCCACCGCCCGTCTCCGCACAATGGAAGCGTCGCGAATGCGCGCTGAAACCCGCCGAAATCGGCGAAGCCAATAATGGAATCATCGTCGAAATCAAGCGCGAGACATTCTTCGTCGGGCAGAGGCGCACCGATCGCGCCCGCGCAAGCAACGAACCGCTCGTAGTCCAGCAGGTCGATAGCCCCATCGCTGTTGGCATCGCCAGCCACCGAGCTTGGCCCCTCACACTGAGCCACCAATTGCAACAACAGACCGAATCCGCAGGCAGACCAGATCATCGGCTTCCCCTCCGTGAGGTCGTATGATGTTATTGAATACCCCGAACGGCCGAAGCCTACAGCCGCACGTTTGTACCGACAAGGCAAGAAGGGGAAGCGGTACCGATGCTGTCGACGCGATCCTGCAGCCCAGCCGACTCACTTGATCTTCAGAAACTGCGAGATGGCGTTCAGTGAGACTTCACTGATGTGGTGCTCGATGCCCTCAGCGTCGAGGTGGGCCTGGTGTTCAGGCACGCCGATCACGCGGAGCAGCTTGAAAACGAGCTGATGACGTGCCCGGGTTTGTTCCGCAAGATTTTTTCCGGAATCGGTGAGAAAAATAGCGCGGTAGGGTTTGGTTTCGACCAGGCCTTCGCGGCGCAGGCGGGCGATGATGCGGCTGGCGGTAACATGAGAAACGCCCATATGCTCGGCAATATCCACCAGCCGGGCTTCACCCGCGCCGGTGAGAAGATCGTCGATAAGCTCGACGTAGTCCTCGCCCATCTCGGCTGCGTGGTCCTCGCGCGTCCGGCGGAACCGCTCGGGTGCCTGTGGACTGACGCGTACCTTGGACGCTCTTGGGCGTTTGGTCTCTTTTTTGCTCGTTTTCTTGGCCAAATCAACGATTCTCTGTCTTGGAACGACGCCATCGCTCCCGCATTGTCACGACTCAATTGATGGGCTGGGTGCCCCACGGCTTTAGCCGTGGGGAAGTCGAATCCAAAAACCACTCGACCTCTCCACCTCTGAAGAGGTGGGGCACCCACCCGTCGTTTCGCGCTTGATAAAGCACTATCGCCGGCAAGTACGATTCGGGCCATCGTCACCCGCCGAACAGCCTCAAAATCGGATGACGAATCCGACACCGGTAAAGAAATCGTCAGCCTCGTCATTCAAACCGAAACCAGCCCGCCAGTCGAGTTGGAGATTGTTGTGGACCAGAAAGGTCACGCCCCCGTTGAGGTAATGAGCGGCGTCGGCGTGGTGGGCGTTGTTGAAAAACCCGTAATATTCACTGTAAATGCCCCATCGGTCGTCCAGCGCTACAGCCAACGAAATCGAGGCGGCTGTCTGAAGGAATCGACTGCCGTTCTCCGTCGGGATCGCCAAATTGACGTTTCCCGAGAGCGAGAATCCCTCGGCGAGATCGTAAGCCCACAGGAGCTTGACCGCGGGGTCGGCATCGTTGGTTGTGGCATCGCCGTTTCCGCTGGGGACACTCGTTTCAAAAATCAGACCGAAATGCGGGCGCCAGCCGTCCTGCTCGAACAATTTCCACTTGAGGCCGATGGTCGCATCGTTGGCGTTATCGGTCCGAAACGTTTCGCCGTCCGAATCTTCGGTGGCGGACGTGCGGTCACGCGTCCACGCGTAACCCTCCCAGCCGAGCCGTAATTCGAGGTTTTCGGTGAGGCCGACGCGCAGGAGCCCTTCCGGCGCAGTGTGATTCTGCGTACGCAGGCCGTCGTCGTCGTTCAGCGTAAAAGTGTAGCCGGACTCAAGCTGAACATGCCCAGCCGGTATGGTTTCGGTGCTCTCGGTGAAATCGGGACGATCGGTCACCAGCGGCTCGGACATGGGATCGACGGTTTGGGCTGAAACATGCGTGAGGATCGTGGCCGAGCACAACAGAACGCGACGCGCGAGGGCAGATGGGCTTGTGAACATATTCGTTGTTCCTCCGATCGGGCTTAGTGAAATAGTGGCAATAGCTACAAGATGTAGCACATGCTACAAAGTGCAGCTTGTGCGTCAAGCCTCGGGGTCGGTCGATCGGGCGTGTTTCAGGTCGTCGGACGTGTTGACGTTGGTCAGTGCTCGGCGGGTCGCGTCGTCGGCATCGACGGAAATGTGCGGTACGGACCTGATAATCGCGTTCAACGAGTGAATTCCGCGCTTAATCTGCCAGCGGACTTCGGGGAGGACTCGGGGGTGGTACAACGCGCAGCAGGGATCGAATCGCCCCTCGATGCGGTATGCGACGACGCTGACGTCGGGTGTGACGCGCGCCAGAAGGGCGTTCAGAGTGTCCGGGGCTAGCAGGGGCAGGTCGCAACTGAGCAAAAAACACCACTGATTTGGGAAATGGGTCAGCAGGGCAGCCAATCCACCGACCGGCCCGATGCCCGGCGGATCGTCTGGAATGAGCGTTACGCCGCGCAAGGGAGGCGGGAGTTCAGCGCATTGACCGACGAGCACATATTGTGCAGCCGCACTACTGACGGTGCGTACGACCGTTTCGAGCATGGTGTTATTGCCCCAGGGCAGTGTGGCTTTGTCTCGCCCCATGCGGGAGGACCGTCCGCCGACGAGTATGCCGGCGTTGAACGGTGTGTTCGTTGAATTCGCGGGTTGGCGTGCGCTCATCAAATCTGTGCGAATCTTCGCTGAATGGGGCTTCGGGATTGCCCGGCTTGTTCCGTCAGGGATCGGAAAGCACACCGACGACGATGCGCGTGGGGTATTCGCCCGATCGGTAGACGCGCTGGGTTGCTTTTTGGAAATCGGATTCGACGGCTTCGAAAATGTTGTCCACGTATTTTTGCGGATTCCGGTCGACCAGCGGGAACCAGGAACTCTGGATTTGCACCATGATGCGGTGGCCTGCTTTGAACGTGTGCAGAACGTCCTGCAATTCGAGTCTTACGCGCGTGGGTTCGCCGGGGGTGAAGGGCTGCGGGTTTTCGTAGCTGTTGCGGAATCGTCCGCGGATGACCTCGCTGCGGACCATCATCTGGTATCCGCCGTGGGGGCGCGTGACGGTGATGGCTGTGGGGTCAGGTTCGTTTCGGGGGAAAAAGTCGATGATTTTGACGATCCAGTCTGAGGCTGTGCCGGAGGTGGACACCCACAGGTCGGCGACGATCGGACCGGCTAGTGTGATGTCGTCGGTGAGTTCGTCCGTCGCGTAGGCGAGGACGTCGGGCCGGCGCGCGGCGAAGCGCTGGTCGTCGGTCATATATTCGCGTGTCATTTTGGGGACGATTGTTTCGGTGAACGGTACTGGCTTGGCGGGGTCGCTGACGTATTCATCGAAAACGACTTCCGTTGCCGTCGGTGCGTCGAAGGTCAGCGTCATGCCGGTCGATGTGTAAAGACTTTTTTCTTCCAAGTCTTTGGGCGGCCAATGGTCGAACGTGCGCCAGCGGTTTTTCCCGGTTTCGAACATGTAGGCTTCGGGCAGGTCGAAATTGCCTTTGTTCTTGAGGAAGTGGTCGAAGAATTTTTTCTCGATGTTCTCGCGGTAGAAACCGGATATGCCTTCGCCGAAGTAGATATTGCCGAGTCGGGTGCCCGGCTCGCGTGCCCAGCCGCCGTGTCGCCAGGGGCCCATGACGAGCATGTTGAAGACGTCGGGATTGCGCATTTCGACTGACCGATAAATGTTTAGTGGGCCGTAGAGGTCTTCGGCGTCGAACCAGCCTCCGACGGTCATGACGGCGGGCGCGACGTTGTTCAGATGGGGCAGGATGGCGCGTGCCTGCCAGAATTCGTCGTAGTTCGGATGTTGTGCAACCTCCGTCCAGAAGGGCACATCGCCGTGCAAGTACCGCTTTTCCGCGTTGGCGATGGGGCCGATGTCCATGAAGAACTGGTAGCCGTCCGGTGTGCCGTGGTCAAATCGTTTCCACTTGTCCTGGTTGGGGCCTGTGCGTGGTTTTCCGAAGGAGACGAGGAAGTTGAAGCTGTGCGGGAGGAACACGGCGCCGTGGTGGTGAAAATCATCGAAGAACCAGTCGGCGATCGGTGCCTGCGGAGACACCGCTTTCAATGCGGGGTGGGCGTCGATCATGCCGGCTGCTGCGTAGAAGCCGGGATAGGAGATGCCCCACATGCCGACTCTGCCGTTGTTGTCGGGCACGTTTCTGAGGAGCCAGTCGATCGTGTCGTGGGTGTCCGTGCTCTCGTCGATCTGCGTTGCGCCGGTTTTGTCCGAAATGTGGGGCCTCATGTTGACGAAGTCGCCTTCGGACATGTAGCAGCCTCGGACGTCCTGGTACGCGAAGATGTAGCCCGCGTCGATGAGGAATTTGCTTGGGCCTAGCTTTGTGGGGAATTTGTCCGGTTCGTAGGGTCGAACGCTGTAGGGGGTTCTGATGAGAAGGATCGGGCTGCGTTCGGAAGTACTGCGCGGTCGATAGACGGTGGTGAACAATTTCACGCCGTCGCGCATTGGTATTTCGTGTTGGGTCTTGATGAACCGGTCGGCCAGCGTTTCGCTCGTTGGTTGGCGCGCTTGCCGCATGGTTGGGCGGGTTGCGCTGCACCCTGCGCAGATAAGCACAAGGGCAGACAGCATTGCATGCCGGAAACGAATGCGCCGCGAGATAGACCGATTCTGGTTGGGCATCATCGGGCTTTGAGCGCGTTGCCGATGCCGAGATTATCCCACGCTCCGACGACGCCGTAGCCTTCCGAGTCGGGCTTCATTGTGCAGATGGCTGCCCCGTCCTGGTTGAAGACTGCGAGGGCGCCTCCGATGCCGTCGGATGTTCCGCCGAATTCGACGAGTTTTTGCCCGGTGTTGCTTTCCGTGATGATCTGCCCGTCGCCGCGATTTGTTACGGTGATCTTGGCCATCGCGCGTCCCTCGGGGTTTTTGGTGGTGATGGTGCCGTGACGGTTGACGGCTGAGATGTTGACCATTTCGTTGTTCCTGCCGTCGAGCGTGGTGACGAAACCCTCTCCGCTGGCCAACGCTCCCAGCGTGACGACGCGATCGCCTTTTGCGTTACGGAGCGTGATGGCACCTTGGCCATCGACTGTGGCGGCCAATTCAACGAGTCGTTTGCCTTCGCTGGACCGGGTGACGATGACGCCCTTGCCGTTTACGGAGGTCATGGCCACCACGACCTTTCCGCCTTTGTCGACGACTTCGAACTGTTTGGCGCGCAGTACGCGGGGTGTTCCGCCGCCTCGTTGTGCGTCAACTTGTCCCATGACGAGTACACTGAGCGCGACGACGCAGCAGGTTGCACAGGTGATGCGGAGTCTCGCGACGGTTCGTTCGAGTTTTTGGCATCTTGCTTCAAAGCGTTCCATTGCGTCCAATTGCATTGAGATTCGTTCCTTTCTTTGGGTGTCGTGTTGTCATGCGACATCCTATCGACGGGTGGTGACGGCCTGCAACCGTGGGTTTCTGGCTTGAAGCGCACGTGAAACCTGGCGATCGCTGGATTGTCTTGCGGCGGAGGTGTGTCCCATTCTGGGTGGCATGGTCTGGCGCAGCCAGGCCGTGGTGTTCCGCAAGCCCCACGGCCTACCGTCTACGCCGGTAGACCGTGCCATCCTGCACTGCGAATGGCCATCCGTTCGAGGATGCAGCTGTGCGGCGTGGGTGTGGCGATCTTCATTTGGGTTACCGGGCGGAGCTTGGTAGAATGGCTTGGTGCGATGTCACAACTCATTTGACGGGTTGGGTGCCCCACGGCGTTAGCCGTGGGGAAGTCGAATCCGAGGGACTATTCGACTCCCCCACCTCTGAAGAGGTGGGGCACTCAACCGTTGTTTTAGGCTTGACAAAGCGCTGGTGGCCGTGTGTTTGGGCGTTTCCGCAAGGAGTTTTCATGTTTTCGCGAAAACGACTGTCCGTGTGCGCCTGCTTTGCCTCGGTGATTCTGGCGTGCGCCGGTCCGACGATCGCCGACGAACCGGGCGGCCACTGGTGTCGTACCTTCGAGCGGTGGGCTTCGCGCAATCCGCAGCCGGAGGGCAGCGACTGTCCGTTGGAGGGTGTTTGCGACGACCCGGCTGTGCGTGATACATGGATACCCAAGCCCGGTGCTTCGTTTCGCGTATTGCGGGTTAGATTTAATGTTTTTGCGGAAGATGACGGATCGAACCCGGCTGCGTCGAAGGAGGATCTCGCGCAACAGATTGTGTCGTTGAATCAGCAATTTCTGCCGTCAGGCATTCAGTTTCTGACTGAGATCGAATACATCAACGATTCGACGTATCGATTTTACAATAACGATGAAATCGGCATGAAGAGCAAATACGCCGACGATCCTGAACACAAACTGAATGTGTTCATCGTGCGGACGTCAGGTTTTTCGGTCGGCACGTTTCCCTGGGATTCCGATGCACTGACGTTCCTCGGCGGTGTTATTCTTCATGAATTTCACCTCGGGCCAACGGGCACAACGCTTGCGCACGAGATCGGACACAATGTCGGTTTGTGGCACACGCATCACGGCGTGAGTGAAGTTCAGAGTTGTTCTGCATGCTACGAGCGGGCAGACGGTTTGAACGGAGACACGACCGGCGACTTTGCGCGCGACACGCCGCCGACGCCGAGAAACTTCACTTGCAGTGATCCCGGGACCGTTGATGGTTGCAGCGGCACGCCCTGGGGTGATACAAACCTTTCGAACTACATGAGCTACGCACCGCAGGTATGCCAGAATCATTTCACGCCGCAACAGGGCGGGCGACTGAACTGTTGGGTTGATGACGTACTGAGCGGTTGGATTTGCGAGGAATGCGCGCCTACCGGAGCCTGCTGCACGTTCGCCGACAGCGATTTTTCCTGCACGGATGTTCAGTCGGGGAATTGTGCGGGTGAATTTTTCGGTGCAGGGACCGCCTGCGACGATCTGCCGAATGATCGCTGCGACTGCAATGGCAACAATGTGGCTGACTTGTTGGACATTGCCGATCTGAGCGAGAGTGATTGCAACGGCAATGTTGTTCCGGATTCTTGCGAAAGCGACGAGGATTGTAACGGCAACGGGTCGCAGGATATCTGTGAGCTGGCGAACGGGGGAGGCTTGGACTGCAACGGCAACGGCCTGCTCGATGAATGCGACATCGCCGATCTGACCAGTGACGACTGCAACGGCAACGGCGTGCCTGATGACTGCGAGCGGGACTGCAATGGCAACGGTGTGGCTGACGAATGCGATATTGTGGAGGGCGACAGTCCCGATGAGGATGCCAACAGTGTTCCCGACGAGTGCCAGAAGAATTTGTATGTCGCAGCGATTGCCAGCGGTGCGAACGACGGATCGTCGTGGGAGGACGCAATCACTGATCTTCAGGATGCGTTGTCGGCTTCGTTTACCGGGGATCGTATTCTCATCGCCCAGGGCGTGTATCTTCCGTCCGAGTTGGTGTTGAGGTCTTCCACATTCGCGATTCCGGCGGGTGTTCAATTGTACGGTGGTTTCGCAGGGCCGGGCGCTCCCGTGCCGGACGCACGGCGTGTGGCGGAATTCCAGACCATTCTGAGCGGAGACTTGGCGGGGAATGATGAGTCTGAGTTTTCAAACCGGGCTGACAATGTGTACAACGTTGTCACGTGTGTGAACAATGGTGATACAGTCGTCATTGACGGTTTGACGATTCGTGGGGGCAACGCGAACGGATCTACACTTCCACGTGACGCGGGCGGGGCGATTCGCATCGCAAATGCGTCGCCGACTATTCGGAACTGCGTGATTGAAGACAGCTCTGCTTTCTTTGGCGGCGGGGCTGAGTGTTTCAACGGCGGCGACGCCAAATTTGTGGATTGCAGGTTTCTTGGGAATCGGTCCATGTTTCGCGGAGGCGGGTTGCATGTGAACAGCAGCAGCCCGTCTGCGGAAGGCTGCGATTTTGTCGGCAATTCGGCTGGCAATTCCGGTGGCGGGGCGCGTTTTACGGGTTCACCGAATGCGTCCCTTAGTCGCTGTCGTTTTTTGGGCAATGATGCTCAATTCGGCGGTGGGTTGGTGTTCGACAACACGACCGGGACGCTTGATAACTGCCTGTTCAGCGGGAACTCAGCCGAGGAAACCAGCGGCGCGATGCACAATTGGTTTTCCTTTCCGACGATCAATCAGTGCGCTTTTGTGAGCAATTCCGCCGGTCTCGAGGGCGGCGGCCTTTACAATCTGACATCAAGCGTCGCGACGCTGAACGGATGCATCTTGTGGAACAATCGCGATCAGAACGGCACGTCGGCTTCCAGTCAGATAGCGCTTCAAGATACCGCCGGTGATCCTGTCGTTTCCTATTCGATGGTTCAGGGTGGCTGGCTTGGCGGTATTGGGAACATCTCGGGCGATCCGCTTTTTCTCGATCCGGACGGGCCTGATAATGTTTACGGTACGTCCGACGACAGTGCTGGATTATTCAAGCGTTCGCCGTGCATCAATGCGGGCGACCCGGGGACGATTTTCGCGGGCGCGGATTTGGGCGGACGGGCACGCATCATGTGCGGACTGGTCGATATGGGGCCTGAGGAGTTTGGCCAGGGTGATTTTGAGTGCGGCGGGCATGTTGATATCGACGACTACCCGTCGTTGTCCGGCTGCTTTAGCGGCTCGTTGCCGGGCGATGTTTCATCCGAGTGCCAGGTTTTTGACACGGATGCCGATGCCGATATCGACTTGATCGACTTCGGGCGTTTCCAAAGTGTTTTTCTGGGAACGTGTTCCACGGTGGTTTCCGAATCGCCGTTGGCGATGGAGATATGCTCTGATGAAGGGCTTACGCTCGAAGCGTCGGCAAGCGGGGTTGATTTGTTCTATGAATGGCGACGCGACGGGGATGTCGTTGTCGGTGCGACCGAGTCGTCTTACGTGGTTGGTTCTGCCGGCGCGGTTGATTCGGGGACGTATTGTGCGGTCGTGCGATCCGCGTGCGGCGATGTGGACTTCTCTGAACCGGCTGTTGTTACCGTTAACGCAGCGCCGACCGAAGTGTCGCTGCAACCGCAGCCGGCGAGTCCCTGTGTTGGCGGGTCCATATTCCTGACGGGCAGCGCTTCCAACTCTCCTGATTATCAGTGGTATAAAAACGGCGAGCCTATTCCTGACGCGACCGGCCTTTTTGTCTTCGTCAGTGATGTGACGCTCGAAGACTCGGGCGATTACCATTTCACGGCTGAGAATTCCTGCAACGTGGCTGAGTCGGGTGTTGCCACAATTACGGTCATGGATTGTGCTTCGCCTTAGCGTACCTGTGGGGTTTGAACACCCTGTGCTCGTGTGATTGTCGTTTTGAACAGATTTCGGCGTATTGTGGATCGGGGACTACTGGATGAGCACCATAGACATTTCAGCGCCCACCGGCGATCAGGAAATTCGCCTGTTCGGCGATATCCTCGCGGAGTCGCTCTGTTTTCCACCGCCCGATGAATTCGATCTGGCGGCGGTTGAAGGCCGGGAGAACCTGCTCGTGGCGCGAATCGACGGTTGCGTTGTGGGCGGGTTGATCGTCAGGCCTATGGGGCAATGGTTCGGCGGGCGGTGTGTGCCGATGGGGGCTGTTCGCGGCGTGGCTACCTCTCCCGAATATCGCGGCCAAGGCATCGGGCAGGCCATGATGTGTCACGCGCTCAACGAGATGCACGACGCGGGCACGGCGATTTCGGTGCTCTACCCCGCGACGCAGCCGGTCTATCGCCGACCGGGATTCGAACAGGCTGGCGTGTCGTTGCTCTACCGTATCGATCCCCAAGCCTTTGGTGTTCATGAGCAGCCTCTGGCGATTCGCAAGATGACTCCGGACGATTATGAGGCAGTTCACAACGTCTACACCGAACGGGCGCGTCACGAATCTGGTCAGGTTGACCGGGATGCGTGGCTGTGGAAACGCAAAATAGAACCGCGTATCGGAAAGGCGTTTGGGTACGTCGTGAGTCGCGGCGACGAGATGGAAGGCTACGTCGTGTTCACGAAAATGCATCGCGAGGCACCGTTTTACGACCTGTACGTCAATGACATGGTGGCGCTAACGGTCGACGCGGGCCGGAGTCTTTTGTCGTTCCTGGCCAACCATCGCTCGATGTCCAAGCGCATCACCTGGACAGGGCCTCCGTCGGACCCGTTGATGCTGCTGACGCCGGAGCAGAATGAGAATAAGGTCGAACGGTTGGCGTGGATGTTGCGTATTGTGGATGTGGATCGGGCGTTGGAGGCCCGCGGGTACGCGCCTCACATAGATTGTCAGGTACACTTTGAGGTGCGCGACGACGTCCTGCCGCACAACAATGATCGTTTCGTGCTTGAAATCGCCGACGGGCAGGCCCGCGTGCGCCGCGGCGGAGAGGGACGCCTCGCGATCGACGTGCGCGGGTTGGCCTCTCTCTACACGGGCTATTTGTCGCCTGAGCAGTTGAAAGTCAGCGGTTACGCCGATGGTGACGCGGAATCGATGCGGGTGGCTGCTTCCGTCTTCGCCGGCCCCGCACCTTGGTTGGCGGATATGTTCTGACGGACCGTTGAAAAAGTGTGGCACGGGTTTGCAACCCGTGTCTTCATCGGGCAAAAGGCTGATGTTACTCGGGGTACTATCGCATGCACCGGTTGAAAACCGGTGCCACACCGAAAAATGTGTTCTTCAGCAGGATGTTGAGGCTTCGGTCAGCCGTCGTCCGCTTGCGGTTTCAATATCGGACCGTAAGGCGATCTGCACAGGATTCGCAGCCGCTGGAGTTGAAAGAGTTGCCCACTGTCGCTACAAGTCGTCATTCCCGCTGGCACCGCGCCGTAGGAAGAATCCCATTGCGAACGAAACGGACACCCTTTTGAACACGCACATTCGAAACGTAGCCATCATCGCCCACGTCGATCACGGCAAGACCACTCTGGTCGATCAGATGCTCAGGCAGTGTGGCCAATTCCGCGACAGCCAGCTCAAAGGCGAGCGCATCCTCGATTCCAACGATCTGGAGCAGGAACGCGGGATTACCATTCTCAGCAAGAATATCGCTATTGAGTACGAAGGCTACAAGATCAATCTCATCGACACGCCGGGCCACGCGGATTTTGGCGGCGAGGTCGAGCGCGTGCTCAAGATGGCCGACGGTTGCTTGCTGCTTGTGGATGCGTACGAAGGCCCCATGCCTCAGACGCGCTTCGTGCTGCGTAAAGCGTTCGAGGCCCATCTTCGACCGGTCGTGGTCATTAACAAGATCGATAGAGCGGATGCGAGGCCTGGCGACGTGCTGAATGAGATTTTCGATCTGTTCATCGAGCTTGGGGCGGACGACGAAGCGCTGGAGTTCCCCACTATTTACGCCTCGGGCACCAAGGGATTCGCCACGCTCGATCCGGATGTCCCGTCGGACAACATCCGTCCGCTCTACGATGCGATAATCAATCACGTGACTGCGCCCGTGAACGACCCGAACGCACCGTTGCAAATGCTCGTTACCACGCTGGACTATAATGACTACGTCGGGCGCATCGGCATCGGGCGCGTGTTCGCGGGCACGATTCGCGCTGCCCAGACGGTGGCGGTTCTGCATCGTGACGGCTCACAAACCGAGGAAAAAATCAACGAACTCTTTGCGTTCGACGGATTGGGACGCAAGAAGGTGGACAGCGTTGAAGCCGGTGACATCTGCGCGGTCGTCGGTATCGACCGCATCGACATCGGCAACACCCTCGCGGACCTCGAGAATCCAGTGCCGCTGCCCATCGTGCGCATCGACGAGCCGACTTTGCACATGACTTTTTCCGTCAACACCTCGCCGTGCGCGGGCAAGAGCGGCAAGTTCCTGACCAGCAGGCACGTACGCGATCGGCTGGAACGCGAATTGAAGAGTGACGTGGCTTTGCGTGTCGAACCGGGACAAACGCCCGAGGAATTCCACGTATCGGGCCGAGGCATGCTGCATTTGTCCATCCTCGTCGAGACCATGCGTCGCGAGGGATTCGAGATCGCCGTCGGCAAGCCCAAGGTCATCTTCCGCGAACTCAACGGCAAGAAGACCGAGCCGATCGAATCGTGCTCGATCGACGTCCCGGGGCTTCACGTTGGTGCGGTGATGGAGTTGATGGGTGCCCGTCGCGGCATCTGCAAGACGATGGAGTCGCGCGGCGAAGGGACGCTGCTTCAGTTCACGATTCCCGCACGTGGGCTGATCGGGTTGCGCAACCGCATGCTGACCGCGACCAACGGCACAGCCACCATGCACCATAATTTCTACGAGTATGAGTATTTTCGCGGGCCGATTCCGGGGCGATCCAACGGTGCTTTGGTTGCCAGCGATTCCGGTCGCGTCACCGGTCACGCACTGAACAACCTGACCAGTAGCGGCGATTTCTTCGTCGCAGCCGGGGAGTCGGTTTACGAGGGGCAGGTCATCGGTGAACACTGTCGCGACGGCGAACTCGCGGTCAATATTTGCAAGGAAAAGAAACTCACGAACATGCGCGCCGCGGCGGCTGACAAAACCGTCGTGATCAAGCCGCCGCGTGAGTTGACGCTCGAAACTGCGCTCGAGTTCATCGAGGATGACGAGCTTGTCGAAGTGACGCCCGAGGCTATTCGCCTGCGCAAGAAGCTACTCAAGAGTCACGAGCGCAAGCGATCCGGACGCGCCAAGAAACTCGCATAAGGCAAACCCAACGAGCGGCGAAATTCAGTTCGCGCGGACGCTTGACGCTCGGTTTTGGAACGGCTTGAACATCACAACGAGCGCAGGCAGCAGCAGAAGGTTGGCTGCGAGCGCCACGCACATTGCGAATCCGAGCAGGCCGCCGAAGTAGGCCGTCGGCAGGAAGCGCGAGAGCACAAGTATCCAAAATCCGCCCGCGATGACGATTGTCGAAAACACGCAAGGGCGGCCGACGCTGCCGTGCGTGCGGCGCATGGCGTACGAAACGTCGCCCGTGTCGCGAAGTTCCGCACGGTATCGCCAGAGATAATGCACGGCGTGGTCCACGGCGATGCCGGTCGCCACCGAGAGCATCATAGCCGTCGTCATGTCGATCGCGATGCCGGTCCAGCCCATCGCCCCCACGCACACGATGATCGGCAGCAGTGTCGGACCGAGCGCGATCAGGCCTGCCTTGATCGAGCGAAGTACAACGATCAATGCAAGCACCACGGCTGCACATGTCAGCCCCAACGCACGAAACTGATCGCGCCAAAGTTCCGAAACAAGTTGAGCGTGAAAGCAGTACAAGCCAGTCACCTCGACCGTGAAGGCGTCACCGAATTTCGCTTCCGCCCTCGTGCGTAATTCGTCGGCCATCGCGAGCTTGTCAGCTACCTGCACGCCCTCCGACACGCGCAGGTTAATCCGCAACGCATCGTGTGAGGCTGAGAGAAAGTTGCGTGCGAGCGACGGGTCGATGGCCCGATCAATGAGCGCGAGCAGCGTGTCGACTTCGAATTGTGTTGTGGGTGTTCGCGCCCCGCCCAGCGAGAGAATGTCAGCCGGTGTCAGCGCTTTGCGAATCGGTTCGAAACGCTCCACCGCGTCCGCCCCGAAGCGCTTGGCTGACGCCAGCGCATGCGGAGTGGCCACAGACGCCCCGTCCCGTCGCTGAACAATCACTTCGATCGAGCCGGCCGGCGTCAGGTTGGATTCGATAAACTCGTAGCTGTGTCGCACCTCGCTGTCGCGGCGAAAGCTTTTGACGAAATTACTCTCGAATCCCAGCCGAGTCGCTCCCAGTGCAATGACCACGGTTCCGATGGCAAACGCGACGACGATGCGTCCGCGACGCGGGATCAGCCAACCGGCCACGGTCCGCAGGCCGTCGCCAAGTCGATCGACACGCGGGGGCGGCGGACTCAGGGTTCGCCATCGCGCCAGCCAGGGCAGCAACAACAACGAGAACACAAGCGCGAGCAGAAGGCCGACGACCATCAAAATCCCAAACGTGCGAACCGGTGTGATGGAAGAGATCGATACCGATCCGAATCCCGCGCACGTTGTGGCCATCACGCCCGTGCAGGGAGCAGCCAGACGCGCCAACACCCGTCGCGTCCGCGTTCGCCAATCGTAGAATGGGGTCGCGGCGAATTCCTCCTCCTCAGCGGCGGCGAGATGCACGCAGTTGGCCACCGAAAGAATCGCGACCAGGATGACGATCATCTGCGTGATTAATGCGGTGTGCAGGCTCAGCGCCGACGCGACCCCCAGCGTGCATACCGTGGCAGCCGTGGAAACGACCAGCGCATAGACAGCCGGCGCGGGCCGGCGAAAGACGATGGCCAGCGTGATCACAACGAGCGCGATCGCCGCCAGCGAAAACGTCCGCAAATCGCGATCGACGTACTCGTACATGTCGATCATGGTCACGTAAGGGCCAGCCAGAATAATGGCTGTCTCGGGCGCGGCGATGCGCTCGGCTGCGACGATTCCCTTCAATTCCCCGACGGTTTTGCGGCGAATCGTGCCCGACGATTGTTCGCCGTTCATCTGAAGCACAATGGCGATCGTCTTGCGGTCCTGCGAGATGAGCGTCTGGGAAAACAGCGGGTGCTCGTAGAGTCGCTCGCCCAGCGCACCGCGTACGAGGGTCGGCACATCGTTCAGGGTAGTGATTTTCGCGACTTGAGGAAGCGTTTTGGCCTGGTCGCTGATGTGTTTGGCCACCGCCAGCATGGCGTCGAGATCGCCGTCATCGCGGTGCAGCGCGACAATCGCCATTTCGTTGCTGACGAATTCGTCCATCGACCGGCGCAGCGCATCGTAGGAGGGGCTTCGCTCTGCCACGAACGCCGCCAGCGAATAGTCCTTGTGCAACCCGCGCGTGGTCAGCAGCCCGATCGATACGGCCGTCGCAGCCGCGATCAGAAACAAAGCGTACTTATGGGACTTAACCGCAAGATCACCCATGACGGGCGGCGGTTATACCACGAATCGGGATCACACAAGGCCCTCGAAGAAAGTCGAAAGCAGAAAATCGACAGCCGACGTTTGGCGGACGATGCTTCCACAGGGAACGCCTTCTGACATCGTAGCGTCCGCCAAACGGCAAGCCACGGTTACACTCACTGACCCTTTGGGGGCTGACCAAGGCCACGCCACAAGAAGTGGCTACACCCGCAGCAACGATTCGAGCAACACGAGGCACGCTGAAACCCTGTCCGATCTACCGCCGTTGGCCCAGCAATAGGTGATCGTTTCCCCGTTCCCCTCGGCGAGCGACTTGGACGTTCGGGTGAGGGAGCGATGGGTGGGCCTTCGTAGTCGGTCGCGGCGCACCAAGGCCGAATGATCGCCAGTTCATGGCCTGGGCCGTGGCCGTTGACCGCTTTTTTCAGCCTTTAGCATGTGACGTTGGGTTTCATTCAATAGGCCGACAAGCGACGGCTTGAGCACGCGATGGAATATGCGTTTGATGGGTTCGCGCAGTTTGGCGGCGCGGGCCTCCAACCGTTCGATGGCCAGCGAATTCCCTTTTTTTGGTTGGCCGTCCACTTGCGAGGCGCGCAATTTCATCCGTTCGTTTTCGATTTGCTGATCGATCTCTTCGAGCATTTCGCCGACGCTGTCGAGATAATCACGGGCTTTAGCCTGCGCGTCCGACAATACCTTCCAAGCATCGCGCGTCTGAGCAGGATCCAAACGGTGGCGCCGGATGAAGGCTCGCACGTACTGCTCCCATAACCCCGGCCTGTTCTGAACGCGATCGACATCTACGGTGAAGATTCTGGGCTGGGAAAACACTGTTCCGGCGTTGATGCGGTCGATCTGATCGTTGTAGGCGTCGTAGTCGAACTCGTCCCGCCGAGATCGCCACTCCTCCTCTGTGATAAGGCGCTTTCCATCCCACCAGTACGTCGGCAATTGATTGCCCAAATTGTTGACAAAAGTCAGCGGGATCATTTTCAGCCATTCCGGCCCGAGCGAGGCGGGATGGTCCGGTTCGTCAAACGATGCGTGAAGCACGGTCAGCCGTTTGAAGGGTACGAGTTCCCCCGACAATCGACGCGAATATACGACCTCGCTGGGGAAGTGGAATCGCCCATTGTCCTCATACTTGGTGACGCATTCAAAGACGATTCCGTCGTCGTCGCTCGCGGTACACCGGGTGCAAAGGAAATCGCGGGCGGAATCAAGCTCCCAGTGTATTCGCCCGCCGCGCTCAAGCAGCGCGCTGACGACATACTGGTCCCCGCGCCATTCGGCGGAATATTCCAGAACAGGAAGATCGAAGTATTCATCGGGATTGTCGTCATGTCCCCACTTGCGCGGAACGGGAAACGTTCCGGCGCGGAGGATGTCCTGAGGCGCATCCCGACGTATGGTCGACTCTCTTGGATCCATTGTCGCGGAAACGCCGCCTTCGACGTACGCACACCGGTACTCGCGGTTTTCAATGATTCGGCGTTCCGCGCATCCCCAAAGCTCGCCGATAGCGCCGGGATACTGACATCCCTGCCAGTCGCCTCGCCTGATTTCGAGCCGATCCTCGTGGGCCACGCGAGTGCTCATGAATTTTGTATTTCCTGATTCCATGGGAAACTCCTGAGACCACTCGATGTGGGCGGTCTGGAACTGGCGGAGTGATTCCTGGGCGCGTTCCAACTCCGGTGGGGTCAGGGATTGACCAAAGAGCAAGGTCAGGCAGACGGTTGTCAATCTCAATATCATCATGGCACGTTTCCAATACGAATGCGTCGCGTTTGTTTGTGACTATGGCGGAAGCGGTGCCCCGCAACCTCCGGCGGTTGCAACCCAATCCGTTCCCATGATCACTCCAATCCAATCTCCCTCAACACACTCGGGAAGCTGATATAGGCAATTCCCATCTTCATCTCCCGTGCATGCATACCGGTTGCATTGATATGTTCTTTGTTTTCTGTAGCATTTAGTACTCAATATGGAGGGTTCAAATGTAAAAACGTCTATCGCTTTAGTTGATTTGTACTGGGGACACCAGCCCGGCGCTCCAGCCTGACACGTGCAACTAATTTCATTGCACGATACCGGCCCATCGATCATGCCGCAGAACGCTACGCACACAAAGTAGCAAGCAGGATCTGCCACCCATTTGCAGCATGTTTCATCAGGCATGGAACTCCAGCATTCCGGAGACTCGCAGCCTTCCCAGTCTCCGGGCGGGCAACCTTGGCCGTGACACAGTGAAACTATGCTGACACAGAGTATCCATACGGCGGAATTGCGGTACACATTCATCGGTTTGACTCCTTTGCACAAAAAGTCGCTTACGCCGCCGGACCGGCTTCCAGTTGCGCAGAGCAACGGGTATTGAATTCGCATCCCTGAGAGCCCTATGTGGGATGCGATAGAACTGTTTGCCGGGGGGGGGGTAGCTTTGGAAGAGTAAACATTAGCGGAAGCATCTCCTTCGCACGATAGGCTACCCGAAAACAATGCGTCATGCAAGCGAAAAATCACCCGTTCGCGAGCTTTTTTTCTCAACTGAAAACAGAGAACAGTCCCGAATGGCACTGCCGATTATGTGACAAGGACTTACATCGATTTTCCTTTCCGTGGTTCGGCCTTGGCTTGGGCGCGTGGTTTGGTGAGTAACGCATGCTCTTTGGGGCGGCGTTTGATCGCGCGCAGTTCCACGCGTACGTGACCGGTTTCCCACGACATGCATAGTCATGCCGGCCAAGGCGGCGTCGATGAGTCGCGCGGCCAACGCGTCGTCGCCCAGAGACATTAGAAGCCCGCTTGCTCCAGTCGTTTGAACGACGGCGGTGAAACTCAACGTGCGTGGCGACACGCCCTCGAAGAAAGTCGAAAGCAGAAAATTGACAGCCGACGTTTGGCGGGGTTGATTGCACCGGACGGGTTTGGTGCGATTGCTGTAAGCGATTGCAATTGCGTGTCTTATGCTCCAAACTGCCGGACGGTGACGTTTCGCGCGTAATACTTGTGCGATGCATACGAATAGAACCGCGCGTCGTCTTGCGGGGTGTCGGCTGTTGGCGGATGATCGGGACAGGATGGGCGAGCAGGATTCGGGGTATTTGCAACGGTTGGCTGACGAGGACGCTCGCGCGCGTCTGGACCGTCTGGGCTTGGCGTGGACGTCTGCCGACCAGTCCGCAGCCGCCGCGTTGCGTTTCATCCTCGACACCCGAAGCAAGGCTGCCCCCAACGGCCAAGCCACCATGCTCGTCGCGCTGGTCGGCGGGGCGTCGTCCGGCAAGAGCACCTTGTTCAACTCGCTAATCAGCCGTGAGGTCAGCCGCGTCAGCGCTCACGCCCACGAAACGCTGGGGCCTATTGCGGCTGCACACGCCGATCATCTTCCGCAACTCCATCGGTGGATGGACGAGGGATCGCTTCTGGTCGGTTTCGAACCCTGTCGCCTCGACGATCAACAGGCTCATGTCGGTGCTGTCGGCAAGGTTGCGCTGTGCGAGCATCGGCTGGACGAGCTGAAAAACGTCCTGCTCATCGACCTGCCCGACGTGACCAGCCAGATGTCCGCCGACGAGGGGGCGGTTGCCCGTAGATTGATGCCCTGGTTCGACGGCCTCATCGTCGTCGTGGACGAGGAGCGTTGGTTCGACGCAGCCATCTTCGACGAAACACTCACCTTCGCCCGCGACCTCGGGCCTAGTTCCTGGGTCGTGTTCAACCGCACCGAGCACGACGACGCTTTTTCCGACGAGCAGCGTGAACGGTTGGCTGACCACGCGCGACAACAGCGGGCGGACGCGTTCTGTATCAGCCGTTTTCAGCGTGGCAGCGGGTTTCGCCCTGTGGCCACCGAAACACGCGAAGAAGTCGTGCGCTGGTTGACGGCCTGCGACGGTAAAGGCCGTTCGGATTCGCTGGGCAAGACGCTCCAGCGACGTTGTGCGAACCTGCTCGCGGAGAACGTCGCGCGAAGTCAGGCGCTGGACGCGCTCCGCCGAAACATCGGCCAGGAAATCGACACGCTGGCCGACGAAACGCGCCTGTCCATCGACCTGCTGACCACGGATGAACGTCGCCTTCTCGGCGTGGGGCATCGCTTTATTCCCCTGTACGATGTAGCCCGAAACGTGTTCGATCGTGTCAGCCGATTTGGCAGGCCCAGACGTGCGACCGTAGGTCAACCTGAAGGCGTGGATTTTGACAAGGACATGGACGATCTCGCGGGCGTGCTGACCCGCAATCTGGAGAGTCGCTTTGAACGTTCGACCCACGCGGTCGATCGCGTCATAGCCGACGCGGGATACCTCGCATGCGACAGCCAATGGTGCGCCCGGTGGGATTCCCCCGAATTCGACGCGCGCGACTGGGCCGTTCGCATTCGCGGTCACATCGATGCTTGGAAAGAGGAATCCGCGAAAACCTCCCGGCGCGGGAATGTCGGCGCGCTGGCCATCGGGACGCCGCTGCTGCTTGCTGATCTTCTGTTCCTGGGCGGTGCGGGCATGACGCTTACTTGGCTGACCGCTTCCGTCGCGGGTTTTCTCGGTGGAAAAAGTTTGGTCAACCTGTTCGACCGCTCGCAGGCGTTCGCTGAGTATCGAACGACGGTGGCTGCCTATCAGCAACTGGTCCGCGAATCGCTGCGCGACCAATGCGAACGCAACCTGGCTGATATGCCCGCGCGACACTTAGCCATGAACGACCCTATCATGGAGGCTGTGCTGGCCTGCTCGAAGCCGCGCTGAAGTTGACGATGCAGGATACACCGGAACTCATCGAAGAACGGCTTTCGCGAATCAATCGCCGGCTGTCCGACATGCTGGACGTGCCGTCGCTGCCGCTCACCGGCGGCGGTGCCCGGGCGCTCGACGATCCGCTGTGGGTATGGGGCGTGGTAGGGGGCAAGGACGTCGGCAAGAGCACGCTCATCAACGCGCTCGCCGGCGGCGAGGTTGTTCAAAAGGGGCTTGAAGTCGGCGAAGGCACCTTCAAACCCTCAGCCTATCTGCACGCCGATGACGAAAACGCCCTCCGTGCCCGCTTCGTTTCGTTGAATGGATTGTCCGTTGGGTACCACGCCGTCGCACCGCCCGTGATGCACAGCCTGGCGCTCATCGATCTGCCTGATTTCGACTCCCTGTTTGCTAATCACGCCGAACAGGTTCGCGCGGTGGCGGGCGTTCTCGATGGAATTATCTGGCTGACCACGCCGAAGAAGATGAGCGACTTGCGCGGAATATGTGAAATCCGTCGCGTGCTCAAGGATCGTGCCAATTTCATCTACGTGGTCAACAAGATGGACTGGCTCCTCGCTCAGTCCGCCGCACCTTCCGAAGACGAATTGAACCGTGTCGCAGCCGCCCTGAACAACCAGATAGCTCTGAGCGGAGCGGATGCGAACGATGCTCGCTGCTTCCTGATCAGCGCCAAACACCGCACCAAAGCCGCGATTCTCGCCTCGATCGCGAGCGGGCAGGACCGGATTCCTCCCCTTCTTGCGAAGGAGGGGTCGGGGGAGGTCTTGGCCCAAACAGCCACGCGCAGTGAAACAGACGCGATCTCCACCGCCGCCAGCCGGCTCGTCGATCAGTTCGACGATCTGCGCGTCGCACTCACCACGGCCCCGACACCGGAAAAATCGTTGGCCAACAAACGTGCCAACTTTGCCTTTCAGGTGGGAACGCAAGCCAAAGCGCTCCTCAGTCATTATCAGCCGCGTGCGTTGGTCGATCGGTTGAACGAAGCAGTCTCAACGGACGCGATCGAGGAGTGCGTCGGGCGTGCCTTTCCGGAAGCGTACTGCCGCCAACTCCTGACCCGGCTTAACGAGCGGCGCGTGCTTGTGGCTGAGTGGTCCGCCTCGCTGTTCAAAAAACGCATCGCCTGTTGGCCGATGCTCGGCGTGCTGGCTTGGCCTTTTGTGATGATCGGCATGGCGATTGCGAGCCTGCGTTCCATCCTGCCCCGCGAAGACGCTGACGATCGCGACGGGGCGTTTCGCTTTGACGGCATTGCTCTTGATGAGCGGGCCGACAGCGCCCGGTCAGCCGTACTCGCCCGACTCGGTTCAGCAGCCGCCCGTGCCGGTGTCGAACTGCCCGACGCTTCCGCCGTCGCACGCCGATTCCGTACCGAGACGCTGGCGGTGGCCGACGCGCATCGCGACGCGGTGATCCAGCGATACCTCGATCGTTCCCCGAGTTTTCCGGGTCGCGTGTTGCGAAAGTGGTTTCCGCTCGCGGTGTTGCTGTGGTTCCCGATCGTGCAACCGATTGCGGATTGGACGTTGGCCGGCGCCGCCGGTGCGATCGGATTCAACGCTGAGTCAGCCCGGGTGCTCGTCGGTATTCTGTCCGCACAGAACATGCTGACCGGTCTCGGCGTGTCCGTGTTGATCCTCGGCTGCGTGACCGGTGCGGTGTACTCGTCAGCCGTCCGGGACAGTTTCGCCGCCGTCGACGCCCTGCGTACCATGCCCGCGGAACTGTCCGCCCAACCGCTCGTTCAGACCGTGGCCGACAGCATAGCCCAACCCGTACGCCGCGTGGCCGACGAACTCGCCACCCTGACTGCACCGCTCGAAGAGTTGGCTGGGAAAACAGTTTGACGCGAACAGTTCGCCGAGTCGCAACGCGGAATTGCTTCCAAGGTCGAATCGGGTGACAATAGCAGCGTGGGGCCGCGATCGTGCGGTGTGGTGAACGTGCTCAATAATCGTCGGGCGATCAGCCGGCGAAGGAGAATTGAAATGTTCCGAAGAATCCTGGCTTTCGCCTGTCTTACGCTCTCATTCGCCGTCACCGCCGGTTGCGGCGACGACATCCGAACCACACGGACCATCACCACGCACGAAGAAGAGCCGCCACGCATGGTCTCGCCCGGTACGGAAATCGTCGAATAGTTGCACGCCAGCGCAGTCCTTCACGCGCATCGCGCCCCACACGAGCCGCGAACTTCAGTTCGCGCGGACGCTCCAAGGTTCGCTATCGCCATTCGTGCGTTGGGTTTACTCTACGCGGATCTCGTCGATTCCACTTGCTGCCCGATTGAAATCCACTCGCGCACGCTAACCTCCTCAGCCCGTCGCGAAAAATCATACAGCGATTCCAACTCCGCACAGCGCTCCTTACCCAGCGCATGAGCTATGTTGTGACGCAATATCTTTCGCCGATGCGCGAAGCCCTTATGCACCAGTTGCGAGAATCGGTTGAGCGCTTCCACGCTATCGAACGGATTGGGCTTCAGGTCGACCTGCATCATCGTGGATTCCACTTCCGGTCGAGGCCAAAAGATGGTGGGCGGCAGATGGCCCAACCGGCGAGGCTTGCAGGCAGCCTGAATGACAATGCTTACCGGCCCGTACTCCTTCGTGCGTTCCGATGCGACGATGCGATCCCCGACTTCCTTCTGCACCGTGAATCGGAATCCGTCGATTTGACACGGGCCTAGAATCAACTCCATCAACAGCGGCGTGGCGATGTCGTAGGGAAGGTTGGCCACCATCATCAATCGGCCGCTGCACTCGGCACGCAGGCGATTCAGCTCCGTGAGCACATTTTCGGCGATGCGATGCTTGTTTGTGAACACGTCGCCGCGGATGAGAGAGAAGTTGTCCGCGCTCTTCAGCCGGCGCGAGACGATGTCGCCGAGTTTCGGATCGACCTCCACCGCCAGAACTTTCCCAACGAGTCGCACAAGGTGTTCCGTCACCGCGCCCGTCCCCGGGCCGACTTCGAACACAGCGTCGTCTTTAGTCAGCTCAGCCGATTCGATCAGCCGGCGGAGATTGTTGCCGTCGATCATGAAATGCTGGCCCCACCGCTTGCGCGGGTGGATGCCCTCCGCCTCGAGCATTTCTTCAATATCAGTCTTTGTCTGAAACGTTTCGTCCATTTTCCAACCTGCTGATGTCCCTTGCCTTGACCGAACAACCGTCCGACCATATTACCGCGCGTGCGGATTTGCGGAAACTCTAATCCGCCCCGGGCATTGTAGCGAGACGATTACGGAGAATTGAGGATATGCGATCTGACGAAGTGCTCAAGCAGGCCGCCGACGCTGTTGGCGTCAAAGCTCTCGCCGCCGAATTACGCCTCTCACCAGCACTCGTCTACAAATGGTGCCAGCAATCCGGTGCGGACGACCCCGACGCCAGCGGAGCACGCAATCCGCTCGACCGGTTGGCTGACATTTTGCGTATTACAGGCTGCCGGAACGTGGTCGATTGGCTTTGTCACGAATCCGGCGGCTTTTTCGTGCCCAACCCCGGCGCCGAAGACGCGCCCCCGCGCGTCGAAATGCTCAACGAGACCCAGAAGCTCGTGCAGGAATTCAGCCAACTGCTGACCACCGTCACGCAATCCATTGAGGACGACGGCTTCATCGAAGGGAAAGAAGCCGACCTCATTCGCGATTCATGGGAGCGCCTCAAGTCCTCAACCGAACGATTCACCGCCGCCTGCGAGCAGGGCGTTTTCGCCCCTGAAGAATAACCGCCCACTGGGTTGGAGCAATTTCGATAAAATCGCAACGAGCCGCGGACTTCAGTCCACGCGGATTTCAAAACGCATCACCATCAAGAAAACGAAGTACACACCGAAAACGCCCTAAGACGCCCCGCCGCCATCGACCGACTGTCGAATGACGTGCGTACGGTCGACCGCGAGATTCTCAACCGTCTGCTCGCCCCCTCCAGGCCAACTAATCGTGATCGACACGGGCACCGCCGACTCCCCCAATCCGATCGTCACCGGCAATTCCACCTGCGACAGATAACTCCGCGTGGGCATGACCTGCCGCGCGATGTGATCGCCCTCGACCTCGGTTTCGATCCACGCGCCGATGGCATCGCGGTTGCACGTTACCCCGATCAGTTTCAAGCGAATCCAGTGGTGACCGGCATCGAAATCGTTGCGGAACAGGATAGGCCGGCGACCGACTTGCGTGAACAAAACGTCAAGGTCGCCGTCGTTGTCGATGTCGGCATAGGTCGCTCCGCGCCCGACCATCGGCTCGGCGAAGTCAGCCGTCGATGTGGGGTCAACCGGAACGAAACATCGCCGCCGCCCAGGCCCGCAATTCCAGAAAAGCTGAGCAGGCTGCTCGTAATTCTGACTTGGCTGAACGATGTTGATCTCTTCTTCGAGATGCCCGTTGGCCTGCAGCAAATCCAGCCGCCGGTCCAAGTCGTAATCAAACAGAAACAGTCCGAACGACAGCATCAGACGACTCGGCGCACCGATGCCCTCCACGATGGCTTCGTCCGCAAAGAGCGAGCGCCGCCCCTGCGACACGTACAGCGATGTCATTTCGTTGGCGAAGTTCCCAATCGCAACGCCCAGATCGCCGTCGTTGCGATGCTGACCCGTGTCGATACCCATCGCACCCGTCGCGTTGCCGTCGCGATCGTAGGCCAAACCCACCACGACCGCGTCTTCACTGAATGTGCCGTCGCCGTTGTTGTGGAAGTAGAAGTTCGCGACCGTGTCGTTGGAAACCAGCAGGTCCATCCAACCGTCCCGATCAGCGTCCACCGGCGCGACGCCCAGCGATTTCGCCATGGCAGCCCCCGTAGCCGGATTCTTCACCTGCACGCCCGCGTCAGCCGACACATCTGTGAACGTCCCGTCGCCGTTGTTGCGATACAGATAGGGAAACGTGCCCGCGAAATTCATCGGCGGCCCATACGCTCTGCCCACGCCCACCAGCTTATAGTCCACCTCGAAATCAATCTCACGCGACCAGCGAATATAATTGCACACGAACAAATCAAGATCGCCGTCATTTTCGTAATCCACAAACGCCGAACTCGTGCTCCATTCCGAATCCCCACCCGCCACGTTGGCCGACGCGGTAACGTCTTCAAAACGTCCGCCGTTATTGCGAAGCAACCTGTTCGATCCCAAAGCCGCCAAAAACACGTCAACATCGCCGTCGTTATCGTAGTCTCCAACCGCCGCCCCAGTCGCGTAAAGCGACATGTCCAGACCCGTCTCCGTGGTCACGTTCTCAAACCGCCCGCTGCCGTCGTTACGATAAAGCGCCTGCGTCGCCGCCGATGCTTCCTGCGCGTCGCCAAGCCAACGCTGCCCGTTCATCAACAGCAAGTCCTGATCGCCATCGTTGTCGTAGTCGAAGAAGGCAGCCCCCGAACCCATCGTCTCCGGCATCAGTTTTTCACCGGCAGCGCCGCTCTCGTGAACGAAATCGATACCAGCCGACACCGTGATGTCGGTGAACGCGACCACGGGTGGAGGCGTGTCATCCTCCACCCTCTTCGGGGCCGCCACAACGGAATCGGTCGCCGGCGGAGCCTCTTCAGGCCGATTGACGCTCCACACCACAACACAGACGATCAGCGCAATCCCAGCCATCGCCATAATCGACCGGCTGAAAACCTTACCGATGATTGAGTCGTCTTCGGCAACGAATTCATCCTCCACCACCGGCCCATCCTGCGAAGTCGAGTCATCATGCTGTGCTTCGGTCATCCGTCCGATCCTTTCGCGATTTCTTCGCGCGCTTCAAGCAATGTCGCATCTGCCGCCCGTGTGATTTCGCGCTCAGGCAGCCCGTACGCACCCACACGCTGCAAATCGTAGATCACCACCGCCTCCGCCGCGTGATTGGCCGGCGCGGACTTGCGGCGCGCTTCCGCAACGGCGACATCGGCTGCGTTGTCATCCGGCTTGTACTTGGCATGCAAGGTGCGATGCGCTTCCGACTTGGCATCATCGCCAAGCTGAGCGTAAAGAAGCCCCAAGTTGTAATGGGCCTTCATGTTTTCCGGGTCGATCGCCAACGCCCGATCGAACCATTCGATCGCCTCACGCATCAACGCTACCCGGGCATCCTTGGATGCCTCACCGCGCTCCTGCTTGGCCCGTTCAAAAAGCGTCTGCCCCAACTCATTCAGCACGCGATAGTCTTTGGAGAAATCGAAACCGCGCGACCGCGTCTCGTCCGAATCCATCTCAACAATGTCGCGAAAATCGGCGATGGCCTCATCCAGAAAACCGTTCTGCTTGTTCACCAGCCCCGTAAACCATTTCACCGTCCACGCAGGGGCGGGCGTGTCGTGCTCCGCAGCCCGCGTCAGAGCAGACACCGCCTCGTCCAGGCGGCCCTCTTTCAAATAAACCCTCGCCAGATTCAAAGGCCCATCAGCCCGACCGAGTTCTTCGACGGCAACGAACGCTTCCTCCGCCTGACGCAATTCACCCTTGTTTGCACCGGTCTCGCCCTTGCGAAACAGGCCTATACCGTAATCGTTCCACCGCTGCCACGGTATGATCGGAGACGGTTCATTGGCAGCGACCGCAGAACTCTCCGCCACCGGAAACACGACCGAATCCGTCGCCAGCGTCATAATGGGCAAATCATTGGTCACAAAATCCTGCCCCTGAAAGTACCGCATGTACAGCGTGTCGAACTTGCGATAGCGCAACGCCGCGTCGAATGTCACTGCCCCGCGCGCGTCCGGCGGGATCGTGATCTTGCAATGCACCACGTCAGCCGCACCGGGCGGAATCTGATGATTGTACAGCGACATGAAAATATCTTCCGCGTTGCGGCGATCGATGCGATTCCCGTTGCGATCGATCACGTACATGTTCACAAAGTGCGACCAAGGATCGACCTCGCCGTCGTCCGCACGCATGCCCCCGCTCCTGCCGATCACCCGATCGCCCACGCGCGCCGTCACGTCAAGCCACACCTCGTTCGAATCGGCCGTCCCCTGCGTGAACACGTGGCCCATCTTCACCGTGCGAATCACCGTATCGATCAAATACGTCTTGCCCGGCTTCAGCGTCGGCGCCGCGGGCCTGATCGGTGCGATCAGCTTTCCCTCAATCCCCTCGCCCTCACGCACCGCGAAAACGTCCACACGCATCACGCCTTCATTGAATTTCGCGTGGGCTTCGTTCACATGTGCGGGCATGCCCAGCAAGTGCGGAACAGCCGTGTTGGCCGACGGAAACTGGTGATCGTGAACCTTGAGCACCCCGGAATCATCGAAATCCGCAGCCGCAAAGTCAGCCGATTCATCGAGCGGCATGTGGCAGTTGTTGCAGTTCGGCTCAGCCTTTGGTGGGTAATAGAAGCTCGAAACGCCATGCCCGCTCACCCCGCTCAGCAGAAACGCATCGTAATGATTCTGCCCGCGCAACCACTTGTACGCGTTCAGCTCCTCCGGCAAATGCACCTTGTGACACGCACCGCAGAACTCCGTCGATTTGTGCAGCGGCTTGAGAAACGTCTTCTTGTGAAACGCCGGCTTAGCCTTGACCAGTTGCCGATTGATCCAGCCCAAAACCCGGTTCTCACTAAATGCGAACGGGTAATGCGAAGGCGCTTCGAGCGTGTAGTCCGCATTGCCTTTCGGCGAATTGACATGCGTGATCGCGTGACACACCGTGCAGGTTATACCTGCCTGAGCCATCGTATCGGAGCTCAGATCGTATTGCGGGTCGTCGAATCTCGGATCGTCAAACGCCCCGCTGAAAAACGGCACAGGATCGTGACAGCCCGCACAAAAACGGGCACCCTGCACGTTCCCGTCACGCTCGAAAATCACTTTTCGCGTGTTAAGCACCGCGAATTCATAGGCAGGATTATTGAACGACGCGAAGCGATGCATGCTGTAAGACCACGACGCATGCACATCCTCGTGACATTCCTTGCAGTATTCATCGTTCGCCAGCACCTGCGGCGATATGAAATTGCCGTCTGACGTCCGCGACAACGACGGGAAGAAATACTGCTCACCCGAAGCAGGCCCCACAACGTTCCAATTCCGAGGATCCTGCGAGTGCAGACCAGCCATCACCGCCGCAAACCCGCACGCCACCGCAGCCCAGCTCGCTCCGACGCGCCACTTGATCCGCTTGCCCGCCAATCGGTGCAGCACAAAAAGCCAGACGACCACGAACGGCGTGACCACGTGCGCCCAATACACCACCGAACGCATCTGCACGCTCTTCAAATCAAGTTTGAATCCGAAAATCTCGACGCGCGTCAGTGCGATACCACTCCCCAGCAGCAGCAGGCTCACCGCAAACAACGCATACCCCGCACGCACCGCCCGCCGATTAGGCCTGTTCCGCGCATTCACAATATGAATACACCCGAACACGATCACCGGCAGAACAACGACCGTCCCCAGCACCAGGTGCGCCAGAAACATCATCTGATAAAAGTAATTCTGGTAAACCTGCCCCGACCACCACTCCAGAAGCGTCACCGACCCCAGATACACCGCGTTGATGACCAGCACCGCAAACAGCGCAAACACCGCCAGCAGCAGTTTCTTCAACCGAGGACCAACCACCGCAACGTAACGCTTGCGACGAGCTTGACCTGGAGAGACTTGATTCTCGGGCGACGTCACCACAGACATGGTTGAACACTCCGAACGGGCTGCCAGCCCCAACAGCAATCGACAAGACAACTCATAAGTCTAGTGATTGACGAACGCTTCCACAAGAAACCCCGCGGGTGCCCCACCTCTTCAGAGGTGGGGAAGTCGAATCCGTCAATTGAGGCGCGATAAAGCACCAGTGATTGACGAACGCTTCCACAAGAAACCCCGCCTCGCGAACCTCCGTTCCAAACACAGCACACCCAACGAGCCGCGGACTTCAGTCCGCGCGGACGTCAAAATCGCGACTACCATAGAATTGCGAGAATCCCCGCCGAATTTACCACAGTGGAACACGTACCTAGTCGTACGCCCCTCGCCCGCATTTTCTTTCGCGCGATTAGGCCTAGACCGCCCGGCCGTCTGCAGAAGTCGTCAGCAATTAGAAAGGAAAGACCCGCCGCGCCCGATCACCCAGCCTGCGAATCCTGCATCGCCAGCACGCGATGGAACAACTTGCGGTGCGCTCCAACCAAATCCTTGCAGATAAGATCGATACGCTGATTGAGTTGGCGACGATCACGCAGAACCCGTCGCAGCAGCGCCCGGTGATTCCGCCGGCGCGTCATATCGCGACTCACCGCCCGATGTGCGAACAGGCTTCGTTCGAGCGTCTCGCGCAGGTAGACTTGATCCAGCGGCAGACGCAGATAATCCGTCACACCGAGGCGCATCGCGTCGATGACATCATCCGTCTCCGGCGACGATGCGATCAGAATCACAGGCCGATCGCGCAGGGCGATGATATTCCGTGCGAAATCAAGCCCGCACATATCCGGCAGGACAGCCTCAGCCACAACCACATCGTGCGTGTCGATGCAGTCGATATCCAGCCCATCCGCCGCCGTCGCAGCGCAGGTCACGTGCGCCCCAAGAATGCCGCCCGCAATATCCACGACGAAACCGAGGGCCGACGTGTTCGACATCACCGCCAACACGCTGCCCTGATCCTCAATTCCCTCAACGAATGCAGACATCAAATTCACCGCCAAGACCGCGACGGCGAATCCGGTTTACGGTCGCCGCGCGGGAAGTTCCACAAATACCGTCGTGCCCTCGCCCGGTGTGGATTCGATCCACAGTCGGCCACGGTTGATCTCAACCAGCCGCCGGGCGGTCGACAGCCCAAGCCCGCGTTGTCGGCCGGCACGCCGGTGCGAATAGAACGGGTCGAACGCCCGCTCCAGCACATCCCAACGCATGCCAGCCCCCCGGTCCGCGAGCGCGAGCATAACCGTCTCATCGGTCGCGGCTGACGGCGAGTTGATTACCACCACCGCTTTGTTGCGATCGCTCGCGTCAACCGCGTTGTCCACGACAGCAGCCAGCGCGAACGCGATCTGCTCCGCGTCCGCCCAAAACGACACCTGTGCTTCCGCAACCGCAATATCAACACTGATGCGCCCCTCGCCGTACTGCTTGACCCAGTGTCGCCGATTCGCGTCAAGCCAGGGCTTCAAAGTCACACGCGATGGCTCCGGACGAGCAGGCTTCGCAAACGCGACAAGCTCGTCGATGATCAAACTGCACTCGTCCGCATGACGGCGGATCGTGTTGAATACCGCGAGGTCTTCAACATTGTCCGCCTCGTCGGACAACGCCTGAACCCGTCCGGAAATGTTGGCCAACGGCGTATTCATCTCATGCGCCGCCCCAGCCGACAATTCCGCGATCATCGAAAGCGCACGCTCCTGTGCGACACGTTCCGCCGAATCGTGCAGCGATCGATTCGCCTCCGCCCACGCGCCGGCAGCCCGCTCCATCCGCGCGCTGCGCAAAGTCTGCGACAACAACGCCCCGAACCAGGACGCCGCCGTCTCGATCATCGCCCGCCGTTCAGCAAACAAACGCGATACCCGCGCATCCGACTTGAACAACACACCCCCGATCGGCGAGCCGTCGTGAGATATCGAAAGCATCAACGTCTCACTACCCCCCAGCACGCGGCGATGACGATCGATCACCGGCTCCGCAACCCGCGACGGAGGTCCGACAAGCCCCATGCCGACCGTGGCCTGCGGTGTCGATTCCGCGAACGGCACGATCAATGCCTCAGTCGAAATCGTGTCGCCCACCAGCCACGCACAATGCACAAGGGTGCCCCGGTCGTTCGAGGCGAAGACCGCCACCGGGTCCGTTCCACAAAAATCCCGCCAGAAACGCGCGATGTGCCCACACACGTCGGATTCGTCATCCGAAGGCGACCATCGATTCGCCAAATCGCCCAGAAGTCTCAGGTCGCTTCCGCCGGACGTGTCCGGCGGTGCGATGCGATCAACACTTCCATGGTAAGCGTCAGCCGGCGCGCACCGTTCGCCCGATCCGCTCAACGCATCCATAAGTTCCCGGCTGCGCTCGTCACAGTCGGACGAAATCGCTTCGACATCCGCCAGCGTCATCCCCACACGCTCACACACCGAAGCCAGCACGCGATCGCTCATCCGGTCAGGCCGGCCAATCGACTGTGATCGGGTGCTGATCGCGTCCGCGATCTGAACGAC
Source organism: Phycisphaerae bacterium (assembly GCA_029260215.1). Taxonomy (GTDB): domain Bacteria; phylum Planctomycetota; class Phycisphaerae; order UBA1845; family UBA1845; genus OFTM258. The sequence goes on from JAJDDQ010000008.1 coordinate 44,482, forward strand.
GGCTACCAGCGGCCCGAACCGCGAAATTTCAAATACAAGTTGAATCGGATGATGGTGAAAACCAATCGCGTCGCACAACGCGGCGCTCCACTTCCACCGTCGCGCCAGTTGCAAACCCACAGCCGCGTGGTCCGTACCCAGCGATGCTCGCTCCAATGGCAACAGCGGTTCGTGCCGCAGATCGGCGGTCTTCAGAAGTCGCGTGTACGATTTGGGAACCCCACCCAGCAGAACCAGCTTTCCGATATCACGGAGCAGAGCACCGGCAAACACGACATCCGCAGAAATGTTGACCTGCGACACGCGACCGATCGCCTCAGCCGCCGCCGCCGCCCGGCAGGACCGCCACCGCACAAGCTCAACATAGTCCGCCAAACACCGTGGTTTGTGATCAGACGAACAGAGCCGCGCCCCTGAGTGCGACCAGGGCGGGAGCACGAAGGAAGCGGTGGAACGGAAAAGTCGTACATTACGCCCACGACTTTCCCCACCCCCAAGACTCAGATTACCCAACAATTCCGGCGCAACACCCCCGAGATTCGACGACGCACCAGCCCCCCCAAAAAAACCAAGAGACCAATGCACCGCGAGAAACGCCCCTACCCCCATCTCGGTATGCCGACCGAGATCAGGCCCGCGACCGGAATCCGCGAAATCCGTCCCCGCAATCTGCGCGAACGAAGGCGAAGCCGGCATCGCCGGCCCATCCAGACGCGAGACCACGTCGGCGATGACCGCCGCCGCCCGTTCCGCACGTTCTTCGCGCGCAATTTTCCCGCTAGGGGAACCCATCGGTGCTTCTTTCGCTCCCCGCGATCAATGTCTAATTCTGCGAAACGCCTTTGTCGCGGTCGCCCGCGACGCCCGATCAGGCTGCGACCAACTCTGCGATGCGGTCCACAACCACGCGAACATCGAACGGCTTCTTGATGAAATCGTCCGCACCCGCCTCTCGCAATTCCTCAATCTCGTCCGGGTCCGCCACACCGCTGATCATGATGATCTTGGTGTGCTTCAAGTGCTCGTTCGAACGGATGCTCCGGCAGACAGCCGTCCCGTTGATATCCGGCAACTTAAAGTCAAGCAGGACTATGTCCGGTAGAAGTTCACGCGCCAGGATGCCCGCGTCAAATCCCGTCGTGCCCGACGACACATCGAAACGACCGTCCCGCGTCAACACGTCCACCAACAGCTCAACGATGTCCACATCGTCGTCGATCACCAGAACATTTTTCGTGGGACGCCCCAATCGATCCAACGGAATCTGATTGTCCCGCATGAACTTGATCAAATGATCGTAAGGGATGCGCCGAAACCGTGAACCGGGCACGCGAAAACCGCGCAGCCTTCCATTATCAAAACACCGAATCACCGTCTGTTGACTGATGCTGCAAATCCGCGCCACTTCGCCAGTCGTAAAGACAGATTTTGTTTTCGATGATTTATCCATTCTACCTTAATCCGCGAATTGCCAATTCATGCCTATTTGTATCAATGTTCCTATATGTCCTAAGTTCCCAACACCCTACATTCGAACGAGTCACCCTGTCAAGTGAAACAGAAAGTTTTGCAACGATTGCGCGGAAGGCGCAGAATGGGTATCTTGTGAAGACTTAACAATTCACAGCGCGAAATGTGCTTACAACGCTTCGCGCTTCTGGCGACGATGGAGATGTATCCAAAGAACGGAAATGTCCGCCGGGTTGATCCCGCTGATACGCGATGCCTGACCGATTGTGCGCGGCTGAATGTGGTCGAACTTCTCTCGCGCTTCCAGCCTCAAAGCGTCGATCCCGTTGAAGTCAAAATGTGTAGGAATCACCACCGTTTCGAGCTTTGAAAACCGGTCGATCTGACGTTGCTGCCGAACCAGATAGCCTGCGTACTGCGTGGCGATTTGCACATGCCTGAACGCCTCGTCGGACATCCCACACCCGATCTGCGTGGCTTCGGCGGTCGAAAGCTCGAAATCCGGCCGTTTAAGCCAATCCAGGATCGGCTTGCCCGCGCGTCGCATGCGCCCAAGCCCTTCGCGAATGTCGGCGATCCTTTGACGCTTGGATTCGAAACGCGCCCAGCGGCTGTCGCAAACCAAACCCAGCGTCTTGCCGATCGGGGTCAGTCTTTGATCCGCATTGTCGCACCGCAGATGCAACAGGTATTCCGCCCGCGAAGTGAACATTCGGTACGGCTCTGTCGGCGGTCGTGTAATAATGTCGTCGATCATCACACCGACATAAGCTTCGTTTCTACCGAAGACTACGGGATCCTGGCCGCCAATGAGCCGGCAGGCATGCAATCCCGCCACCAGCCCCTGAGCAGCCGCTTCCTCGTATCCGCTGGTCCCGTTGATCTGCCCAGCCAGGAACAGTCCCGCGACCCGCTTGGTCTCCAGAGACAGCTTCGTTTGATGCGTCGGAACCCAGTCGTATTCCACCGCATAGCCCGGCTGAAGAATTTCAGCCTGCTCCAGCCCGGCGATCGTGCGTACCATCTCCGTCTGAACCGCCGCCGGCAGCGAGGTGCTGATTCCGTTGCAGTAGACCCGCTCGTTGTCGTAGCCTTCGGGTTCCAGAAAAACCTGATGCCGCGATTTATCCGCAAAACGGACGACCTTATCCTCAATACTCGGGCAATATCGAGGCCCCTGCGACTCAATCTGCCCGGAGTACATGGGAGCTTCGTGCAGGTGCCGGTGAATCAGGGCGTGCGTGTCGGCATTCGTGTAGGTGATCCAGCACGGAATCTGTTTCTGGCCAATCGCATCGTTCATGAACGAAAACGGCGTTGGCGATTCGTCGCCCGGCTGCTCTTCGAGCACGTCGTATCGAATCGAATCGCGATGAATTCTGGGCGGCGTGCCGGTTTTGAGGCGACCAAGCTCGAATCCCAGCGCCCGCAATCGCGGACTGAGACCCGTGCAGGCTGGTTCTCCCGCTCGTCCGCCCTCGGTCAGGCTTGTGCCGCAGTGCATGAGTGCCTGCATGAACGTTCCCGTGGTCACGACGACGGCAGAACTGTTCAGGCGTCGCCCGTCCTGCAACAGGACGCCGTCCACCCGGACTGAGGCTTCGCCCAAGCCGGTGGCAGTTTGGGTTGAGAGGTCTTCAACAATCCCCTCGATGATATCGAGGTTGGGAACTTCGCTGAGATGGTTCTGCACGCATTGGGCGTAGGCTTCGCGGTCAGCCTGTGCCCGTGGTGCCCAGACTGCGGGGCCTTTGCTGCGGTTGAGCATGCGAAACTGAATGCCGGCTTGATCGATCACCAGGCCCATCAACCCGCCGAGGGCATCGACCTCGCGGACCATGTGCCCTTTTCCCAACCCGCCGATGGCTGGATTGCAGGACATGCGCCCGATGGCCACGCGCTCCATTGTGATGAGCGCGGTGTGTGCGCCGAGGCGCGTGGCAGCCCAAGCCGCCTCCGCTCCGGCGTGTCCACCACCGACCACGATGACGTCGTATTTATGCAATATTCAAACCCGGTTGGTGTCCGACCGACGAACGCTGCGAGATTTTAACGGAGATCGCGCGCAGGAGTCCAGAAAACGGGGCGGACGTCGCGTTGATCGACGTTCGGTCGCCCCGAATTGTTCGTCGAAGCCCTTACTTGCTGGTGTAGGGGATCAGGGCGATGAAGCGGGCGCGTTTCACGGCGTTCTGCAACGCACGCTGCTCGCGAGCAGTGGTTCCGCCACGCTTGCGCGACATGACCTTGGAGCTGGAGGTCAGAAACTTGCGCAGCAGATCGATCTCTTTGTAATCGACCAGCGGGCCAGTCCATTCCTTGCGGTCACGATCCGGAAATCGTTGTGAGGATTGAAGATAACGTCCCTTTTTTTCCACGTTCTAACCTTCCTTCGCTTTCGGGGCGGCGCTAACCACGCGGTCAAAATCTTCGTTGCTGACGGTTTCAGCCTCATCGATCAGCATGATCGGAATTCCGTCCCGAATCGGATACCGCAATCGGGTCACGCGATCCGTCGAATACAACCAATCGCCGGACTGAACCAGCGGCGCCTTGGTCTTCGGGCAGACCAGAATGTCCAGAAATTCCGCATCAAGCTCGGTCATGGCCTATCCGTCCCTGTCTCGCCGCCGAGTGTCAAGATCGCGGATGCTACCAAACACCGTCGAACTTGACAAGAGGGGGTGTGAAATGGCTGATGGCCGCCTAAATAGCGGCCAAACAAGTTGTTATGACGCCTTTGGGGTTTCGGCCTGTGATTTCAGCTCCCGCTTGGCGACCTTTCCTGTGGGGCCTCTGGGTAATTCCGTGACGATGCGGATTTCACGCGGGACTTTGTAGCCCGCCAGCCGTTCGCGCGCGAATGTTCGGAGGGCGGTTTCGTCGAGCGTGTGGTCGGTCGCGGCGATCACAAACGCGAGCGGGACTTCGCCTCGGCTGGTGTCTGGGACGCCGATGACGGCGGCCTCATCGACAGCCTCGTGCAATTCAAGCATTGCTTCAATTTCGCGGGGGAAGACGTTTTCGCCACCCACGATCATCATGTCTTTCTTGCGGCCTGTGATGAACAGGTATCCGTCGCTGTCGAAGCGTCCGATGTCGCCGGTCGCAAACCAGCCGTCGTCCAGCAGTACGGCTGCGGTTTCGTCGGGTCGATTTCGGTATCCGCGCATAACGCTGGGGCCTTTGACGCGGATTTCGCCTTCCTCTCCGGTTTCCACCTCGGCGTTGTCGTCATCGACGATGCGTACCTGAACATTTTTGAGCGGCAGGCCGACGGAGTGTGTCCGGTGTTGGTCGGGCGTGTTGAGGGATATCACCGGCGATGTTTCGGTCAGTCCGTAGCCTTCGAGCAAGGTCTGGCTGAATCGTTTGCGAAAGGCGGTCGAGATGCGTTCGGGCAAAGGTTCGCCGCCGGAGACGAGCAGGTGAAAATCCCGGAAAGCGTCGGGGTCGGCAGACTTGCTGCGCATCAGCGCGTTGTACATGCTGGGGACAGCCATCAGGACCGTGGGTCTAAAGTCCTTGATGGCGCGCGAAACGGCGGCTGGGTTGAACCTCGGCAGAGCATGAACCGCGATGCCGCGCACGATGGGGACCAGGACGTTGGCTGTCAGCCCGAAGACGTGGAAAGGCGGCAGCACGCACAGGAAACGGTCGGAGGGACGTAAATCGACGGCGGCGATGACGCCTTCGCAGTTGGCGCTCAAATTGCCGTAGGTCAGTTCGACGCCTTTGGGTGCAGCCGACGTACCCGAGGTGTAGAGCAGGACGGCTAAGTCGTCGGGCGATACCTTGGGTACGGGCGGTCTTGGTTTGAACCGGTTCATCAGGATGCGCCGCCTGAGGGGCAGGTCTTCGAGGTGAACGGTTCGTACAAGGAGGTTGTTGGTGATGTTGTCAAAGTGATGGACGGTGAGCACGACGTCCAGATTCGCGTCGCGGACGATGACGGCGAGTTCCTCGGGGCTGAGGAGGAAGTTGAGCGGAACGGGCACCTTGCCGGCCCAGTGGGCGCCGAAGAGCGATCCGAAGAATCCGGTCCCTGCGGGCAGGAGCAGTCCGACGGATGCGCGGTCGGTTTGCTTGGCGATGACATCGCGCAAGACGATGGACAGCGCGGTAAGGTTTCGGAACGTCAGGGACGATCGCGAATCCTCGACCGCCAGTGAGGCAGGCCGACGTGCGTTTTGCTCGAGCAGTGCGTCTATGAACATCGTTTAAGGTTCGATCGCGTGTCGGGCGAGCGTAATTGAGGGTAAATGATTTGTCTATCAAGCGCTTGGCGCGGATAATGCCGGATCGTCTGGGCATCGATCGCGAACCCTGGGAGCATGGATGTGACCGCAGGCCGATTTCACGTTTTTGCAGTTGTCGTTTTTTTCACGGTAGGCGGGGTTGGTTGCGCGACGTTCAGCGCCGATCTGGCGACGCAATTGCGTCAGGCGGAACGGGACTATCGCTTGGCCCGCTACAAACAGGCTGATCGGGGTGCGTCGGCTGTTATCGAAGCTCAACCCGCACATCCGGACACGGCTGAGGCGCACTATGTGCGTGCTCTGGTTCGTTTGCGGGGAGACCATCGCGATGCGGCTCAGGCGGACCTGGATCGGGCTGTTGAGCTTGGTCGGCGTCGGGAGGTGATTGGGGCTGCCCACGTTCAGATTGGTCATATTGAGTTTGACGACGGGCGTTTCGATCGTGCGGCTGCTGCTTATGCGCGGGCGATTCCGCTGCTGGGCAGGGAGTCGACGAGCGGTGACGTGTTGTATCGGTTGGCCATTTGCCGTCAGCGTCTGGGCGATTTTGCCCGGTCGCGGCGCGATTTCGATCGTGTGGTGCGTGCGTTTCCCGGTTGCCGGAGTGCGGCGGCTGCCCGCCAGAAGCTGACCTGGGCTGAGGATTGTTTCTCGATTCAGTGTGGTGCTTACTCTCAGAAATATCGGGCGAAGGCGGCGGCGCAATCGCTGTCTGAGCGAGGCGTTCGTGCGGTGGTGTCTGCGCTGCCGCGTCGTGTGGGGGCACCGTTTATTGTACACGTCGGACGTTTCAGGGATTTTGACGAGGCGAGGGCTGCACTGGGCGGTGTTCGTCGCGTTCAGCCGGATGCGTTTCTTATTCCGTAGGGTTTGTTGATTCGTAACTCTTCAGCCATGTGCAATGCGAAGCCACGTTCTGCCCTCGCCTTGCGACAGAATACGATCTCTTCCCCCCTTGCAAAGGGGGGATACAGGGGGGTCTGGATCGGAGGGGTGCTTCGGTTCGCAAGAAGAACCTCCCCCGGCCCCTCCTTCTAAAGGAGGGGAGGAAGAGGGCAATCATCACGCCCGTAGGGCCCAACTGAGTTTGTCGTTGTTCGGGATTGCACGTGGCTGAAGAGTTACGTTGATTCGTAATATATCTTCGGCCTGACGCAATAAGGAAGCCGGCAAGACTGGCTCGATCGGAACGGACTTGCAAAGCGCAGCGTAGCCAAACCGTGGATCGCAGGACATTTCCCACAGTCCGGTTGCCCCGGGCCCTACCGACGGCGTGCGCCGCGGATGGCCCCATAACTCAGCAGCGATCCCGTTGATTCAATCCGTTTTTCGGACAGACTCTCAATTCTGACACTCCGTTTCCCCAATATTGAGACAATGAGCAGATGTCGCGACTAACTAGCGACGCGATTCCCGGGAATGAGAAACTGCAAGCATCTTTGATTCCCGGAAACAATAACGGGATCGACTAAATGTGCGGACGGTGCTCTTCGGGATTGAAACGCCTAACCGTGATTTGTTATAATAGCTGGCGCGTCGGGATCTTGGCCTTTGCTCAGGGTCCGCGTTTGAAGTCACGACAGCCAGTAGATGATCGGAAGAACAATGAGACGACGTTTCTTAAGTCCGCAGTTCGTGCATTCGACAGTGACACTATTTGTAGTAGCTATCGCGACTGCACTTTCATCATCAAAAGCCACCGCTCAGAATGCGATCAATGGCGGGCTGTTGTATGACAAGTGGTGGGTCATGATCGGTGCGCCGACACCAGTGGGAGATCACCCATTGTATCCGCCCGCCGGTCAACAGTCGGGAAGTGGCACCTTTCGTTGCAAGGAGTGTCACGGCTGGGATTACAAGGGCGCCGCCGGTGCCTACGGTGCCGGTTCTTCTCATTTCACGGGTATCGCCGGAGTCTTCGGCTCAACACTGACGCCGTCTCAAATGTTCGACATCATCAAGAACCCCGATGGAGACGGTACGGGCGGCACAACGGTCAACGGGCACGGCTACGGGAGTACCGACCTGACTGATGCGGACATCAATGATATGGTCGAGTTTCTGCAAACACTCTTGATTGACACAGACACGCTCATAGCGCCCGACGGAACGTTTCTTGGAAATGCAACGCAAGGCCAGATTATCTATAGCGGCGTGGGCATATGCTCCGCCTGCCACGGCGCCGATGGGACAGCCCTCAACTTTGGAACGCCCGAAGACCCGGAGTGGGTCGGAACGGTTGCGGTGGCCAACCCCTGGGAATTCCAGCACAAGATGCGTCTAGGCCAGCCGAACAGTGCTCCGCAAATGCCGAGTTGGACCGAAGGCGGCGGCTCGGATCAGGATGTCGCAGACACAGGCTTGTATATCCAGCAGAACTTTCCGACCGGCGTGGCGCAACCGACGGTCCCCACAGTGTCGGAGTGGGGAACGTTCATGTTTACGCTCTCATTGCTCACAGCGGGCACATTGGTGATAGGCCGCCGTCGAGCCGTGGCGATCAGCAGGTAGATTGCGGCGACAAGAAGGACGAACATAACGACGTTGCACGAAGGCGAAGTCATACGCTGCGCTTTATCGTTCTGCGCAAACGAAACAACTCGACAAACGCACGCAACACGACCTTGATGTTCGCGCCGGACTGCTCGCCCGAAACGCGCGCGTAGTGTACCACCGAAGTTTGACCGATCTTGTAGCCGAGGTTCGTGGCGCGGGCGAGGATTTCCGCATCGATCAGCGCGCCGGTCGATTGCATTTCAATCTCGTCGAACAACTTCCTCGGATAAAGCTTGAACGCGCAATCCACGTCGCGCACCTTCATGCCGAACACAAGATTCACAAGCCACGTCCACGCCCAGCCGTTGAGCTTGCGTATCAACGGGTCTTGCCGGTTCGAACGATAGCAACTCACGATCTCACAGTCTGAAAGCAACGGAATCAGTTTCTTCAATTCGGCGAAATCGAACTGCCCGTCGCCGTCGGTGTAAAAAACCCAATCCTTCGTCGCCTCGCGAAATCCGCGCTGCAAAGCCCCACCGTAGCCTCGACTGGGCCATTGGTGGATCGCCCGGACCTGTGGAATGCGATCCGCCAGCGCGTCGGTCAGCTCTTTCGTACGATCACTGCTGCCGTCGTTGATGATGATGATTTCGAAATCGTCGCTGACCTCGCTACAGGCAGCCAAGGCAGCCTCAGTCACGCGCTCGACGTTGGCTTCCTCGTTGTGGCAGGGGTAAAACACGCTGAGGCGAAACGGATCGAGCGGCGGCTTCTCAATTTTACGGCTGCGTGTGCTCAATCAGCCGGCTCCATATTTTGATCTGCGGGCAGTTCGGGGATGATCCGATAAAACCCCTTCAGCTTGGCGCCGTTGGCCACCGTCAAACGCGACGCGCAAACATCGCCCTGAATCTGCCCCGTGCGGGAGACCTCGACCACGCCGCGCGCTTCCACATTGCCCTGCACCCGCCCACGCACGGTCAGGTTGCCCGCACGAATGGGCGCGGAGACGACGCCGCTCTTTTCCACCACAATGTTGCCACAAGTCGCGAACATACGGCTGGCACGATAGCCGGTGATCTTGAAATCTTCCAGGATGAGTCGTTGTGAACAATGCGGGCAGAACACCGACATGGCCCGCAACGCGACATCCACATGCAGGCCGCACTCCGTGCAAATCACGTCGCGATTTCGTGTACCGCCCGAGTTCCCCCGTGCCATGTCAGCGTCGCCACCCCGGCGGGCAAATGCTCCGACATAGCTTATTTGATAAGTTGGGTGGCACGGTCTGGCGTAGCCAGGCCGTGGGAACCTGTAGCAACCACGGCCTCCCGGCTACGCCGGCAGACCGTGCCACCCATCGAATGACGTGCGTCTGCGGGCTACTTCTTACCACTCGCCACCGGTTCCTTGCTCTGATTGGGCTGTGGTTGTTTGACACTCTGGCTGGGCTTGGCACTCTCGACCGGGGATTGGCCGTTGGTTCCGACGACGCATCTTCCGATAAACACCGCCCCGTCAGCCACCTCGAGCCTGGCGGTGTGCAAGTCGCCCTCGAGTCTGGCAGACGTCGTCAGGCAGACTTTTCCGGTGGAGGAGAGATTGCCTTTGACCTCGCCCTCGACATCGACACTGCCCGCCTTGACCTCGCCGGTGAGCTTGGCACCCTCGGCGATCAGGAGGTGGCCTGTGGTTTCGATCTGGCCTTCAAACTGCCCGAGATGCCGGACGCTTTTTTCAAATTTCAGCTCACCTTTGAAGATTGCATCAGGACCGATAACCGTCGTAAATTCACCGCCCGCGTTCGAAGCCATATCCGTCACTCCTTTTGGCGTTTTGTTCGATCGTGTGAGGCCTGGTTGGACTGCGCCAATCGCGGATCGAGTATAGCGAATCACAAGGCCCATTCAACACGCCCACAGGCCGCGACAACTTCCTACAATTGTAGTAGGTCGCGTGAGCCTTCCAAGCTTATCGGGCGGGCGTATTTGCGGGTTGTTTGGGCCTGTTTTCCGACGCCGAATCCTCGTTTGCAACGCAACCGGTTGTGTTGCAAGGGGTTAGGCTGTACAGGTCTCAGCCGGGGTCGGCGTGAATATTTGGCGGCTACGCTCGAATCCCCTCTTGTACGGTGGTCGACGTGGACCGCCACGTGTTTTGAAGGTGAGCATCCATGTTCAGTCGGCTTTTCAACGTGCGACTCAAGACAGCGGAGAAGGCTCTAGGGGAGGGTCGTCTGGACGAGGCCTTCCGGGCTGCGATTTCGCCGGATATCTGCGCTCACAGCCGGGGCGAGGTGATCCGGGGCAAGCTGGCCCATCGGTTTGTCGAGCGTGCCCGGCGTCATTTTGCGGACGAACGTTTCACGGAAGCATTACACGATCTGACCAAGGCTGAGCAGTGCGGGGCACGCGCGGAGACGGTCAATGAGCTTCGCAAGCACATCCGCACCGTGGCGGACGAGGTCGCCCGGCGGAAGCAGTCGCAACATCGCCTGGTTGAGGAGGCTCGGGAGCGTATCCAGCACGGGTCGCTGGCAGCGGGAGCGCGGATTCTGGATGAGGCGGACCCCCACCACAAGGAGGCCAAGCGTCTGGCCGGTGATATTGAGGATCGTCAGCGACGGGTGACGGAAGGCGTCGAAAACATACATAAGCTTTTGAAAGACAATCAGTTACAATCCGCAGCGGCTGCATTGAAGAAGATCAAGGCCCTCGATCCGCGGAGCGACGCCGTTTTGAAGCTGGAGGCGACGGTTTGTGAGAAAATCGCAACGGTGGCGCGCTCGACGTTTGAGAGCGGGCGCATCAACCGTGCGATGGACGAGCTGGCGGCGCTTGGTTCGATCGGTCGGACATCGGCTGATCGTCGTGACGTGGAGGAGTTGCTGGAACTGGCGAAGAACGCTTCGCGGGCGTTGGGGCGGGATGATTTCGAGGAGGCTCACCGTAACGTATTACGATTGCAGAGGTTAGCACCGAAAGTGCGATGGGTGAACGAAGCCGCCAAACAGTTGGATCAGTTGGGTTCGCTGATGACGGGGCTTTTCGGGGGGCCTTTGGGTGAACATGCGAAGTCGTTTGCCGTCGCGGACGGGGACGATCAGAGGCAGCCGGCCAAGCCGATCGCGGAGACGATGCTGGCCAAGCATCGCGCGTTGAGTCCCGAGGCGCTGCCGGAAAAACTGGTGATGCTGGTGGACGGCGGCGGCAGCTATCTGATCGTGCGGAAGAACCGTATGACGATCGGTCGGGCTACGACCGCGAATCCCGCCGACATGCCTCTGCATTCGGATCTGGCGGAACGGCACGCCGAGATTGCCCGGGTGGAGGACGAGTATTTCCTGTTCAGCGGCAGGGACGTCGAAGTCGGCGGTCGACCTACGCGACACCACCTGTTGCGCGACGGCGATCGCGTGGTTTTGGCCCGGAATGTGAAATTCAGCTTTCGCCGTCCCCATCGGCAAAGCCAAAGCGGTATATTGGAATTGAGCGGTTCGACGAAAATGCCCGGCGACGTGCGTCGCGTGGTGTTGTTTGATCGAACCGCGATGATCGGATTCGACAGCACCGCCCACATCACCTGCCAATCAGCCGACAGGTCTTTGCTGCTGTTTGAGCGGGCCGGTCGCTTGTGGGTCAAGCCGTTGCGTCGCAATGGTGTGGACAGCGAGGCGGTTCCGGTGGTGATGGGTGAACAGATCGAGTTGGCCAACGTGAGTTTCACGGTCAGGGCGTTTGAGGCGGCGACGCCCAAGCGCAGCTTTTAGGCAAGGAGCGAAACGCGGTGGCGTACACGTACAAACATGGTGATCGTCCGCTTGAGGGCTACACGATCCAGCGCGGGATCGGTCGGGGCGGATTCGGCGAGGTCTACTACGCCGTCAGCGACGGCGGTCGCGAGGTGGCACTGAAGTACCTGCGCGACAACGCGGAGATCGAACTGCGCGGCGTGACGCATTGCATGAACCTGAAGAGTCCGCACCTGGTCAGCATCTTCGACGTGAAAAGGAATGCCGACGGTGAGTACTTCATCATCATGGAGCACATCGCCGGGCCGTCGCTCGCGGAACTGCTTGTGTCGGAACCGAACGGGCTGGGGATGGACAAGGCTGTCTATCTTATTCGCGAGATCGGCAGAGGGCTGGCATACTTGCACGATCGCGGCATCGTGCATCGCGACCTGAAGCCGGCCAACATTTTTTATGAAGACGGGCACGTCAAGATCGGCGACTACGGATTAAGTAAGTTCATCTCCGTTTCGCGTCACAGTGCGCAGACGACGAGTGTGGGCACTGTTCATTACATGGCCCCCGAGGTGGGCAGCGGGAACTACCAGCGCGGCATCGATATTTATGCACTGGGTGTGATGCTTTACGAGATGCTGCTGGGCAAGGTGCCTTTTGAAGGTTCGAGTATGGGTGAGGTGCTGATGAAACACCTTACGGAGCAGCCGGAAGTCGACGGACTGCCCGAGCCATTCGGCGACGTCATTCGCAAAGCGCTCGAAAAAGACCCGAAGGATCGATACCAGGATGTCAACGAAATGCTCGATGACATTCTGGAAGTTGGTTCAGTCCAGCAATCGCTGGCGGGCTTCAACCCGAAGTCGCTTTCGGACATGCCGCATCGGGCGATGGCGGACACGATCCCTTCGCCCATCCCCTCGCCGAATCCGCTTCCGCCGTTGCCGCCGATTCCTCAGCCGCACGGTGGCGGGCCTGCTCACGGTGGATTCAGCCATCCTCGCAAGCTGGACAAGAAGCTGAAGCGTATTAACGACAAAGTTGCACGGAAGATGAACAAGTTGGCCGGCGGGCGAAGCCCCGTGGGCGTGGCGGTCATCGCCTCCGGCGATGCGGAAATCGGGCACGTACAGTTGCCCGATCAAAACACGATGTCCGGGGTCCAGCGGGCCTTTCTCGCAGTGATCATGGTGTCGGGCGTTTCGGTCGGTGCCGGTGTCGCGACGGGGTTGGGCGCCGGAGAGGGCGAGGTGGGTGCTTCCACCGGCTTGATGATCGCTGCCATCATCCTGGGCATGTCGGCTGCGATGGGTATTTTTTCGTGGCTTGATGCTGGTTCGCAACCGAAATGGGTCAAAGCGCTTCTTGCGGGATGCTGCCTTGCTCCTCCAATGACGTTGGCGTGCGTTCCGCTGGCGGCTGGGAGATTCGATGAGAACGCGCTGGCTTTGATGGTCGGTATGCTTGTGTCGCTGTACCTCTGTAATACTGAGGAGCGTCTTGAGTCCGGCACGCGGGGCGAGTTGAGTTTTGGTTCCGCGTTCAGCATGGGCCTGTGTTCGATGATATGTTGCGTCATCGCCGCAGGCATCATGAGTACGCGTAACGAGGAATGGTTCCTCGGCATGGGGTTCGTGGTCGGAGCCTGCGTTTCGTTGCTGGTGCAGGCGCTCGGCTGGATTCTGCCGCGGGCGTGGACGGTCGGTGTCGTCGGTCCGGCGGGGTCCGTTCCACCCGCACCCGGACTTTCACCACCGCCGTTGGGACAAGGCTACGCGCGGGCACCTCGTGAGCATCCGCCGCTTGAGAATATTCCGTTTGGCATACCTGTGGACCCGAGCGTGTATTCGCAGGCGATGGCCTCTGTCGATCCGGTTTCGAATGAGCGTTGGATGTTTTCGCGCGTCATTTACAGCTTTTTGACCTTGGGTACGTTGCTCGGCACGTTGCAGATCATTCTTCTCGCAGTTTTCGTCAATGACACATCGTTGGACCAGGACTTTTTTCACTGCGTCGGCGCGATAGCGAGCGGGTCGTTGATGATATTTTTCGCTCAAAAGCTGACCAGATACCAACGCCCTGGATTCTGGCGCGAATCGCTTTGCCCGTTCCTGATGGCTATGTGCATGACCGGCATTGGTACATTGGTGTCTGCCCTCGCCGTTTACACGCTTCGCGGTGGAGAGTTTGCGTTGGCTGTCACGGGGCTTGTCATGCAGTCGATTGCGTTTTGTCTGTTGCTTGCCTCCCGCTTCGGAGCGTTTGGTCGGAAATCGAAGCGGAGTGTTTCGGCATCGCCGCCGGGCAGATTCGTGATCGGCGGCGGGCAGCCCGAAGCGGACAGTCCTGCCAGTGGGCTGCGCGATGTGCCCATTGCCCCGGAAAAGCCGAAACCGGAGGCGGGGTAACATCGTTCTTGTAGCCGGTCAGCAATCTGCAATGGCGATGTTTCGGCATGGAGGCGTGCTGGTTGAGAATAGTGTTGGATGGGTCCGGGGGCGTCCGCGCGGACTGAAGTCCGCGGCTCGCGGGGTGCATTCGAAAACTGTGTGGAATGGGGGCGAACGCGGTCCTTGAATGGATTGGCATTGCACACGGCTGACCTGTTACTCTCCTTTGACATCGTGACGTCCGCTAAACGGCAAGCCACGGTCGCACTTGCTGACCCTTGCGGAACTGACCGGGCCACGCCACAAGAAATGGCCACACACATGTGGGGGGGCGTGTGGTTCAGCCTGGCTGATTGGGTTATCATGCGGGCTGCTTGAGGCTGCCGGGTAGTGATTGCTTCTCACATTCGCTCTGACGGGTCACGCATGGAATCGCACAATGCCGACGAATTTCTCATCGAGCGCATCCGCCAGGGCGATCAGGATGCGTGGCGACGCTTCATTCAACGCTACGAGGGACGACTGACCGCCTTTGCGCGCATGCGGACAGCCGGGCTGGCTGACGCGGAAGACCTGGTTCAGGAAACTTTCGTCGGGTTCCTTCAATCGCTCAAGCATTACGACAGCCGCCGGGCGTTGGAGACCTATCTGTTTACCATCCTGCGCTACAAGCTTTGCGATCAGCTTCGGCAGCGCAAGATCGTTCCACTCAATCCGCCGGACAATGAGTGTGACTGGTGGGATCGGATCGTCCCCGGCACCACAGAGACACCGAGCGGGCTGGCAGAGCATGCCGAGCAGCGGGAGTCTTTCGAGGTGCTCCTAGCTGATCTGCTTCGCAGGCTTATTCACGATATGCGCGATCGGAGCGCCTTCGACGATTTGCAGGTTATCGAGCTGATATTTTACAAAGGCATGCGCAATCTCGACGTTGCGAATTTGCTGGACATTGATCAGAAGGCTGTGGCTGGTATCAAGTTTCGTGCGATTCAGCGTTTGCAGGGATATTTGGCTGAGGTGGAGCCAACAGAGCTGGACGACGCGGAGGTGACTGTGGCCCGTGTTTGGCGGGAAAAGAGGTTGACCTGTCTCAAGCGCGGGACGCTCGGATCGTATCTGCTTGGTGTGCTGGAGGATCCGTGGAGCGGCTACACCCAGTTTCATCTCGACGTGGTGGGTTGTCCGATGTGTTTGGCCAACGTGGATGACCTGCGGGCTGAGGAATCCGAAGATGGTCATGGTCGGTCGCGTGAAACAATTTTCGCATCGAGCGTGGGATTTTTGTCTCGCGTTCCCAATCAATCCTGAGAATTAGCGTATCGAAACAGGTGTAAATACCCCCCTGTAGCGTGCCATTCCGTGGCACACTCTTTTTTCTCGATTTCGGTAAACGTTCGCGCGCAGTTCGATCCGATAGAAGTGTGCGGATTGTCCTTGCGGTTCGTCCGTAGCCGTGGATACTCTGCGCGTGTGTTGGACAAATTCAGACGGCGCGGAAATTGTTTCAGGGAGCAGTTACATGTCACGTTTATGTCGTTGTGTTTTGGTGGTCGGCTTTGCGTTCGCGTCGGGTAGGACGGCGATCGCGGAGGAGTTGTTTGACGGCGGTGTGTTTGATTGGTCGCTGGATACGTCGAGTGCGACGGCTTCCTCTGGCGGCGGATCGTCGAGTGCTTCAGCCTCCGGCGGTGGATCGTATGCGCTCAGCAGTAACAACTTGTTCGGCGATAAGGAGTATGGTTGGCCTGGATTTTTGACGGGCATGCGTTCGTCGTCGAATCTTCGCGAGCGCTTCGCCGAGCCGGTGGGTAATTCGCTTTATTTTGAGAGTCCGTTCATCGACAGCAACCTGCGGTTTCTGTATTTGTGGCACAATTTCCCATCGTCGTCGGACCTCGGAGGCGGTCAGGTCAATGTTGGTGCCATGCAGGTGCGCGTCGCGTTGACGGACCGTTTGGCGTTCATCGCGCCCAAGGACGGTTGGGCAGAGATCAAGACGGGGGCTACGGGAAGTGAATCCGGCTGGCTGGATTATACGCTGGGTTTGAAGTACGCGTTTATCGTGGATGAGGCTCGTGAATTCATCCTCACGGGTGGAATTCGCTGGGAACTTCACAGCGGCACGACGTCGGCGCTTCAGGGCGGTGGGACGAGCCAATACGAGTTGAGTCCGTTCGTGTCCGTGGCGAAGGGTTGGGACCGGTGGAATTTCATCGGGAACCTGACCTGGCGAGCGCCGGTCGATCGGAACGACGGCAATCACATTATTAGTTGGGATTTGCATTTTGATACGGAAATCGCACCGGAGACCTTGCCGGGATTTTTTCCGCTCGTCGAGCTGCACGCGCTGCATTACATCACCAACGGCAACGCCATCGAGTTGTCGAGCGGAGGGTTGGATTACAGCAACATTGGTGCGTCGGATGTGGCTGGCACGAGCGTGTTCTGGGGTGATCTCGGATTCCGGTGGAAACTGACGCCGAACCTCTCCTGGGGTGTTGCGTACGGGTTCCCCATTTCCAATCCGTCCAACGACGCATTCAATCAGCGAGTTTCGATGGACCTGGTTATTCGATTCTGATCATCGGGCAACCGATTGATGGGTATACGCACGAGGAGGCCGGCGATTGTCGGCCTTCTCCTTTTTGGGGCTTGCTCGATGCCGGACGGACGGCGGGCAAAATTGCATTGAGCGGGTGAATGGGCCGATAAACCTCAAAGAAACCCATCGAGTGAGTTGAATCATGGACATGACGTTATTAAAACGATCGGTCGGGTACGCCGACCTGGCCCGTCAAGGTTATCGCCTCAAACGTTCGACCGACGATGTCGTTCGCGACAATGCGCGGCGGCATATGGTGGAGCGCATGGGCAAGCTGCGCGGGCTGCCTCAGAAAATCGGGCAGATCATCAGTATGGGCGACGATCGGGAACGAGCGGCTGCCTTTGAGCCGCTGGCCGACGCGGCGGAGCCGTTGCCGTTTGAAGCTGTCGTGCCTGTTATCGAAGAGGCGTGGGGGCGACCGATCGAGCAGGTCGTGCGCGAGATGGATGAGACGGGGTTGGCTGCTTCCATTGGTCAGGTTCACCGGGCGGTTCTTCTGGATGGTCGCGAGGTCGCGGTGAAGGTTCAATACCCCGGTATCGCCGAGGCGGTTCGTTCCGATTTGAAGGCGTTGGGTTGGCTTAGCGTGCCTGCGGGGGATTTGCGTCGCGGCTTTGATCTTGGCGCGTACCGCGCGGAGATTGCGCGCGATCTTGACGAGGAGCTTGATTATCTCGCTGAGGCGGACAATCAGGAGAGGCTTCGGGCGTTGCTCGAGCCGCTGGGGGGGTGGATTGTTCCGGGTGTGATTCGATCGCTGTCGACGCGGAACGTGCTGGTGACTGAATGGCGATCTGGTGCGACGGTTGGCGAGGCAGCTTCGTTTGCGAAATCGGATCGTGACATTCTGGGCAGAACACTGATGTCGGGATTTTTGCATACGATTTTTCGGCAGGGCTTCTTTCATGCCGATCCGCACCCCGGCAACTATCGATTCGTGGTCAACCAAGACGGCCCCAAGGTTGTGTTGTACGACTTCGGCAGTGTTTGTGCGATCAGTCTGGAGCACCGGTTGGCGATTCTGATACTGATTGAAATGACGCGCGGCGGGCAGGGCGATCCGTTCAAGGCTTTTTCCTACCTCGGGTTCGATTCGTCGCTGCTGGAGCCGTTGAAGCCCAAACTGGCGGCGGTGGCGCGGGTGTTGTTCGAGCCGTTCGGTCAGCTTGGCAAGTTTGAGACATCGACCTGGCGACTTGGGGAGCGGATGGACGATGTTCTGGGCGACGATCGCTGGAATTTTCGCATTGCCGGGCCTGCGGGACTTATTTTCGCGTTGCGTGCGTTTCGAGGTTTGACTTTTTATCTGGATCGTTTGAGCACGACCGTTTCGTGGTACGCAGGCGTCAATCCGATTCTGGCGGAGCAGGCAGCCGGGCTGGCGAGGCTGGACGTGTCTGAAGATGAGCCGGTCGCGGGCATGCTTGGCGCGATGGCGAAGCACCTTAGAATTCGGGTGACGGAACAAGGGCGGACGAAGGTTTCGCTGACCTTCCCCGCGTCGGCGGTGGAGCGTCTCGACGAGTTGATGGATGACGATCTGACGAAGCGGCTGACAGAGCGAAGCATCGACCTGCCCGCCATCGTGCGCGAAACCCGCAGCCGGGCGTATGCGCCGCAGACGCTCTTTGCGTTGGATGAAACCACAAAAGCCAAGGCTGTTCAGGTCTGGCTGGAGTAGCAACGGGACAATCGCGTTATGGCAAACGCACCAACCACAGCATTAGAATCCTCGAATCAATCGCTCCTGCGCGACGATTCACGCGCGTCGTCCGCCTCGATGACGCTGGTGGCGACGCTGGCGATCGTCATGTTCCTGACCATGTTGCCGGTCACCATGATGGTGCCCGTGCTGCGCGAATTGGTGGGTCAGCGTTTTGAGGCTTCTGCGTTCTGGTCGCACTCATTCATGTCCATCAACATGATCGGTGCCGTGCTGGCTGCTCCGTTCGGGGGGGTCATTGCGGACCGCGTCGGCCGACGCAAGCCACTGCTGATCGCGGCGCTTGCTCTTGACGGAGCGCTTGTCTTCGCCATGTCTCAGGCGACATCGCTGAGTATGTTGATGACGTTTCGATTCGTGGAGGGGGCAGCGCACATTCTGGCTGTCACCACGATTATGGCCATAGCGGCCGATTGGGTCGATGCGCCGCACCGGGGCAGAATGATGGGTGTCATTGGTGCGTCACTAATGTTCGGCACATCGTTCGGTTCGCCGCTCGGCGGTCGGGTTGGACAGCATGATCCCGTCGTTGTGTTTTACCTCGGCGCGGGGTTTTCTTTTCTGTCAGCCTTCGTCGTACTCTTCATGGTGCAGGATGCCCCGATGCGCAACCGTCTGGCTCGCTGGCGCGACGCGCTGCCCATGCTGAAAAAGCACCGCGAACTTTTCGTGCCGTACGCCTATGCGTTTATCGATCGCTTCTGCGTTGGCGTGATGGTTTCGAGCTTCGTGCTTTATCTTTCGGACGTTTGTGCGCTGTCTCCCAGCCGTCGCGGAATGTTGATCGCGATGATGATGCTGCCGTTCGCGTTGCTTTGTTATCCGATTGGTCGATTGACGGATCGCTTCGGGCGCGTTTGGCCTATGTGTGTGGGGAGTCTCGCGTTCGGTGTCGTCTATGCGTCGTATGGGTTCATTCCAATCTCCTGGCTTCCGGCTGCGATGGTTCTTTCGGGTGTGCTCAGTGCGATCATGTTCGCGCCCAACCTGGCGATGTGTTCGGACCTCGCCCCGGATGAGATGCGTGCCGGGGCCTACGCGGGGTTCAACATGGCTGGCTCGCTGGGGTTTCTGTGCGGGCCTTTGATTGGCGGGATTGTCTGGAGCCTTTCCGCCTCTGTGTCCGGCGATGTTGTGGCGTACAAGACCGCATTTCTTGTGGCGGGTGGCACTGAGGTGCTTTGTGCTCTTCTTTCGCTTCCGTGGTTGCTCAGACTTCGGCGGGCTGGGTTGACGCGGTAGATATCGGTATTTCCTGAACAATGAGTTGAGCGTCGCGCAGTCATGCGTACGCGGTAGTCGCAACATGCCCGCCTTTGAGACGGGCATGCCACCCCGGCGCGCAATTACTTGTCTACGGCGGTCTCCTGTTGAGCGTCTGCGCACACTGAAGCGTCCGCGCACACTGAAGCGTCCGCGCGAACTGAAGTTCGCGGCTCGTTTGTTTGATTTCGTCGATTGTGAATGGTCAGGGTATGAGCACTACGCTGCCGCGTACCTGTCGCGAATCGACGTAGGCGTGGGCGGTGCCTGCGTCCTTCAGGTCGAATCGTTTGTCCAGCAGCGGTTTGATCCTACCGGATTTGAGCAGTGCTAATCCGTCAGCCAGTTCTTCGAGCGTGCCCATCATCGAGCCTTTGAATGTGTGTTGGTTGAAGAAGAAATCACGCAGGTTGAATTCGACTTTGTATCCGCTGAGCAGGCCAAAGTTCACGAATGTGCCGCCCAAACGCATGGACTTCATATTGGCGTCGAAGACGGCTGACCCGACGTTGTCGATCACAAGATCGACACCCTGACCATCGGTCCAGTCCCGGACGCGGGTGACTTGATCTTCCACATCGTGGCGAATGACTTCGTCGGCACCGAGCGATTTGACCGTGTCGACTTTGGCAGCGCTGCCGACCGTGGTGATGACGCGCGCGCCCAAACACTTAGCCACCTGAATGCACATGCACCCGCTGCCGGACGCGCCGGCTTGGATCAGGACTTTTGAACCTGTGTTTGCCTGCCCAAGCGTCTTGATGGCGTGCATGGCGGTCGTCAGGCAGAGCGGGACGGTGGCTAGTTCGTCCTGGGGCAGGTTTGTGTCATCCGGGATAACGAAGCGCGCGGGCACGTGAACAAATTCCGCGTAGCCGCCCCATTTGAGCGTACCGGTGACGGTGTAGCTGGGGGCTTGGTTGATGGGCCTATGATTCCAGTCTTCCGGGTTCACGGGGAACCCGGGGGCGACGATGACGCGTTGATTCTCCGACAATGCGGAAACGTCCGCACCGACGGCGGCGATGTTTCCGGTGATGTCCGCGCCCATGACGTGCGGCAGGGGCATGTCCTTGCGGATGCCGCCCATGCGCAGGTAGAGGTCGTAGCGATTCAGCCCGCAGGCTGCCACTTTGACGACGATGTGGCCCGTGGCGGGTTCGGGTGTTGGGACGTCTTCGTAGTGAAAGTTGTCGGGGGTTTTGCTGAAATCTTGGATCGTGCTGGCTTTCACGGTTGTGCTCCGGTGGTGATGGTTTGACGAACTTGGAACGGGTCATGGACGAAAATCTGCCCGTCGAGGAACACAGAACTTCCTGTGTGGCAGGTCAGCAATCTGCAATGGCGATGTTTCGGCATGGAGGCGTGCTGGTTGAGAATTGTGTTGGATGGGTCTGGGGGCGTCCGCGCGGACTGAAGTCCGCGGCTCGCGCGGTGCATTCGAAAACCGTGTGGAATGCGGGCGAACGCAGTCCTTGAGTGGATTGGCATTGCACACGGCTGACCTGTTACCTTTCTGTGTGGCACCGGTTTGCAACCGGTGCAAACGATAGCATGCTACATGGTACAGGTTTCCCGGTCGATGAAGACACGGGTTGAAAACCCGTGCCACACCTTCTCATAGACGATTGACACTTCATGTCAGCCTCCGAGCGTTTCTTCAGAGATTGCGTAGTGCGCTGAGGATGTCGGAACGGGCAGCGCGGAGGGACGGCGAGATACCGGCCAACATGCATACGCCGACGGTCAGCGCGACACCGAGGCTGACATCGACCCAGGGGAAACTGAACTGCGGTTCGAATCCGATCAGGCGGGTGGTCAGTTTGTTGACGCTCATCGCGCCGTGCAGCCCGAGGGCGATGCCGGCGGCTGACCCGACCAAGCCCAGCACGAGCGCTTCACCGAGTACGAGGCGTACGATTTGTGATCGTGTCGCTCCGGTGGATCGCAGTATGGCCAACTCGCGTGATCGGCTGATGACGTTGGCGGTCATCAGGTTGCCGATGCCGATGGCGGCTACGATGAGTGCGACGATGGGAATGGCGGCGAGCAGGAGTGTGGCTTGGCGAATGTCGCGGTCGATGTGCTGTTTGAGCTCGCGGAGTGAGCCGAAGATGGCGTTGGGGCGATCGACGGCGCGTGCCACCTGCCGCATGACGAGTTGATCGAAATACAGCTCCCAGCGATCGTGCGGTTCGAGATCGTCCCAGCGGTTGGCGACGTATCCGAGGGCGTCACGGTAGTGCTCGATCAGGAACGGATCGGGAAAGGGCTGGCTTGTGTCCTCCAGCCACGTCTTCAAACGCGGCAGCAGGATGTCGAACTCCTCGGGGTCGCTGCACGCGGGGAGGCCTGTGTCCACGATGAACGCGACGGTCGAGGCGATGGTGGCGGCTGGCGGTTGCTCGCGACGGAACCATTCCGGCGTGTCGCCTGTGGGTTGATCGATGTTGAAGAGGATGAGCGTGACTTTGTCGATACCGAAATGTTCGCGAACGTCGGCCAGCGTGCCGAGAATTGAACCGGAAGCAGCCAGCATCATGTAGCTGTCCGCCTGGAAATAGTTCACGGCGATGTCCAGCGCGGGCGACTGAACGACGCCGGCGACTTCGAACACGGCTGATCGTGCGCCGACGGTGATCGGCACGTGATCGCCGAGATGCAGATTGAAGGCGCGGGAGGCTTCGTGCGGCACGAGGATGTACCCGCCGCGGCGACACTTGTCGTAAGCGTCGTCGTAGTTGCCTTCGTGAAAGACGAGCTGGGTCATGTCCAGGAATCGCTCAGCCTCGCCCGCAACGAATGTGCTGCGCAGTTTCAGGATGTCGAAGAAGCCTTTCTTCTCTTCGCCCACGTCGCAGAGCACTTCGTTGACGAATGTACACTCAGCCACTCCGGGCATGCCGCGGACAAATTGCGTGTACCAGCCGGGCATGGGTGTGCGCGACCAGACGAACGCTTCGGCGATGCGCTTGGGGAAATCCCAGCCAGCCCGAACACCGGCAGCGTGTACCACGACGCTGACCATGAGCGACAGTCCGACCATCAGCCCGCAGCAGATTCCCGCGCCGCGCCAGGCAGCTTTGCCAACCTGATCGTTCATGAGTCGGGCGCGGACACCGAGACAGACTGCGACGATCGGCACCAATACGCGGCCGGCCAACTGAACAGCCAGCGGCATCATCAAACCGTAGCCGATGTTAAGCAGTGCGGTGCCCGAGATGGCGAGACCCGGCTGGATGCATAGCTCGGCGGGAAGATGATCGACCATCCATGTTTGTGCGAGCACCATGATCGTCCCGCACAGGGCGGCGATGAAAGGCCAAAACGTGCGTGCGGGTTTGGCTTGCGGGCGTGAGGCGGCCAGCGGCGAGGTGCGGGCGGCTTGAATCGCGGGTGCGAGGGCGCTGCCGAACGTTGTCGCGGCCCCTCCAATGAGTGCGAATATCGTCCCGCGACTGCTGAGCACGACGTCCTGGAAATAATCGGCTGCGATGATTGTGCTTGCGTAGGCGAGCAGCAGGCCAACGGGAATACCGAGAATCATCCCCACGAACCCCAGCGGCAGGGATTCACCGAGGACCATGACGAAAACCTGCGTGCGCGTCATGCCCACGCAGCGGAGCATTCCGAGCCGGCGGATGCGCTCGCTCATGCCCACACTCATGGTGGTCATGATGATGAAGAACGCGGTCAGCAAGGCCACGCTGGAGACCAGCATCAGGGCGAATTCGGTTTGCCGTTGGGCTTCAGCCAGTTGCGTGAGACGAGCGGAGGATGTGGTGACTTGGCAGGGGGCGTTTGTGACTGCAAACTCGGCACGGAGCTTTTCGGCTAACTCGTCGATTTTTTGCGGATCGGGATCGAGGCACATTGCATCGACTGAGGTGAGTTTGCCGTGTTCGTTGTTGATGGATTGCAGCTCGTCGAGGCGCGTGTACACGATGGGTCTCTGAAACTTCGCGACACGCCGGGCTTCGTACGTTCCGATGATTTTGAATTCCCGCGACGGGCCGAAGTCGTAGGCTTCGATGGTGAATATGTCGCCGAGCGCCAGCCCGAGCGAACGAGCGATTTTGCCTTCGACCAACGCGGCGTTGCGATCGTCGGGCAGGATCAATCGGCCGGCAACGTCGAGCGGTCTGAACGTGAATTCGACGGTTGGATCGATGCCGATGGCGTCAATCTCGATGACACGATTTCCCCCGTTCGCGGCGATGCCGCGCGACGGATCGACGATGATGTTCATGCGTCTTTTGAGACGAGGTGCGACGGCGATGACTTCGTCGAATCCGGCGACAACCTCGAGGATGTCCTCGCTGATGTGCCCCCAATGGCCCAGCGGCGATTCGACACTGATGTGACTTCGGCCTACCCACCGATCGACGACGCGCTCGGAGAGTGTAACGCGCACGGACTCGTACGAGCTGGTCACCCAGACAACGACGCCGACACCGAGCGCGATCGCGACCACGGTCGCCGCCGCCCGGCCGGGCCTAACCCGCCAGTTCCTGGCAGCGAGCTGCGACCAGTGCCGCATCGTCTTCTCCACGGGGTTTGATTTCGCCAACGAGCAGGCCGTCCTTGAGCACGAGCACGCGATCGGCGTACGCAGCGCCCGCAGCCTCGTGCGTGACAGCCAGAATGGTCCGCTTCTGCGTTTTGCAAAGCTCCTTTAGAAGTCGCCAGATGGCGGCTCCGTGTTTTGAATCGAGATTGCCGGTTGGTTCGTCCGCGAGAATGAGGACAGGGTCGTTAATCAGGGAGCGGGCGATGGCGACGCGCTGCTGCTCGCCACCGGAGAGGGCGTCGGGCCTGTGGTCCGCGCGGTGCAGGAGATCGACCGAATCGAGCAATTTGTCCGTCTTGTCGGCTGACTGACCGTTCTTGACACCAGCCACCAGTAACGGAAGGGCTACGTTTTCGCGTGCGGTGAGCGTGGGCAGCAAATTGAACGCCTGGAAGACGACACCCAGCCGCTTCCGCCGAAAGAGTGTGCGCTCGCGGTCGGACATTTTCGCGAGATCGTGCCCTTCGATCTCGATCAGTCCTGCCGTCGGCGCATCAAGCCCCCCGCACAGGTGCAACAGTGTACTCTTGCCCGAGCCGCTGGCCCCCATGAGCGCGACGAACTCACCCTGCTCGATGGAAAGATCAATGCCGCGCAGGGCGGCTACACACTGATCGCCCATGCGAAATTCTTTTTCGAGGTTTTCGACGCGAAGGTCCGTGGACACGCGGGGATTGTAGGCTGGTCCGGGCATGTCGGCTACTCGGAAGACGCTTGCGGCTGGTCGGTGAACGTGATAGCGTTCCGCACCTCGACCACCTTACCCATTCGGAGTCGCAACATGATCGATGCTAAAGCAGTTCTGACCCAGGCCAAAAAACACGAGAAGCCGATGGTTTCGTTCCTTCGCGACATGATCGCGATTCCCTCCGAGAGCGGGCAGGAGGGCGGAGTCATCGATCGCATCAAGAAGGAAATGAAGCGCGTCAACGCTTTTGATCGTGTCTGGACCGACAAGATGGGCAACCTCTTCGGACAAGTGGGACGCGGCAAGCGTTTGATCGCAGTGGATGCGCATGTCGATACCGTCGGCATTGGCGATCGGTCCGAATGGGCGCACGACCCGTACAAGGGCAAGGTCGCCAAGGGAATCGTCTACGGCCGCGGCGCGGGGGATCAGGAAGGAGCTGTGCCCGCGATGGTTTACGCAGCCAAGATCATCAAAGACCTCAAACTTCAGGATCCGCAATGGAGCCTGCTGTTCACGTTCACCGTTTCCGAGGAGGACTGCGACGGTTTGTGCTGGCAGTACATCGTGAATGAAGGCAAGATTCGCCCCGAGTGTGTCATCGTGACCGACTCGACGGATTGTAAAGTGCTTCGCGGGCAAAGGGGCAGAATGGAAATCGGCGTGTCGGTCAAGGGCAAGTCGTGTCACGGCTCGATGCCGCACAAGGGCGACAACGCCGTCTATAAAATTGCGCGCGTCATCCGGGAGATTGAGAAGCTCAACAAACGCTTGAAAAAAGATCGCTTCCTCGGCAACGGTACGGTCACCGTTTCATACGTCGATTGCAAGACGCCGAGCATGTGCGCCGTGCCCAACGGGGCGTACATCCATATTGACCGTCGCCTGACGACCGGTGAAAGCAAAGCACTCGCCGTGCGTGAAGTTCGCGATGCCGTCAAACGCACCGGCGTCACAGCCAAGGTCGGCGTGGTCAACTACGATAAGCCGACGTACACCGGGTTGGTCTATCCGACCGAAAGCTACTTCCCGACATGGTGCGAGCCGGAAGACGCGCCGCAGGTGCAGGCGGCTGTGGAAACATACCGCACGCTTTTCAAGAAGCGTCAGAAGCCCGGTCGCTGGACATTCAGCACCAACGGCGTGTCCATTGCGGGCATGTTCGGTATCCCCTGCGTCGGTTTCGGGCCTGCACCGGAAGACGTCGCCCACACGGTGCGCGACTCCGTGCCGATCGAGCACATGGTCAAGTGTGCCGCCTTTTACGCATCGTTCCCAGAGACATACTGCAACGGCACGCCCGCAGCGGCGAGTCGAAACGGGTCCGCCAAGCGGAAGCGCGCGTAGGGAAAGCTGCGTCGCGCCTGTTAACGACAAACGGGTGCCCCACCTCTTCAGAGGTGGGGAAGTCGAATCGTTCCCGAATTCGACTTCCCCACGGCTAAAGCCACGGGGCACCCGCCAGTTGCCGGCGATTCAAGCGGTATCGGTTAAGTTATGGCGAGCCGCGGACTTCAGTCCGCGCGGATTCTCAACGCCCCACAACCGCGAACCACCAAGCATCACGCTGTCATGTGTCGAGGCTTGTTGGCGGATGCGAGTCGCCCAAGCAAGTCGGCTGCATTGTTACGTTTCGTCAGCAAGATCATGGCTGCGATAATGAAAGGTTTGTGACCGGCTTCGCGGTAGGTTTGCAGGCGATAGTGCTCGAAGACGTCAGCCGACACTTCCCCTTCTTCACAACTCACGCCGGTGATGTCGGCGGGGAGGCAGTGCATGTACAAAGCAGAGCCGTTTTTCGTGGCGGCCATCTTTTGCTTGTCACACTCCCAATGGACGAACTTTTTGTTGTTGGCTAAGCACTCCTGTTCCAGAGTCTTCAATCCCTGCGAATCACCCGTTTGCAGCAATTGCGTGCGTTGTTCCATGACGTGCATCGGTGCCCAGCTCTTCGGGTAGACAACGTCGGCATCGCAGAATGCTTCCTCCATGCTCTCCACGTGTTCAAACGCACCGCCGGACTCAGCCGCGAAATTGGCTGCGCAATCCAGTGTTTCGGGAACGAGGTTGTACCCGGCTGGATGGGCCAATGAGACGCGTGCGCCGAAGCGCGTCATCAGCGTAATGATCGCCTGCGGGACTGACAGCGGCTTTCCGTACGACGGCGAATACGCCCACGTCATGGCGATTTTCTTGCCGCGCAATGCTTCCAGTGAACCGAAGTGCTGCTTGAGGTGCAGCAGGTCCGCCATCGACTGCGTCGGATGATCCAGATCGCATTGAAGATTGATGATCGAAGGCTGCTGCGGCAGAACGCCCTCGCGAAAGCCCTCCGTCACCGCCTGTCCGACATCGACCATGTACTTGTGACCCTGCCCCAGGAAGATGTCGTCGCGAATGCCGATCACCTGCGTAAGGAACGAGATCATGTTGGCGGTCTCGCGCACCGTCTCCCCGTGCGCAATCTGGGATTTCGACTCGTCCAGCTCCTGCACGGTTAGTCCGAGCAGGTTGGCAGCACTCGCGAAAGAATAGCGCGTGCGTGTCGAATTGTCCCGGAAGTTCGCAACGGCCAACCCGGTGTCGAACACGCGTGTGGAGACGTTTTCTGCATAGAGTTTTTCAATCGTTTCCGCAGCCAGCAGGACAGCCTCAAGGTCTGCCCCGGACCGCGTCCAGGTTTTCAAAAAGTCCGTTTCAAACAACTGGGTATCCAGCTTGCCCAGTTGATTTACCAGCGGCTGTATCGTGTCAGATGTCATGGCTGTCCTTTCGATGATGTTTCTTAGTTGCTTAGTCCGACGCGCTTGTTGAATTCTTCGATCTGCCGATCCCATTCGTCGACGCGGCTGAATTCCTCGTCCCAGAAGTCCGGATCCCACAAGCGCTCGAGGTCTCCGACTTCGCGCTGCTGCTGTTCGACCCACGTAAAATACTTGAGATTGTGAATGGCTTTGCGGTCGGTGTAGGTCAATTCCTTCAGATTATCGACGCCGATGCCCTCAATATAGCGAGCGAAGTGCTTGGCAGCCGATGTTTCGTCGTAGGCTCCTTCGACATCGCGCATCTCGTCCATGCGCGATTCGTAAAGCTCCATGCTGTCCGTCAGCGGTGTCATAATGACATCGCGTGACGTCAGGTCGTAGTATTGTACCGTCTTGATGGCTGCGACCAGATTGCAAATCCCGCTGATCCCGACGGTCGGCAAAACCTCAACGGTCGCCCGCGGCACGCCTTGCTTTTCGAGGAAGCTTTTGCCGGCTTCTTCGTTGAACAGGCGCATGAGTGCCATGCATTGTGCGTCGTCAATCGCGCTGACCGCGTCGGTATTGCGCACGTTGTGTACCCAGGGGACATGCTTGTCGCCGATGCCTTCGATGCGATGGGCACCGAACCCGTTGCGCAACAACGTCGGACACTGCAACGCTTCTGTCGCGATGACTTTGAACATCGGAAAAACGGTACGCAGATAGTCGCCCGCCGCGATCGTGCCAGCCGACCCCGTCGCACTGATGTAGGCTGCGAATCGATCCCGTGGCGACGCGATCGCCCGGAAAACTTCTTCAAAAATCGCACCCGTCACGTTGTAATGCCAAGCGGCATTGCCGAACTCCTCGAACTGATTGAAGATAACGCAGTCCGGTCGCGTCTCGCGAATGTGCCAGCACGCGTCGTAAATCTCCTTCACGTTCGATTCGCAGCCCGGCGTCTTGATGACCTCCGCACCGATCGACTGAAGCCACTCGAACCGCTCGCGCGACATGCCCTCCGGCAGGATGGCGACGGATGTGCAACCCAGTAACGCACAATCAAACGCCCCGCCACGACAATAATTCCCCGTACTAGGCCAAACAGCTTTTTGCGTCGTCGGGTCGAACTGCCCGGTGACCAGCCTCGGTGCGAGGCAGCCAAACGCAGCCCCCACCTTATGCGCACCGGTCGGAAAATGCTTGCCGACCAGTCCCACGATGCGCGCGTCCACACCGGTCAACTCCGGCGGGAATTCGATCCAATTGCCCTGGTTGAATCCGCCGCCGGATGCGACCGGCTCATTCTTCCAGGTGATTCGGAACAGGTTTACGGGGTCGATATCCCACAATCCGACGTCACGGAGACGATTCACGATCGAAGCCGGCACCAGCGACGGATCTTTCATTTGGGCGAACGTCGGGATGACGATGTTCCGCTCCCGACAGCGCTCGACGGCTTTGGCCAGAACTTTCTCATTAACCTGCGATGGACTCGACATACCGGGACTCCTGGTGCAGCAACTCGATGATACAACCCTATTGCGATAAGTATGGTATTGCGATCGCAGGCCTTGATGTCAACCTCGCCGCCGTTTTCCGCCGTCAGCCTCGCGAAGTTGCCGCCAGCCAGCCCATCCGATAGATTGGCTTGGCGAAACACGATCGGCAGCATGAACGATGGCATCACTCATCAAAACCCTCAATTGCGTCCAGTGTGGCCAGAACCATCTCGGAGCTAACGTCTGGACCTGCCCAACCTGCGGCCCGGACGAAGGCATCCTGGAAATCCGCTTCGATCTCGATCGGGCAGCCAAAACGCTGACACGGGCTTCGCTGGCCGATCGGAACCGCTCGCACTGGCGATATCGGGAACTGCTCCCCCTCGATCACGATCCACCAAAGTCGCTCGATGCGATTGGCTGGACCCCGCTGATCGAAGCCCCAAGATTGGCGAAAGCGCTGGGCGTGCGTCGCATACGCCTGAAAGACGATGGCCGCAGCGCTTCCGGCTCGTTCAAGGATCGAGCCAGCTCCGTCGGCGTCGCACATGCGATCGAGCAGGGACGAAACGTCATCGCCTGCGCCTCCACCGGCAACGCAGCCAGCAGCCTCGCGGGTTGTTCCGCAGCGGCGGGGATGCAGGCCAACATCTTCGTCAGCGAGAGCGTCCCCGAGGGCAAGCTGCTGCAACTGCTCGCCTACGGCGCCCGCGTATTCAAGGTTAAGGGGACTTACGCTCAAGCCTACGACCTCTGTTCGCAGGCATGTGCGCGCTTCGGCTGGTACAACCGCAACGCAGCCATCAACCCCTTTCTCGTGGAGGGTAAGAAAACCGGCGGCTTGGAAGTGGCGGAGCAATGCGCGGACGACCCGCCCGACTGGGTCTCGTGCAGCGTTGGCGACGGCTGTTCCATCGCCGGGGTCGGCAAAGGCCTGTCTGAGATGAACGCCGTCGGTGTCATTGATTGGCACACGAAGATGCTCGGCGCGCAAGCGGCAGACGTCGCACCCATCGCTGCCGCTTACGATTCGGGCAGTCTCGACCGTACCGGAAATGGAGGCACCTACGCGGACAGTATCGACGTGCCGGTCCCGCGAAACTGGCGAAAAGCCGTCGCGGCTGTTCGCGATTCCAAAGGCGCGTTCGTCACGGTGACCGACGACGAAATCGCTGAGGCGGTACGCTTGACCGGGCGATTGGCTGGCGTCTTCGCCGAACCGGCCGCTGCCACAGCCGTTGCGGGAATCGCACAAGCGCGTCGCCAAAGCATTATCGATGAAAACGCATCAGTCGTTGCGATGATTACCGGCAACGGCCTGAAGGACGCAGCTGGTGCCCGCAAAGCTGTAGGCCAACCGCATGTTGTGCGACCGGACCTCGACGAAATAGCCCGCATCGTGGAACAGGACAAAAAGGCGTCACAATCATGAGCCTCGTTTTGACCAACGCTCTGCTGGCGGATATCGATCCGCCGCGCGTCGAGCCCGGCGCGCTGCGCATCGAGGGCGGCATCATCACCGAGCGAAACCAGCGAATCGACCCACAACCGGGCGACGAGACGATTGATTGCGGTGGCGCCGTCGTCCTGCCCGGCTTGGTCAATGGCCACACGCATCTTTACTCGTCCCTCGCGGTCGGCATGCCGCCGCCCCCGCGTACGCCGACCAACTTTCGCGAAATTCTCGAACTCGTCTGGTGGCGACTCGATCGCGCTCTGGACGAAGAGTCCATCGAGATGTCCGCACGCATCGGGGCGATGAACGCTGTTCAATGCGGCACGACCACGCTCATCGATCACCACGCTTCGCCCAATTGCATCGCCGGCTCGCTGGACCTCGTCGAAGACGCGCTGAATGACCTGGGCATGCGTGCCGCGCTCTGCTACGAAACGACGGACCGCAACGGCCAGCCCGAACGTGACGAAGGCCTGGCTGAAAACGAGCGATTCGCGCAGAAGTGTCGCTCAGCCAACCAGCATAGATCGGCTGCCCTCATCGGTGCCCACGCGCTTTTCACGCTCGATAACGACACGCTCGACGCACTGGCGGACCTCACAAAGTCCACCCAGACAGGCCTGCACATTCACGTGGCGGAAGATCAGTGTGACGAAGACCTCTGCCGACGCGAACACGACCTTGGGCTGATCGACCGTCTGGAGCGTCACCATCTGCTCACATCGACAACGGTCATCGCGCATGGAACACATTTGTCACTGGACGCGATTCGCAAGGTGAATGCCGCCGGCTTGACGCTCGCCCACAACGCCCGATCCAACATGAACAATGCCGTCGGGTACACACCGGTCGGCAGCTTCGAGAATCCAGTCATGCTTGGCACGGACGGTATCGGCGGCGACATGCTGGCTGAGGCGAAAGCGGCGTGGTTCAAATCTCGCGACGGGCACGCTGGCATCGGTCCGGACCAAATCGTCCAAATGCTCGCGAACGCCGCGCGTCGCGCGTCGGCATCGTTAGGCCTGACGCTGGGCAAGCTCGAAATTGGGGCCGCAGCCGACCTCGTCATAACCGATTACACACCGTCAACATTGCTAACTACCGATAACCTGCCCGGGCACATGATCTTCGGCATGAATTCGCTCAACGTTGTTCACGTTATCGTGGACGGTCAATTCAGTATTCGCGATCGCCACGTCACAGGCTGCGACGAAATCGAAGTGCGGACGTTGGCACGCGAGGTCGCGAGCAGACTCTGGCGACGCATGAACGACCTGTAGGCCAACGCAAAGCGCCGACTCAACCGAGCGATTCGTAATCGTCTGGCGTATTGATGTTGCGCAGAATAGCCGGCGAATCGAGCGGCACAACAGTCACACGACTCTCATGATTGCGCGCCAAGCAGCGAAGCCCCTCATCGCACGCACGCGATTGCACGAATGACGCAAGCGAACACGGAAAAACAATCGGATGCCCTCGCCGATCGTTGTGGCTGGCGATGACGATGCGATCGGGATTGGTCCGATAAGCGTCTATACACGCGTCGAATTCTCGAACACCCACACCAACCTGATCCGCCGGGCTAACCAGAAACCCGTCATACGGGCCTAGCGTGCGCTCCCGCGCCCAACGCTTCAAACCCAGACGAACCGAATCGATCATATCGGTCGCAGAATCGTCATTGATTTCAACAAAAACACAAGCCGTTTCACGCAAGCCCAGTCGCCCCGCAATCTCTTCCGTTGTAACAACAACGACACCGTCCACATCCGCATTCGTCATCTGTCGCAGCATAACTGACAGCATGGGTTGACCGTCGATGTCGAGCAGTTGCTTCGCGCGTCCCATGCGGCGGGATCGTCCAGCGGCTGGTATCACACCGAACACGCGCGCAAGCGAACCGTCGCGATCAGGCTGATTGATCGAATTCATGATGGCCCGCGTTTATCTGATTGACGCGACTCCGATCGAGCACGCCGTCGCGAAGATGAAGCAGCGAATGGTAAACGTTCATACGAACCCGGTGCGCCCCCTCGATAGGCTTAAGCGTTTTCAAAGAAACCACCGCGTGATCTCCCACCGAAAACCTAACCTCCACCACGTCATCGGAAAACGTGTGCGTGCGGTCGTCGCTGCTCAGTTCGTATTCGATCCCCTCGAATCGACCCATGATGTGCAGCCTGTCGCCGGGCGCATTCACAACAAAACCGTCGCGCGACCCATCCGCTCGCCAGGAATCCACCGATCCGAAGAAACTCGGCTTCTTAATGTAAGGGCCGCCATATTCCGGACAAAACGTATCGCAATTCCCGCACTCGTTGCAAAAATCGGCATAGCAGGCGATTTGCATTTTCTCGGTAATCTCAAATTTCGTCGCCGACGCCTCAATCACACTGCCGTCCGGCTGAACGATCAAGTCACAGACGTCGAAGGCCACGATGGGTGTCGGATAGGTGAAATTCGCATCGTTAGGACAGACCGGAATGCACTTGTCACACGTGATGCAATCGAAAACCTCCAGGTGCGAATCGATGCGCACCGGCGTCTTGCCGTTGCGATCAGCCCGATACCTCGGATCCTCGCGCACGCCCTTTGCCACGGCCGACGTATTGCAAACACCCGCACACCGAACCTCGCCGCCTGCGTCCGACTCGAAACGATTCAGAACGTACGCATCGATCGTCCGAGCATCGACCTTGTCCATCGCTTCCGCCAGCCGCTTCAGATAATTCGACAATCGACCATAACCACCGGGCCGGAGCAGGTCCGTACTCACCGTGATGGGCACGAACCCGCAAGCCACCGTGTCCGCGAAGTTGCGCGCATCGACACCGGCGCTGAAACTGATGGGCACGTCAGGCCCGACAATCTTGCGAAACACGTCGGTCAGTGTCATGGTAATGACATGCAGAGGTTGCCCTGAAAGGTACATGACCTCGTTATCGGGCGTGAAGAATTTCCGATGGTTGCGCACTTCCAGCGTGTTGCTGAATTTGAACCCCACGCTTCGCTCCCGATCAGCCCCAAAGCGCACAAGCCGATCGCACAACTGCACGGATTCGTCCAACGTCAGCGCCGACGAGTAAGCGTGTGGAACAACCTCCACAGCTGTGTACCCAAGCGTGTCAAACAGCAGGTGTTCCAATCGCTCCTTGCCCAGCGTCGGCGGGTTCATCTTCACGATTACATCGACGTCGTGCTCAGCCAGCAGAAACTCGCAAATACGCTCGATCTCATCCGCCGGACAACCGTGAAACGTGGACAGCGTAATGCTGCCGGAAAGATTCACCGGGTAATCAATATCCCGCGCACCGGCATACGCTTTCGGTATTTCATCACGAAGCTGCGCGACAATCGCCGAAGCGTCCTTCATGCCGTCGATAAAACGCCGAACCTTCTCACCCTGAATACCAGCCAAGTCGTATCCAACGCTCATGTCGTAAATAACGTCCCCCGCCCCACCGCGATGCACGTCCGTCGCGTAGGCTTCGTGCGCACGAAACATCTCGATCAACATCGCGCCAGCCACATATTCGCGCAGGGAGTCATCGACCTTCAATTCCTGCGACCATTCGACGTTGTAACCAATATTCGTAACGTCGATACAAGGCCTCGGAATATCGAGCGCGTCATTGACTTGCACCGTCTTCAATTCCAGTATGCGCGCACCCGCCACATAGCTGAGCAGCAGATTCTGCGCCATTTGCGTATGCGGACCAGCCGCCGGCCCCAGCGGATTGCCCGCAGATCGACCGTGCATGCGCACCGTGAAATCGAGATGCGACGGCTTCTCCACGTACCAGTGCCGGCGGGCAAGGTCGAACAGCGAACCCTGCACCGACGGCTCCCGGTAAAGTCGCGTGACAAGGTCTCGGAACGGTGCTGGATTTAGCTCTGCCATACGGCCCTCGGATGAAGAATCAATCAACCGTCGCAATCTCATCAGATCCGACGGATTCACAAATCAGTGCAAACCAATAGCATTTAGCCACGGTACATTGTACCATGCATACGATAAAAACCATGTTATGCTGAACGGATTATGAGTACCAAGTCAAACGAAACGATTTCGCCGCAAGCCGACGGCGGCACCACAGAGTTCGAGGTAAACGGCCGCCAGGTGAGCATCCAAGCCTCGCCGTACGACTCGCTGCTCGATGTTCTTCGCGGCGATCTCGGACTGATCTCGCCCAAGAACGGCTGCCAACCACAGGCACAATGCGGCTGCTGCACCGTGCTGGTCGATGGCAAGCCTCGCCTCGCCTGTGTAACCCAGCCGAAACAAGCCGCCGGCAAAAAAGTAACAACACTCGAAGGCCTCTCTGAATCAACCCGTACGCAAATCGCCGATTGCTTCGTAAGCGCGGGCGGCGTGCAATGCGGATTCTGCATACCCGGCATCGCCATGCGGGCCAACGCGTTGATCGATCGCAACCCGAATCCGTCACGAGATGAAATCGCTTTCGAGCTGCGCGCCCACCTGTGCCGCTGCACCGGATACACCAAAATCGTTGACGCGATCGATCTGTTGGCCAAAGCGCGTCGCGGAGAGCCTTTGCCCAAGGCGGACCGCAGCGGAAAAATCGGCACACGACTCGAACGCTTCAAAGGGCGGGATTTCGTGCTCGGCGATTTCCGCTATGTGGACGATATCAAAATCGACGGATCGCTGTTCGCTGCCATGCGCTTCAGCGACCATCCGCGCGCCACCATGCGACGCATCGATGCGCAAAAAGCGTTGGCGTCAAACGGCGTCGTACGCGTCATCACAGCCGAAGACGTTCCCGGCGATCGCTACGTGGGCCTGATCAAAAAGGATTGGCCCGTCCTCGTCGCGATTGGTGAAGAAACGCGATGCGTGGGCGACATATTAGCCGTTGTCGTCGCGGACAATCAGCACACCGCTCGAAACGCAGCCGCGTCGATCGATATCACCTACGACGTACTCGAACCAGTCACCTCACCGGAAGACGGGCTGAAACCCGGCGCCCCGGAAATTCACCCGGACGGCAACCTACTGGCAGAATCCCGGATACAGCGCGGCGACACAGACGGCGCATTCTCATCCGCCGCCCACATCGTCGAGGACGATTTCTCGACGCAGTTTATCGAACACATGTTCCTCGAGCCCGAGTCCTGCATCGCAATCCCCTCGACGGATGACGACAGCGGCACGATGCACCTGCGCGTCCTCACCCAAGGCCAAGGCGTGTTCGACGATCGGCGGCAGATCGCTTCCGTATTGAATTGGGACCGCGAGCGCATCCATGTCGAATTGATCTCCAACGGCGGAGCATTCGGCGGCAAAGAGGACATGAGCATTCAGGCCCAGGTATCGCTCGCCGCCACGGTCTGCAACCAACCGGTAAAATGTACGCTCACCCGCGAGGAAAGTTTCCGACTGCATCCGAAGCGACACCCCATCAGGATGAACGTCAAAGTCGCCTGCGACAACGAAGGCCATATAACCGCCGTCCGTGCCCGCATGATCGGCGACAAGGGCGCGTACGCCTCCGTCGGTGCGAAAGTGCTGGAACGCGCCGCAGGCCACGCTTGCGGACCTTATCGCGTACCAAACGTCGATGTTCTGTCCCAAGCCGTGTACACCAACAACCCACCCTGCGGTGCCATGCGCGGATTCGGTGCAAACCAAGCCGCATTCGCCATCGAAAGCTGTCTGAACCGGTTGGCCGAAAAAGTCGGCATCGATCCGTGGGAAATCCGCTGGCGAAACGTGCTCGAACAAGGCGATTCATTCTGCACAGGCCATCGCCTGACCAAGCCCTTTGGCCTCAAAAAGACGCTCGAAGCAGTGAAGGACACCTTCCGCAATGCGAAGTACGCGGGCATCGCCTGCGGCATAAAAAACGTGGGAATCGGCAACGGCATGCCCGATTTGGGCAAAGCTGTTCTGGTCATCGAGCAAGCCGATCGCATCGCTATCCACAGCGGTTTCACAGAGATGGGTCAGGGATACTTCACCGTCTGCATTCAAGCCGCCTGCCAGGAGACAGGCCTGCCGCCCGAGATATTCATGCCGACCACCCAAACGAAACTCGACGTGGATTGCGGGCAGACCACCGCCAGCCGAGCCACCGTGCTCGGAGGCATCGCCGTGCAGCGGGCAGCGCTTTTGCTCAAAGCCGACCTCGACGCAGGAAAGACGTTGGCAGAGCTGGTCGGAAAAGAATATCGCGGCGAATATGCGTGTACCTACACGTCCAAACTCGGAGCCGACGTCAAAGACCCCAAGACGCATCTGACCTACGGCTTCGCCACACAAGTCGTCATCCTCGACGACGACGGCCGGCTGAAGAGGGTGTTAGCCGCCCACGACGTCGGCAAAGTCATCAACCCCACGCTTCTCGAAGGGCAGATGGAAGGCTCGGTCCACATGGGCTTGGGATACGCGCTGACCGAGGATTTCGTGGTCGAAGGCGGCAAGATACAAAGCAAGGACATCAAGTCGCTCCGCGTGCTTCGTGCCCACCACATGCCCGAGATGGAGTTGATCTTCATCGAAGAACCCGACCCCGAAACCGCCTACGGCGCACGCGGCGTCGGTGAGATTGGGCTTGTACCCACCGCACCAGCCGTCGCCGGAGCACTAGCCGCTTTCGACGGCAAGCATCGCACGAATCTGCCCATGACGGACGCACCCGCCGCGCAGGCCATCATCAACCCCCGATGGAAACCGACCGCGTCCGACGGCCGCGCGACGAACGGGCGATGAGCAACATCGTTCCCATTCTCCATTCCGTGATCGAGGAAATCGGTCACGGCCGGGAAGTCGCTCTGTGCGCCGTCGTCGCAACAAGAGGCTCCACCCCGCAAAGCCCCGGCGCGATCATGCTCGTCAAATCAGATTACACAACAGTCGGCACGCTCGGCGGCGGATGCGTGGAAGCCGAGGTGCAACGCCGCGCCTTCGAGTTGCTCCAGCGCAATCAGTCCAGCCTGCTCGATTTCGTCCTCGACCACGACTACGGCTGGGACGACGGCCTGATCTGCGGCGGACGCATGGACATCGGCGTCATGCCCATCAGCCCCGGCGACGATCTGAGCGACATCATCACAGCCTCGATCAATCCGCACGCCCCCAACGAGCCGCGGACTTCAGTCCGCGAGGACGAAAATCCCGAGACCGACGCCCCCTCGACTCGATCCATCCCAATCCGCGTACAACACGAAGGGCGCCTGATCGAATACCGCGTCACACTCGAGGAATCCCCCCACCTGATCATCGCCGGCGCCGGTCACGTAGGCCAAGCACTCGCCCGCATCGCCACCGACCTCGATTTCGCCGTCACCGTCATCGACGACCGCGCCGAATTCGCCTCCCCCGAACGCTTCAGCCACAACGTCGAGCTTGTCGTCGACGAAATCGCAGACGCCCTCCGCGCTCAGCCCATCGACGCCGACACCTTCGTCGTCATCGTCACCCGAGGCCATCAACGCGATCATCAGGCCCTCGACGCAGTCATCCGCAACCCCGCCCGCTACATAGGCCTGATCGGCAGCAAGCGAAAAACCAGACTGATCTACGACGACCTACGCTCAACCGGTGTTCCCCAGAAACTCCTCGATCGCGTCAAATCGCCCATAGGCCTGAATATCGACGCAATACTCGTCCCCGAAATCGCGATCAGCATAGCCGCCGAACTAATCCAAACACGAAGAGCCACCCAAACCCCCCTGGTCCAAGGCCCCTTCGAAATCCCCCCATCGCCCTGAAAAGCGGCTCTCATCGCCCCTGGCGCATGAAACGGGGGCACGTCACTACTGGCCTGCTCTCCAATATCTGATCCAAGTGTTATGAGAGTCTCAATGGCCCGCGATGGGTGGTCACGTTAAGACGCACCTACTTCGCGTGTTTCGCCTGTCCCAGCGGTGACCAGTCACGCTCGAAAACGATGTAGCCAGCCGGCACCATCCCCATCTTCCGATAGGTCTCCATCGCCCGCGTGTTGTCGTTTTCGACGTAAAGACGCAATCCGCAGACGTTGGAACGTGATCGGGCCTCAGCCTCGACATGCCGGTAAAGGGAGGCAAACACCCCGGTGCGGCGATCCTCCGGGGGGACGTACACGCTTTGAAACCACCACATCCACGCATTGCGCCAATCGCACCACTCGTACGTCACCATGCACTGGCCGACAATCTTGCCGGCACGCTCCGCCACGAAATACAGGCAATAATCGTCGTGGGTGAGGGCGGCCCGCACGCCGTCGCGAAGAATGGTCTCGTCCAAACGCCGATTTTCGGTTTCGACCGCCATAGCAGCGTTGAAATCGACGATTGTGTCTAGATCGCCGATCAAAGCAGACCGGACGGCAGCGGGTTCGGTTGTCATGAGGTTTGATCCGTACGGGTCTGAAATCGGGGTGCGACAGCCACATAAGGCCGGCCCAGGAGCTTCTTGATCAGGATGATTTCACCCATGTCGTTGCCTTCGATCGCGTGGCCAACCCACTGGAGGAAGTAGCTGACGACAATCAATGCCGTAGGCCGCCACCATAAATCCCACCGCCACCCGACGACCTGCACGATGGCGAGCACGCAGGCTGCCACCAGCATGGGAATACCCACCGCGTGCAGAATCAGGCTCACCGGATGCCGATGACGCGTAAGCCAATTTCGACCCCAATCAAGCATAGCCGCATCGTAAACGGCGGTGCGGCGGGTGACAATCGCCCTCGATTCGCGGCGCGATGGTGGGCGTCGCGGCTGTCAATTTGGCACGCCGCGCGTCAAGCAAAGCCCCTTTCTGCCAAGCTGGCAGGGGCCTCTGGCCCTTTATTTTTGGTGTTTTGTGTTGTAAGTTGTTTTTATTAATAAGGTTACAGGTTTTTGATTTTGGCCCGCGTACTGGCCCTGTCCTTGCTATGAAACTGGTGGCATCGGTTCGTCCGTACCGGGTCCGCCTCGATTTGGCGGGCTGACTGTGAAATGTAGCATTTGCGGCGACCGAAGCCGGAATCTTCCAGCCAGGACAAGGAGAGCAACAACAATGGCGGTGAAACAACTTACCTTTAAGCAAGAAGCACGAGAAGCCCTTTGGACGGGCGTGGAGAAGCTGGCCAGCGCCGTGAAAGCGACGCTCGGACCTCGAGGCCGCAACGCGGTCATCGACAAGGGGTGGGGCGCTCCCACAGTGACCAAAGACGGCGTCACGGTGGCGGAGGAGGTCGAACTCGAAGACAAGTACGAAAACCTCGGAGCCATGCTCGTCAAAGAGGCTGCCAGCAAGACCAGCTCGGTCGCGGGCGACGGCACGACGACGGCCACCGTGTTAGCTGAGGCGATTTTCAAGCTGGGCCTGCGTAACGTGGCTGCCGGTGCGAACGCGAATGAACTCAATCGCGGCATCCAGATGGCTGTCGAAAAGGTCGTCGAGGAGCTGAAGTCGCTGTCTCGTCCGATAAAATCGGACAAACGGGACGATATTGTCAACATCGGAACGATCTCCGCCAACAACGACCGGGCCATTGGTCAGGTTCTGGCAGATTGTTTCGCCAAGGTCGGCAAGGATGGGGTGATTACGGTCGAGGAGGGCAAGACTGCCGAAACGACGATTGAGATCGTTGAGGGCATGCAGTTTGATCGCGGATTCCTCTCGCCGCACTTCGTCACCGATCAGGACGAGATGGAATGTGCTTTCGACAAAGCCTTCGTGCTTATTCACGAGGACAAGCTCAGCAGTGCTCAGAAGCTCGTTCCGCTGCTCGAAAAAGTATCAAAGGCCAAGCGTCCGCTGCTTATCATCGCCGAGGACATCGACGGTGAAGCCCTTCCGACGCTGGTGGTCAACAAGCTTCGCGGAATCCTGCAGATTTGTGCGGTGAAGGCACCCGGTTACGGGGATCGTCGCAAAGCCATGCTCGAGGATCTGGCTGTGCTGACGGGTGGCAAAGCCATCATGAAGGACATTGGCGAGGACATCGAGAGCATCGGCATCGCCGATCTGGGACAGGCCAAGAAGATTCGCATCGATGGAAACAACACGACGATCATCGAAGGTGCCGGCAAGACGTCCGATATTCAGGGCCGGATCAGCCAGATTCGAGCCGAGATCGAGGCGACGACCAGCGACTACGATCGCGAGAAGCTTCAGGAGCGGTTGGCCAAGCTGGCCGGCGGCGTCGCTCAGGTCAATGTTGGCGCCTCGACCGAAACGGAGATGAAGGAAAAGAAAGCCCGCATCGAGGATGCATTGCACGCCACCCGTGCTGCCATTGAAGAAGGCATCGTGGTGGGCGGCGGTGTCGCATTGCTGCGTTGTGCGAGCGTTTTGGACAAGATTCGCGGCGGCAGCGACGACGTGAAGACCGGGATCAAGATCGTCCGGGATGCACTTGAAGCACCGATTCGGGCCATCGCCCACAATGCGGGTGTCGAGCCGGGCATCGTGGTGCATGAGGTTCTGTCCAAGAACGGTACATACGGGTTCAATGCCGCGACTTTGCAGTATGGCGACCTGGCCAAAGAGGGTGTGATCGATCCGACCAAGGTCGTTCGGGCCGCCCTTGAAAACGGCAGCAGTGTGGCGCGTGTTCTGTTGAGCACGGACTGCCTGGTGACCGAGAAGCCGACGAGTGATGACGACGCCGGAATGCCCGGCGACGATGAAATGGGCATGATGTAATCGACGCACCGCACGCGATGTGCGGGCGCAACGTGATAGCGAATCAACGCACGATCGATTTGGAGGCAACACAATCATGGCAACTGCCACTGCGACGAAGAAGAAGAGTAGCAAGAGCGGCAAGGTATCGTTCAGCCCGCTGGATGACCGGATTCTGATCCGTCAGTCGGACGCTGAGGAGACGACCAAGGGTGGAATCATTCTGCCGGACGCGGCGCAGGAGAAGCCGCAGGCGGGCAAGGTCGTCGCCGTCGGCCCGGGCAAGCTGTTGGACAGCGGTTCCCGCGGCGAATTGAGCGTTAAGGTGGGCGACGAAGTTTTCTATGGCAAGTATGCGGGGACCGAACTCGATCTGGACGGCGAAAAATATGTCGTCGTCCGCGAGAACGATGTCCTGGCTATTGTCGTCTAACTACAGCGAGGAGCGTACACCATGCCAAAGCAAATGATGTTCGGTAACGACGCGCAGCAGAGCACAATGGACGGTCTGACCAAGTTGGCCAACGCCGTCAAAGTGACGCTCGGCCCTGTCGGGCAGAACGTGTTGTTGCAAAAGTCGTTCGGCCCCCCGCGTGTCACCAAGGACGGCGTGTCGGTGGCGAAGGAAATTGAGTTGCCCGATGCCTTCGAGAACATGGGCGCCAAGATGATCAACGAGGTCGCCAACAAGACGAGCGACGATGTCGGCGACGGCACGACGACGGCGACGGTTCTGGCTGAAGCGATTTTCCGTGAGGGACGCAAGATCGTCGCAGCCGGTGGCAACCCGATGGTCATCAAGCGCGGCATCGACAAAGCGATCGAGGCGGCTGTCGCGTCGGTGGCTGAGCAGTCGGTGAAGGTCCGGAACGCGGACGATCTGACGAAGATCGCGACGATCAGTGCCAACGGCAATGCGGAAATCGGCAAGATTCTGACCGACGCGCTGAGCGGCGTGGGCGATGAGGGTGTTGTCGAGATCGAAGAGGGCAAGAGCTTCGAGACTGAGAAGGAAGTCGTTGACGGCATGCAGTTCGACAAGGGCTACATTTCGCCCTACTTCATGACCGACCCCGGCACGCTCGAATGTGCTCTGTCCGACCCCTACATTCTGATTCACGAAAAGAAGATTTCGAATCTTCGCGATTTCATCCCGCTGCTCGAAGCGGTTTCGTCGTCGGGCAGGCCTTTGCTGGTGATCGCCGAAGACGTCGAGGGCGAAGCGCTGGCTGCTCTGGTGGTCAACAAGCTGCGCGGCATCTTCCAGATTTGTGCGATCAAGGCTCCCGGTTTCGGCGAGCGTCGCAAAGCCATGCTTCAGGACCTGGCCACCTTGACCGGCGGCAAGATGATCAGCGAAGACCTGGGCATCAAGCTCGACAAGGTTACGCTGGCTGACCTGGGCAGTGCCAAGAAGATCGTCGTGACCAAGGACACCACCACGGTCATCGACGGTGGCGGCAAGAAGTCCGAGGTTAAGGCGCGCTGCGAGCAGATTCGCAATCAGATCGAAAACTGCACCAGTGATTACGATCGCGAGAAGTTGCAGGAGCGTCTGGCGAAACTGACCGGCGGTGTGGCTGTCATTCGCGTCGGCGGTGCGACCGAGATTGAGGTCAAGGAAAAGAAGGATCTCGTGGACGACGCTTTTCATGCGACCAAAGCTGCCAAGGAAGAGGGCATCGTTGCGGGCGGGGGCGTGGCGCTCCTGCGTGCGATTGAGGCTGTCAACAAGGCCCGCAGCAAGGCGGTCGGCGATGAGAAGATCGGTTTTGACATCATCATGAAGGCGTTTCGCGCTCCGGCCCGTCAGATTTTCATCAACGGCGGTTTTGAGGGCGACGTGATCGTTGAGCAGATTTTGGGCAAGCCAGCCAAGCACGGATTCGACGCGCGTGCCGGTGAGTTTGTGGATATGTTCAAGGCGGGCATC
The DNA here is from genome assembly GCA_029260215.1 of Phycisphaerae bacterium. Taxonomy (GTDB): domain Bacteria; phylum Planctomycetota; class Phycisphaerae; order UBA1845; family UBA1845; genus OFTM258. The sequence continues at coordinate 87,956 of JAJDDQ010000008.1, forward strand.
GTCGATCCTGCCAAGGTCGTTCGCGTCGCGATGCAATCGGCAGCCAGTGTGGCTGGTCTGATGCTGACGACGGAAGTCCTGCTGACGGACATCAAGGACGAGGATAAGAGCAAGCCGATCGCGCACGCGATCCGATAATCGCAATGGACCCCATCTCGGGGACATCATTCGTTCCCTCTTAACATGATGAGGGAATGGCGGGGTTGGGTTTGCGTGTGATACTCGGCCAGAGACCTCCCCCGGCCCCTCCTTCTAAAGGAGGGGAGGAAGATGGTTGCGATTGCGTGACTTGGTTGATCGGCTGAGGCTGATATTTGAAACAAAAGCAGCCAACGGCGTGGAAGGGTAGTTGAGGCTGCCCTTCCACGCGGCATTCTGTTCGCGGCTGCTCGGAATGAAGGCACGATGATGGCGACGAGGCGCGATTATTACGAAGTGCTCTGCATCGAGCGATCGGCAGCGCCGGATGAGATCAAGAAGTCCTACCGCAAGCTGGCACTGAAGTACCACCCCGATCGCAATCAGGGCGATGCCGACTCGGAGACGAAGTTCAAAGAGGCGGCGGAAGCCTACGAAGTTCTTTCCGATCCCGACAAGCGCAGTCGTTATGACCGCCACGGTCATGCGGGTGTGAACGGGACAGCGTCGCACGATTTCAGCAACATGGGCGTCGAGGACATTTTCTCCATGTTCGGCGATTTGTTCGGCGGCGGATTCGGCGGGCGGGCGCGTCGCGGGCGCGGGGCTGACCTTCAGACGCGCATCGAAATCGCGTTGGACGAGGTGGCGACCGGGACCGAACGCACCATTACCTACACACGCGAGGACCACTGCGACGTCTGCGGCGGGACCGGGGCAGCGCCCGGCAGCCGGCGGGAAAACTGTGTGACCTGCGGCGGCTACGGGCAGGTTGAGCAGGCTGCGGGTCTGGGTTCGATTTTCGGTCGCGTTGTGACGACGTGTCCCACGTGTCGCGGTCAGGGGTCGATGGTTTCGACGCCGTGTAAGCAGTGCGGCGGGCGCGGGCGACGGCCGAAAGAGCGTGTGGTTACGGTGGCGATCCCTGCGGGGATTCATGACGGGCAGGCGGTGCGCGTTCGCGGCGAGGGCGAGCCGGGGGAGCAAGGCGCTCCGCGCGGTGATCTTCATTGCTATGTGACGGTGGCGGGCCATCCGTTCATCGAGCGTCACGACAACGATTTGGTCTGCCGTGTGCCGATTTCGTTCACGCAAGCTGCTCTGGGGGCTACGATCGAGGTGCCGACGCTAACGGGCAGGGCGGAGGTTAGAGTCCCCCGCGGCACGCAAAGCGGTCAGGTGTTTCGTCTTTCCGGGCAGGGCTTGCCCGATTTGCGCAGCGGGCGGGCGGGCGATGAACTGATTCAGGTGACCGTTGAAATCCCACGCAAGCTGGACAAGCAGCAGGAGCAGTTGCTTCGCGACTTCGCAGATACCGAGGACAAATCGGTCAGTCCCGAATCAAACGGTTTCTTTGAGAAGTTGTTCAACTACTTCGCCGCGGAAGACCCCAAGTAACATCCCGCCGGCGCTCGCAACGTGATTAAGACGATGATCGGAAAGAAAAAAAAGAAAATAGCTGTCAACGAAGCTTCAGAGTCGCCGGTTGACAAGACAGCCGTCGTGGACGATGCCCAATCTGGGGCGACGGCGGGGGCTGAGGAGTCCAGCCGGGCGGAGGCTGGTGACATCGAAACATTGCGCAAGGAATTGGCGGAAGCGAAGGACAAGTTTCTTCGGTCCAAGGCTGAGACGCAGAACATTCAGCGGCGTGCAGCCGTCGAGCGTCAGGAAGCGGTCAAGTACGCCAACGCATCGTTGATTAAGAATTTGCTGGCGACGCTTGATGATTTCGAGCGTACGCTGGAGCAGAGCAAGGACGTCGATATCAAGACCGTTCTGGAAGGCGTACGCATCGTTTACGACGGGTTCACCAAAGTGCTCAAGGACCAACGTGTCGAGGCGATTGATCCGCTGGGTGAGCATTTCGATCCGCGTTTTCATGAGGCGATGTTGCAGCAGCCGTCCGATCAGGCACCGGGCACGGTGATTCAGGTTGTGCAGCGCGGGTTCGTGATGGACGATCGTGTGCTGCGGCCTGCCAAGGTGATTATCGCCGCTCAGCCGGCTGGTGGGGACGGTGCGGCTGCGACTTCCGATGGCGATTCAGCGCCATCGACCGAGGGACAAAACCATGCCGACGTATGAGTATGAATGTAAGAAATGCGAGCGTCGATTCGAGGAATTTCAGTCCATCACCGCAAGAACGTTGCGCAAGATCAAGACGGAGTGCGCGGAATGCAACAACAGTGCGCCCGTCAAACGTCTCATAGGGACCGGAGCGGCTGTCTTGTTCAAGGGCAGCGGGTTTTACGAAACCGACTATCGCAGCGACTCGTACAAGAAGGCGGCTAAGGAAGCGGAGAAGCCTGCGTCGGATTCAAAGTCCGACAGCAAAAGTACAGAGGCGAAGGGTACGGAAAAGAAAGACAAGAAGCCCGGTACGCCGAAGTCCGGCAAGGCGGATTCGAAGGCTACCTGATGCTGGGCGTTGGCGTGGCGATGTTATGTTTGAAGTGACTTGTCCAACCTGTGCGAAGCGCGTGAAGTTTGAGCGGATGGCCGACGCTGTGTTCCGGCCTTTCTGCTGCAAGCGCTGCCAGCAAGTTGATCTTGGGCGATGGCTTAGCGAGGAATTTCGCATTTCCGACGCGATACGCCCGGACGATCTCGACGACGTGTCGGACGCATCGCCCGGAACGTCCGTGTAGCCCTCGCCCTGTGCGCGGAGGGCGTGTTCACAATTCACACACATCGAAACATAGTCACGATCAGGCGCTGAGTAATCGTGCGAGCGCTCCAGCCAGGCTGTCGAGTGCGGAGGCGTCGGGTAATGTTACGGTGAGTTTGTGACGGCCTTGCTCATCGCACTCCATACATTCAGCTAATCGTTGACTGATGGAATCAGCTAACTGCTGTGTTTCGGGGCGATTTTCGCTTGGCGGGAGCATTTGGTCGACAAACGAGAAGGCGGCTCGGAACAATTCGCCGCCGGCCATCGAAACGCGCTCACGCCGCGCAATTTGTTCCGCCTGTGCTTCGTGCCGGGTTTTTTCGGTTTCGTCGAGCGGCGCATCGGGCTTGACGCCGAGGAGAATCTCCAGGCGACGTTTGAGTTCCTCTGAATTGTTGGCCAGATCGACGGCGTCAATGTCGGAGTCGGTGTCGAGGATGGCTTGGGCAAGTTCGTGCTTGGCGGACAGCGTTCCGAGCAGGCTTTCCTCGATCGTTTCTTCAGTGACGAGGACGAACACCTGAACGGGGTTCTTCTGGCCCATGCGGTGGGCGCGGGCGATGCGCTGTTCGAGGATGGCGGGGTTCCACGGCAGGTCCACGTTGATGACGGTGTCAGCCACTTGCAGGTTCAGGCCTGTTGCGCCGGCGTTGGTCGTGATGAACATGCGGCAGGCTTCGTCCTTTTGGAACCGGCTTACGAGTTGTTGACGCTTTTTTTGCGGGACGGAGCCGTCCAGGCGCACGAAGGATGCGCCGTGTTTTTCGATGAGCGGTTCGATCAGATTCAACATCGTCGTCCATTCCGAGAACAGGATGATCTTGCGATTTTCCTCAGCCAGCAGCGAGCCGAGCAGATCGTCGAGGGCCTCCAGTTTGCTCGAATGCCCGGGTTCCTGCTTGTCCACGAGAAAGGTGCTGTCTGCGGACATGCGGCACATGAGCAGCGCTTTGCGCAAGCGAAGAAGGTCCATCTCGCTGATGTAAGGTTTCCTGACGACGGTGCTCACGATTTGCAGGTTGGCGCGGTGCAGGTCGAGTTGTTCCTCAGTCGGTACGATTCGAATGATTTCGGTTGTGCGGGGCGGCAGATCTTTCAGGACGGAGGCTCGCGTGCGGCGCAGGAGAACGGGTTTCAGGAGCTTGCGCAGAGAGGACAGGTTTTTGTATCCGAGCACTTTACCGTTTTCGTCGACGACGCGATGCCGATTGAAGAATCGAAAAGCCGGCCCGAGACGACGGTCATCGATGAATTCGACCACCGAAAAGAGATCGTCCAGGCGGTTTTCGAGCGGTGTGCCGGAGAGCACCAGCGCGAAGGGTGATCGAAGCCCTTTGACCATGCGGCTGGTTTTGGCTTCCCAGTTTTTGATGCGTTGACCTTCGTCCAGAATGATCAAATCCCAGGCCACTTTTTCGATCGCGAGAATGTCGCGAAGCACCTGTTCGTAGTTGCAAATCGTGAAGAAGCTGCCTTTGTCGTATTGCTTGGCGCGCTCTTCGGCTTTGCCAATTACGAGCCGGCAGTCGCGTTCCGAGAATCGTTGGATTTCGCTCCGCCACTGGGATTTCAACGACGCGGGACAAATTACGAGGACGCGCTCGATGTTGGCTTCGCGTGCCAGCATCTCCGCGACGCCGATGCCCTGAATGGTTTTGCCCAACCCCATGTCGTCTGCCAGGACCGCGCGGCCGGCTCCGACGGCGAAGACGATCCCGTCCAACTGATAGGGGAGCAGTTCTGTTTTGAGCAGGTTTTTGCGCAGCGGGTGTTTCGCGGGGTTTTGGCGGATTCGAGCAACGCTTGATTGAATGCGCTGCGCGAAGAGCAGGCGGTTGATGTGCTCCTCGGCGTCCGGGTAGATCAAGGCGTCGCGGCCTGCCGCTTGCAGCCGCCCGAGCCGTTTGACCAGATCATGCACGTCGTTGATTGCACGTCCCTGGAGCGGCTTGATGATTCGTGCGACGGATGCGTCCACGTTGTCCGGCACGAGCAGCCGAAGTTCCAGCGCTTCGCCATAGCGCAAACAAACGGCGATATCTTTGATTCGATGGAGGCGCTTGAGCGACTTCGCATCGAACCGTCGCCGGACACGCTGATGCACGACCATGACGTGCTTGCACGTTCCCAGCGTGTTCTTGCGGAAATCCGGACAGGTACAGTACGACTCGCCGGGTTCCCATCCGTGCAGGGCGACGCGATACGTTTTGCCTGTTTCCGCATTGGTGACGAGGTAGTCTGTCCAGAGCGTGCGCGCATCGGTCGAGCGAACGGTTAAGCGTTCCTTGCGTGCCCGCTCTGCGCGTTCCGCAACGGCGCGCTCGACGAGTTCCTTTTCGTTCAGGCTTTCGATCGGGACGCGCTCCGGCGGCGGTGCTGCCAACCCAAGCGTTGTTTTTTCCTCCAGGATCAGTGAGAAAGCTGCGCCAACATGCTCGCATGCGGTGTGGCAGTGTGTGCAGTTCCAGTGCAGGCGGCGATCCGCGTCGGCCATCAGCGTGATGGTCACCACGGCACCGTTCACGCGCAGGCGAAAGAGGTCGTCGCCCAGGAAGACGTCTTCGTCCAGGTCGAATTCTTGCTGGCCGCCGGCTCGAATGCACTGCTGCCCCTGTTCGCCAAGCAGTTTGCAGGCCTGCGTGAAGGTCAGCCGCGACAGGCGATCCTTGAGTGTCAGCTCGACTTTGCGTATTCGTGGTGATTTTACGACCATGTCAATATTCTCCAATGTTTCAGCGCATCACGCGCCTCAGGAAATCCTGCACTTCGGGAATCGCGCCCTGGAACACGAGGTAGCCGTTGTAGGGTTCGCGCGTGGTGATTTCGTCGGCCACCGGCATGAGCATGATTCGGCGCACTTCGTCGCGGTCGTCGGTTTGGCCCAGTGTCCAGCACAGCTTCATGTAAGCGACCTCGGGCAGCATGTTGCCCGCCGGGATAACGCCGAGGCTCATGATTTCTCTGCCCGTCTCGTACACATACATTTGCACGAAGCCCCAGAGCGTCTGCACGGTCATGTAGATGTGTACGCCTGCGTCGGTGGCCCGCTTGATTGCTGCGTAGATGGGTTTGTTGATGTGCCCCAGGCCTGTGCCGGCGATCACGATGCCTCGGTATCCTTTTTCGACGATTGCATCGACGATGTCGGGCTGCATGTTCGGGTAGTAATACAACAAGGTGACACGTTGTTCAAACGCGGTGTTCAGGGTGACGTTGCGATCGTTGCGGCGGTGGTTGAAGTCCGCACGAAACGGCTTGATGCCGTGGGCGTCGACGGACGCCATCGGCGTGTCACCCAGCGTGCGAAAGGTCGAGCGGTAGCTGGAGTGCATCTTGCGCACGCGCGTCCCGCGATGCAGCAGGCAGTATTGATGCGACGTCGGGCCGAACATGCATACTAGTACTTCGGCCATCTCCCCTTGTGAGGCTGCGCGGACCGCGTTGATCAGGTTGACGGCTGCGTCGGACGAAGGCCTGTCCGAGGAACGTTGCGAGCCGACCATGACAATCGGCACGGGCGGGTTCTGCACCATGAAGGTCAATATGGCTGCGGTGTGGTGCATGGTGTCTGTTCCGTGGCCCACCACGATGCCGTCGATGCCATCAGCGATGATTTCACCGATGCGGTTGGCGAGGACGACGTACTGCTCCGGCCCCATGTTTTCGCTGAACACGCCGAAGAGTTTCTCTGTGCGCAGGTTGCACGTGTCCGCCAACTCCGGGACAGAGCCGTAGAGTTCGCCGGGGGAGAATGAGGGGATGACCGCGCCGCTGCGGTAGTCCAACCGGCTGGCGATGGTGCCGCCCGTTCCCAGCAGGACGATGTTCGGTTTGCGCGGGTCGGTTGGAAACGATTGTTCGGAGATTTTGTAGTGTGCTTCGCGGCGGCCTTGCTCGGTGATTTTGGTGACGGTGTCAGCCGCGATACCGATGTTGTAGCCGGTGACGAGCTTGAGCACGATGTGATGTTCGTCGGCTGTGACCGATCGCGGGAGGATCAGTCCTTCGAACCGCCCGCGTGTCGATTCGACCTTAACGTCGCTCCACACGCCCACGTTATGCTGTTCCAGAACGGCTTTGCCGATACCGCGATAACCTTTGAACCGATTTTCTTCCATGAGGCTACGTTCCTTCGGCGACTTTCAATTGCGAATCTCGCAGCCGCTCCGCGATCAGCGTACCGTGCAGTCGGCCTCGGAATTCAGCCATAAGTCTGCCCATGATTATTCGGTGTGTTTTGCTGGCGGGCTTGCCGGCTGCCTCACCGTTTGAGAGGTGGGCCTGTATGCGCGTGTCGAGTTCATCAACCGTCGCGGGCGGGGGAAACTCGTTGAGTTCCGCGGCTACGTGCGAGCCGTCGAACGCGATGTCAATCGGCGTGCGCAGCGCCCGGCCCAGGACGATGGTGACGCCCTCTTGCGAGAAATCACCGGCTGCCAAAGCCTTGAATACCTCGAAAACGTCGTCGTCGCACAGCGAGTAGATGGGCAGCCCTTCGCGACTGAAGGCTGTGAACTGTTCGACGAGAATGCGTGTGGCGAATCCGGGGTCTATCCCCAGTTCGTCCATCAACCGCTCGAACAGCGTCGCGCGGTTGCGCCGGAACAGGACGTGAATCGCGTGGTCGCTTAGACCCAGTTTGCGGTAACGCTTTTCGCGGTCCCAGGGTTTGGGCGGCAGCAGTGCGGCGATGCGATCAAGTCGTTGTGGTGCGATGTTCATTGGTGGCAGGTCGGTGTCGGGGTACATGCGTTCCGCACCCGGCAGCACGCGCTCGAATCCGTTGGTGCCATCTTTCAATGCTTGTCGGGTGTCGGATGGGACGCCGAGGGTGGCTTCACGCGCGCGAACGGCGATTTCCTCGCAGGCTGTGCGCACGTCGGCTTCGTCTCCCCAGACGAGAACGAGAGCGTCCTGGTCTCCGGACTTGGCCCGTCGTCGCAGTTCTTTCCAGTCGCGCACGGAGAGCAGTTCGGAGGCGGTGTCTGAATGCACGATGTTCGGCTGGCGGGTTAGACAGGCGATCACACGCACGCGGTCTGAAAACTCCTTGCCGAACGTTGTGTATTCCTGGATTTCGAGGTTCAGCAGTCCGGCGAACCCCCTTAAAACCACGCACTGCACGCGCTGGCCGTGCCCGAGGGCGTCGCGAATCGGCGGAAAATGCGTCTTGCGGACGTTTCGTGTTACGTCCGTCGCGGTCCACGAGAATGTGTCGGTTGTGATGCCGCGGCGTTTCAGTTCGTCGCGAATCTGAAGAAGCGACCATTGTCGTCTGGCTTCGTTGTAAACTAGGAGCGGTATGCGTTTGATCTGCGGTACGCCCTTGATTTCGATGCGTGTGCCGCCGCGCACGCTGACGTTTACATCCTGCCTGCCTGCACCGTAGCCGGTACGTACCTTGCCGGTCGCGCGGCAGAGCATGCGGATGATCTGGCAGACCTCAGCCGTCGCGCGCGGCGTATACATTTCGGGTTCGGTAACCGTTTCGACCAATGGCATGCCGAGCCGATCGGTGAGCAGCACGCGTTCGTGCCCCACGTCTGTCACTTCGCGACAGGAATCCTCTTCGATGGAGAGCTGGCGTATGCCGATGCGTCGATCCTTGTACGGAATCCACCCGCTGACGCCCAGGATGGCTGTCCGCTGAAACCCGGCTGGTATCGACCCGTCGAGATACTGCTTGCGCGCGATGTGCATCTCGCCCACCATGTTGAGATTCAGCAGCAGGGCGACTTCGAGGGCGATGTCGATGGCTTGATCGTCGGGGAAGAACGGCGGCGTGTCGTCGATGTCGTAGGTGCAGACGGTATCGCGGTGGATGCGGTAGTAGATGTTCTTGCGTGTTTTTTTCTCCATCAAGGCTGTGCCGTCGTACTCGCCAAGCTCGGAGAGCGTCGGGCGCATCTGTCGCAGGATTTCGGCGTCGTAGGCGCTGCTGTAGCGGCCGGCTGGGCAGTGACAGAAGAGCTTGCGTTTCGTCAGAAGTTGCTGATGCACTTCCAGCCCGCACATCAAGCCGATGTCGGCGTAGTCCTCGGGCGTCATGTCGTCGAAGGGTTTGAAGAACAGGTTCATGCGTTTGGCCACTCCATACCGAGGCGGAGTGTACGCAGGCCAGGCGCGTTCGGCAAACATCGACTCGGTCGCTGGTCCGTGCGGCGGCTGATCGTTATAGTCGGTTTCATCACTGGACCATGACTGACGCAACCTCACCAAAACAACCGCTTCGTTTTCGCTCATACGGTTCGCGTGGTCCGACCGTGGTGCTGGTACACGGCGGGCCTGGGGCGCCGGGTTACATGGCCCCTGTGGCGCGGGAGCTTGCAGATTCATTCCGCGTTCTCGAACAGTTTCAGCGTGGCAGCGGCGATCTGTCTCTGACAGTGGATCTGCACGTTGAAGATCTACATCAATTCTTACTTTCACATACGCCGCAACGGCAGCCGATCATTGTGGGCCACTCGTGGGGTGCGATGCTAGCGCTGGTGTTCGCGTCTGTGCATGACGACCTGATTGGCGGGTTGGTGTTGATTGGCTGCGGCACGTTTACGCGGGCGGCACGCAAACGCCTTGTGGACATTCGAGCCGAACGTACGAGCAACGCTTGGAAAGCCGAAGCAGCAGGTGTTTCATCGTGCGCAGACGGGCCAGACGACAAGATGAGAGCGATGGGGGCTCTCTTTGAGAAAATCGACTCGTTCGATCTGATGTCACACGACGATGAAACGATGCAATGCGACGCCCGTGCTCATCACGAATCATGGGACGACATGATGCGGCTGCAGGACGATGGTGTGTACCCGACCGTGTTCGCTTCGATCAAAGTTCCTGTACTCATGTTACACGGCCAACACGACCCACACCCCGGTCGAATGATCTACGATGACCTCTTGCCATTCATTCCGCACATGGAGTACCGAGACTGGTCCGACTGCGGACACTACCCCTGGCTTGAGAGAATCGTCCGTTCCGAGTTTTTGGGGTGCCTCAAGGAGTGGCTGTCCGCGTGCGCGGAGGTGGATTGATGCAGGCGATCAGTGGACGGACGCTGTGAAGCCGGACTCAGTATTCACTTTGGCGATAACCGCGCCGTAAACCACGGCTGCACCGGCTCTCTTGAGTGTGCGGGCACATTCGTTGATCGTGGCACCGACCGTTGAAACGTCGTCGATCAGACACAGCCTCGCCCCGTCAATCACTGTGCCTGCGATGACGCCGAATTTTCCGCGAACGTTGTCCCGACGACGCGACCGCGTGACATTCAACTGGTGCGGACCGCCGGACGCGCGACGCAGAACTTGTGCGATGGGCAGGCCTGTCTCGCGCGACAGAGCGTTGGTCAGAACGCGCGGGGCGTAGTAGCGCCGGCCAAGCGAATGTGTCCAATGCGTCGGAACGTATACCAGAGCGTCGATACGCTCGAACCAGGCTGACAGGCGCATGGACTCGGCCAACCGTGCCGCCACGAACAGGTCAATTTCATCGCGACCGCAGTATTTCAGCTTGCGCACGAGCAGGCCGATCGATCCGCGATAGGCTCCGACGCGAACCATCGCATCGATCCAAGGTCTTTTGTCGCGGCAGGCATGGCAGCGACCGTCCTGCACACCGTAAGGCCCGACGCCGTGCGCGCAACGCGGGCAAAAAGGCTCGGCCGAAGCGAGGTCGAAGGCCCGCGCGCATTTCGAACACAGATGCACGTCCGCACAGTCAGCCGACCGGCACAACACGCACACGCGCGGGAACAAAGCATCCAGCACCCCGCCCGCGAAACGCCGGGCTGTGCTCGCCTTCTCAACAGGTCTGTCGGTGGTTGCGTTCATCGATAACCCACGATACCGGACAATCACCGGATGCGCCTACCGCAGGGCAGCCCAAACGAATCTTCCGATCAGCCGGGGGCGCATCCCATTCTGGGTGGCACGGTCTGGCTGTGCCAGACCGTGAAACTATGAAGCGAGCCTCCCCTTGGGTACGTTCGGGGTCTTGAATCGGGGGTCGTATCCCCGACATGGAAGCCCCAGAACCTCAAAAAGGAGACTCACTATGTGGTCGATCGGAATCGATG
>JAJDDQ010000071.1 GCA_029260215.1 Phycisphaerae bacterium
GTACGGGCATGAAGTGGGATCACGCCAACGCCGCCGGCATGATGAACCTCGTCGCCCTCCAGGAAAGCGGCCAATGGGATCAGTATTGGACCACCCGGAAACGACAAGCGGCGTAGTGCCAAAAAAACTAGCCAGACCCTCATCACTCAGAATATCGCCTTATCTCTTGCGGTCAAAGTGCTCTTCGCGGGAATGGCGGTCTTTGGTTTGGCCAATCTCTGGATGGCCATCGCCGCAGATACCGGAGCTTCGCTTGTCGTGACCTTCAACGGATTGAGGTTGCTTCGGACCCATGTTCCACCTGCACCACGTGGGTCGGAGCAGGTTGGAGCATGACGGGCGGATATCCTTAGAGTTTCGATGGGGTGATCTCCCCAGGTCGGCGAGCTCCGGCAAGAAGGACGCAGCCCTGACCGGTCGCCGACGCGCTGCGAACCGACTCAAAACGCGCTGGAAGCTTCGAGCAGTTCAGTCAGGCCGTGGTGACAATGCTCAAGTTCGTCGTTGATATCCCGGAAGGTGAGATTGAGCGTTGGCTGAACTCGGGCTGCGGTCCAATGGCGTTGCAGCAACGCGGCGATATCCTCAGCCAACGCGATCGAGTGAATTTCGTCCGTCGGGATGTCTGGCAGAGGCTGGGCGGAAGACGCGTTGCGGAGGGCACAGAGGCCCATCCCAGCGCGGAGTGTCGTCGGATCCGGTTCACCCTCCGGACCGGCCAGCGGCAGACTCGAACGAACGAGCCGGCTGTCGCGGTAACTGAACAGGCGCATGCCGCGATCGGTAAAAACGATCTGCCGCGTCAAGCCGCCTTCAAGACGTTGCTCGACGCCGACGATGGGCGGCCGAACGTTGCACGGATCCCGCATGACCCACCATGTCGTCCGTCCCGGCTGATCGGGGGCCTGGTAGGAAAGCGTCATTTTCGGAACCGTCGCGCAACCGGACGAAAACGTGAGCGACACAAATACGACACACAATCCCCGGCGTACGATCATCGGCGTTTGCGCTTCTTGCGCTTGTCTTTCTTGGACAACACGCGCTTGGTGGCTGCGGTGTTGCCTTTCATGCGCGGCATCCCCCCGCCGGACATGCCCATTTTCGACAATTGCGTCCCGAACTTCATACGCTGCATGAAATTCATACCGGACATCATCTTCATGGCATTACGCATCTCGCCGAAGGACTTCACCAGCCCGCTGACATCCTTCGGATCGGCGCCGCTGCCCTTGGCGATGCGCCTGCGTCGTGACGCGTCGATAATCGTGGGGTCGGCCCGTTCCCGCGTGGTCATGGACAGCACAACCGCCTCCATACGCACGAGTTCGCCGTCGTCGATGTCCATATCCTTGATCTGCTCGCCCATCCCCGGCAACTTTTTGAGCAGATCCTTCATGGACCCCATCTTCTTCATCTTGCGCAGGTGGCCCAAAAAATCCTCGAGCGTGAAGTCGCCGGTGGCCATCTTCTTTTCGAGTTTGGAAGCCTCTTCCGCGTCGAAATGCTCCTGCGCTTTTTCGACTAGAGAAAGCACGTCGCCCATCCCGAGGATGCGCCCGGCGATGCGATCCGGATGAAACGGCTCGATGTTTTCGAGCTTCTCGCCGACGCCCATAAACTTGATGGGCTTGCCGGTGATGCTCTTGGCGGACAGAGCAGCTCCGCCGCGCGTGTCGCTGTCAAACTTGGTGAGAATCAGCCCGTCGAGTTCGAGTCGCTCGTTGAAACTCTTGGCCGTCGCAACCGCGTCCTGACCGGTCATGGCGTCGAGCACGAGATAGACCTGGTGCGGCGATGTGGTTTTCGCAATCTTGGCGACTTCGCCCATCAACTCGTCGTCGATCGCCAAGCGACCAGCCGTGTCGAGAATGACCACGTCGCGATCGGTCTTTTTCGCGTGACTGATGCCCGCGCGACAGACCTTGACCGGGTTCTGCGACGTTCGATCCGCGTAGACCGGCACGCCGACCTGCTCTCCGATGACCTCCAACTGTTCGATGGCGGCGGGCCGCTTGAGGTCGGCAGCGACCATTAGCGGGCGTTTGGCCTGCGCAAGAATCATCCGCGCCAGCTTGCCGCACGTCGTGGTCTTTCCCGAGCCTTGCAGGCCGGCCATCAGGATGATCGTCGGCCCAGGCGAGACGTAGGGGATGCGCGGGTCCACAGGCCCCATGAGCGCGACGAGTTCGTCGTGGACGATTTTGACCAGCAACTGGTCGGGCTTGAGGGTTTTGAGCACCTCCTGCCCGATAGCCTTCTCGCGGACCGTGTTGCAGAAGCTGCTGGCGACATCGATGTGTACGTCGGCTTCGAGCAAGGCGGTGCGGACCGCCCGCATGGCATCGGCGATATTGTCCTCAGTGATCTTCCCACGCCCGCGCAGGTTGCGGAAAACGTCACTGAATCTTTCTGTCAGCGTATCAAACATGCCCGCATTATGGACCGAAATCAGCCATTATTCCAGAGGCGTAATCTCGACGTTGGCCCCGTCACGGCACGGACCGTCCGCAGCCGGACGGACCGGCATGGGTAGCTCAGACGTCACTTTGACGTGTCTCAATCGCCTGCACACGCGCCTCGAGCGATTCGATACGCGCCAAAAGACCGGCCTCTCTCGACGGCGACGCTTCCCGGTCGGGCGCTAAGGCTTCGACCGTCTCCGGTTGTTCGTCGTCGGTTTGAAAGTTGTGCCGGTAACGGACGGCTGACTGCCCCGCCGCCCTGCCGATGTTCACCACTTCCGGCGGATCGTTCGATTGAAACGTGTCGAGCATGTTCTGAACGTTTTGCAGTTCCGGCATGGACGACATGCGATCGCAACGCGTGCGCAGCTCGCCCACGGTCTGTGGGCCTCGCAACATCAACTCGGTCAGAATCGCCAGTTCCTTCGGCGACCAGGCGTACTTGGACGTAATGCAGTGCTCGTAACGGTTGGATCGTGCACCGCGCGGCACGTCGGCCAACTTAGCCAACCCCATATGCACAAGCTCCTGCACGGCATGCACGACATCGCCTTCGGTGAGGCTTGTCACCGGGCTGCGGTTACTTTTCTGATTGCAGCCCGAGACCACGGCATTGATGGTCAGCGGGTATTGATCCGGCGTGGTGAACGCTTTTTCGATCATCACGCCCAACACGCGACGCTGATTGAAATTCAACTGAAGCGACATGAACACCTCCCGAGCTTTCCCGCCTGAATCACGGGGCGATCGTTCGTTGACTGACGCACGAAGCAAGCGCGGATTATTGATACCGCGTGGGATATTTGCAAGGTGCTCGCGCTTTGCAAAAAGCTCGCGTACGACCAGCCGCTGAAAAATGTGGCACGGATTTCCAATCCGCGCCTTCACCGGCCTGGAATATAACACGACAGGGTGTGTTGACACGCGAGGTTGGATGGGTGGGTGGCATGCCCGCCTCGAAGGCGGTCACGTTGCGCCTACAGCGTAATTATGGCTGCGCTGCGCCCAGCCATGCCGCCCTGACGATCAGGAAACCAACACAATACGGAACACTATCAACTGCACCGGTTGCAAACCGGTGCCACATGGAAGGACTCTCTTCAACAAGCCGCGGAGCAGGAGCAATGCGAATTCAGCGGGCTTTGATACAGCGCCTGGCTGCGCTTCAGTTCTGCTCGTTCAGCAAATTGCGCAAATGAACGAAGTGGTGGTTGATGGTCGATGTTTCCTCGTCCGTCGCGGCGAGTTCACGGGCCTTTGTCAACGATCGCGCCGCGCCGCCCAGATCGTTCGTCTTCGTTTGCAGGCGGCCTATTTCCGCGAAAATCATCGCGTCATCCGGGCGCAAAGCAGCCACGCGAGAGAGAATCCGAATCGCACGGGGCCAATCGTCCTTGTGAACGTGGTAGGCGTAGAGATTGCCGAGCATGCGGGCCAATATCGTACGCGGCCCGACCGATTCCATCTGCTCCTCGGTCAGCTCCGCTTCCTTTCCAAAGAGTGCAGCGGCCATCTGCTGACAGGTTTCGAATGTCAGTATTCTACCGCCGTTGAACGGGTCGATCAGCAGTTCGTCGCCGACGCCTTCGTGCCGGAGAATAAAGTGCCCGGGCATGCTCACCCCATGTATGGGCCAACCGAGTTGTTGGGCGATGTCGATCCAGAGAACGCTCAGGCTCACCGGAATGCCGCGCCGCGTGTCGAAAACGCGATTGAGGTAGCTGTTCCCCGGCAGCATGAAATCGTCGATGTTGCCCGTGAAGTCTTCCTCCTCGACGAGCACACTGCGCAGCGCGCCCACGCGATCGTGACCATCGTGCGCATCGCACTGGTCCACACGCTCCGCCAACGCGTTCAGGCGATCGAGATAGTGCGCCGGTCTCATGTCCGGGTATTCGTCAATCGCCCACAAGAGCGCAGCGTGGGCCAGTCGAAAATCCGACTCCGGCTGGCTTATCAGGTCGTCAAATGGGTGAGGCTGCGCGTCAAAGCTCATCGTTCCCCCCAGGGCTTTGTGGTTTGAAGCTCGCGGATTAACCGCGATCGACTCGGCTGGGCGCGGTCAGCTTTTGCCGACCGTCAATTCCTCCGCCTGCTTGATTAGGTCGGCGAAATTCGTGCCTGGGTCCAGTTGCTCTCCGACGCGCCCCACGCGACGCGTACCGCCGCGGTCGTGACCCTTGTCCGCAATGCGACTCCGGCGTATCGGGGCGGACGGATCCATCGGGAGCACAGTAGTCGCGTCGGCAAGATTGTCCAGGTTGCTTGGCGGATGAGTCTGCCCAAGAGGCGGCACCATAGCCAGAGTCTTGGACAATCGCGACTGCACGTGTGAGGCTTCGTCCACCCACTCCCGCAGCGTTTGGCCGGCTCGCTGCGTCTCAACCGTAAGCTGAGTCAGGCGGACGTCCGCTTCGCGACTGGATTTGCTGAAGCGCGTGATGTCGCGATTGGCTTGCAAACTCGCCTGCGAAAGCCCGGAAAACACCTTGCGCACCGCACGGCAGACACCGTCAAGATGCGTCGCCTGCGCTCGTGCTTCCTCGATGATCTTGCGCGGGTCGGCCAGCATGCCGCCGAGCTGATGGTCGAACGAGTCCGTACGCGTCTGCAACTGCTGAAGCTGGGTGCGTATCTGTTCGACCTGCGGAATGAAATCCTTCATAACATGGTCGCACTCCTCGATCAGGCCGCGACGCTCGATCAGAGCGCTGATCATCGTCGTCGTCTCACGGTTTACCTCATCCGCTTTTGCGGTGGAAGAATCGATTGCTTCCCTCAGGCCTGTCGCGCCCGCAACGGAAGTCTCGATACCCTTGAGTATTTCGCCTGCGCCGTCGAGATGCCCTCTCAATTCCCTCACAAGTGCATCTTGTGCTTCGTTGCCTCGTTCGACACGCTGAATCAATACCTCGGTCTCGCTTTGACGTTCGAGGATGTCTTCCCGAGTATGCGCCGCCGTCGAAAGCAATCTTTGGAGTACATCACCGGCACGCTCGCCATTCGCCGTGGCCGACATGAGCGATTCGCACGCCGCGCCACCAGCCGACTTGGCTGTCTCGACCGCGACCACCGACTCCGCCGCCCTCTGGCACACGGCTTCAACCTGCGCACGGGTGCCCGTAGCCTTCTCCAGAATCACGCCCAATTCGTCGGAATTCCGCTTTGCGACAATTGCCTGCTCGGCAATGGAGGAATCAAGGTCTTTGGCCCGATCCTGCGAAGATTCGAGCCGGTTGATCGTCGTCGTCGCGTCGTTGCATCGTTTGGTCAACTGGTTGAAGCGGTGCTGCGTGGTCGTCGTCAGCGTCCAAACGTCCTGAATCAGTCGTTCGATGCGCTGGATCGTCGCGTCCGATCCCTCGATGCACTCTGAGATTTTGCGCGCTGTCGGCTGAACAGCTTCGTCAATTTCACGCAACTCAACAACCAGGCGAGACGTCGACTCGCAACGCTCCTCCATAGTGGCCAAGTCGCCATGCATCGCCTCGCGCGCCGCCGTCACCTTGCCGATCACATCGTGCGCTTCCTTCGTCGCATCGCTGGTCTGACGCTCCGCCACAGAAGCGGCCTGCAGTTGAGAGGCCAGTTGTTTCGCCTTGGAATCGATCAGCTCGCGGAACCGCGACGTCTCGGTCTTGGCACACGATCGAAGTTCAGCGAGTTGCTCGGTATTCGAATCGCAAACAGCCTTAACACCTTGCTCGCCCAATTGCTGCAAACGCTTCTCGAACTTTTCAAACGCAGCACTTTCGAGATGCTCGACCACTTCCGTGGCATGCGACTTGATATGTTCGAGCGCAGCGCTAAACTGGGATTCGATCCGCTCGCTGCCCCCGGTCATCAAGGATTGGATACCGTCAACTGCTTCGTTTGCCTGTTGCTCAATTTGCGCAACGCTTCCGGTGGCTGCGATATCATACTTCGAGGCGGCTGCAAGCAAATCCGCCTCTCTTTTTTTGACCTTTTCGAGACGCGAATCGAGATCGTCACGCAATCGTACCGCGTAATCCTCGGTCGTGCGTCGCACACGCCGCTCGACCTCCTCCGCAGCGCACTCCATGCGCGTCTGCTCGGCCCGCTGCAACTCGACAATACGTCTTTCCGCGTTCGAAGCGGCTTCCTCGATAACACGCAGCCGCTCATCGGAAACGCGCGTCATGCGTGCGTTTTGCTCCGTCGACGTACGCTCAAGTCGACTCAGCAGGTCCGCACAGCGATCGTGCGCCTGGTCCATGTCCTTTTTTGCGCGAGCCGCAGATCCGACCGTGTCCAGCAACGTCGAAACGCGCGATTGCGATTTCTCACCCACGTCAGCCAAATGGCCCGCAAAGTCCGATAACGAATCGTGGACTTGCTCCGCACGGGCGCAGATTTCCTCGACCTGCGGAATCATCGCGGACGCACGCTCGATCGCGGTTTCCATGCGCTCAATCGCCAACTCCATCCCCGCGGACAAGCCGTCCGAAACAAATGGGGTGCTACCGTCGTTTTCGTCAGATTGACGCGTTTCTTCAGAAATGTCGGCCAAGTCAGCCATGCTCGTGCTCCCGTCGAGGTCGGTCCTGTGGATCGGTGGATAGAAACGAAAACGTCCTATCGTGAGAAAAATATCGGCAACACGCAGTCAGCACTGAAGTTATCGGGCAAAGAATGGGGGTGCGATCGCCCCTCGCCTGGAGAATCGTCGTAATCTACTGTCCTATAATCTCTTATCGCACAGGAGACACGGAAAAGCCGTCGTCGATCAGGCGGCGACGCAGAAGATCGTTCAACGCGGCTGAGCCGCCAAGCCCGGGCGGGCGAAAGCCGATCCGCAAAATTTCGCGGGAATCGGCAAGGAGGGTGATATCGTAAAGCTCAGTCAACAGCGTTCGCAGGCCTATCCACTGCGCGACGGAGAGGCTCGAGGAGTCCCGCAATACTTCTACAATAATGGTCTTTTTCCGTCCGTCGGCTGGGTGCTGTGCTCGCCAGAGCGGTCCGGATTCGACGATTCCGTCGGGCGCTACGGTAAAATGCCGGCCTTCCGCAGCTTGTGCGACCAAGCCGACCCCGAAACGCGAGCGTTCCGCGCCGAACGCGATTTCGACCAGATTCCATCGTACGGGTTCGACCAGCCGATCGATTCGGGCGGCGGTGCGGGCTTGTCTGGGGAAAAAATCGGGGTCGTTCTGAGCGGCGGCCATCGGATTGGGGGGGACGATGACGGACAGCGTCGCGGCGCCAATCGACATCGCCAGCGCAAGCGCAACCATCGTTCGAAACATCCGTGTGTGCGACTTCATCGTGACCGGCGTAGCGGCACCCTCCTTGGGCCTTTGCTTGGAAAAAGTTGTAACACCGATCTTCGCATCGCTCAAGGAATACTTTATGCTTTCCCGTCGCGCGGCGAATCGATCGCCCCAAAAATGGAAACCCTGAAGTAATCAACCGGAGAAACACCCGTGGAACAAACGCTCATCATTCTCAAGCCCGATTGCATCCAGCGACGACTCGTCGGACGCATCGTCAAACGTTTTGAAGACAAGGGTCTCACAGTCGCGGGCATGAAGCTCATGCACATCACCAAGGATTTGGCTGACCGACACTACGCCCCGCACAAGGACAAGCCGTTCTACCCCGGCTTGATCGAGTACATCACCTCAGGCCCGGTTGTGGTCATGGTGCTGTCCGGTGCGGGTGTGATCAACATGGCTCGGAAGCTGATGGGCAAGACGTTCGGATTTGAGGCTGAGCCGGGTACGATTCGCGGCGACTTCGGCGCGTCCAAGACTTACAACCTGATCCACGGTTCCGACGCACCCGAGTCAGCCGAGACGGAAATCGCACTGTATTTTCAGCCCAACGAGCTACTCAGCTACGAGACGCCCGCACACAAGTGGACGTTCAAGCCGGGCGAAAGTTAGGGCGGATTCTGCGATAGCGTGGTGCAATTTCAACGCAAGCGCAACGAGCCGCGAACTTCAGTTCGCGCGGATTCTCTGACGTTCCCCACGGCACATCGTTGTACGCGTCGAGTTCGCTCTGAATGAGATCATAAATGGTATTCGCGCCGGTGGGTGGCACGGTCTTGCGCAGCAAGGCCGTGGATGTAGGACGATTCCCACGGCCTGACTTCGTCAGACCGTGCCACACGCGTCGTTGCGAGAAGCGGGAGTTTTATTGTGAATCGTACTCGCGCTGGAGACTGGCGAAGTCGTGGAAATCTACGTCGGCATCGCCGTCGGCGTCCAGGCAATTGCATTCGGGAGACAGAGTCTCGGTTGCGGGGCCGGTGAGGCAGTTGTTGAACAGAATCCACTCACTGCGATCGACAGGGGGCGGGGTGACGGCGCCGGTGTTGGCCAAGCTGCCGGACGAACGCGACCACTGCACGCTGCACTCGGGGCCGGGGAAGTCCCAGGCGTACAACGTTCGCCATATGCCGGAGAATATCTCCACATCGCCGTCAAGGTCCACGTCGGCCACCGTCGTTGTCAGGCTGAGCTGAGCATTCGCAATTTCCCCCGTAATCGGCAGCGGGCTGGCTCCGGAAAGCGGCGTGGCGTCGTGGTTGAACACGCGCGTGCCGATGATCGACCCCACGACGACCTCCGGCATGCCGTCCGCATCGACGTCTGCCACGGCGTGGACAACGTTGTTGTACGGCACAACCCCCGGCGCCGGGGGCACGATCGCGGGCCAGCCGGGCAAGTCGTTACCGAACTGATCCAGCGTGAAAACCTGCGGCATGGTACCGCTCACCAGAATATCGAGCGCGCCGTCACGGTCGATGTCCGCCATCGCCATTCTCCACGGATTGCCGAAACTCGGAAGCGTCACAGGCCACTCTTCGCTGTGCGGGTTGCCTTGATGGTCAACAAGGTAGACCCGAACGCCGACCTGAAAATCGAGCAACGCGAACGCGACTTCGGCTGTCCCGTCGCCGTCGACATCGCCGGCAACCAGCGGCGAATTGATTTGCTGTGGCACGGTGATCGGCCAACCTTCGACTTCGTCGCCGTAGTATTCCAGAGCATATATTTTCGCGGGCGGCGGGAAAAGCGCGTCGTGAACGATGATTTCGAGATCGCCGTCGCCGTCCAAGTCGACGGCCCCAATCTCGGTAATGTTCTTCTCGAACTCGCGAGGCCAATCATTGCTGACGGGAGACCCGTCAGCCAGCATGACGTAGACACGGGGCGTCCAGATCGTGCCCACAACAACCTCGTTGATACCATCGCGATCCAGGTCGGCCACAAGAATGTCATCGCAATGGCCAACTAACGTTTGCGGCCAACCGTTCACATAAGTGCCGTCTATGTTGAACGCATATAGAGTACATTCTCGCGGATCGGCGGCGTCCCCATTGCTGCGTGTAAACAGCACTTCCAAATCCGCGTCTTCGTCCATGTTCGCAACGGTAGGATTAAGGCTAGCATTCAAACCGTCGCGAAGGAAGTCCACTGGCCAATCGCCGGATTGCAAACGCCCATCCGTGGTGAGAATTCGAATATCGTGATTCGTCACAATCACGACTTCGCTGTTTCCGTCGTGGTCAAGGTCAACGATGATCGGCTTAATGTTCTCCGGAAAGGCCAAGCCGGGCTAATCGACGGGCCAGCCGGCCTGAGCGGCCCATTCGGCAGTAGAACCAGCCTTGGCTTGCGAGGCGTCACGGGGGGCATCTGCAATACCAATGTTCCCAGACAAGCAGACCAGCAACGCTGCGAGGATGATGTCTTGTGTTTGTTGTTTCATTGTATGAATATCGTCCAACCACACGCGCAGTCCAGCAGCGCGTTCTCATGATACCATCAGGCGGGTTTCACGAGGTCGCGGTTGGCGGCGACGATGATGTCCCAGGCTTGCTGAGCGGTGTCGGCGTAGGAGATGAGGTCGAGGTCGTCCTGGCCAATGACGCCCTCGTCCACCAGGAACCGCCAGTTGATCAGCTCGTCCCAGAATTTCTTCCCGAAGAGAATGACCGGCACGCGTTTGGTCTTTTTGGTCTGAATAAGAGTGAGGACTTCGAAGAGTTCGTCGAGCGTGCCGAAACCGCCGGGGAAAGCGATCAGGGCCACGGCGCGCATGAGAAAGTGCATCTTGCGCACGGCGAAGTAGCGGAACTGAAAACACAACTCGGGCGTGATGTAGGGGTTGGGGGCCTGCTCGTGCGGGAGGGTGATGTTCAGGCCTATGGACTTGGCGGATACGTCGTGCGCACCGCGGTTGGCGGCTTCCATGACACCGGGTCCGCCGCCGGTGATGACAACGAATTCGCAGCGTCCGTCGAGCTGGCAGGTTGACGAGACCAGTCGGCCCAGGTCGCGGGCGTGATCGTAATAGACGGACTTTTCGAGCATGCGCTCGGCGATGCGCATCTTCTGTCGCAGGCCGGTGTGGCTGGGGTCTTCTTCGAGCGCCTTCTTCGCGGCGGCGAGTTCGGATTCAGCCTGGGTTCGTTCGCGAATGCGCGAGCCGCCGAAGACGACGATGGTCGAGTGAATTCCCTGCTCTTGCTGGACGTTTTCGGGCTTGAGCAGTTCGAGCATCAGCCGCACGCCGCGAAGCTCGTCGGTGCGGAGAAACTCGACATCGTCCTCGGCGAGGCGAAAGGCCGACGAAGCCATGCAGGCTTGTTGAAGGCGATGAGATTCCTGATCCATGACGGTCTCCGGAGCGTTCCTGTTCTTTTGCGACGTTTGCGTCTGGTGGAGCGTCGCACGAACGGGGATTCGGTGCAAGCCCTGTTAGCGCTTCGTATGGGATCAGCCATGTGCGGTGAAGTGGGTGGCATGGTCTGATGCAGCCAGTGCTTTGTCACAAATCAATTGACAGGTTGGGTGCCCCGCTGCTTTAGCCGTGGGGAAGGCGAATCCGAGGGAGTATTCGACTCTCCCACCTCTGAAGAGGTGGGACGCCCATCCATTGTTTTAGGTGTGACAGAGCGCCAGGCCTTCGGATGTGTCCTGCGATCCACGGCCTTGCTACACTGCGCTCCGCAAGACCGTGCCACCCACCAATTCAAAACCTGTGCC
This sequence comes from Phycisphaerae bacterium, assembly GCA_029260215.1. Taxonomy (GTDB): domain Bacteria; phylum Planctomycetota; class Phycisphaerae; order UBA1845; family UBA1845; genus OFTM258. The sequence goes on from JAJDDQ010000071.1 coordinate 11,486, forward strand.
ACACAAGAAGGCTCCGTTTTTTAGCAAACTTTTAGCAAATCGGCAGGGGTTCAATTGTTGGGGCGGGCTGTGGCGATTGAGGCTCGTCGCTTGGGGCGGAGCGATTGACCCACGCGTGCAGGTCGTTGGCTCCTACGGGTACGTTGCCGAAGCTGGAAAGCTCGACGGCGGCGGCGGCGTTTCCGAGATAGGCGGCGTGCATGAGCGACGCTCCGGTAGAGAGCGCGAGCGATGCGGCGGCCAACAATGCGTCGCCCCCGCCGAGGCAATCGAGCGCCCGGTCGACGAACGACGGCAGATGTTCGCTGATCAATCGCCCGGACCAATCCACGCTCGATACATCGTGCGTCGGCCTGTCGAACACGACGAGGCCTTTCTTTTCGAGCGTGACGAAGAGGTGTTTCGCTCGGGTTCCGGCGAGCAGCGAGTGGGCTACGAAGGACAGTCCTCTTTCGTAATCGTTGAGATTGGAACGCAGTTCGCGCTCGGTGGGGCAGAGCAGGTCGGCGTCGCGGAAGTTGAGCAGGTTGGCGCGGGGGCCGCTGATGTCGGCGGTGACGGTGCGAACGCTCTTGCGTACGGATGTCATAACGCGCTGGAGCAATCCGGCACTGATCATGCCATACCCGAAATCGCAGAAAATGACGGCGTCCGCGTTTTCGGCGTGCTCCTCGATTTGGATTGCGGCTTTGCGCTCGTTGAGGGAGTCGAGCGGGACATGCTCAGCCTCTTCGACTTTGAAAAGTTTCGTTTCGTCAACCAGATAGCGTGTTTTCTCAACGAGTTTGTGCCGGCAGCGCAGCAGGTGCGCTTGCACGCCTTCGTCGCGCAGCACCTGTTCGACGAGTCGCGATGGTTCGTCGTCGGCGACGGCGGAGATGAGCACCGGCGTCGCGCCCATAGCTGCGACGTGTCGGGCGACGACGGCTGCCCCGCCGACGTAGTGATGTTCGTCGAGTTTGGCGAGTGACATCATCGGGGACTCGCTGGCAACGTTGATGGCGTCGCAGAATACGTAGCGATCGATAATGATGTCGCCGACGATGACCACGCGCTGCCGGCGGAATCCGTCGATGGCGGCTGACAGCGACTCGCGCGTGACCCCGTGCCGCCGGGCGAGAACCTGATTGCGTTGGGCCTCCAGATGTGGATCGCGCGGCAGTGCGTTGATGATGTGCGTGGAGCTGAAAACGATGTCGCCGCTGGAAAAGATGACTCGCCCGCCGTTGCGTTCGACGATTTCCCGCTCAGCCATGAAGCGGGGGTCTTTCGATTGTTCGTACTCGCGCCCCTTGACGTAGATGTCGGGCTTGAGGTCTTTGAGGATCGCCTCGGCTGTCGGGTGCGGATCGATGTAGACCGCATCGACGAATTCCAAGGCGGCGAGACTCTCGGCGCGTAATTCCTGCGGGATGTAGGGTCGCTGGTCGCCTTTGTTGACGTTGGGGTCGCCGGTGAGACTGACCACGAGCAGGTCGCCCTGCCTGCGGGCGAATTCGAGGTAGCGAACGTGTCCGGGGTGTACGATGTCAAAGCAGCCGTGACAATGCACAATGGTTCCGCCGTCGGCTCGCGCGTCCGCGACGACGCGTACGAGTTTTTCCCGAGACAGAATTTTCCGTTGATGTCGCGGCAGCATAGCCGTCTCCTTGACCGTTGACGTACGTTGGGCGTCGATAAATCCGTGTGTGTATCGGCATCGAAACGCGCTTGGCTACACGGAAAGGGCGTTCTGCGTGGTTCAGCGTTGCTTTTTCGCGCGTGGAACCTAACATCCTCGGGTTTGCCGCCCGGCGCGGGGCGGCGTGGTGCTGGTCAGGAAAAGATGCTTCCAACGCTTCAGCGGTACATTCTGCGGGAGATGGGCAAGACCTTCGCGCTGGCGGGTGTCGGCATGACGGCTGTCATTGCGCTGGGCGGGGGGATGTCTCGGCTGACCGATTTCGGGCAAATCACCCCGTCGCAGCTCGCGAGCCTGATGTTGCTGGTTCTGCCGATGTCGGCTTCGCTAACGCTGCCGATCGCGGCGTTGTACAGCGCGTCGGCCACCTTCGGGCGGTTGAGCGCGGACAATGAACTGATCGCCTGCCGCAGCAGCGGGATCAACATTCACCGTTTGTTTATTCCGCCGTTCATGTTGAGCGTGGCCGTCGCCGTATGCACGTTCTATTTTACGAGCTTCTTGTTTCCGAGCATGGTGCGCAACATCGAGACACTCGCAAAATCCGATCTGCGGCAGTTCGTCCTGCAGAATTTGGATTCCCCGGAGCGGCTGACATTCGAGAAGCTCAAGCTGAAGATTTACGCTGACCAAGCCGCAGCCGCCCCAGGTGATTCACAGTCGGTCGCGATGCGCGGTGCCGCTTTTCTGAAAGTTTCCGAAGACAACAACGACTTCAGTCATTTCGGGACGGCCGAGACCATGACGATTGCTTTCGACCGCGACGAATCGGGCGAGATTGCGGTTTCGGGTCGATTCACCAACGCGGTTGAATTTGAACGCGGGCAGGGATGGGGCGAAGCGGCGGACCAGTCGTTCGGGCCTATCTCGTTGCCGTCGCAACTGCGGCTGAAGGTCAAGATGCTGAACGTACTGGACTTGTGGCGATACCGTCGCGCTCCGCAGGAATGGCCTGGGCTGGCGGACAAGATCAACAATCTGCGCACGCAGCAGCGGCGCGATGCAACGTACGACGCTTTCAGTCGCACGCTCGATTCGGGGCTGCCTGTTCAATTCGCGGACGATGAAGTCGTCTGGACCATCGAAGCCGATGCCGCAACGGTCGTGGAAAAACGCGACGAATCGAAGCTGGAACTGGCGTCGCCGATTGTTACCGAGCAGCGCGGGCAGGACGTTCGCGTTATGAAGTGTCGCGAGGGGGAGATTTCGATCATCTCGCATGACGACCCGTCGGCGGACCGCGTGATCGTGCGGCTGCGGCATGCTTCGGTTGAAGATGAGAGCGGAACGGTGATCGGCCGATGGACTCGGCGATCGCACGCATTCGCGCTGTCCGCGGACTCCGACATTCCGGTGGCGAGCGCGAACTTGTTGTCGGCGGAGCTTCAAAAGGAGACGCGCAAGTTCCTGCGGAAGGTCAATGCCGAGTTGCACTCGCGATTGGCGTTTAACGTAAGCGTCCTGGTGCTGGTTGTGCTGGGGGCTGCACTGGGCATTATTTTTCGTGGCACGCATTTGCTGGCTGCCTTCGGTATCGCATTCGTGCCGGCGTTGCTGGTATTGGTATTGAATATCGCAGGCCGACAACTGGCTGAGAAAGACGGCACGGTGATGCTCGGGATCGGCTTGATCTGGGGCGGGATCGCGGTTGTGGCGATTCTTGACGGCTGGGCGATGATTTGGGGTATACGACGATGAGGGTGCTGGACCGTTACATTGTGCGCTCTCTGATCGTGAACTACGTCATCGGGCTGGCGGTGATGGTCAGCCTGTACATGGTGCTCGATTTGTTCGTGAACATCGACGAGTTCACCGAATCGGACGAGCCCTGGAGCGTCCTGATCGGGCACATCGTTCAATACTACTCCGCCCATTCGCTGCTGTACTTCGCCCAGCTTTCCGGCGTGATTACGATGTTCGCGTGCATGGCCACCATCGCGAGAATGCGTCAGGCGAACGAACTGACAGCGGTTTTGTCGTCGGGTGTGAGTCTCTATCGTGTGGCTGTCCCGATCGTCGCTTTCGCACTCGCGACCTCCGCATTGTGGTACGTCGACAAGGAATTATTGATACCTCGGATCGCCCATCGACTGTCACGCGGGCACGAAGATGCAGCGGGCACGCAGTCGCGGAAGGTCGCGTTCGTAGCCGACGGACGCTATCGACTGCTGTCAGCCATTCGCTTCATACCAGCCGAACAGCGAATGGAACGTGTCCTGATGATGCATCGCGACGAGAACGGCGGCTTCGCCAAAATGGTCGAAGCGTCCGCAGCACAGTGGGAGGACATTCCGGGACACCCCAACGGCGGAGTGTGGCGACTGACGGACGGCTTTGAATCGCGACGAATTCAGAGCGACAGATCGCTAGGCCCCAGCGATGATGTCGATGTGCAACCGGTGGATGTGCTGGAGTGCGATCTCGATCCGCACGACCTCGAAACCCGGCAGGAAGAGAAGTGGCTGGCGTATCTGTCCTCAGCCGACCTGTCGCGATTGGCCAATGATTTACCCGTGTTGTCGCATCGCGTTCGGCGGGCGCAGCACGAACGTTTCGCAGCCCCGCTGGTGCATATGTTGATGCTTATGCTCGGCTTGCCGTTCTTCCTCAGCCGCGCCCCAGCCAACGTAATCAGCGACTCAGGAAAGTGCCTGGTCATTTCCGGGCTTTGTTACCTGCTGGCCTACGCGGGCGAAAATTTCGTGCGCACCGAATCGCTGTCCGCGCTGCCCGCATGGATGCCGTTGATCGTCTTCACACCCGTAGCCGTCGTGCTCGTCGATCGCATGCGAACGTAGACAACCATTCCTTGAAGCATCTTCGCTCCCAAACGCAGCGAGCCGCGAACTTCAGTTCGCGCGGACGTCAATTCGCACGGATATCCCAAAGACCACACGCAACCACAAATCGCCGCGCCCGGACAAAGAATGTGCTAAGACTTTCCGTGGTCCGCCAAGCGGTAAAACAACAACCGGCTCAACACACAAGCGCGGTACTCCGCCGTCGAACGAATATCGTCAATCGGTGAAATGTCCTGCGCAAGGACGGCCAGGATGTCGGCTGGACTCTTGAACGTAAGGCCCTCGTCCAACGCTTTCTCCATGTTTCGACACCGGCACACAAAGGGCGCAACACTGTTAGCCACCACGCGCCAACCACGGTCATCGTGAACGACGGCGACGCCGACCTTGGTAATAGCCTGTGCGGAGCGCGAACCCACCTTTTCAAACCAATGTACGTCCCGCCGCCGACGCGGAATCCTGATGCCCGTGATGAGTTGCCCGGGCGTACGCACGCTTTGCTTGTACCCGGTGAAGTATTGATCCAAAGGCGTTTCGACAATCCCGTCCACCGAACGAAGCTGCACGATCGCGTCGTAGGCCATCAACACCGGTACGCCGTCCGCCGCAGGTGAACCGTTGCCGATGTTGCCCGCCCACGTGCCGCGCGTTTGAATCTGAACAGCCCCGACCTGCGAGGCAGCCTCCGCCAGAAGTGGAAACTCAGCCCGAACCGCCTCCAATTCGATCACCTGCCAATAGGTCGTCATCGCCCCCAGTTCCAACCATTCATCCGAAAACCGCACACCGTCAAGTCCCGCAATCCGCGACAAATCCATCAGCACCAAGTCGTCCGTGGATTTCGCCAGCCAGGACACCATGAGATCCGTACCGCCAGCGATGGGCGTGACCGGAGCCGACGACGCAGACATCATCTCAACAGCGGCTGTCAAACTATCAGGCGTCAGCAATTGCACGCGAACTCCCCTCGTTCTGCTTCAACGCATCCGTCACGCCGTCCACAATGCCGTCGTACCCGGTACAGCGACACAAATTTCCAGCCATGAACGCACGCAGCGATTGGTGTTTCAACGTCTCCGGATGCTCCAGCAGCCACGAAGCAGTCATGACCACGCCCGGCGTGCAGGCACCGCATTGCGAGGTTCCGGTCACATTGAGCGTTTCGCACAAAGCAGCCGGCGTCGACTCGACCGTGCGAATCGATCGCCCTGCCGCCTGAAACGCGGGCACCAGACAAGCGTTCACCGGCAGGCCGTCCATAATCACCGTACACGCGCCGCACTCGCCCTCGCCGCAGCCCTCCTTCGTTCCCGGGCAGCCGCAGTCGTACCGCAACACATCGAGCAGACGTGCGTCGGTACGCACGTCGCGTTCGACGCGTTGGCCATTCAATGTGAAAATCAGTTGCATCTCACCCATCGGAGGAACCCTCCAAATGTGCGAACAATCTTTCGGGCGTAATCGGAATCGAACACACCGAAGTATCGAGCGCCCCGCAGATCGCATTCACGATCGCTGGCGCGGGACCATCCATCGGCAGCTCGCCGATACCCTTCGCACCGCCCGGGCCAAACTGCGACGGCTGCTCCTCGAACCAAACCCTGATCGGCGGCAGGTCGCTGCATGCGGGAATAACATAATTGGTCATCTGGTTGTTCTTCATCCCACCGTCAGCCGTAACGACCTCTTCGAGCAACGCCCATCCGATCCCCTGAGCCACGCCGCCCTGTATCTGCCCGCGTGCCAAAACCGGATGAATCACCTTACCCACTTCCTGCAACGCGACAAAATCCGTCACGCGCGTCGCAAACGTCCGCAGATCCACCTCGACCTCCGCCACGTTGACCGCCCACGCATAGCACGCGTAAGCATCGCCGCGATACGTGTCGTCGTCCCACCGAATGCCCGGCGGTGTTTCGTACTTCACCGAACACAATAGATCCTGCCCCGGATGATCCCCATACCAATCGCGAATCGCCTGTTGCAATTTCACACCCTTCACCGGGTCACCGCTCGACGCTTCAGTCGCGAGCTTCGCACACGCTCTGGAAACGAGCTTGCCGACAACCATCGCCGTCCGGCTCGCCACCGTCGGGCCGCTGTTGGGCACACGCGTCGTATCGGGGACAGCCACCACAATCTGGTCCGGCGCGAATCCCAAGCTTTCCGCAGCAATTTGCGTCAAAATGGTCAGCGTTCCCTGGCCTATGTCGGTGTTGGCGGTCAAGACCTCGGCCCGCCCGTCCGGCAACCCGCGCACCCAGACCTCCGACTTCAGCCACGTCTCACCGCTGCCGGTGAACCCCGCACCATGATAAAACGTCGAGAAAGCAATCCCCCGCTTGAGGTAGGGATGCTTCGCGTTGGCGGCTGCGTGTTCTTCGCGACGCTTGGTGTACGAACTCAATTCGATCGCCCGATCCAGCATCGCGCTCATATCGACGCCATCCTTAACGACCTGCCCGGTAGCCGTCGTGTCGCCGTCCCGCAGAAAATTGCGTTTGCGCAAAGTCACCGGACACATGCCGAGCTGCTTCGCGATGACATCCATATGGCGCTCGACGGCGAAAATCGTCTGCGGCGCCCCAAAGCCACGAAAAGCCCCGTTCGGAGGCGTATTCGTCAGACGCGCTTCACCGCGCACGCGAACATTGTCACACCGATACGGACCGGCTGAGTGGATGACACCACGACTCAACACCACCGGCGACAGCGTCAAATACGCACCGCCGTCCAGCGTCACCTCGATGTCCATCGCCAGCAATCGCCCGTCGTCGTCAACAGCCGTCCGATGACGAACGTGACTGGGGTGCCGTTTCGTCGTGCAGGCCATGTCCTCCTGCCGATCGTAAATAATCTTCACGGGCTTGCCCGATTTCTCCGCCAAGAGCGCCGCGTGAATCGCCAGAATCGACGGGTAATCTTCCTTCCCGCCGAATCCGCCACCGACCGCCGCCTGAATCACGCGAAACTTGTCCGCCTCCCTGCCAAAGAAATTCGTCAGCGAATCCAGCACATAGTACGGGCATTGCATACTGCCCTGCACAACGAGTTGACCGTCTCGCTCGAACGCAAGCATCCCCTGATTTTCGAGATAGACATGCTCCTGCGACCCGGTGCTGTATTCACCTTCGACGACAGTCGGCGACGACCGAAACACTTCCTCGACATCCCCCTTGGTCAGCTCGACGCGCTTGAACACGTTGTCGTCACCGTATTGAACCAGCTCCGGTGTCACAGCCTGGCACGGATCGAGAATCGCCGGTAGCGGCTCCACTTCGACACGTACGCCCGCGACAGCCCGACGCACCGCCGAAGGCGACGGGTGCGCGATGAGCAGAATCGGTTCGTACTTGTGACGAATTTCGACCGCGACCAGCGCCGGCTGATCGCGCTCAATCAGCAGCACTTCATTCGCACCCGCAATATCGCGATGATCGACAATCGTGTACTCGTCCCACGGAATCGACGGATCGAAATGAACACCGCGAATACGCCCGCGCGCCACCTGGCTCCGCACGGTTCCCCCATGCAGCACGCCGTCCACCACAATATCGTCAACGTACACCGCCTCGCCGCGCAGCTTCGCCAGCCCATCGACACGCGGAATATTCTGCCCGATTAACATAGGCACTCCAGCCGTTCCAGGTCCGCCAAACGTACATTCCACAGGTTCAACATTGACATCCGGGCAATCTTATATTCAATGGCCTCTCGGATAAAGTCACGCATGGGGAAAGGCGGAAGCTCAAGCACATGGAATTGGCCGAAACGAAACATCTAGTCGACGTAGCCGCGGGCCGCACGCCCGCTGACCTCGTCCTGCGCGGCGGGCGCATCGTAAACGTACTTTCATGCGAAATCCTCGAAGCCGATGTCGCAATCGCCGGGGAATTCATCGTCGGCGTAGGCCGATACGAAGGACGCGAAACGATCGATCTGGGCGGGAAATACATCACCCCCGGTTTCATCGACGGCCACGTTCACATCGAATCTTCCATGCTGGGCGTCGCGGAATTCGCCAAAACCGTCGTCCGCTCGGGCACGGTGTGCGTAATCGCCGACCCGCACGAAATCGCGAACGTGATGGGCGCTGAGGGCATTCGCTACATGCTCGCCTCCGCCAAGTACTGCCCCATCCACGTGTACATGATGGTCAGTTCGTGCGTGCCCGCTTCGCAATTTGAAAGCGCCGGCGCCGAGCTGACCGCCAACGATCTGCAAGCCCTGCTCGGCAACGAGTGGGTCATCGGGCTTGCAGAGATGATGAACTACCCCGGCGTGATTTCGGGCGACGACGAATGTCTGCGAAAAATCCTCGTCGCCGGCGACAGGCCGATAGACGGACACGCACCAGGACTCACCGGACAAGGACTGTGTGCGTACGCGATGGCCGGTATCGAGAGCGATCACGAATGCACGACCGAAGAGGAAGCGCGTGAGAAACTCCGTCAGGGATTCAACATCATGATCCGCCAGGGAAGTCAGGCCCGAAACCTCGACGCACTGCTCCCTTTGATTAAGCCCGACACCGTGGATCGGTTCATGCTCGTCACCGACGACAAGGACATCGTCGATCTGCGCAGCGAAGGCCACATCGATCACATGATCCGCCGGGCCATCGAATTCGGCATCGATCCCATCCACGCGATCAGAATGGCCTCACACAACACCGCCCGCTACTTCGGATTGAAAAAACTCGGCAGCATCGCGCCCGGCCGATACGCGTCGATCAACATCCTCGACGACCTCAAGACGTGCTCCGTCGTGCAAACCTATCACGCAGGCAGACTCGTTCACGACAACGGCAACGTCATCGATCGGGACGCGGACAAACGCAAATCACACATCCTGCGCAGCACAATCAACGTCCAGAGAATCAAACCGGAGCAATTCGCCATACACGTCGATGCAACCGACGCTTGCGACGTAAACGTGATCGAAGTCATCGAGAACCGCATCGATACTGAGCGATCCGTCGAACGCATGCCGGTGGTCGACGGCTGCCTGCACGCCGACGCCAAGAACGATTTTTGCAAGATCGCCGTCATCGAACGTCATCAAGCCAGCGGCCGAACCGGGCTGGGATTCGTACGCGGGTTCGGCTTCTCTTGCGGCGCCATCGCTTCAACAGTTGCCCACGACGCCCACAACCTCGTCGTCGCGGGCATGAACGACGACGACATGTGCGCAGCCGCCGTCCATCTGGTCAAAATTCGAGGCGGACTCTGCGTGGTCGACAAAGGCCAAGTCCTCGCCTCCGTCGCGCTACCCATCGCAGGCCTCATGACCGATTGCGACGCAGCCATCCTCGAAGGTCAGATCAAAAAACTCCACGCATCCGCCGCCGCCCTCAATGGCCAACTCCGCCGACCGTTCATGGCCCTCGCGTTCTTGTGTCTCTCTGTTATCGGCAAGCTGAAAATCACCGACGGAGGCTTAGTCGACGCCGAAGCCTTCAAATTCATAGACCTAATCGCCAAACCCGAAAACGATTGAAACCCCACGACAATATCTATCGAGCGCACCCCGACTTGGTCAAGATTCGTTCCACGGAAATAGACGAACAGAGCCGCGCCCGTAAGGAAGCGGTGGCCCACAACAGTCGCAATTTACGCACCTTCCCTCACCAACCGCCGCTGTTCAAATTACCCATCAATCCATCCATGACAAGGCACCAACCAACCCCACGAGCCGCGGACTTCAGTCCGCGCGGACGCGCCCGGACCCGTCCAGCTTGATTCTCAACCAGCACGTCTCCGCACCGAAACATTGCCATTGCAAATCGCTGACCAATTACCTCAACACCGGCCAACTGCCCCTGCAACCCGCCTGATTCATTGCATGCAGCTGAAAAGTCACGGGCGAGATTGTCGCAGGATGTGGCGGTGATGGCAGGCGTCGTATACATTCTCGCGGACGCGCCCGGGCGGCTTGCTCTGTCGGCATCGCGATTGGGACGAGTCGGAATTCCAGCGTTGCAAATGTCAAACATACGTTATTCTCGATCACGACCTGTTTGTATCCCGTCGACCATCGCGGTCCTTGCGATTGGACTGATGGGGGGGTGCGACAGCACGATGCCCTCGGCCCGACTGCGCTCGGAGGTCAACCTGCCGATACCCTCGTCGGCGGTAGATTTGCCCAAGGCCGACCGGCTGAGCGATACGGATCGCGGTGAATCGCGGAATCTGTCGGCCCGTTCGCTGATTCCGCTCGCGTTCGATCTTCAGCCGGACATCAAATCGAGCTTCCAGCGATTCAAGTCAGAGGAAGCCCGGTACGATTTCTTTGTCGTCTCACGCGACTCGCTGACGCCACAACTCAGCGTCTCCAACCGGTTCAACGAATTCCGTGCCAACGAATCCGTTGCCCGAGACCGGGACCATGTCGTCGAACTTTCGGTTGAAAAGCTGTTTTTTGATACGACTGAATTGAATTTGGCCGTCGGCTATGAAACCGGCGTATTCGATGAAGATATTGGCAATAATCCGTTCGTCTCGGCGGATTTGCGGTACCCGCTGTGGGCCTCTCGCGAGAAGCTGGCGCGAACCAGCGTGCAGATATTTCGGCGCAACGAGCTGAACGATGCATTGCTCGACTACATCCAGGTCGTGCGCCGTCGTTTGGAAAACGCCATGTTTCGATTCTACGAAGTTGCCTCTCTGGCGCGCACGGTCGACAATCAACAAGAGTGGGTTGACGATCTCAAGGCTCTGGTGACCGTTCTCGATGGGATGGCCGGTGGAAAGATCGAGTCTGATCGGGAACGCGTCCGTGCGGAGCTGGCCCGAGCGTCGGCAGAGCTGCGCAACCAGGGCGGTCGCTACAAAATTCAGCTTGCACGGCTTAAGTCGTCATGCGGTCTTCCCTTTCACACGCAGGTCAAACTGATGGATGCACCGTTCAATCCGTTCGAGGGATTCTCGCACGAAGAGCTAATGCGCCTGAGCATTGAAACCGATCCGGAAATCGCCACATTGCGGAACGAGGTGCGCAACGCCGAGGTGCAACTTGACCTGGCACGCCGCGGACAATGGGACATCGCATTGCTGGCCAACGGTCGATCCAGCCTTGAAGGACGCGGCGAGGATGACGGCATTTCGGACTGGTCGCTCTCTGTTGGCTTCGAAGTCAGCTTGGTCGATTCGCGCGTCACCAGCAGCCTGATCCGGCAGGCCCAGACCCGCATCGCCCGGTTCCTGCACGCCATCGCCTCACGCGAGAACAGTATCTTTACCGACACACTGGAGCCGATCGTGAGGCTGGAGACCATTGGCGCGAGCCGCAAGGAATTGATCGCCAACCTGCCGCGCTTTGCAATGAACTACCGTATGGGCATCGACGACTATCAAGCCGGCAAGCTGAACATCGACGACCTCCTCACACGTCGCGAAACGCTGTTCGAACAGGAACAGGAAATTTCATTCAATACCTTTCTGCTCGGCGCCAACGTGGCCGAGTTATGTGCTGCCACCGGCAAGTTTTTCGAGCTGCTGTCCGAAGATCGCCCCGATTGAGCCAGAACACGCCGGGCGGAGGCAAGGATCAAAACCAAGAATACCGTCACGCGTGTGCCGGGGAGTTGCTTAACACAACGGACGGATTGTCCAATTCACGCTGAACCAGTACATCTCCGAAACTAAATCCGCTCCGGTTGATACACCGCACCACCCCCGCTAATCTCACGCCAATGGCCACCCCCACCGAGTCAGCCGCACTCCGAGCGCTTCAAGCGTACGCACTCCAGATTTCCGAGCCGGAAAGTCTCGAATGGGGCGTCGCTTACACCAACCCCCGCTTCCCGCATCTGCCCGAAGCCAACCAACTCCGAGAGATCATCCTCGAACAAGACAGCGACATGCCGCGCGCATTCGAGTCCGCAAACACACACTTCGAGTCAAAAAACCTCGCCTGCCTTCGCTGGACGCCGGCCATCGACCAGCCTCTCGAAAACTCCGCAGACTACCTCATCAACCAAGGCTACACCCGCCGCGACTTCACCATCATGGCTGTTCGCGAATGGATCGACTTACCAACGCCAGAGTCCATACGCATCCTCCCCGCCAGAGCCATGCGCAAAACGCTCACCGAATTCCTCCCAAGAATGTTCGCCGACGCAAGCGAAACCGCACGCACCGAACTCGTCGAAGCCGAAACCGAACGACTCAACGAACCCGCAATGGACGGCTTCATCGCCACGCAACACAACAAACCCATAGGCTACGCAGCGTTCTTCGAAGTCGGCGACATTGGATGGCTCCCCACGTGCTACGTACTCCCTGAAGAACGACGAAAAGGCGTAGCCTTAGCCCTCACGGGCCACGCCCTGCGATTGGCCCGGCGATTGCTCATGCGCGTCACCTGCACCAAAGTGCCCGCGTCCGACCCCGCCGCGTTAGCCCTTTGCAAAAAATGCGGCCTCTCCCCCGACGGTTCCTTGACCGAATTCCTCGCCCCCGGTGCCTGACACAATGTTGCTCAAAGCACGATACGTCGTCCCCGTTTGCAGCGAACCCATCAAGAACGGCGCGATCCGCATCGAGCACGGACGCATCGTCGAGGTCGGACCCGCCCGCAAGGTATGCGGAAAACCGAGCACCGATTTCGGCGACGCGATCATCCTTCCCGGTTTCGTGAACGCCCACACCCACCTCGAACTCAGCGCATGGGCCGACAAGGTTCCACCAGACGCCGACTTCACACGCTGGCTCGAACGACTCCGCCACGCAACAACCGCTTCTCCCGAAGAACCCGATTTTGCCGAAGCAGCCCGAACCGGAGCGAAACTATCGTTGGCCGCCGGCGTAACCACGGTCGGAGACATCACATCCCGCCCGCGCGCCGTAAGGCCCGCCCTCGCGCACGGCCCCCTTCGCGTTGTCTCATACGGAGAAGTCATCGCCGTCGGCACGATCAGAGGACGATTGGCTGAACGACTCGAAGCCGCAACCGACGCATCGTGTCTTTCAGATCGACTGACCCCCGCGATCTCCCCGCACGCACCCTACACCATCGAAGCCGACGGCATCGCCGCCTGTCTCGACTCTGCCGAACGGCTGCAAATGCGAATGTGCATGCACTTGGCTGAGTCGCGCGATGAGGAACAATACACAACCCACGGCGACGGCCCACTCCGCGATTATCTTCAGCGACTCGGCATCTGGGACGACGCAGTAACCTGCCCCAAACTGCGACCGATCCCCTACGCCCACAAACTGGGCGCGTTAGGTCCCCAAACTCTGCTGGCCCATTGCAACTACGTCACAGACGGAGACATCCAACTGCTGGCCACCACACGCACACACGTTGTCTACTGCCCGCGCACGCACGCCGCCTTCAGCCATCCCCCGCACCGATTCCGCGACATGCTGCGTGCCGGCGTCAACGTCTGCATCGGCACCGACAGCCTCGCCTCCAACCCCTCGCTTTCCATACTCGATGAACTGCGTTTTCTCGCCCAACAATATCCAACCCTCGACAAACAATCGCTTCTCGAGATGGCCACCGTCCGCGGCGCGAATGCACTGCACGTCGATGACCAAAATCGCCAACTCTCCCCCGGTTCCGATGCCGATGTGACCATCGTCCCGCTCGATCTCGCAGGCCCATCGGACCCGATCGAAAACCTCCTGCACGCACAAACACCCCCCATCGCGACTTTTGTCCGAGGCGACCGATTCCGGGGTTAGGTCTCAACCCAGCCAGAAAAAATCGCGCAACTTGGAATTCAGTCGTTATAATATTTTCAGTACCTTCTGAAAGGATAGCCGGATGGAAAACTCGGTCCTGCAACAATCTCAGGCGCTTTTTGTGAGACGGTGGGGAGAGATGGCCGCCAGTTGGGGCATCAGCCGCACCATGGCCGAAATCCACGCCCTGCTCTTCGTTTCGCTCCAACCGCTCTGCACCGACGATCTCATGGAGCAGCTTCAGGTTTCACGCGGCAACGTCAGCACGAATCTGCGACAGCTTGTGACTTGGGGCCTGATTCAGCGCGTTCACCAGCGCGGCGACCGCAAGGAATATTTTGTGGCTGAAACCGACGTCTGGGAGATGTTCGAGATCATCACTCGGGAGCGCCGGCGTCGCGAGATCGAGCCGATTATTGAAACGATCGATAAATGCAGTGAGATGATCCTGCCGACCCTGACCTCGGCTGACGGGCCTGAGCGGGACGAAATCGTCCTCTATCAACAGCGTCTGGACGAAATGCGGGAGTTTTTGAATCTCGTCAACTCGCTGTTCAACCTGCTCATTAAGGTCGGCAAGCCGCGTGTGGCGGTCTTGATGAAAACGCTGACCAATTTCGGCCTCGCAACGCGGGAGTAACCACTCAGGACCAGCGTGGGCGTACGCCATGCGTGTGCCATCTGACGCCGCGAACCCGGCTGGGTAAAAAAAGGAAAAGGCCGGCAGATGCCGACCTTTATCTTTTCGGTTCGTACGCACCCGATGTTCACACCGCCTCATGCACTCCGCCCGAAAGCGAAAGACGAAGGCCGCGTGAAATTCGACGGCACGATAAGCGCAAAGCGCTTACATCCCGAGCAGGCCCAAGACGTTGAACCCGCCGACCTGCGTACCGAATGACGTACCAACGGCACGACCGAAGGTCTGCGTGAAACCACGGATTGCCTCTCGGGCAAAGCCACTGGTGCAGCCCAAGAACTGCAACTGGAATACACACGTGGTCAGCGCGAAGCACATCAGCTTCATCTTGTGTCCAAACATTTGTGACATCTCCTAAAAAAGTCCAGCGATAACGCTGTTTCGCCAAGACTCCGCGTTCAGCGTCCCGCTGTCACATTGCAGAGTCAAAAAAAACCGGTAACGAATACGAAGCTTTAGTTGCCTGCCGCAGCCCCCGAATCCGGGAACAAATCAAGCAGGCCGTCATTGTCAAAAACGAATTCCGATGCGGCATAGGCCGCACCAAACTGCAGCAGACGCTGAATGTTCAAGCCAAGGCAACCGCCAACACCGAACATCATCGCACCGCCGGTCAGAACCAGAACCGCAAACTTACGCGACTTCAGGATCATCCGAAATACTCCTCGTCTCCGTCATGGACAAAACGTCCAAGACTCACGCGACTACTTAAATACGTTGAAAACGAGATACGTCAATTCACTTGCAAAACCATTCGCAAAAAAATCGCCGACCGCATGCCGAAAACCGACTCAGCCAATCCCGCGATTGCGGAACCCGGTCGCTCACGATTGCTGCTCATGGAGTTGCACGTTCTTCGGAACCCAGCTCCCGTCCCGGCCGACCACTCGCGCCACGAGGTGCGGCCACAGGAACACGTTCGCCCTTATCGGATAGCCTTTCGCAATATCATCAACCTTTTTTCGACGACCACGCCCATTCCAAGGCTGTCATCAAACAAACATCGCGTCACGGCAATCACGCACGCCAATTAATCGGATTACCCATTAGTTGGTGCGCCAACACTATTTACGCGCGGCAGGCTCCCACAGGGCTGCCTTGTTGTCAAGTCTTCTTTTTTTGGAATTCCACGATTTCCCTAGAGAAACCTGAACGAGGTCGTGGTATCATGCAGGGACGGATTCAGTCCGAGCGGCCACCACAACGGAGGCACGCTCATGTAACTGCGCTTCCCGAACCGGAATCACAAACCATTGAGAAATAACAGCTTAAGAGGCCGTAATGCGCGGCGTTCGCGGGGCCGACGCGGCCAAAATCAAGGGAACGACACACGCGACACAAGGCCCGCCACGGGCGACCCCGTGGACATTAACGGCGTCCTGGAATTGGATGGTCGCGGGCAGGGCGTTTTGCGAAATCCCGCCCAAAACTACGCCATCAAACCCGACAACGCGATCGTGCCCGCAGACTTGTGCCGCAGCCACGTTTTGCGCGGCGGCGAGCGAATCTCCGGAAAAGGGCTTTGCGATGATCGCAGGGGCGGGAGAACCGTGCTTCAGGAAATCGCAACGATCAACGAAATGACACCGGGCGAATGGGGCGAATTACCCACCGGCGACAAACTCATCGCCATCGATCCGAGGTCGCGCATCCGGTTTGAAACCGAAGACGGCCCGACCACGATGCGCATCATCGACCTGATGACGCCGATGGGGCTTGGCCAGCGCGCACTGATCGTCGCACCGCCGCGCACGGGCAAGACCGTTCTGCTCCAGCAGATGGCCCACGGAATCGCCACCAATCTTCCCGACGCGTACATGATGGTGCTCCTGATCGACGAACGCCCGGAAGAAGTGACCGAGATGCGGCGGACCGTCCACGGCGAAGTGGTACACAGCAGCAATGACGAAAGCGTCGCGAGCCACACCCGCATCGCCCGCCTCATGATCGAAGCAGCTAAACGCCGCGTCGAATGCGGCGAGGATGTTATCATTCTTCTCGATTCCCTGACGCGACTCGGCAGAGCCTTCAACGCCGACATTCGAGGCAGCGGCCGCATCATGTCCGGCGGTCTCGACATCCGCGCACTCATCGAGCCGAAGTCGATCTTCGGTGCCGCGCGCAACATCGAAAACGGTGGCTCACTGACCATCATCGCCAGCGCCCTGATCGAAACCGGCAGCCGCATGGACGACGTGATTTTCAACGAGTTCAAGGGAACGGGTAACATGGAGATCGTGCTGAGTCATGTGCTCGCCAACAAACGCATTTGGCCCGCGATCGACCTACAGCAATCCGGTACGCGAAAAGAGGAACTCCTGCTCGAAGAGGCGGAACTCACCGTGTCCCACAAAATCCGGCGTGAAATGATTGGTCGCCCAGTCGACATGGCTATGGAATCGCTGCTTGAACGCATGGGCAAACACGCGAACAACGCCTCATTCGTCGCGATGGAACAGAAGACCGGCCCCCGACGCAGGTAGATATTCCCGCCAGGTATTCAGATTCAAACACAACGAGCCGCGAACTTCAGTTCGCGCGGACTCTCCGAGGACACAACCGCAAGGCGCTACACTTGGATTGAGGATACGTTAGTGCATTGTCAAACTTGAAACGACGGGGGGTGCCCCACCTCTTCAGAGGTGGGGAATTCGAAAAGCCCTTGGATTCGACTTTCCCACGGCTAAAGCCGTGGGGCACCCGATCCGTCAATTGAGTCGTGACAATGCATCAGCTGCTCGCGGAACGATACGATCTTAGCGCCAATCGCAAGACGAACGTCGACAGGACCAGTAGAACCAGAGACGCTCCAAAAAAGTAGGCCACCATCGTCGGTTCGAACGTGCGCATCATGACGTTGGCCGGCAGGTTGGCCACCAGCAGGATCGGCACGACGAACACCAGACCAAACCACAACGCCCCGCCCGCAAACCGCTGGTAAATCTCGGCGGGATAGCGAGCCAGATTCACCGCGTAAAACCACAGGTGGTTCACGCTCGTTTGCCGAATCAGCCAAACGCTGGTCACCGCGAACATGAACAACAGTGAATAGAGCATAATCACGCCGGCTGCGATGAGCGGAATGAACAGCAACACGTGGTTCAGGGTAATCGCTCGCCCCTCGCTCGATGCCGCGTAAAGGCAAAGTGCAACCGCCACCGGCAGCTTGGTCAGCGAAGTGTAATCGATACGCTCGAAGCTCAGCAGGAATTGCGCGCTCGCGGGCCTGACCAGCACGAAATCCAGATCGCCGGTGCGAACGAGATGGCTGACGCGCCAGCAGTTGGAGAAGAAAAACGTCTCGAAAATGCCCGTAACGATCATGTGCGTGCCCATCAGGAACAGATACTGGCCCTCGGTCCAGCCGCGCACATTGCCGGTGTTGCGGAAGATGACCTTGATGAAGATAAGCATCATCGCGATCCACAGCAACTCGCCGCCGACCTGCACAATGAAATGGGCACGGAAGGACATCTCGCGAATCAACGCGTTCTTCCAGAACCGAAGCAGAATTCGTCCATAGCGGGCAAGATGCATCATCATCCCCCAAAGGCTGCGTACCGGCGAAGCCCACGCGACCACATCCACCGCGCAATCGTGCCAAGCGCGATGATCCAGCCAGCTTGGATGAACAACACGCGCACGATTTCCGCCGTTTCGAGGCGTTGAAGCAGAATCATCGTCGGGTAGTAGGTCTCGTATGCGAACGGCATCAAGGTGACAATCGAGCGAATCCCGTCGGGCAGCAGGCTGAGCGGAAACATGTGACCGCTGAGGAAGTACTGCACCGTCATGAAAAGATGCATGAAACTCGCCACTTCCAGAAACCAGAACCCCAGCAGGCCTATGATCGCATTGATACAAAAACCCAGCAGGAACGCGAACACCAGCGTCACAACCGTCAGTGCAAACGTCCCCAGGGCAGGCCAACCGGGCAGAAAATCGCGACACACCCAGAACACCAGCGCGTAAGGCCCAGCAGCCATCACGAAGAACACGAACTTGTGCGCGATGCGCAGCGCGACGTAATAGCCTAGGTAGTCGATCGGTTGCAAAAGGTACTTGCGCAACCCGCCCTCGCGAATGTCGTTGGAGATTCCGCTGGCGAGCTGCGGCATGGATCCAAACGTGCGCGCGATCATCACAAACAGGTAGTAACCGACCATCTGCTCGTATTCGAGATCGCCCACGCGGTCCGTGCCCGCGCCGTCAAAAACCGCCCGCCAAAGCAGGATCGTCGTAACAATGGGGATGAATCGCAGGAACGTTGAAAGGAAAAAGTCAGCGCGGTACACCAGACGCTCAGACAGCGCGACACGAAAAACCACCCAGTATTTGCGCATGAATCGACGGCCCTCAACCAGAACAACAGGCTGAAGGATAGTGGACAGCGTGCGAACCGGCCACTCCGCGCGCAGAGTTGCTTTCCGATTGAGGCGATCGTGAGATTGAATGCTGAGCATTGGCGACGAAAATGAAGAAGGGGGCGGCGATGTGTTACGAAACGCGCATCAGAAACCACGCCAGAACGAGAAACGCGCCCAACGCGATGGGTACACTTCCCCGAACGAGGCGCGCACGAATAGGGCGATCCACGCTCAATCGAAGATCAGGCGACGACGCTGTTGATGCAGCCGTGCCGATGCTCCGCTCGACTTCCTCGACAACGCTGCCAGCCTGCATGGCTGATAACCCCAAACAGGCGGCGAATTGCACGAGCGTCTTTCGCCGTCGCGCAGATAAGGGGCCGTTGCGACGAAGCTGAGCCACCATCTCCCGATAGACCTGCCGGCGTTCCATGAGATTCATCCCGTTGGCATTGGGATAAGCGGACGGGCCTTGCTCGCGTTCGCCGGTTATGCAGTAGTCGGACATGATCTCTTCCTTCCCCCCACCAAAGCATAGGCGCGAAAAAAGGGAATATCTGCCCAGCATCAACTTCAGCACACGATTCATCGACTCCACGATCCGTGGCTTCGCTTCTTATGGGACACCTTTGATCTGTGCGCAGCGAGCCGCAAACTTCAGTTCGCGCGGACGTTCCGGGGGCAACGACCGTAATCCGCTACGCGATCGTCGAATTCGCCGCTAGAATGCGCCCATGCCCGAATTACCGGAGGCCGAGACCATCGTTCGCACGCTATCGCCGCATCTGCACGGCCGAAGATTCGAGCGCGTGGTCGTACATCGAAAAGACATCGCCAATGGTCGGGCCGCACAAATCCCACGCAGGCTGAACGGTCGGCGCGTGTCGAATGTGCGACGCTCGGGCAAGCGCGTCGTGATCGAATTCGACGAAGGAACAAGACTCGTCGTAGCATTGGGCATGACAGGCCGATTGACCGTCGTTGAGTCAGCCGAGCCGTTGCTCAACCACACCCAATTTCAAGCCGCAATCGCCGGAACAAAATTGGACCTGCGCTTCCGCGACCCCCGCCGATTCGGCGGCTTGTGGTTACTGGACGCAACGGAGGAAATGGTAGGCCCACGCCTCGGTCCGGTAGGTCCTGACCCGCTGGAGATCCGGTGGACGGAATTCCGATTACTCCTCCAACGACAGCGTCAGATCAAAGCCCTGCTTCTCGACCAGAAAATGCTCGCGGGGATGGGCAACATCTACTGCGACGAAGCCCTGCACCGCGCCGGGATTCACCCCTTGACGCGTGCGTGCGACCTGCCCGATGCTCAAGGCCGCGACTTGCTCCGCACCATGCGCCGCGTCCTCCGAGACGCAATCGCCGACGGCGGAACGACCTTCATGGACTACCGCAATGCCGATGGCCGACCGGGCGGGTTCCAACGCAAACACCGCGTCTACAACCGCGAAGGCGAACCCTGTCGAACCTGCAAAACACCGATCATCCGCATCACCGCCGCAGGCCGATCTTCGCACCTCTGCCCTACGTGCCAGCCTTTGACACAATAAACACTCATCCCCAAGAAGCCGGAACGACTCCTTACCATAATCCGTCACAGACACAGAATCGCCCCGGCCGTTTCCACGAACGAGGCGATTGGCACACTTCAAACAGATCGGGGTAAAACCTATCGCTTACCCAAATTCACCCAAACCGTCTTCACTTCACTGTACGCATTCAGCGCATCCTTGCCGTTCTCCCGACCGTGCCCGCTGAACTTGTACCCGCCGAACGGGGCAGCCGGGTCGAACGTGTTGTAGCAATTCACCCACACCGTGCCCGCACGCACGCCGTCCGCAATCGCGAACGCCTTGGTCATGTCCTTCGTCCACACCGCAGCCGCCAAGCCGTACATCGTCGTGTTGGCTTGCTTGATGACGTCATCCATATCGCGGAACTTCAACACCGAACACACAGGCCCGAAGATTTCCTCCTGAGCGATGCGCATGTCGTTCCGCACGTCCGAAAAAATCGTCGGCTTGACGAACCAGCCATTGTCGCCGTGTCGCGCTCCGCCCGTAACGCAGGTGGCATTGTCTTCGTTCTTGCCGATGTCGATGTAGCTCAAGACCTTGTCGAATTGCTCCCTGGAAACCTGAGCACCCTGCTCGGTACCGGTATCGAAGGGATCGCCGATTTTCCGTTTCTCCGCAGCCGTTTTGAACTTCTCAACGAACTGGTCGTGAACCGATTCCTCGACGAACAGGCGGCTCGACGCACAGCAGACTTCGCCCTGATTGAAGAAGATACCGGTCATCGCACCCTGCACCGCTTTGTCAATGTCCGCATCGGCAAAGACAACGCTCGGGCTCTTCCCGCCAAGCTCGAACGTCAACCGCTTCAGCGTGTCTGCCGCGTTACGCGAGATGATCTGAGCCGTCTTGTACTCACCCGTGAAAGCGATTTTGTCCACGCCCGGATGCTTGACGATCGCATCGCCAGCCGTCTCGCCGTATCCGTTGACGATGTTGATGACACCCGGCGGGAAACCCGCTTCCATCGCCAGCTCGCCGATGCGCAGCGCGGTCAGCGGCGTCTGCTCCGCCGGTTTGAGCACGACCGTATTGCCGCACGCCAACGCAGGCCCCCATTTCCACGCCATCATCAGCATCGGAAAATTCCACGGGATAATTTGCCCGCACACGCCCACCGGCTCACGCTTGGTGTAGCAGAAAAAGTTGCCCATCGTCCGATCCACAGGGATCGTGTCACCGGTAATCTTGTCCGCCCAACCCGCATAGTACCGGTAGGTCTCAGCCACTAGTGGAACGTCGGCTGCTCGAACCTCGCCGATGGGCTTGCCATTGTTGAGCACCTCCAGCATCGCCAGCTCCTCCGCATGCGTCTCCACAAGCTCCGCCAGCTTGTACAAACACTTGCCGCGATCGCGGGCGCTCATCTTCGACCACGGGCCGTGCTCCAGCGCGCTACGGGCAGCCTCGACAGCCCGATCGACATCAATTTCTTCGCTGGCAGCCACATGCGCAATCACCTCACCCGTCGCAGGGTTGAAGGCTTCAAGCGTCCTGCCGCTCGCCGCATCGCACCATTCACCGTTGATCAGATTTTTGGTCAGTTTCACCTTCGGGGGGTTGGCCAGGGTCGCCGGAGTCATGATTCCACCTCTCGTATTTGCTCGTCGCGAACGAAGAAAACGCTCAACATGAAGGATCAGCCGCCCCGCATCACAGGGGAGCCGCCGCCACACCGATTGTCGAAGCCGTCGCAAAGAGTGTCAAGAAGGTGAGCGCGCACAACCCACCGCAAGGGTCTGGCTAGTTTTTTTGGCACTACGCCGCTTGTCGTTTCCGGGTGGTCCAATACTGATCCCATTGGCCGCTTTCCTGGAGGGCGACGAGGTTCATCATGCCGGCGGCGTTGGCGTGATCCCACTTCATGCCCGTAC
>JAJDDQ010000072.1 GCA_029260215.1 Phycisphaerae bacterium
GTACGGGCATGAAGTGGGATCACGCCAACGCCGCCGGCATGATGAACCTCGTCGCCCTCCAGGAAAGCGGCCAATGGGATCAGTATTGGACCACCCGGAAACGACAAGCGGCGTAGTGCCAAAAAAACTAGCCAGACCCGATGACGTCAGCATGACGACAAAAGCCTTGACCATTAAGCAAGTGGCTGAACTGCTGCAGGTCTCGCCTGACACGGTGTACGGACTCGCTGCGCGTGGGGAGCTTGAGGGACGAAAGATCGGGCGAATCTGGCGATTTCAACAAGCGGCTGTTGACCAATTCATGAAAGACGAAACGTCACGCGGACAAGCCACTGTATCTTCGCCAAAGCGGGGTGACGTATGAGCCCGGGCCACGAGAGCGTGCTACCCCTTTCGGAAGGCTTGACAGGATTCCGGCCTTGGAGATGGGCCGCGATTCTCGCAGCATTTTGCGTTCTCCCGCTGATGCTCCTTGCCTTTGGCGTGGATTTCTCCACTAGTGGCCCGTCGTTGCGACCAGAAGGCTTTCCCGGGCTTTCCCCACATGAGATCGGTGATGCTGTTCATCGCGCGCTACGCGGTAGCTTTACACATACGTTGCTAGAGTGGACAGCGGTGGTCTGTGCCGCTTTCATTTGTGTTCTCGCACTCAGTCAATTCAAGCTTTCACGAGAGCCGTCACTACCAGTGATCGGCATCGCCTTGGCTTGTGCAGGCGCCATGGATGCCTTTCACACGCTTGCCGCCGACCGGTTGATCGACACTGTAGGCGACAACCGAAACCTAATCCCATTCACTTGGGCGATCTGTCGATTGTTCAACGGCGGTATATTGCTCCTGGGCGTTGGGATCTTCGCGCTCTTACCATCCAGAAGTTGGGGCAGAAACGCCCATTTGTTCGTCGTCGCAATAAGCGCCGCTTTTGTGGCCGTGGCTTATGCCGTCATCTACCACTGCGCCACCTCAAACTCGCTACCGCAGACGATGTTTCCCGACTCGGGCATCAAGCGGCCGTACGATATTTACCCGTTGATTCCGTACCTGCTGTGCGGCCTGGTTGTGTTTCCGATTTACCTCAAACGACACAGAAGCCTGTTCGGTTATGCCCTGCTGCTCTCGATAATACCGCAGATTGCGACGCAGCTCTACATGGCTTTCGGGTCGCTCAGACTGCATGATTCCGCCTTTAATATTGCCCACGCCCTGAAGGCCGTCGCCTACATAACGCCCGTCCTCGGGTTGCTCGCGGAAATAGCACAAACCTACCGCGAGCGCCAGCAAGCCGAGCAAGCACTAAAAGTTGCAAACGCACGGTTGGAATCAAACATCACTGATCGTGAGACGATGATTCGGGCTATCGTCGAAACGGCGGTAGACGCCATCATCACAATCGATGAACGGGGAACAATTGAGTCAGTCAACCCGGCCGCTGAACGGATGTTCGGATACACGTCCAGCGAAATGATTGGCCGGAACGTCAAGACCCTGATGCCCCAGCCTTACATGAGCGAGCACGACCAGTACCTGACGAACTTCCTAAAATCCGGCACCAAGAAGATCATTGGCATCGGCCGAGAGGTCGTCGCGGAGCGAAAGGACGGGACGACCTTCCCCATCGACCTTGGGGTCAGCGAGCTACGGCTTGGCGATCAACGCTTCTTCACGGGCATCATTCGCGACATCACCGAGCGCAATCGGGCAGAACTGGAGCTGAGACGAACTGAGGAGCGGCTGCATCTGGCCACCACGGGCGCGGGCATCGGTACCTGGCACTGGGACATTGTGCGCGAGGAACTGACCTGGTCCGAACGGTGCAACGCGCTATTTGGGATCCCGCCGGGCTCGCAGATGAGCTATGAGCGCTTTCTGGAGGCACTGCACCCCGCCGATCGGGAACGTACCCATCAAGCGGTCACGGATGCGCTGGACAATCGAACTGATTACGCCATCGAGTATCGCAGTTTGTGGCCGGATGGAAGCGTTCACTGGATCGCAGCGATGGGGCGAGGATCTTACGACGATACCGGGCAACCCCTTCGCATGGAAGGGGTCGTGCTGGACATCAACGATCGCAGGAATGCTGAGGATGCGCTGCAACAGGCCCACGACCATCTGGAGGATCGTGTTGAAGAGCGAACGGCTGATCTCCGTCGTTCTAACGCGGAACTGGAGCAATTCGCGTACGTAGCCTCGCACGACCTACAGGAACCGCTCCGGATGGTGGCCAGCTACACGCAGCTTCTTGAGCGGCGCTACAAAGACAAGCTGGATTCCGACGCCCAGGAGTACATCGCATTCGCGGTCGATGGGACTGTGCGTATGAAGCAGCTGATCAACGACCTACTGATGTACTCACGAGTGGGTACGCACGGACGCGACCGCGAGCCGACCGACTGCGATACCGTTGTTGAGCACGCGCTGGCCAATCTCAAGACGGCCATTGAGGAATGCGGGGCCCGTATGACCGTCGACCCGCTGCCCACGGTACTGGCCGATGGTGTTCAGCTTGGTCAGTTGTTTCAGAACCTGATCGGCAACGCCGTCAAGTACCGCGGCAGCAATGGGACTCCGGAGATCCACGTCGGAGCAGCAGAGCAGGACGGCGAGTGGCTGTTTTCGATACGGGACAACGGCATGGGCATTGATCCGCAGTATGCCGAACGAATCTTCGTCATTTTCCAACGGCTGCACGGCAAAGGCGAATACTCCGGCACGGGCATCGGCCTGGCGGTCTGCAAGAAGATCGTTGAACGCCATGGCGGACGAATCTGGGTGGATTCGGCGCCGGAAATGGGCTCGACCTTTTACTTTACTCTTCCCCACGGCAAGGAGATACCCAACGATGAATCTACCCCAGAATGCAAGACCGATCGACATCTTATTGGCGGAGGACAGCCCCGGTGACGTGCGCCTGACCAAGGAAGCGCTCAAGGAGGCGAAGATCCACAACCGCCTGCACGTCGCCAATGACGGCGTGGAGGCCTTGGCTTTTTTGCGCAAGGAAGGTCCGTACGCCGACGCGCCGACGCCGGACCTGATTCTGCTCGACCTGAACATGCCAAGAAAGGACGGGCGCGAGGTGCTCGGCGAGGTTAAAACGGATGATGATCTGAAGCGCATTCCGGTGGTCATCCTGACAACGTCCGAGGCCGAACAGGATATTGTGAAGACCTACGACCTTCACGCGAACTGCTACATCACCAAGCCGGTGGACCTTGATCAGTTCATGGAGGTCGTGAGGAAGATCGAAGATTTCTGGCTGTGTGTGGTCAAGCTACCGACGACCGCGTGCGTTGTGGCGTAGGTGATCCCGTGAATCGCGAAACCATCCAAGTACTGCTCGTCGAGGACAACCCCGGTGACGTGGGCCTCGTCCAAGCCGCGCTCGCTGACGCGGCGACCGGTGCCTTTACATTGACGCACGTCGGCAGCCTCGCTGAAGCCGAGAAATGCGTCGCAGAGGGCCACTTCGATGCAATGCTGCTCGATCTTTCGCTTCCTGATGGGCATGGTATCGACACTGTCTCGACGGCTCTAAAGGCGTCGAAGGGCGTGCCAATCGTCGTGATGACGGGAAGTGACGACGATGCCCTGGCCCTTCGCGCAGTCGAGCTCGGAGCGCAGGATTATCTGGTTAAAGGAGACACGGACGGCAGGACGCTGATTCGTTGTCTACGGTACGCCATCGAACGCAAACGAGCGCTCGATGAAATGCGCCAGATGAACATGGCGATCATGAATGCCATGCCCGGCATCTCTCGTTTGGATCGCGACGGTCGTTATGTCGATGTGAACGAAGCTTATGCGGCAATGCTGGGGTACGAACTCGGTGATTTGATCGGCACCTCCTGGGAAACGACAGTTCATCGCGATGACCGCAAGCTTGCCACGGAAGCGTACGGGCAAATGCTGCGAGAAGGCAAGGTCGAGCTTGAATCGCGGGCCATCAGGAAGGATGGTTCCATATTTCACAAACAGGTCCTCATGGTGAAGATCGGTGATGACGGAGGCAAAGCCGCCGGGCATCATTGCTTCATGAAGGACATCAGCGACCGCAAGAGAGCCCTAGAGCTGCAGTTAGAGAAGAAGCAGGCCGAAGTCGCCAATCAGGCCAAGAGCGAGTTCCTCGCCAATATGAGCCACGAGCTGCGCACACCATTAAACGGGGTGATCGGAATGACCGAGCTTCTGCTCGGTACAAATCTGGACACGATGCAACGCCGGTACGCGGGGCTTGCAAAGGCCTCAGGAGATGCGCTGCTCACACTGATCAACGACGTCCTCGACCTGTCCAAGATTGAAGCCGGAAGAATGGAGCTTGAGAGCGTCGAATTCGAGCTGCGGTACGCCGTGGAGAGCGTCGCACTGCAACTGGGGCCCACTGCCGAGAACAAGAACATCGAGCTACTCTGTAGGATCAATCCAATCGTTCCGACAGCGGTACGCGGTGATGCTGGAAGACTTCAACAGGTAATTAGAAACCTGGTGAGTAACGCAATCAAGTTCACAGAACAGGGCGAAGTGGAGATCCGAGTGACGACGGATTGTCGCACCGATTCTGAAGTGACGGCCCGTTTCTGCGTCACCGACACCGGCGTCGGAATACCGGTAGATCGCGTACAACAAATCTTCGAGTCGTTTTCTCAAGCGGACAGCTCGACGACCCGCAAATACGGCGGTACCGGCCTGGGATTAGCCATATCGAAACAGTTCGCGGAACTAATGGGCGGCGAAATCGGAGTCAATAGCACCGAAGGACAAGGCTCGACATTCTGGTTTACTGCAAACTTTGAGACGTGTGGCGAGGGCGCCGAAACTGCCGGGCCGCTTTGCGACGACGTTCGGCAGGTACGTGTTCTCGCCGTTGATGACAACGCGACGAACCGCGAAATCCTTCAGGAGCAACTCTCCGCGTTTGGCTTGATGCACGAAACGGCGGCAGACGGGCCCACGGCCCTGCGCGTTCTTCGTGAAGCGGCGACATCGAAAGAGCCGTTCGGCCTTGCCATCCTGGACATGCAGATGCCGGACATGGATGGTGAGCAACTTGCTCAGGCTATCCGATCTGACCCTGTTCTCCAAGACTTACCCCTTCTTTTACTTACGTCCATGGGCCGGTGTGATGATGTTGAGCGAATCAAAACTGCAGGATTCAACAACTGGCTAACCAAGCCGGTCATGCAATCCCAGCTACTTGACGCCATCGTAGAGACCATTGCATGTGCCCGCACGGTTTCTACAGCTAATGTTCACGAGGCGACGTCAGGCGTTCGTCGGCACGAACGCACGGCAAGAACGGCAGGGGCGAGAATTCTCCTCGTCGAAGACAATGACATCGGCAGGGAGTTTGCGGAAACAGTCCTAACGAACGCGGGTTACGAATGCGATACCGCAGCAGACGGCCGGCAAGCTGTCGATGCGATCCTGGGCACGTCGTACGACCTTATTCTGATGGACTGCCAGATGCCCGAGATGGATGGATTCGAGGCCACCCACCTGATTCGAAAACACGAAAGCCAAGGTGCTTTCCGGGGAAGAACGACGGTAAGAATCCCGATCGTAGCGCTGACCGCCAACGCGCTCAAAGGCGACCGCGAGCGTTGTCTGGAGGCCGGCATGGATGACTACGTTACCAAGCCACTTGATCCGCAACGTCTGGTAGAAACTATCGAATCGCATCTTCACCCAACAACGAGCGAAGTGCTGCCAGAGACCCAGCGAGCATGCGACGCCCCTCCGGAGACGGCTCCACAAGAGCAACCATTGGTGATGCCCGCATCCGTAGACGGGGAGGCGCCATTCGACGTAGATGCGCTTCTCAGACGCTGGGGGGACAAGCGGAGTCTCATCCACCGCACAATCGTGAAGTTTCAGGCGCGGGCTGAAGCAGATCTGACGGCCATCGAAGAGAGTGTCGCGTCGGGTGACACTGAGAAAACGGCGAACACAGCGCACAGCCTCAAGGGTGCCGCGGCATGTCTGGAAGCCAAACGTGTACGCGAACTGACCGCCCAGCTTGAGGAAATGGGACGATCGGATGACCTCCAGGAAGCTGATAGCTGCTTAACCGAGCTTCGCCATGAGATTCAGCGATGCCTCGAATACGTACCCGACTTGTTGGTGACAAACGATGCACAGGTATCTTGATACGGGAAAAACGCCATGCAGATTCTGATTGTTGACGACGACGACATTGCTCTAGATATGCTGCAGGATGCACTGAATGAGGCTGGTCATGACGTGGCCACAGCGCGTGACGGTGCCGAGGCCATTGCACATCTACACGCTAATCCGTGCCGTTTCGTTATCTCGGACTGGAATATGCCGGGGATGGACGGGCTTGAGCTCTGCCGGGAAATCCGCGGAAGTGGGTTACCAGGCTACACCTACGTGATTCTTCTCACCAGCCACGCCAGGCAGGAGGATGTCGTGGAAGGGCTTTCCGCGGGCGCGGACGATTTCATGACCAAGCCTTTCGATCCCGCCGAACTTACGGTTCGCGTACGCGCCGGCGAGCGAATTCTGTCCATGGAAACCCGCGACGTGGCGATCTTCGCCATGGCCAAGCTCGCTGAGTCTCGTGACCCCGAAACCGGAGAGCATTTGGAACGAATGCGCACGTACTCTCGGATCATTGCGCGGCACGTCGTCGACAGCGGCCGACACGGCGATCAGACGGACAGCGATTACCCACGGCTCATCTATCTGACAAGTCCGCTGCACGATATCGGCAAGGTCGGTATACCCGACACTGTGCTTCTCAAACCCGGGCGGCTTAGCGACAGAGAGTTTGACATCATGAAGACGCACGCCTCGATCGGTGCTGAGACACTCGACGCCGCAGCGCGGCAATACCCCGGTGTGGCGTACTTGCGACTAGCGCGGGACATCGCCTTGACGCACCACGAACGCTTCGATGGAAGCGGGTATCCTGCGGGTCTGGCGGGCGAAGACATCCCGCTTTGCGGCCGAATCGTCGCGCTTGCCGACGTGTACGATGCATTAATTTCCAAACGTGTCTACAAGGCCGCGTTCTCGCACGACGTAGCTCGAAGCATGATCGTCGAAGAAGCCGGCAAGCACTTCGACCCGGGTATCGTGGAAGCATTTGTCGAGCATGAACAGGATTTCCTTTCCACCGGGCGCAGCTTCGTCGACGCTGAAGCAGTCGCGGTATGAGGCCATGCAGTTGGAACAGCGACGAACATTCAGCCGGAATGTGAAATCATGAGTACAATCCTTGTCGTAGACGACAACGCAATCGTTCGGGACCCCATTGCCGAGGCCCTACGAGGCAACGGCTACGATGTGGTATGTGCGGCCGATGGCGCCCAGGCACTTTCGCGTATGCGGGAGAGCCGTCCTGACCTCGTGTTACTTGACGTGAATATGCCCGAGTTGGACGGCTTCGCCGTTTTGGGAACCATGCGTCGCAATCCGGAGTTAGAGGATATTCCTGTCATCATGCTCACGGAAAGGGCCGAACGAGAGGACATCATCGCCGCGGCGGAGCGCCGGGTGCAAGGGTACTTGCTGAAGTCAGAGTTTTCGATCGATGAGTTGTTCGCACGCGTTGCCGCGTGTCTCGGTGGCGAGCCTGTTGTCGTCGCGTCTGTGGTAACGGGGGAATCGTCCGCTCAGGGTGGCTACGCCCAATGGAGGGCTCGCGCTGAGCAGCCGTCTACCGCCTCCTCCGCGACCTCACGCCGAGCGTCGCCCCCAGGGCCACGAGGCCGTACGACTTCCGAAAGTGATGCGCCTGCGCCGGTTTGCGCAACTGACTTGGCGGACGTGAAATCGCTTGACGACCTATCGCCAATGATCACGAAAGCGCAGCTGTTCAAGCTCGTGAATGAAGGACTGGAACTGCGGCCCCTTGGACCAACGGTTCAGAATGTGATAGCTGTAACGGGAAGCGCCAGCTGCTGCGCGGACGACGTCGCGAAAGCCGTCACACATGACCAAGCACTCTCTATTCGTATCCTCAAGCTGGCCAACAGCTCCGCCTATTCCAGAGGTCGACCCGTAAACAGTGTTAAGGACGCAGTGGCGCGCATCGGCATTCAAGAGGTACGCTCGATGGTCATGGCCTTGGGTATCCTTCACAACTACGAAGGCGGCGCGGGGGAGCACGTGAATCCACGGCTGTTTTGGGAGCACTCGATCGCGTGTGGCTTGATCGCTTCGGCAATCGCCAAAAAGCGCCAAGATTCTAAGGTCGATGACAGTTTCCTTTGGGGCATGGTCCACGACGTGGGGCGTCTGATTCTCCTTGACCATGTTTCGGACGAATACGGTCATGTTTGGGATGCCGCGGAGCACCTCTCTCTACCGCTCGAGGCGGTCGAAGCGAAGTTGATGGTGCTCGATCATTGCGACATCCTGGAGCAGGCCCTGGAACACTGGCAATTCCCGCGCGAATTCATTGCCCCCGCGGTGAACCATCACAACTCGATGCAGACGATCAAGCGGCTTGGACCGGAGCATTACGAAGCGGCTGCCACCGTAGC
Organism: Phycisphaerae bacterium; assembly: GCA_029260215.1. Classification (GTDB taxonomy): domain Bacteria; phylum Planctomycetota; class Phycisphaerae; order UBA1845; family UBA1845; genus OFTM258. The sequence continues at coordinate 8,511 of JAJDDQ010000072.1, forward strand.
GCTGGCGGATCGACTCGCCCATGCGCTCCTGCTCGGTAGTAGCGGCAACGAGGCGGTATACCCCATTGATGAGCTCGTCCAGGAACTGAAGTTGACACCGAGAACGATCTTACAACTCACGGAAACCATACCTGATGAGACCCGCGACCTGAAGTTCACAATGCTCGCACGGACAGGCGACGACGAGTGGCCCGATTTCGCGTTGCAGGTGAAGGAGCGACTCGCTACGGAAGTACGCCCACTGTGCATCAGCGCCGAGCCGGACGTTGACGTGTATCGCATGTTCTGCGAGCGGATAGCCTCGGCTTCAGACGATAAGCCGCCCAACCTAGGCGTCATCTATTTTAGGGATGCAAACGAGTTCTCGCAGCTGACCGCGAAGTTCGATGCAGCCGAAGAACCTGAGACCGCTGCAAGCACGCCGGTTGTGCTGATCGTGGCCAAAGGAGAGCTAGATACCAACCATCCGTGGATCGCCCCCAGGCGCTACGCCGTGCTCACCACACCCGTTCGGATTCCCAAGTTCATCTCCACAATGCAGCAGGTGCTTGCATGACACCCGTAACAGGGTCAGCGGCCCTCAGGCTACTTCATAATCAACCCACGGGCCGCCACCTGGCGGACTGTGCGGTATAAGCGATCTCGGCGAAGGGTAAATGTGTTTGGCACTTGAAAACACCCGTCTTTCGAGCTTGCCGCAGAGGGGGTTTCCGTCGTGGACGCGGATAGTGTTCTCAGCCTAGCGGTAGCCACGCCAATCTGGGCAGGTGCCCTAGTGTCGGCTTACGCATGGCTGGACATTCGACAGAGACAGGATGCGCCTCTCCAACAACGGCCACCCTCGTTTGAAGAATGTCGCGCCGCGGCGCGCAGAATCCCGGTCGCCGTTGCGTTGTTCACTGTCGTCATCGGCGTGGCGGCGTTTATGCTTGTTCGCCCGTATGTAAGAAGCTTCATGTATCAATCCGAGCAGCTCCAGTAGTCCACGAGCCAGGAACTCGCACGGCCGCTGGGACCCGTCAGTAATGCGCGACCGCCCCCCACCGGCCTTGACAAACCATACATAAAGGATGTTATGTAAGAGTTTTGCTCACGCGCTCCCTGTCCGGAACACGGATTCATCCAACAATTCAGGCCCGTTTAGCTCGCCCAAGGACTACGGTTTTGGCTACGGTTTTACGGCGTCAAAACGCGTCAAGATGCGACGGAATGCGTCAATTTGCGAAAACGGCGATTCTCGATAACATGCTGGAACCAAAGGACTTCTGACGGTTTTGGCCGTGGCAGAAGTTGTGCTTCCCAAGCTGGACGTCGGCGGTTCGAATCCGCTCGCCCGCTTTGAAAGCTAAGTCTTTGGCCGAACGCTAGTTAGCGTGCCTGCCTGTGTTGGGTAGTGCGGCCCGGAAGTCCCCACCAAAACGGTAATTACCGGTTTGGTGGCATGGACGAAGGGAACCGCTCATGCCCAAGCTCAAGAAACGTCATCCATCCTATCGCCTTCACAAGCCCTCGGGGCGCGCCGTTGTCACGCTTAACGGTCACGACCACTACCTTGGTCGATTCGGTACGCCCGGAAGCTATCAGGAATACGACCGGCTGATAGCTGAGTGGCTCGTCGGAAAGAATGGTACGGCTGCCACAAAACGCGAAGCGCCGCAATCGGATGTACGCATCTGCGAGCTGTTCGTTTCCTATCTCAGCTTCGCCTTCGAATACTATCGCAAGAACGGCAGGCCAACCGGTGAGTACGCAAACATGAAGGACGCGATGCGACCGGTCGAGCAGATGTACAACCTGACCCCTGTAGCCGACTTTGGCCCGCGTGAGTTAAAAGCCGTGAGGCAAAACATGGTGGAGGCCGGACTCTCGCGAAAGGTAATCAACTCCCGAGTTAACCGAATCCGGCGCATATTCAAATGGGGCGTGGAGAATCAGCAGCTGGCTCCCAGCATTCTCGAAGCGCTCCGTGCGGTAGCTCCGCTCAAGCAGGGACGTACACCGGCTCGTGAAACGGAAGCTGTCAAACCCGTTCCTGAGCCGCACATCGAGGCTGTCTTGCCGCTCGTTAATCGCCAGGTCCGTGCGATGATTGAGCTGCAACTTGCGACCGGCATGCGGCCGGGCGAAGTCGTCATCATGCGCGGCCGAGACCTTGATCTTTCGGAGGAGGTCTGGGCGTATCGACCCTTGACTCACAAAACGGAACACCACGGCGTAGATCGCGTCATTTTTCTTGGCCCCAAAGCCCAAGAGGTTCTGCGTCCTATCCTCTCAGGCAATGTGAATTCGTACCTATTCAGCCCGAGGCAGGCCGTCGCCGAGCTTCGTCGAAGAATGCGCCGGCTCAAGCCGAAGAACAAGCGGAAGCGTAAGCCAATCCCCCGTCGCCGCGCAGGCGAACACTACACAACGAAAGGCTACCATCACGCCATTTATATCGCCTGCAAGAAGGCGGGTGTGTCGCCTTGGGGGCCTAATCGCCTCCGACACAATGCCGCAACAAGACTTCGGGCGCGATACGGCCTGGAGGCAGCCCGCGTCATCCTCGGCCACCGCTCGGCCGCGGTAACGGAGGTATATGCAGAAGGGTCTGGCTAGTTTTTTTGGCACTACGCCGCTTGTCGTTTCCGGGTGGTCCAATACTGATCCCATTGGCCGCTTTCCTGGAGGGCGACGAGGTTCATCATGCCGGCGGCGTTGGCGTGATCCCACTTCATGCCCGTAC
>JAJDDQ010000073.1 GCA_029260215.1 Phycisphaerae bacterium
TTGTTTGGACTTTGGCCATCTTGAGTCGATTCGACACAGCTTTCTCCTTTCACAGGAGAAGCTATGCGACGAACCGAAGACTCCTCAAAATGGCCGGTTTTCACCTGCCCACTACTGGCCGGTTTTGCCTGCCCGATGACAACGTCAGATGAGCGATTTCAGCGCGCCTCAGCCCGCATTGAAGACCCACCGAAAGGAGGGCCCGATTGCGTTGGCCAGCGAGCGTTTCAGCGTCGGGGGCGTCGAGCAGCGCCCGGGCCTGCTCCGGCGAGAAAGCGAGCGTCGAACCTTCCTTGCGGTTGACATTGGGGCGTTCGACATCCCGTGCGGGATTCAGGTGTACGTGTGGATCCCGTTCGACCAGATGGGTAAATAGGCTCGACAAGGCCGACAACCGCCGACGCACGGTCGAATTCTGCAGGCACTCGATGTCCGTCATGCGACGTCGCCATGCGATGACATGTTTGTGCGTCACTTGTCGAAGTTCCTCGAACGACTCGATTCCGAGCGTCTCAACGAAATGAGCCGCGTCCCGTCGATAAGCACGGCGCGTCTGTTCACTCTTCAGACCAGCCAGCCAGATTTCCTCCTCGGGGATGGCGGCAATGACATCGACGGCCGAGCCAGCAAGTTCGCCGCCGGCACGCCTGGCCAGCGCTTCCATGGTTGATTCGATTTTTCGTTCCGGCATGGCTCCTTTGGCTTGTCAGCATTCGTTCATGACAGTCTCTCTCAATCGACGTACATCGAGCAAGACCCGATTACATAAGGACCGTCCGGAACAAGGCAGTTGAACTCTGAGCAACCCTCGAAGTCCGATGACAGCGGTCGGTCACGAAGCTGCTGCAGATGAGGTGCCGCCGCGTCACATCGGCATCGACCGATATCCGAAAACCCAAAAACCTCCTGAAACACGACCTCAAAGGCGCGAACGACGCAAATCGTCAATATTCGCCAGAAGGGCCACTTGCAAGCTGGTTTCCTCTACGTGATAAGCGCCTTTATCACGTAGAGGATACGATGCATTCTGCCAGGATTTATGATCCGAAAAGCATTCGGTCAGTCGCCGCGTTGAATGCACTGTACGACTCGGTCGCACCGGCGAACACGCCGGCAACAACTCCCGCGCAAGCGTGCAGAATGTCGCAACGCACAGCACCGTGATTCGGCAGCAAGAAGCCCCGTATCCCGATTCCCTGCGACGCATCCGACGACGAGCATTCTTGTCCTTGGGCCTAACGCTTAACCTTTCTCGAAGCCAACACCAACCGAGTTCGCCAATTCCAGCGCAGCTTCATAGACCGTTTCGGCTCTGAAAACGTAGCGGTGCTCCGTTTTCAAATCGTACGCCGTAACGAAAGGGCGTCCTTCCTCGAAGCCTATGCCCACGATGTAGCCCTCATTACCGACGAACTCAAGAAGTCGCTTTGTCACCCCGTCCATGCGGGCATGGTACCGGCAACGATCACCGTCTCAAGCCTCACCGATTTCTGCTCCAGATTTCGCAGCCTCGAACCAGGCACCCGACGCGGTGGCGCACCGAGGTGCTTGGCGAAGAACTGCGTGACGAAACATTCGTCGATCGTTACGCCTCCCGTCCCTTGACGGATGCAAGCGTCATAGTTGCGTTTCAGTGATGGGAGTCCGAAATCGTTGGGCAGCGCAATTCACCAGGATGCCAGCCACCGACACCGATGAATATTGGCATGGAGCATGATCCGAGTGCAAGAACACATGCGAAGCATCCGACGGGCCCCGCTGCGTGGCTTCACGCACGCTCCCCGGCCGCTTTCCGACCAGCCGCTTGGCGACTGGAATTGCGCATGCGAAATGACTACGATGGAAATTCGTACGATGTTCGGGATCGGGTCGGGTCGGCAAGGCCGAAGCAAACTGGGATCAAACGGAACTCTGTCGTGTTGTTGGACGAAAATGCATTCTATGCGCTGTTGGCCGACAAGACGGACAATCTGCGGCGTTTTGTCGCAGCCAGGCTTCCGTCGCTCCTGCAAGACGTCGTCAGCGCGGAGGACATCATGCAGGCTGTGTGGGCCAAAGCTTTCCAGCAGCGGTCGAGCTTTGCTCCCCACAGTACGGGTACCGTGGATGCCTGGCTGCTCAAGATCGCTCGCAATGAGATAGCCGACACGTGGCGGCAGCATATGACAACGAAGCGGGGTGGCGGACGAAAGCGCTTTGACTTGATCGATACTTCGCTGACGAATGTGTTTCGAACGCTGGTCTCGCCAGGCAAGACCCCCAGCAGCGAGCTTTCTTTCCAGGAACAACGTGAAGCCGTCCGTTTGGCAATTGCCAGCCTGCCGCACCGCGAGATTGTCTGGGCACGCGAAATCGAGGGCATTCCGATGGAGGAGATCGCGTCGCGGTTTGGCAAGACGGAGCGTGCTCTGGCCGGCATACTCCGTCGCGCCCGTTTGCAGTTGCGCGACCGCCTTGGGCAATTCGTGGAGCTTCGCAACAAGAGCGCATCGTAGGCTCGATGACATGCTCGTGAGGGGGCGATTGTTGACCATGATGAATGACGATCGTTGTCAGGAGATCGATCAGGTCGTGCGTGACGTCGCGCGCCGTCAAAGAGCGGGCGAGAACGTAGCTACCCGGTCAATCGTCGAGGAATTTCCGCACCTGGCTCCAGAACTCGTTGATCGGCTTGACGCGCTGCATGCTCTTGAGGCAGCGCGACGGGACCATGCCGCCTCCTCAGTCGAACCTGACGAGTCAATTGATTTTGACCTCCAGGAGCTGAGCGAGAAACTCCCCGACTACGAAGTGCATGAGCGAATTCACGAGGGGGGACAGGGAGTCGTTTATCGCGCGACGCATCGGTCAACAAAGCGTTTCGTTGCGATCAAGGTGCTCTTGCATGGAATCTTCTCTTCACGAGAGCAGCGACACCGATTTTTGCGGGAAGCGCAGCTCGCCTCTCGGCTTGAACACGCGAGCATTGTTACGGTGTTTGACAGTGGCGTTGTTAAAGGTTTCCCGTACGTCGTCATGGAGTTTGTCGACGGCCTTGCGATTGACGACTACGTGATCTGGCACGATACATCCCTTCAGGAACGGATACGACTCCTCGTCCAGGTGTGCGCGGCGGTCGAGCACGCGCACCTCCGCGGTGTCTTGCATCGCGACTTGAAGCCATCGAATATTCTCATCGACCAAAACGGCCGCGCACGAATACTCGACTTCGGACTCGCCAAAGACCTTTATGAGGAATCCCAGGAGGAGGCGACGTTGGTTACCGCGGCGGGAGCGGTCGTTGGAACGCTACCTTACCTAAGCCCCGAGCAGGCCAGGGGTGACCGCGTCCTCGATTTGCGATCGGACGTTTATTCCCTGGGGGTAGTGCTTTTCAAAGTGCTCACGGACACGTTTCCGTATCAGACTGCCGACGATGTTGTGACAGTTCGGGACCGGATCATACACGCGGAACCAGCGAGTTTGCGCAGGACACTCCTGGCGAAGAGCAACTGGAGTGGAACGTTGCGCGCGCTGGGCAAAGACCTCGATGCGATTCTCCGGAAGTCGTTGGAAAAGGATCCCGGGCAACGCTACCAATCGGCGGGCGTGTTGGGGGATGACCTCCGGCATCTCTTGGCTGGTGATGCAATCAGCGCTCGCGCTGCAAACCACTTCTATATCTTGGCGAAAACCGCGCGTAGATTCAGGATTCCGATCACCGTCGGGGCCGTGTTTCTCATCCTGATCGGGGGGGCGGTCGGTATAGGTGCCCGCCTGCTGTTTGATCGACAGGCGGCGCAGGCAACGGGGGATCTCCGCGTGGCCCTCGAGCGTCACGTAAATATGGATCTTCTGAATGCACTGCAAGCCAACGACGGCGTCGCCGCTATCCTGAACCCTCTACTGGAACAATCGTCGACTTCGCTGAGCGCCCAATTCCGCCGCTTGCAAAATCCAAGCCTGACATCACATCAACTGCTGGACGCCATCGCGGCCGGGATGCCCGAAAATCTTCTGGCATGGGCGATGTCATCCGGCGCCGAGGAAAGGGAGCGGGCGAGCGTTTGGCTTCGTTCGGTCGACACGCAACTCGATACGGTTAGCGCAGTGCTCACCGAGCGGTCACTCGTTTTTCCGTTTGACGCGGAGCGAGGTTTCGTCCTGGTCAACGACTTGCCGCGCACCGAGGCCGCGTCGAAGGTTTGCGACAGTTTCCTGGCGCGGGCGTACGGCCATCTGGCCCACAGCGACGTGAGGTCCGCCTTGCGCGATCTTACGACTGCGCGCAACCTCGCCCATGACCTGTCGGTGACCGCAACGTTTGTGCATCGCGGGCGCGGGACTCTTCTGCGCGCTCGCACTTATGCTTTCGTTCAGCAAGCACTGACGAAACCCATTGACCAGGACCAAGGAATGCGGACGGAATTGACACAATGGATACTCAACGATCCGGAAATGGTCGGACTGTCCTCCGCCCTCCATCACGCCGCAATGACTGTACGGCAGCTGTTGACTGTCTCCACTGTTTCAGATGGGCGAGGAGGCGAGTTCCTCGACTTGCACCTGCTTGACCGCAATACGAACGGGATATTAAGAATGATGGGTGTTTTCGAAGGAGCCTCAGTTGCGCGATCGCGCCTCCTCAACTCGCCAGTCGATACGTTGCTAGACGAATTTGTGATGTTTTCGCTCAATTGGGAAAACCTCCCCTACGGGGATCTCGACCGTTCAATCGACGAACGACAGGTGTTCCTCGATAGAGCGGTGCTGGAACATGCTTGGCTCTACCTTCTTCCCGACTTTAGCCTTGTATATCGGCAACAACTTGTCGCCAGCGCCTCGCGCCGTGCGTCGCGACTAGCCGCATGGGTGCATCGTTACCGAAACACCTATGCGGCTTGGCCGTTGACACTTCAGGCTGCCGTTCCAGAGAACGCCGTAAATGATCTGGCAGACCCGCTTACCGGTGCAGATTTCGAGTTGGTGATCGACGATAACCACATCAGCATACGATCTGTTTTCCCAGAAAAGCCGGCCAAAGCACTACTCCTGGGGAACGCGATTCGGGCAACCAATGCCCACTGGGTCTCGCCAACATGTCTTTCGTATTCTCCAGCGCAACCATAGCGAATCGCTAGGGAGTTACACCGGCACACGTGAACGTCCCACACGGACACGCCGCAGGGTTCAAACAATTCCCCCAGGGTGCAATGGAACAATTTCCCCCGTTGCAGCAACATGTCGGTGCCGCCGCAGTGGGAAAAACGAAGCCGCTCCAAGCCACGAACCCGTCGGTACCGTCCAGCAGTTCATTCAACCTCGTAAGGTCGTTTCCATCGACCGTCCCATCGCGATTGACGTCGAACAGATCATCCTCTTTGGCGTTTTCCAATGCGTTCTCGAGCGCAACAACGTCGTTACCATCGGCGACGCCGTCGTTATTCAGATCGACCGGCCTGAATTCGTAAGCTAGGAGCACTTCACCGTTTCGAATACTGAACACGGTGCCCCCGCCGGGGCTGAGCGCCGCGCTCAGGTAAATGGTCCATTGCGTTTGATCCTGATTCGAGGACAACGATGAAACTTGGGGTCTTGCGACGTTGCTGAATACCTCAATATCTGAGATTACGAGCGCAACCGGGTCCAGGAAGGCGATCACGATTGAATCAACTCCCATCTTCGCGCCTTGCGTATCCCGATCCTGCCTCGTGTCGACATAGCCTGTTGGCGGGTTGCTCCAGGCAACGCTCAATGGCTGGCTGGCGAATGCGATCCCTCCAAACGACAACATACTGGCGAATACAAACATCGAATGCTTGGACATAGAATTGCCTCCCCGTCGTGCGGCGGTGTGCGCGCACCGACGGCCTTGTGAAAATGGTTTTCTTGCTTAGAGACGGAATGCAGGCCTGCGAACAACTGCTAGCGGAGCATGAATTCCGGAGCCAGTTTCAAAAAAGGTTGGGCTGCCCCAAGGGGGTACCGAGCCAACGTCTAAGTGCGACACCTAGAGGCTGCACGAGAGTTCTGAAACTGAATCCTGTTTTCTACACACTCCACATAGTGGATAACGAGAATATGCTCCGAAGCGCGCGCATGAATATATTTTGTACGCGAATTAATTGATTATTCAGACGAAAGTCCGATGCCGTGTCGCATTCGGTGCGGACAAGCGATCGTTGAAGTATACGGTTATGCGGACTGGACCTGCTGGCACAACTCTGAGTCTTGCCATTGGATGTGAATGCGCGTCTTTGATCTGATAATGGCTTTCCTAATCGTGGACCGGGAGAGGCTCGCAGGTGGTATGAGTGTCCTGATCGAGAATCCAGCTTCCAACAGGATGAGTCGCTCCCGAATGATGCTGGGTGACGGCGCCTCCACCAATGGTTGTTTCTGCGCGTTCATGATGTCTTTCAGGCACGGTAAACCAAGCCTGCGGACGATTGGAAGACAAAAATCACACCATGGATTGCGGCACGCAAGCCCGTCGCCGTCACCACTCCTGTCCACCGCATAGACTACTTGTGCCAATTGGCATGATGGGCAGGGGTGGCCTACAAGCGCGACGCGATGATCGTATTCCCCGCGCGGCATCAATTGCGAGACCCAGTACGAAGCACCCCAGGGGAAAGGCTCGTGATGATGTGCTTCTCGAAGACGAAACGTCGTGGCAAGCGACGTCTGATCCTTCATGAACCGGACGAGATCGTCCAAAGAGAGCGGTTGATTCGCAATACGCGCTCGGAGCCTTCTGGGCTTGGTGCAGGTATTACACCGTCCGTCGTCGGCGATTCTCCCTGAAGGGCAGTGCGGGCAGAAATCGCCGATCCGAAGCCGTTCCTTACCGGTCGCAAGACCGCAGCCAGCGCGCAGAACCGAAATTCCGCGCCAGCAGCCCCCGAGCGCCTCGCAGCGCAGATCGAGGTCCGAGCCAGCGTATCGCTTTGCCGGTCGAAAGATCGCGACATCGTGTCCCACATAGTGGATAACGAGAGAATTAGGGAAAGCGCGCGCTTTTTTTTGCTTTTTTTGGGATGTCCCTGCGGGGAGTGCATACGGGCGTATTTGCGGCCCAGGATCATTCTGGACGAGGGTGTTCGTGAAACGGTCCGGTTGACAATTCACCGGGCACAATTACCGATTCGTGTGAAGGGCGGGTAAACTGCAATAGGATCGGGGCGCCGGATGAACGGCAGAGTGCCCCGAACAACCCGCGCTCAAACAAGCGTCAACACGAAAATGTACAACGCAAGAACAAAGATGATCGCGAACCATCGCCCAATGTGCAGAGCTCAAAAAATGGACGTCTTTTCGAGGAATACCCGCCGGAAGGCCGAGCGCGGTGGCGAGTTTCCCCCAGTCAGGCGTTCAGCCACTTCACCTTGTATTGCTGAATCTTTTGGTCGCGGGTGATGAGCTTCAGGTCTTCCAGGTTGGCTTGGGCGATTTGGATGCGGTCGAACGGATCCTGGTGAAGCATCGGCAGGTCACCCACGGCCAAAGCATGGTGGATGTTGATGTCCAACACCTCGATGCTGTCGGAGCGAAGCGCCTCGGGAAGATTGGAAGGGATATCGAGACGGCCGATGGACTTCTTGATCGCCATTTCCCAGGCGACGGCGGCACTCACGTAGACAAAGCTGTCGGCATCGGAAATCGCTTCGCGGGCCTCAGGTGACAGTTGAGCGGGGTCGTCCAGCCACCACAGAATGGTGTGCGTATCCAGAAGATAGCCGTTCACGAACCTTCACCCGAAAACCCGGCGTTCATCTCCGGCGGCAACGGCTCGTCAAAATCCTCCCGGATGCGAACAAGTCCTTTCCATTGGCCACCGCCGCGCGGTGAGCGGTGTTCGCGATAAGGCACCAATCGAGCCAGGGGTTTTCCCGCCTTGGCAATAACGATTTCTTCGCCCCGGGCGATTCGCTCGAGCAACCGCGAGAGGTGTGTCTTGGCTTCGTGGATGTTCACTGTGTCCATGTTTGTAGTCTATCAAACTTAGTCTTGTTAGTCAAATCCTGCTTCTTGTCCTATTGGTTCAAGCTGGTATCGCGTTCCTATCGCCGGAACCCGATGTTGTTTCAGCGCATTATCGGCCGCAACATTCGCCGAGTACGTGGCGTGCGAGCCTGTCGGGATATCTGTATTACGGTAATTCCGTTTGACGGTATTGCTGTATCGATGCTACAGTGGTTGACATGAAGATCGAAGTTACCATGACTGAACGCGGCGGGATTACGATTCCCGCACCGCTACGCAAAGCCCTTGGGCTTACCGGCAACGATCGGTTGATCGTCGAACAAACCCCGGAAGGGATCCTGCTGCGGCCCGCGGTCAGCATCCCAATCGAAATCTACTCCGAAGAGCGAATCGCGGAGTTCAACAGGGATGAAGAGGCGCTCGATCGTTATTTCCAGGACAAGACAGATGACGACGCCAACCACAAACCCACGGCGCGTTGATGCGGGTTTTCCTCGATGCCAACATTTTGTTTTCCGCCAGTTACGCAGGATCGCGAATCGCCCAACTCGTTGACTTGCTGATCGAACATGTCGAGCCCGTCACCGATGTGCTCGCCCGCGCCGAAGCTCAGCGCAATATCAAACTCAAACGACCGGCGTGGAGCGATCGTCTCGCCGTTCTGCTCGAGCGCGTTCCCGTCGTGGCGTCTGCCACCTTTGAACTCCCCGTGCTCCTGGGCCCCAAGGACATTCCGATCGTCTGTGCGGCCATCCGGGCACGCTGCGCCTATATGCTCACCGGTGACGCGAAAGATTTCGGACACCTCTTTGGACACACCGTTTGCGGCGTGATCGTGATCACACCCGTCCAACTTGCCCGACAACTCGAAGCCCAAAAAATTCTCAAGCCACGATGAATATCCAAGGTCAATCGTCGAATCGATGACGGCCCCCGAGGGCAGCACGCTCATCGGTGTATCCCGTTATGCGGGAACCGGGACCGACGGACTTACGGGGCCTACCCATCCGCACGTCCGAATGAGAGAGGCCGGGTGGTGCGTGGCCTCAAATCATCACAAAAAACATTCGATGCCGCGAACGGCGCCGTTCACACGGCCAATGCGAGAAGCTGCGATGCTTTCGTATCGGCTTCGGTGCGCTCGCCGGCGTTTTTCAATTCACCGGCGATTCGCGTCAGCGCGTCCACGACGGCAAAGATCGTGAACCGTCCCCGCTGCTTGGCAACGTCCAACGCGCGCTTGGCCAGGGTCCGGCCAATGCCGTGCTTGGTCAACGTTTTGATCGCTTCATCGGCATCGCTGCCGAGTGTGGTCGCCATCGCCTTGCGCAGCACCTCCACGAACTCATCTCGACGCTGGTCGCGCTTTTCCACAAGACCGGCGATGATGCGCCGTATCTCGCGGAGACTGTCGTGGACATTCGCCGTGTGTTTTCGGCTGAAGTCGATGACTTCAACCGCGTCCCACACGATGTGATTTTGGCAAAGAGCCTGAAACCAGAACGTCTGCACACCGACCGAGCGCTTGCCGACCTCGGAGTTCCACAGGAAGAATCCCGGCGCAAAAGCCTCGTCTTCGATCTCCGCCCAACCGGTGGGGTCGATCAAAAAACAGAACATGTCCTGCTCTCCGCAATACAATCCCGTACCTCCGCCGGACGCCTCCTGTGGCGGCTGGAAGTCCGTGGCGAATTCCTGCGCCACCGCGAGCAGTTCCGTATTCCACAGCCTGGTGTAACTCACGCCGTGGACGGAGCGAACTGCGTCACCCGCTGTCAGGATCTGAAGCGGTTTGTCAGCCGACGGCATGGTTTCCTCGAAGACGCTGACCGCCGTTTCGGGCGTCAGTCTGTTCACCGTACTCTTGCTGATACCGGCCAGTCGGCACATTTGCGAAAACGACCAGTCGTTCAGATTGTACGGCCGGTCTCCGTTCATCGTGAGCGTGAACCGTCCTTCTCGAACGAGCGGCCGCACCGACTGCGGCGGTTCCCAATGATCCCTGGACTGCTCCCTTTGCCGGGCGCAATGCTGCGACAGCGCTGCCGGCGACGAGAATCGTTCGTCCGCCGATCGCCGATACAATTCTCGATTCGCACGTGTCAGATTCATATCCAAAAACCTCCTCTTGCCGTGTTGCACGGCGTTCAAACCATAGACCTGCACCACCGTCCTCTCGCACGCGGCGGCAATACGCTGTCATCGCGTGCGAAAGCCGGCGTGGGCGCAAGTCTGCTCCTCTACCCTCTTCAATCGTTTGATCTCGATCCGCCCCGAAATCCCCGGATGAACTCCAAAAACCGTGGGCAGGTCCGGCGACGGTATCTGTCAGGCCGGGATGGCGCAACCGCATATTGGCTCGGGGCATGCGCGTAGGGTCGCACGGTTGCCGATGCGCGGCCGGCTGGAAACGTTCGGTCGGTGCATAAGGATCCCTTGCCGGTTCGCTGTGCCCGCGTTTTCGATTCGCATACGATGGGGCGTCACCTGCAAACGCGGTATGCCACCACCAGTGCCACGGCCCAAAGGCTTTCCTCCGGATACGATGCGATTGCCTTGACGACAAGGCCGGCGATCAGCATGAAGATGGGGATCAACTGCATCATGCCCCCCGTTGAAATGAAACGGATGTAACCATACCGGCACCGTCCTGCTCCGCATCCGTTCTCCCGTGCTCAGGACGCCGTTGCGCCGGACAGTTGCATGTCGTGTCGTCGCACGCCGGGATATTGTTCTCCGTCGGCTCCGTGTTTCGACATTCTGATCGCTGAGGCAATCCGAACGGTTTGACGATGGGGCGTTTGCGCCGGATGCAGGACAACGCGATCGGCTCGTGTCCTGCCGCCTTGCGTGTGCGGTTGATCGCGTTGCCGATCTGGCGAAGCTGCTGATACACCGGGGCGTACGGAATGTAACGCAGTCCCCCGAGCATGGTTTCCAGATCAACGGCGTTGCGTTTCAGCGCCAGAGCCACGAATCGCTCCTTGAGCTGTTTGAAATGCTCCTGCTGGATGCGCACACATACCGTTTTTGCATCCGGCGCGTACGAAATCGCATAGGCGGAGAACCGAATCGGTCGCGCGCGGGCATCTCGAATGCGCGTTTCCACGTCCGATGCGTCCCGGCAGCTCTCGCCGGGCAGCAGCGGATCATCCACCGCGTTGAAGAACCGGTGGACACCGCGTGTCGCCAGCAACACGAAGAATCGTCCATAGCGGATGTATTGCACCTTGGCGCGCCCTTCGCGAAACCGCCGACTCTTCGCCCACTTGGACAGGCCGATGTCGTAACGATCGATGAGCTTCGCGTCCACGGCTTGCGGATCCTTGTGTGACGGTATCCGTCCCGTCACATAGAACCAATAGCCGTTGCGTACGTACGACACCGCAAGCTGCTGCACGAATCCCGCCAGGCTCGTGGCTTCACATTGATACCCCATTCGATCTTCCTCCCAGGCTTGTTCACATTCAAAGTAGGGGAATTGTTTGCGGCACAATTCCCCGAAAGCCGAATCATCAACCTCCTTTCAAACCCAAGCGGATCGTCGCCGTTCCCCAGCGCTGTAGACGCGCTAGTAATCTCTCGGAAGCAGAACCGTCGTCGCCGATCGGTCCGCCTCCGTGATCACCCAGAACGCAACGCCCGACGCTCCGGTGTAGACCGAGAGCAACCGAGCACCACACCGCAGTGCCTCGTCGTTCGCCCCTCGGTCCTCTGTACACACCTCGCCCCAGTCGCCACCCGCGTGGCGCTGCAGCGCAATACGCACATCGTCGTGACTGACAACCTTCAACACTGACGGAGTCGCCACGACATGACCGAGTGCAAATCGTTCGCCCGGCCCGCGCTCGGCGCTCACTGCGCCGTGCGCGTTCCTCGGCGAGTCGTTTTCGTCGCCTGCCCGATCACACGTCTCGTCGTTCACCACATCAAAAACCTCCTTTCACCTCGTGAATTCGAACCGCAACCGCCGCTTGCTTCACAAGTAGCGGTTGCCCAATACATAGCGGTAGCGGCGTTCTGAACGCGCGCACGTACACCACAGGTGATTCGTCCTCCCGAACGAATCACCTGTAGCACCTCATCAGCTGTCAACAAACGTTGAACCGATCCGCTTTCGCAAATCGGCTTGTCAGTAGCTCTGGGATTCCTTTCGGAACACCCGTCAGCCCTTTCGTCGTCGCGCGCTCAACGGACACCACTCCGGTTGAGCCGATCAGGAACCTGATCGCGCGAACGGGTCACCACTGCCTTGCAGTGCCGGCATTCTCCGCCGGTCCGAGCCTTCGCCCGAAACACCGCCAAGACGTTGCGCAGATGCATTCGGCATCATTGCGTCGCCTCGCTTTCTACTTAGGCCACACTCCCCCACTACAGCGTTTCAATCACCCGACCGACCTTTGGTAATTCGGGCACCGGTTACCATTCCGGCGGCTGCAGCGGTTCCCGGATTAGTCATGATCGTTGCGTTCATCGGTCACGTCGCTAGATCTCGTCAATTCGAGATCGGGTCATCATCGATCGATCGTCACTTCCCGGTGTCGATCTCGTTTGCATCCGGAAATTCCCCGGATGATTTCGGCGGGCCGAAGCAAGAAGCGCCCGCTTACCCATGCAAGATGTCGCCACCTTGCCGACGATGATTCTTCACGGTTCGGCACCGTCTCCGATGACACTGACCGGCAAGCCCTTGCGGGCCTTTCATGGTTGAGCTATTCCCCGCCCGATGTTTCGTCGGGTCGTCGCGATGGGTCACATCGCGATGCTGCGCGTCGCCGCGCCAGCAGGTCCCCACGCCGGCTTGGGTTGAACGAACCTGACGGGATTTTCACCCGAATGTGTCACACCAAGGTGACTTTGGTCCGAACCCCCCAAGGAGGATTTGTCCTGGATGAAGGAGTAATCGAAACTCACCCTTCTCCAAAACGCACCGCCTTCAATCATGACGGCCCGGCAGCGCGGTGTGCGGTCGAAACATTTTGTGTCGATCGCACACCGACAACGCCGGGTTTTTCTCCGTCGCCCATCTTCAATTCGCGGGAACCCTCAACGGTCCCCGTCGCCCATCGGATAGAACACGGAGATTACGTCCGCCAACTTCCCTGTCGGCGGGGATTACTTCCGTGAGCCTCCGTCGAGCAACGCAAGCCGTAGGGTAAGGAGCCAGCGAGCCCGTTCTCGACTTGTACTCAGCTGAGGCACAAGTTTCTTCAAGAATGCTTTTCCAACACCTCCCCCCCAAACCGGACGTGACAGTTTCCTTGTCATCCGGCTTTCCAGTAG
>JAJDDQ010000074.1 GCA_029260215.1 Phycisphaerae bacterium
CAAAACTTCCCTGTCCATGACTATCTCCCGATTGAATAAAAGATCGTAACACGCCCGGAATTCTGACAGCCCCCCGCGCCCTGCGCAAGTAAAGTGAGGCGCGAATTATTCCACAGCGCCGAAGGAAATAGCCACACCCGACGTCATCCCCATTCCCGGTCCAACCCACGAGGGATGAAGACACCGGAACACAGGGGACTTCGTCCGATGAGAGGTGGGACTTTAAGAAGCGTTCGGTCGAAGGTCTGCGGGCGTAACGTGAAGTAATACCGGACGCAATATTCCTCCGACTGAAGTCCAAGGGCAAATGCAACATATCCCCCGATTCTGGGACGCCAGGGCGGATTCAGGTGGGAAACGGTCCGGCTGCAGGGCGGCCGACGGCCAGCCATTGGAGCTGGGCACCCACCGGTTTCCTGAAAGATGCAAATCCTGCAAGGACCTGTTCTTATGGTGTCTGTGTACGCCGTGAGGAATCTAAACCTGTACGGGTTTTACGGAAAGCGCCCGTCCGCGATGGGGGAGTCAGGATCTTCGGTCGAAAGCGATCGCTCGCGTTTGTTGACGACCCATGGCGGTTCCATGTCATCGTGGAGTAATTCGGCGCAGCCGCAGCGAGGGCAGCGCGACAAGCGAGATTTGCTGAACCACTTTGCCGTGCAAACGTTGCACGCGCTGTACACATTCGTTGGCCCGGAGTCGTTGTTTTTCATGAATACGCCCCTCATAGCTCAGGCCTCAGGGAGCCCGTCCGCAGGCCGGCCTGCGCCCCTCCCAATCGGCCGCCGCCTGCTCGCTTCGCTCGTCTGGGCGAGCGACGGCCGATTGGGTCCCGCGCCGCAGGCATCCTCGGCATCATGTTTACAATCTTGATTCAGGCTGTGCCCTACTTCCGATTTCCCCAGCAACGTCTCCAACTTCGAAGTCGCACGGTCGAGTTGCCGGGTGCGGGAAAGCGTTCGCCGAAAACGAGGCTTGCCATTCGTTCTCGTGCTCGACAGCTCGTCGGCGAATCGCTGCAGCGCCTCGATGCTGGTATACGTGGAACCGCCGACCTTTATGGTGTCGAGAACCACGCCGCGCACGCCACGTGAAGACCACCGGTAGCATGCGCTGATATGTACGCGCTTACCTGAAGGCCGAGCCGGAATCCACTTGGGCGCCTCGCGCAAGGGAATGAGTTGCTCATTTGCTAAATCAATCATGGTCGTGTGCTACCCATTTGCGGTGGCCGAAAGGTCCCAGGTGAATGGACCCAACGGAAAGCCTTCTAGAGCGTTTGCTCAGATCAAACCTCAATCTTGCGACTGATGTCGCTCCTGTTCCGTCTGACAGATCCACGTATGCGCCATGTCCAGCACTTTTCCGACGAGCAGAAGATCGTCCCGCCGAAGCGAGTTTGTCTCCTGATACTCTCCGTTTTCGTCCCGGTAGGTCCGGGTCAAAACCGTGCTGTGCATGACTCCGTTCTTCGTCTCGTTGGCCCAAACTGCGCATCGGATTGCCCCGAAGCGAACCGAGTGGACCGGAGGGTTCTTGGTTTCGTGGTTTGCATTTTCAGTCATCGAATTCTCCTTTCTATTCGAGCCGCAAGGCCCATCACCTGGTATTCCCGGTTATGATGATCTTGAGGCGCCGTGTGCTCTTGCGAACGACGGACCAGTCCACTAGACAGCCGGAAGGCACTGGAATCGAACACCTTTTAGCCACACGTTCGCCACACGGCGGCGGTTGTGATCAGAGAGCTGGCACTCATGGAAATGATGCGGTTTCGATTGAGCCGGAATGACACGACGTGGACCGTCGAGGCGATCGAGCTGCGCGCACCCGACGGCTCGTGGATCGAGCGAAATCGCGACCAGTGGACGGGCCGGGCGGCGGTCCTGGAACTCGCCGGCGTTCTTGCATTGCTTAAGTTGCGTGCATCACGAGCGGAAGAATCTGTGGTTGATGCTCGTGCATCGGACACCGAAGCGCATCTCGCACGCACATTCAGAAATCTGTGGTACGCGGGTACGAAAGGGCCCGGAACGTGGCTGGAGCATGTGTTTCGGCAAACCTCCTGCGCCGACTACAACGTCAGCCCCCTGGAGCACTTGGCTCAGGGCCACGGATCGCCATCAAACTACAGTGTTCGGTTTTCGACTGCGCGCAAACCGGACGAAGTCGGTTTTCTCATAGCAGGCCGGGAGGTCGAAACCCATGAGCTGGCCCCCTTCGTAGAAGAGGCGTTCGGGATCACCTGCCGTGGACAGGGTGGGGCCGGGAATCTTCCCCGCGACGTATCCAGTTTCGTTGGGCGATCCGCAGAGCTCAGCCGTATCGCCGAGCGTATCGGCAGGACACGGTTGCTGACCTTTGTCGGACCGCCGGGCTGTGGCAAAACCCGCCTGATGCGCCGCGCTGCCATGGACTTCGGAGCGACGTTCACGGGCGGAACATGGTTTGTCGATCTTGCCACATTGGCGGATGATGATCGGGTCGCGCAGACGGTGCTAGGCACACTCGGGCTTCGCGAAGCGCGCGACGTTGGTGTGACACGCTCAATCATCAATCGAATCAACGATTCGGCTGCCCTGCTGCTATTCGATAACTGTGAGCATCTACTCGAAGGATGTGCAAAGCTCGCGCGCGATCTGTTGCGTGCGTGCCCGCGATTGGTCATTGCAGCGTCGAGCCGCTCGGCGCTCAAGGTACCGGGAGAGGAGATCTTTGGTGTCGGCCCGCTTGATGTGCCGCCCGAGGAGAATCTGGACGCCGGTGAATTGCTTGGCTTCGAGGCCGTGCAGTTGTTCATCGTCCGTGCCCGCGAGGTACAAAACTCGTTCGACGTTTCTACCGGAAATGCACAATACGTGGCGTACATCTGCCGCCGAGTCGAGGGGATCCCGTTTGCCATTGAACTCGCCGCTGCCAGGTTAAGGTCGCTCGGCATTGAAGATCTGTCCGAACGCTTGGGCGTTTCGGTTCAGATTCTCGGGGACGGCAGGCGAGCGGTCTCGCCACGTGAGAAAACGCTGTGGTCCACCCTGGAGTGGAGTCATCAGCTTCTCCGACCTGAAGAGCAAGAGGCTTTTCAGTGTTTGGGCGTGTTCGCCGGCGGATGGACAGCCGCGGCGGCCGAGCACGTACTTAGCCTGTCCAGTCCGCACAGTATTAACGCCATTGACTCGGTATGTTCACTCGTTGACGCATCGCTCGTGGTATTCGAACCGGACGCTACCCGGTACCGTTACCTTGAACCTGTTCGGGAATTCGCGCTGGAGAAGCTGGGCGCCGGTTTGCAAGAGGTCGCAAGCCGCCACCTCGAATGGGTTTTATCTCTAACCGAAGACGCCAGGCGCGAGTTGACGGGCCCACAGCAACAAGCATGGCTGAATCGTTTGGAAATGGAGCACCGTAACGTCCTTGCGGCTCTGGACTACGCTGTCGATAACGGGCTTTCCGACGGGGCCCTCCGGATCGCTGGATCGCTTATCCGATTCTGGGAAGTACGCGGACACCTTCAACTTGGCAGCGACTTCTTGCGGCGAGCATTGGCAGTGGAGAGTGCGGGGCAGCCCTCCGAACACGGGGCCACGGCACTCAACGGCCTGGGGATCCTCGCCTATCGCCAGGGGAGGCACGACGAGGCTGTGCGTGCGCTTGAGTCCGCCCTCGCCATGCGACGTGAGCTACGCGACGACTACGGAGTGGCCATGACGCTCAACAATCTCGGCAACGTAGCCCATGATCGTGGCGACAGTCGGGACGCTGCGTCGTATTACGAAGAGAGCCTCGCGATACTCAGACGACTTAGCAAACCATGGGGGATCGCCTTGCTGACCAACAACCTGGGCAACGTTGCGCGTCAGGAGGGAGATCTACGAAAGGCCGAAGAGTTTTATCTGGAGGCGCTTGCGCTGCGGCGGCCCGAGCGTGATGAATACGGAGTTGCCGTTACGCTGAACAACCTCGGCGTCGCTCGGATCCTGTTGCTGAGTTTCCAAGAAGCGCGACCGGTCCTCAGAGAATCGCTCGCAATTCGAAATGAACTCGGCGACAAGAGTGGGATCGTCGAATCTTTTGAGGCGATTGCGTTGCTGGCATGCCGGCAAGGGCACAACGAAATCGGCCGGAAGCTGACGGACGCGGCGAGGCGCGTTCGGCAGGAAATCGGTTGGCCGGTCGCGCCAGCGGATCAGTCTATGATTGAAGAACTGGATCAATCGACCGGCGGGCCGGCAGATTCCCCCGACTCTGGCCGTGGCTCGGCCGTCGGCGTGTTGGCCAAGGAGGCGATACGCTGGTTGGACGAAGCCATCCAGTAATGTTGCTTTGCGGAATCGAACCGTGTTATGTTCAGGGCATGACTGATCTAAACCCACCGACGATTTGCAACCTGTGTCGGCAACGCCTGCGGACCGGGTATCTCGGGTTGCCGCTCGGTAGGATTATGCTTTTGATGGCGCAGGCCGCTGTAGCGCTACTCGTCATCGATGCGTGGACTCGACTGTAACGGCCAGCGTGCCGGGCGGTGCGCACCGGCCGCCCGGAACGACCTGAACACGCCGTCCTTGCTGTTCGAAACGAGAAACCTACGAGCGATCGACTCGCGGCGGTCGGCTTTCCGGCCCCACGCACTTGGCGCCGGTGGTTTCTGTTCGTGACACCGTCGGCTTCTTCTTGTCGCGGACCAGCTCCTTCGATTCCTGCTCAGACTTGGTCGCCGTCTCCAGTTCCGTGCAATGACCGTTTGTCATCGTGATTCTCCGTCTGCATCGTGCCCAATAGAAACGAGGCCCGCGTGTAATAGCGTTTCAACGTGTCACGCGAGCCGGCCCAGTACATCACGATAAGACCGACAATTGACCAGTCGGCCCATGCCAGCGCCCCCAAGCATCCGCCGACTTCCACGAATCGGCACAAGAGAAACAGGAAGCCGGCTATCAACGTGTTGGCGTAGTATTGGTAATAGCGGTAGTGATTGTCGACCAGCGACTCGAAAGCATCGAGGCGCTCCTGGAGTTTGGAGTCGTCCCAGGGTGGCCGCTGAACACCCGTCAAATGGTGCAATGTGTCGACTACAAGCCATCGGATCGTACTCAGCGTCAAACCCACGCCGACAGAGGCAAGCGTCACATAGAGAAATCCGCCAACGGTTGGCGCATCGGGTCCGAAAGACAACACAAGCGACTGAGCTGGAGGCAAATACCTTCCAGCAGCCAGGACCGCCGCGAAACCGGGCAGCACATAGGCGATCAAAAGGCCGAAGTTCCGCCCGGAGACTTCCTTCACACGCTGCGGCCCCCCGATACCGGGGCGGCCGGGCTTTCATGCTCGACAATCGCCGTATGCATGTCGGCTATCATCGCGCAGCCGACAATGTCTGATACTATACATATTAAATAAGACATCAAGCCCAAAAAACGAAAAGATTTCTATTTCTTACGACGCCGAACCGGCGGCGGGCCGGGAAGGATCCAGACCGGGCCGCGCTTACCGGATTGGGCATGCTCGAAGTAGAGGTCGACACCTCCGTCGCGGGCCTTAAGTAGGTCCCGATACACGGCTACCGCCTCGCGCACTACCTCGGCGATGGATTCCTTGCCCGTTGCGGTTTGAATGCGCTCAAGGTCCTGCAGCAGCGCATCAGGCATCCAAAGCGTGAAACGCGTTTTCGCGGGGCCGGGGTTTCTTGGGCTCATAGCGTGGTTCCTCAGAATCGTAAGGTAGGCAAAAGATACGCATTTCTGCCGATCCGTTCAACCACCTGCATGGCCGAGGCCTTAAGTCACAGGCCGCCGGGACCAGACCATAACAAGGCGATCCTGGCCTTTTTCGTCCACGGTGGGGCTCAGCGGCAGCCATCTCTCCGCGGAGGGTGCGAATCAACGCCCTGCGCCGAGAGATCGGTGGTGCAAAAGGTTGAACCCTAACAAACGAAAGGAAGTGCAAAATGGCAACATTGACCAGAGCCAACGAAGAGCTCTTCCGGCGCAAGCCGGACGAGTGCTTTGAGAACTTGGTGGATCTGTGGCAGCACTGCCACGAACAGAAGGAACGGTCGATTGAATACTGGCCACAGCCGGAGAACATCCGGCCTTTGGCGTCCGAAGGGAGGTTGCAGCTTTTGTGCGACGGCGACCGCAGCTTCGGTTTGACGGAATGGAGCTTTTCGCAGCTCTGTTCGCTGGCACGTGTCAGCAAGGAGACTGTGAATCGCCTCTCGCCGGAGACGGCGCGGCAGGTGTTCGCGGAGACTCTGTTGGGCGGTAGCAAGCCGTTGCAGATGTATACGCTCGATGAGCGTGTTCGCGCCATTCACGGTGCGAGCTACACCCGGTTGTACAACGTGGACCTGTTGACCATGGTCCGCGAGTTTGCGACGGACTTCGTGCCGCCGCAGGCGGCCGGAATCGGCAACACTGAGCCGTCCGTGGCCAATGAGGACATTCCGTTCGAGCCGGACCCGGAACCCCGAACAGCCAGGGGTCTCTATTGTGGAGAGCAAGACATGTTCTGCTTTCTCATTGACCCGACCGGATGGACGGAAATCAACGGTCAGGCCTTCGCTCCAGGCTTTTTCGTGTGGAACTCGGAAGTCGGTCGCCGCTCGCTCGGTGTTCAGACGTTCTGGTTTCAAGCGGTCTGCCAGAATCACATCGTGTGGGACGCTGTTGAAGTCGTCGAGTTCAGCCGAAAGCACACCGCAAACGTTTACGATGCGATTGGCGAGATACGCACCATCCTTGAACGGTTGGTGGAGGCTCGTGACGCCCGTCGCGATGGCTTCGTCCGAGTAATGCGCCAGGCGATGGCAACATCGCTCGGCGAATCTTCGGATGACGTGCTGGACCGCCTCAAGGAGCGTGGCTTCACGAAGGCGCTAGCGAAAGAGGCGTTGGACATCGCACGTCGAAAGGGCGCTTTCACGGTCTTTGCCGTGGTGGATGCCCTGACGCAACTCGCAGGCAAGAAGCGAAACGCCGGCGAACGAAACGAGATGGACCAGAAGGCCGCGTCTCTGCTGACGTTGGCAATCTAAAGGTTTCGCAGAAAGGCCGAGCACCACCGGCCTCTCACTTTCATCACACCGGAAAGGCCTTCGTGAAACAGCTCGTCAGTCCTTCGGACTGGCCGCTTTTCTTCAGTTCCTCTCATTCACTCCGGTTCGTTACGCATTGCAAGAATCGCGCCAGCGAAGCTGTCACGCTCCTTGCTGTTGCTCCACTTCCTCCGCTCACGGAAGGAACTGTTTTCCTCAAGAGGGCCGCGTTTTTTTTCTCAACCACGGGCGAAGAAAACAAAACGCGGCCCTCTCAGGAAAAAACTGCTGCGGGGCCCCAATCATGGAGGAAATCATGATGAAACTCGTTACGGAAGATGTACGCAAACACCTACCCGAGCTCTACACCACGGAAAACGACCAGGACCCGGTCGCACACGTGAAATACTTCACGCCATGGACAAGTTGGACGTGGTTCGCCACGGAATTCGACGGTGAGGACACGTTCTTCGGCTTGGTCGACGGCTCGGTCGAAGAGCTCGGCTACTTCAGCCTCTCAGAACTCCAGTCCGTTCGTGGCCCCGGTGGTTTGAGGGTGGAGCGCGACTTGTACTTCAAACCTACACGACTAAGCAACCTACGGAGGGAACAACCATGACAGCACTACAAACCATGGACGGCCGTGATGCGGCCTACCGCGAAGAAAACTCCCTGACGTCAGTTGTCTCGTACCCGCAGCGGTGCTCGTTATGGGGTGACGGCCGGTATCCCGGAAACTGCGACGGCCGTTTGTTCAAGAACTTGGTGTTGAGGTACGGTGCGAAGGTTGTCGCCGACCCGATGATGGGTTCCGGGACAACGCGAGACGTTGTCGAGGGTCTTAATCGGCATCTTGGGTCGGACATCACGTTCTGGGGTAACGACCTTCGGCACGGATTCAACCTGTTGAACGAGGACTTGCCGGGCCCGTTCGACTTTGTGTGGCTACATCCGCCGTACTGGAACATCGTACGCTACAATGAGGGGAATCCGGCGGACCTGAGCAATCTCGATGATTATGCGAAATTCAGGGCTGCCCTGGAGGTCTGCGTGCTGCGGTGTGCGTGCGCTCTCATAACGGGCGGCCGGCTCGCGGTGCTTATCGGCGATGTCCGCCGGAGGGGACAATACACGTCAATCATGCGTGACGTTCTCGCGTTGGAAGAGCATATCGGCGAGTTGCGGTCTGTCGTTATCAAGGCCCAGCACAACTGCCGTTCAGACCGAAAGAGCTATGGCAAGATGGAGGATCTACCCATAAAGCATGAATACTGCCTCATCTTCAAGAAGAGGTAGAATGGAGACGGTAGCCGATCTACCCGTTGGCTGCCGTCGTTCTCGTTGTCGGAATTTCCGGAGATGTCCCATTCGTCGTTAGAAATTGAAGGAGGGGTTCCTGCCTGGGAAGATCCCAGGTGGATATTTTCATGACACATGAAAGGAACCCCCCGATGAAGAAACGTAAGAGTAAGTCCACGAAGAAGCAAGCAGATTTCCGCCTGGTTGATCCCACCGTGACGCATGCACTAATTCGCGAGCAGTTGCGTCAGGAGCTTCACGCTCGAACGCTCGAAGCGGCCTACGCGATGTTCGACGAGGAAATCACATCCTTGTGCGGCCCGCGCCACGGCCGCGAGCGCAGTGCCGAAGCGGTTCGAGGAGGGAGCGAAGAGGGTTCGATCCGATGGGAAGGCAAGCGGATCCCTGTCCGTCGGCCGCGTGCCCGTAATGACAACGGTGAGGTCGCGCTCGAATCGTACTCTGCATTGCGGGACTATGATCTGTTCAGCGACGAGAACCAGGCACTGCTGCTCCGTGGTATCTCAACCCGCGACTTCGGCGAGGTGACCCGCAAACTCGACGACGACCTGCCGTTGAGCAAGTCGTCAGCCAGTCGATCGTTCATCCGCGCCAGCCAGAAGGACCTCGATCTGCTCAACAGTCGTGACCTGGCTGGGGACGAATACTGCGTCATCATGATCGATGGCATCCAGAAGGCCGAGACGCACGTCATCACCGCCATGGGCTTCACGACGCAAGGGCAAAAACGCATCCTAGGTTTACGGAGTGGTGCCAGTGAGAACAGCGACGTCGTCAAGGACCTATTGCAGTCGCTGATCGATCGCAACCTGACGACGACGCATTATGTGCTATTCGTGCTCGATGGCGCCAAGGCCTTGAGGACGGCCGTCAAGGCTCATTGGAAAGAGCGTGCGGTCGTGCAACGCTGTCAACTCCATAAGATCCGCAACGTGTTGAAGTATCTGGCAAAGGACCTGCAGCGGACCGTCGAGAGGCGCATGGCCACCGCCTACGCCATGAAGACCTATGATCAGGCGCTGAACGAACTCAAGAAGCTCATGAAGTGGTTGCGCGATCGCAGCGACCAGGCCGCCAATAGCCTGGCCGAAGGCCTTGAAGAAACGCTGACCGTACATCGCCTCGACCTGCCAGAACTGTTACGCACGACCTTCCGTAGCACCAATCCGATCGAATCCATGTTCGACAAGGTCAAGACGCGCGGCCGGCGAGTGAAGAACTGGAAAGCAGATAATCAACTGGCACGGTGGTCTGCATCAGCATTGCGGCTACACGAGAAAAAGTTCAAGCGGATCAAAGGATACCGCCAACTACCGAAGATGATTGTAGAACTCGAGAACTTGGCAAACGTTGACAAGAACAAAATGGTTGCGTAAATGAACGGGAGCCCCTCGCAGTTTTAACGACTTTGGGGGCATCTCCGGAATTTCCTCCGCCGACTTGATTCGCCTCCGGATACGTTGCACCCGTGTCGGTGGTTAATCAGGAGCGCGAGTATTTCGTAAATGCTTGTCCTTGGCCTGTTTACACGTCTTGCCGTTACAACGCTGTTTGCAGGCAAGATTGGAGTGAACTGTGTCGGAGATTGCGCCAGCGGGCTTCAACCTGACCAAGAGGGACGTGGCAATTCTCGACGCGCTGACCCAGCGGGTTCGCGCTCTTACGTTGGACCAGGTCGCGACCCACTGGTTCGGAGCGACCACGTCGCCGCGCAAAAATGCCCGTCGAAGGCTGCGGGCGCTCGAAGCTGCGGAGCTTGTTGAAATCTTCAGCATGGCTGCGCGTCCGATTCCGGACTTACCGCTCCCCATCGTGGCATGGAAACCCGGCGACAATGTGCCCGAGTTCGAGAAAGTCTCGTACCGGCTCGTCGCCAGATGGCGGCTGCCAGCTGTGGAGACGGTGTTGGTGATTGCCAGCCGACAGGCTGGAATCTGGCTCGGCGGCTACGGTGGGCGTCGCCCACGGCGAAGTGAAACGAGTCACGATATCGCCATGGGTGCGTTATACTTACGATGGCTATCCGGCGCTTCAAGCGAGTCTGGAACATGGATTTCTGAAGCAAGGCTAACGAAGATGGGCTTCGGCGACCACCGTATGCTCCCAGACGCCGTTGTCGAATTCGACAAGCATCGCAAGGCGATTGAATTCGGTGGTGCTTACAAAGCTGAGAAATTGCGGATGTTTCACAAATTCTGTGCAGATGAGGATCTTCCCTATGAGCTCTGGTAACTTGTCCGAGCGTGATCGCCAGATCCTCTTGCATCTCACTCGGTATCGACTCGCCTTTAAGGAAGTGCTTAGCGTCCTTTTCTTCGAGGGCAGGGATCCGCAAAAAGTTCTGGACCGCCTCCGCCAGGATGAGTACGTGGCGGTCACGAAGGGCGTAGCGAAAAACCGAAGCACGTATTGTCCGCTCCGCAAGGCTGTCCATGCGATCGGGTCCAAGTCCCGGCGCGCCGACACGCTGGGGCCCGAGGCGCTGTCGGCACACCTGGCGGTTTACGGCTTCTGTTTCCTCCTCGGCCGGCCTCGCATCCGGCTCGAAATCTCCGAACTCCGAACGATGTTCGACCACACTCCGCCACGAGGTAGATTTCATTGCCTCGAACGGAGTTCCAAAGCTACGTGCCTGTATCACGTCTACGTCCCGGGACCATCGACGAAACCAGCCGACGTGACCGCGAGAACTCGGCAGCATGTCGCTGAAGTTTCAAAATCACCGGAGATTCGCCGTTGGCTAAAATATGGGGCGTATTCGCATGCGATCATTGTTGATGTGCCTACACGGGCCGAAGCGATAGAGACGGCGCTTCGCGGTACGACGTCTGCCGACGATAGGCATAGTGTCTACGAGGCCGGCAACTGCTGTGTCGCTCATGTGCCAGGGCCGATGAACCTGGAGGAGGCATTGCGTAGTGTCGCGTAAGAAAAAGAAGGAATTTGACCTGTCCGGGATGAAGAAGCTACTGCGGCAGTCTCCTCGACTCGACTTTGAAAACATGACGAAGTATGGGCCCGGTCTGCCGCTTTCCCACGTGCCCAGCGCCGACATGCCACCACTCGACATCGAGCGCGATTGGCAAGAGATGGGTGAACGGGCATGGCATGTTCTCGAACGCCGTCGAATGCGCGACATCTTATCGTGTGACGATGATGGCCAGCCAAGTGAATTCTCGCGCTACCTGGAATTGCTCCGCCGGTCGTCACCCCGGTATCGTGACGAGATCTTCATCGGGATCGAGCCGCATTCCTCCAGGCCGGTTTTCGTTCCGCGCCAAGTATTTGAACGGCATGCCTATGTTCTGGGCGGCTCCGGTTCGGGAAAAACATCCCACGCCGTGACTCAGATTCTTTTTCAGCTCAGTGAGTGCTCTGTCGGCACAAGAGGACAGCGTGATCGCCCACCGATACTGATCATCGACCTGAAGCAGAACGGTGACCGCTACCTCCGTGCCGTCGCCGAGATGCTCGCCCGGGAGCGCGAACAAGATCTGAAGTTTTTCTCCAACGACCCTGATTACGAGAGCCTATACTTCGACCCGCTCTACAATCTCCGGCACGTCAGATACCCGATCAAGATGTTGGAAACGCTCATGAAGGCTTTCTCCCTCATCTACCCGGAGGGATACGGGTCCGATTTCTTCACCGCCGAACAGCGCACGCAACTGATGGAAATCTTGTACGCTGATCAGCGCCCTACGAACATGGACCAACTGATTGAGTTCATTCGCAAGGCAGTACGTGGCAAGGACGGCAACGCAGATGCCAGAGGCCTTTACAGCGCGTTGGCCGCGCTGAAGCCTGCGCTTCATATCCACACCGACGGGTCACCAATCGACGATGCCGAACGCATCGATTTTGAACGTTTCTTCGAGGAATCAGAAGTCCTATACGTGCATCTCGATTCACGCGCCCTTGGATTGCTTTCGCGTGACGTCGGTAAGTTGCTCCTGTTCTCGCTTCTCGAAACAGCATCGCAGCGGGAGAAACAGGGGCGCAAGACTCAGGCCTTCGTAGTCATCGACGAGTTTCATAGGCTTGCGGCACGCAACATCGTTGAAATGCTCGAAGACGCCCGGTCTGCTGGGATAGGTTTTGTTCTATCGCACCAATCGTCCAGTTCGCTGAAGACGCGTGATGCTGACCTGTATGGTACGCTGTTTGAGAACTGTAGCTTCAAGCAGTGCCTGACCGTTGAAGACCCACGCGTAATCGAGCTGTTGCGCGAGATTTCAGGAATGAAAACGGAGTTTCGTCAAAGCCACAGCAAAAGCACGACACACGGCCGTTCGGATAGCACTGGCTTGAGTTCGGCGGCGAGCCAGTCCAAAACAGTCAGCGATGGTTTCACGTCTGGGCCACTCGGCGATTCAGAGAGCCACGGTCGGGCGTGGAGCAGAGGATCAACTGGCGGATCGTCCCTATCGCATACAGAGATGGAAAGCACCTCGAGGTCGATGACCCTAAAGGAAGACAAAGTAGCGGGATTGACACCGGAGATGATCACTACGGTGAACGACGTGAATCTCATGTCCTTGGTACATGTCAAAGGCGCAGGAGACCGTTGTCTTTCACCGACAGGCGGCATACCGACGTTGGTTCAAGGTCTGTATCCGTTTACGGAAACGACCGCCCAAGGACTCGAAAAACGCCCCTGGGCCCTCAAACCGCAGGAACGATTGGACGAGTCCCTGAAGCCAGAACAGCCGCGCAAAGCGTCGGCGCCACCACGTGATGCTCAGGCACGCAAGACCCCGGGTTGGAATGAGGGTGAAAAACGCAGCATCGAGAAACGTATCAAGGCTCTGGCCGCGCAGCTTGATGACCAGATATTCCCGGAACCGCTCTCAGCGGAGCAACTTGCCCGCCGGCATCGTACCAAGATCAAACGGGTGCTAGAGATGGCCAAGGAACTTGGTATCGCGATCGCCGACCGTCAGTGCGCACTTTCCGGTCACGATTGCAAGCGGTTGGAAGCAAGGCTTGGGGAAGAGGCGACCACCTCATAAGACAACAGGTCCCAGCGGGACCTGTTATCTGTTTATTGGCGTGCGGCTCGGTGTATCCACTCGTCCCGAACGTCGCCGATGGTCATGTTTTCCAATCGTCTGACCAATTTGGCGGGCACGCATTGTCTACAAACAGCGTTTCGCCCGTAGCCTATCGCGGATGAGATGCCGTGGCAAGCTTGTTCTTCTTTTGATTTTGAAAATGTGCTACCGTCGGACCATGCGTGATAAACAAATCAGAATTCTTCAGGATATCATCTTGGGCGACAAGATTGCCCCCGCGATCTCCCGAACGCAGAGGCTGCGAATGTTCCTACTCGGCGTGGGCCTGGCGGTGGCATACGCCATCGGCTAGGTCGTACTTCGTCAAAAAAAAGAAGGCTGCCGGATGGCAGCCTTTGGGAACTGAGCTTGCTAAGAGCTAGCCCCCACAATCTGGGAGAGTAGCTGAGCAAATCTGATCGCAAGGACGGCAAGGCCGAACCCTACGAGGGCGTAGAAGACGTTGTTCCAGAACTTCGACTCCCGGACCTGATCAAGCTTGCCCAGTATGATCGAAGCGCTCGGCAACCCACCATTTCCTTCCGCCGGCAGGATAAAGGTGTACCCACCTTCATCGAGTACCACCGCTTCCTGCAAACGTGGACAAAAAATGGTGATCGAACCAACTGAGCGCCAGACCACTTTCCCATCTGCACCTTGATGAACCAGCCGTGATTTCAGTTCAGCAATTTTCTTTTCTTCCATAAGTTCCTCCATGAGGTTGTTAGCTTTACCTCCGGAGTGTTTTCACACGCCGGCGAGATGGAGGAGTCCATCTCTGGTCGCCACCCGAATGGACGGCGAACAGAAACGACGGAGCTGAACGGCTGGTTTTCAAAGAGCAGGCCCGCAGATTTTCAGATCCAAGCGAGCAATCAGGATCCGACGTTCACGTGTTGCAGGGCGAACAAGTCGCGCGTGCTACAATGAGCGTCTCTCTCAGCACAAAGCCCTGAGAGCGCGGCGAAAAAAACGGGGTCAAATTGTCTGCTTCTGTATTCTACCCGCGCCGAGCGGCTCCGGCTAGAATTACGGCAACCTTTTTGGCCTGTTAAGATAGGCAAGGCAGCACCGGAAGACCAAGATCGATGGGCGAGCACGCGACGCTATTCCGAATCCTAGAAGTCGAGCCAGATGCCACGGACGATGACGTCCGCGATGCGTGGGCCGTGCATCTTCAACGTGCCGGCGACTACGACAGCATTCCGCAAGACGTACGCGACGCTTACCGAATGCTGCAGGATGCCAACCGTCGAAGCGCGTACCGGGAATTGTTGGAAGCGTGCCGGAAGGGTATCCCGGTCCCAGTACCGGATGGGGATTTCGCCGCCTTTCGGGTGCTCTGCAACAACGCCCAGGTCGGCATTTTTCCCGACCCGAAGATTCGGGATACATATCACATCCGCCTTCCCGGTCAGCCGCCCCCCTTATCGAGCCCCGAGGCACGGGACCCCGCCCAGCCGACGACATTTTGGCGCCAGTTGAAACGGGTGTTCATTTTTGTTGTGTCGTTCAAGGCCTATCGCGGCACCACCCTTGGGCAAAAGCTCGGCTACACGGTGCTTTACTTGATTGTCATTTGCGCTGGTGCCTACGGTGCCCGTTGGTCAGCCGATTGGGTCGAGGAAAGTAAAGAGCGCAGGCTAGAACGCGATATTCGGAGCCTTCATTCCGCCGCCGTAAAGGAATTGCCTGCGCTGCACGGGGACGCCGCAGAATTCACCCGCGAGTTTGAATCGGTTATTGGCGTACAACTCGACAAGGCCGGAGACCCCGCCACTGCGAAGCCGCGTCGCATCGATCTTGCCTTAATTGAACATGAGTCCGTCCGTGAAGCCTGGGCCGCGATCGTCAACGCCCGGATTAGCCCCGAACGCTTAAGAGAACATCAGGCCGTTGTTGACCGAATCGGTTCCAACGTCCAACGTGGAAGTTTTCTCGTCGGTGATCGTGCGTCGCTGCTCGAACTCACTCGCCACCTCGACCGCGACCGCAAAGCGCTAACCATTCAATCTGGTGACTTAGACCACATTCGGGTCATGCTCGATGCTGCCGAGTTTGGAAACAGTGACGACTGAGGAGATTTATCGATGGAAATGAGAAGTGCAAACCGTCCCAAGAAATGCTCGCCACGTTGCGCAGTCTGGCTGCTATCGTTGGCAATCCCTGTCGGAGGCACGGCATTCGGTCAGCAGGTAACCCCTGAAGACCTAAATCGAGAAGCCCGAGCCGAGGAGCGGCTGCGCCGACAAAAGGAGGCGGAGGAACAGGTCACACGCGCAAAGACGGAAGCGTTTTTGGCCGAGGCCCGAGGTGTCGCGGTGACGCTCGCAAGCCTCGAATCGACATCCAAAGGGCTCTTTGACCGTGTTGCCGCCCTACTCGGAGACGACGACGGCAAACGGCTCGCCCAGCATAAGAGCAGCTTCATGGGAATCCTTGACATGCAGCAAAGGCCGCCCGTTTCCATTGAGGATATCCTGGCACGGAAACGAGGCGTTGATACGCTCGTTACTGGCCTGGAATCCGAGCTCAAGCGCACCAGCGTTGGCTACGTCCCACCAGAGAGCCAAGAGCACAAGCTTGTGACGGACGAAATCTGGGCAAGTGAACGCCTTGGGAAGGTCATTGCACTCCAAGGTTGGCTGGACCATGCCCTGTCTTCGGCACCGCAGGTCGACTTGAAGAAAGCAAGAACACTTCAGCAGGTGCTTGACGGATATGTCGCGCTGGAACACGACCGATACCTTCGTGCGCTCTCCGATGCAGAGGAAGATGCTCGTGACGAGAAAACACGCATCATCCGGGAGAATGCACGGATTGCAACGTTGGAGCGGACGCGTGCCGCTGCAGAGCGACGCCTTGCAGATGCGCTCGCCGAAATCGAAACCATGAAGATCGAGCAGAAAAGCACGGAGCGTCGGCGAAAGGCCAAAGAACGTGAGCGCCAAGTCAGCGAGGAGATTCGGTACAACGACTTGCTCGCTGAGCTTGAACGTGAACGCAAGGATGCTGACGTCCGGCGAGAAGCTCAAGACAAGGAGGCTGAGATCGAGCGCAACCGCGTAAAGAAAGCGGCCGAGCGCAAAGTGCTCCGAGAGAAGGCACAAAGCAAGGAGGTTCGCGCCGTGCTCTACCCATTCTTCGATACGGGCTATTGGCAGCCCGGTTTCACGCGAAAGCGGCGCGGCACTGAGCGCACAGTGATTTCGCTCTCTGCCCTGAAGGAGTATGGCGCCCTCCAGCCGGGACCGCGAGGTCTCGAAAAGCTACTCGAATGTGGCAACGCCCGCGTAGGAGGCCGCGCGAGCCCAGACAAAGAAAGAGCGAAATGGGGTTTCAAGGGCAAATTGAAAAACCTCTCAACCGAGGACTACGAGCAATTGCTGAAGGCGCAACAGTATCTCATCGAACTCGGCGACGTGTTGGTCGAGGTTGAGTTGCTAACACCTTAGGAACGCCCAAGTTAAAACGTGTCTC
Source organism: Phycisphaerae bacterium (assembly GCA_029260215.1). Classification (GTDB taxonomy): domain Bacteria; phylum Planctomycetota; class Phycisphaerae; order UBA1845; family UBA1845; genus OFTM258. The sequence goes on from JAJDDQ010000074.1 coordinate 16,882, forward strand.
CGCGATGCGACTGGACAGGATAAATGGGTCGTCCAAAGTACATGCCTGCCGGAGCTTTTCGGTGGGGAAAGCGCTGGTTTCATGGCTACGTGTTCCTGTACCTGGTGCTCGACTCTATGCGCGATGCACGGGGCAATCTGAACATGATGCTCGAAAACCTACGCGGCGAATGGAAGGGCGAAAAGAAGCAAATTGAGCTGAGATACGACGAGTACGTCCCCGTGAGTCGCGGTGACACGATTGCTATTGTTGCGTACGCTGACCTCCAGGCGAATGACACCGAGTTCTTTTACTATGATTCGTTGCATAATCTGACGAGCGGAGAGGACTGCGGTATTGGAGGATTCTACGACTATCTGACGAAGAAAGGTGGCATGCTCTATATTGCTGGGCTATTCAGACCGAACAAGCCGCTGCGACGATTCATTACCGCAAAGTCGGAGGAACTTCTTAGCGAAGCAAGAGAGTATTCGGAGGCGCTACTCCACCCCAACCTCCCTGATGCCGTGCCGTTAGACTTCGGATCGGAAATCCGGGTTTCCGCTGATTCTCAACAATTGTTGTCAGTGATGGAGGGATCGATTCTTCCTGAATGCCAGATGGGGTCCGTTCGTGTTCCAAAGCCGCCTCCGGGGAAGCTCTGGAAAATCACAGGAGGCCGCATCGTACTCGTTGATGATAGCGACGAGCGAGATAGGGACGATGCCAAGCATCCTCATGCAGAATCCGCCCTCCCAACGAACAAGCATGAGTTGGCCATTCCGCCGGATGCAAAGGACTTCGTCGCCGGCCTGGAAGGCAAGCGGTTTGGCAAGGCGTTCCTCGGAAGTTTGGAGGTGCCGGAACCTCCGCCGGGAAAGATGTGGACCGTACGAAATGGGCAGATTGTTCTTGACGATGATTGATCAGGCCTGCGCGGCACCGCGCCCGCTCGTTCTCGTGTCATAATGTACCTTATGTCCCGTCAAGAGTCGTTTCCCCCGGCAGGAAAAGCGAATGGAGCGGTGTCCAGGCCGATCGTAAGCAGCAAGATTGCGTGACATAAGGTACCGTGTTACGCTTTCGTCATGCCTGTCGTAGAAACTGTTCCAGCGAGAATACAATCCGTGGAACTCGTTCCGGCGAACCAACGCGACGACCTCGCCGCCTGGTTCAACCTCTACATGGGCCTGGAGGCCGGCGCGAACGCCACGAACACCGTTTTGGCCAAGAAGCGTGACCTGACATCGTTCCTTGATTTTTTCATGCTGGCCACCGGGTGCACGGAAGCCGACTTGTGGACACGATCGGTCACCGGGGACTTCCTCAAGGGTTTGCAAGCCAAGAAGAAGAGCCCCACCACCGTCAATCGGGTACTGGCAACGCTGCGCCATGCCGGCAGGTGGATCCACCAACATCGGCCATTTCTGGCCGGCAACCCGACGGAACGAATCTCGGATGTTCGCGTTGACGACCCCGAATGGAAAGGGCTGACGCCGATCGAGATCACACGGCTAAAGGCCGCGGCAGAACAACTGGTATACGTACGCCGGCGGAGCAACCAGCGACCATTCCGGGATCTTGCGATCTTGTTCGTCTTACTCCGTACCGGTCTTCGTGTGTCCGAATTGCTATGCCTCGACCTCGACCAGTATCAGGGCAAGCACTTCATCAACGTGCAGCGAAAAGGCCGGAAAGTATCCCGCGCAGTGTTCTTGGCGTGTGAGGGACGCGAGGCGCTGGACGAATACTTGAAGAACGAGCGTGGTCCTGCCCCAGGACCGTTGTTCCTTTCTCGCTCTGGCGGCCGGCTTGCGAGGCAACACGTAGATGCTGCGCTCAAGGTCATTGCTCGCCAAGCGAATTCGCGATTGCCCGACATTCAGAAGATTAACTTGCACGCCCACGTTCTTCGGCATACTTGCCTGCGGAAGGCTGCTGAGAAGCACGGCGTTCAATACGCGATGGAGCTATCCGGCCAAAGCTCTGAAAGATACATTTGGCGATATGTTCAGCCGTCTACTGAACAGAAGGAGGCTGTACTCGACAATCTCTTCTGATCTTGCGCGGTTTCTCGAAGTACGCTTCGAGCAGCGACGGTCGCAGATCCTACAAATGAGACTGCATCGGTGGAATACGAGTACGATATCGATCGCCACTCGCACTCTCGAGCCAAACGGCTAGCTGACCGGAGCCGGCGCAAATGATGAGCAGCGTCGTGGAATGAGTCTCGATCTAGCCGAGTTTGACATGATCGTTCGAAATAGAATCGAGAGGTAGGATCGAGCATGCGTAAGCGATCTCAGATAAAGGGCGAATCAGCTAAGCAAGCGTCATCGCGTGCACCCGCGCCTACCAGACATTCGCTCCGGTGCTCAGTTCACGCTCATCTTAAGAAAGCTGGATTCTCAAGGAATTGTAAGGGCTACTTCATCAAGGGACACCTGTCAAAGCAGAAAGTACGCGACCTTCATTCAGAGCATCGGCACGAGGTGATTCGACGACACGAAGAGTTCATTAGGATCGAAGGGCCGAAACTAGCAGAGCACTTTGCGACCGGCCTGCAAGTTGATCCCGTAGCCATAGACCCCGAACTTGTAGAGGTTACTGCGGATTCGCTAGAATCACGCTTATTCAGGTTTGCCTGCCTGCTTTGGTCGGTTCCCGTTTCACAGGGTTTTGGGCGTCGGCTCCGCTTCCTCGTCCGAGATCGTCACAATGGGAAACTGATGGGCCTTTTTGCTCTGGGCGATCCGGTATTCAATCTCTCCGCACGTGATAACTGGATTGGTTGGACCAATGAGATGCGACTAACGAGGCTCGTCCATGTGATGGACGCATATGTCGTAGGATCACTGCCCCCTTATTCGTACTTAATCGGTGGCAAACTTGTCGCAGCGTTGATGGCAAGCAATGAGGTAAGACGCGTCTATGAGCGAAAGTACATCGGGCTGCAAGGTGTCATAAGCAAAAAAGAGAATCGGGCGCGCTTAGTGCTGCTTACCACCACGTCAGCCCTTGGACGTTCCTCAATCTACAATAGGCTCTCCATACCGGACGGGCCGAGGTTTCTCAGACTCGGTGCGACAAAGGGGTTTGGCCATTTTCATCTCTCCGGATTGGTATTCGAGAAAATGCGAAAGTACCTGGAGGCAAAGGGGCACCCCTATGCGTCTGGACACCGTTTTGGCATGGGCCCCAACTGGAAGCTCCGAGTTGCTCGCACCGCGTTGGAGGATGTTGGTCTTGATGGAAACGGGATCTTGAAGCACGGCATCGAACGAGAGGTCTACGCGATTCCTCTTGCACGAAATTGGAAGCAGATTCTAATGGGAGAGCACCAGAATGTGCGTGCACTCACGCTCTCTGCCTCTGAGATATCGGCCTACTGTATACAGCGTTGGATGGTACCACGGGCTGAACGTGATAAGCGATACAGGAGATTCGCCCGTCGTCGGATCATGGATTGCTTTGCGAACGGCGGCCCTGGGTCTGCGTGGTAATGGATGTGCATCTTGACAACTGGCAGGCACGCCTTGCGAGGCACTTCACGGAGATCCTGAGCTGTCGCCGCGTCGAAAGGCCCGACCAGCCGGTTTTTGCGCTTGAGCACGGCCTTGACCTGCAGGAGGTGCAGGCGCTCGCAACTTGTGTCCGCGCCCATGTTGCGCGTTGGGCACCGTTACGAAAACACCCGCTCCCCTGGATCGTCTACGCCGCGGAAATTGGCTACGGCTACTCGGGTGACGAATACTGGCAGACTTTCGAGAAGAAAACGCCCGGTTGGACGGACCGCGGCGATCGCTACTGGATCCGCGAGTGCTACCAGTCATTCCAAAAGGGCTACGGCGGCGCAACGCCATCCGGTGCTTGGGCCAAACACTTTTCGATCATCTGCTGGCCGATAACCCACGCTATCCTCCCGAGGGATCTACAGCGTCAACTTGCGCGCATCCTGTACGAACTGCGACACTCGTTTTCTGCAGAGCTCCTTGAGACACCACCAACGCTAGGCGAGTTTATCGCCGCCCGAAGCTGGAACGCCACATCGCGGTTTCAGAACCTTGCGCAGGACACACAACTCGTAGGGCAGATCGCAGCCGCCCTTCTTCTTGAGGGTAGGTACGGCACGGGCAGCTTGATTCATCCGGCGGCACTCCAGAGGATCGGCGCGGACTTGGACCGCGAGCGCCGTGCGCGCGAATGGCTTCGCGGAGCTCGCCGGTTTGCAAGGGAGCGTGCGAACGTTCGTGGCCTTTCGCTGGGCCGTGGCGCCAAATCCGGTCTCATCCGTCGACCCGAAGAGGCGCGGGCCGAGGTCGCCGCACTGGGAATCGAGCCGCGACTCGTGCTGCGACCAACAGACCCGCAAAGGGCTTCCTGGGAAGTGTCGCTCGAGATCCCGGACCTCTCCCAACTCCTGTTCAGATTCCCACGGACTCGCGACATCCTCAAGGGATCTCGTTGTGTTGTAGCCGGTACGTCGGGCAGGCCCCTAGCGCGAGGACGGTGCCTGCACGGGGCGCAGCGCGTCACGCTCGTCCGGTGGCCTCTTGCCGACGAGGTGTTGCTCCGGTTTGAGCAAACGGAACCGCAGCTTGAGTACCTTCTGCGCGCAGAGTGCCTCCTCCGCCCTGGACCCACATGGCTCTTCAGGATTGCCTCCGATGGCCTTGCCTATGAGTGTCGAAGCCTACGGGTTCGACCGGGCGAGCGGTATATCATGGTTGGCACTAACCGGCCCATTGACGCGAACGACCGGACCCGCCCAATCGACCTGCGGTGCGATGGAGTGCATGGTACGATCCTCGATCTTCCCTCAGCGCTCACCGCAGACTGGGAGGAAACTCTTGAGTGCCTCGAACTTGGGTTAGCGAAGACCATCGAGGTATGGCCCGCAGGATTGGCCGCGGTTGTCTGGGATGGAGAAGGACACGGTGAATGGCTCGCATCCGAGCGTCCGTGTCTCGCAATTCGTACAGACCACTCCGTCGCTTCTCTCCTCGTCTCGATGGGGAACATCTCGGAGCGCTCATTAGAGCTTACCTCGGTCGTGCCTGGTGAGCCCATCTTCGTGGAACTGCCACAATTGCCGGTCGGCCTTCATACCGTCCGAATCTCCACTCGAAGCAGCTTGGCGGGAGAGGTAGAGCCTCTCGGCGATCTCGACATAGTGATGCGCATCCGTGAGGCCCGACCGTGGTTGCCGGGTGTTAGTCCCCACGGCCCCCTGCTCGTGCAGTTGGATCCCTCCGCGCCAACACTCGAGCAGCTATGGGAGGGTCGTGTGGAGGTCGCGCTTCGCGGCCCTGTGGGGCGACGTGTAGTGTGCAAGATTTCGTTGCTCGATGCGGATACGGGCGTACCTCGTGTGACCAAGCGACTGGAGCCGATGAGACTCCCAGTCACGCCCGCAGACTGGAGAAGCCACTTCGAGACGCATTTCCGGAAGACGCCGCGGGCACGACGTGCCTACGACACCGCTCGGGCATGCGAGATCGAATTCACTGCTGAGGAACTGGGCGCGTTTTCCATCCAGTGCGAACGTGAGTTCTCGCCCCTTCGGTGGGCGGTCCGACGATCTGGACAAGACCAGATTGCCCGTCTCCTCGACGACAGCGGAGACACCAACTCGCCTACGGTTGCGCGACTGAGCTTTGAAACGCCCTGCGTAGAGGAGCCGCTTGAGTACGCCCCTGCCTACATCGTCCCCAATACCGGCGGACTCTTCGTTGCCCGCAAAGGGGAACTCACGGCGGCTGTCATCATTCCACCGCCAGAACCTGAGTTGGGCAACCTGTGTTGCAACCCGCGCACCGACGAGCAGATTCGTTCGGTAGACTCCGTTATCCGCGCTCTCGCAATCTCTCGACTTTGGGCCCAGGCGAGGGTACTGGGTGATCTTCTCTCAGCGATACGCCAGCGAGATGTCTTGCTCGCACTTACGCGTCACGTTTTCCTGCTAGTTGCCGGCGAGAACTGGACGAAGGCGGAGGCTGCCGCATGCAACGGGACAGCTGGGATCGCCGTTCTAGAACAAGCGGTGTCGAGACGGCGCGAGGACGCCGAAATCGGTGCGGCGCTGAGAGGCCAGTACGTTGCGCTCGCGGGAGCGACTCGCGAAGAGCGAATCTGTGCAATCGCGGAACTCGCGGCGAAGCATCTCGCGATTGGGAGAGGGGCAGTTTGCGAGGAAGATCCCGAGTGGCTCTCAGAACTAGCCTTGAGACTTGCGAGTGATCCCGGCGGAGTCGAAGTGTGGGCTGGTCGAGGATTCCGCGTTGGAATTAGGCGCCTTCTGGAAGAATTGCCAACGCTAGCGCGGGCAGCTAGGTTCCTGGTCGTCGCGACGGACCTTCATCTTGAGTCGCGCGCGGCATCCCGCGAGATCTATGCAGGATGGGAGTGTACATGAGACGCTTGACCACCATGGAAGTCCACGCCAACGGAGTCGCGGAACTTGGGCTGGACTCTGCTGCGCTCGACCTCACATCGGTCGAGGCTATCGCTGGCGCTCTACGCAGGGCGGCGAGTTTCCTCTGCCCGTGCGCAGCCGCAACGTTGGTGCGCGGCGTAGTGCGTCCGCTGCGGGGGATGGTGGACGACCTCGATGTGGTCAAGGGTTTGGCCGCAGATACGCTCGAGGCGATGATCGCCCACGGGGACATTCATGAGAACCGCGAACTCAATGATGATCCGACCAACATCTCAACGACGTTTCTGTACGCGGCACCCGCTAGTTTCGTGTCGCGACAGAGCGGCGCCACGATCTTGATTGGCATAGCATCAGATCAACTCTCGGCACTTCCCGATGACCTGGAGGCTCGCGTCGAGTACATAGCTCACGTACGACGCCTGAGCCCGGTTCCGGGCGAGGATCTGCGTGCGGAACTCACCCAACTCGAACTCATCGAACTCCCTTACGATCGGTGGCTCAAGGCACCCAAAGCTGAGCCACCAGCTCAGCACGTCTTGTCCCTTGACCAGTTGCTCGATGCGGCGCAACCGTCACGCGACATCCCTGGTCTTGCGTTGCTGGATCCAGAGCGACCTGTTCGCTACTACCGCGGACGGTGGGTGGAACCGCGATCACAGTCAGGACGCTTCGTCGCGCGCAGGAGCCAAGCCTACGGCGCACACTTATGGTGCTACGTGCAACTCAGCAACGGACATCCCGAGCGACTAATAGACTTCCCAAATTCTGGCAGCCGTTGGCGTGGCTGCGATGAGGCGTGGCGCCTCCAACTGGCGATCGATGCGCAGCGAGGGGAGCCACAGCGATTCAGAGTCCGTCCGGGGCCCGGAAGTTCGGCCGTGCTTGAGTTATTCTCGCCAGTGCCAATGTGGGCGAAGCGGCGCTGGGATGCGGTTGGCGAGGCCATTCCCAGATCGGGATGTCTATTCGCCTATCGGTTGCCGGCGGCTGAACTCGATGAGGAGTTGCTGTTCGCCCATAACGCGTTGTGGCTCAACGAACTAACTGAGACTTCAGATAGATAATGAAGAGGACGCAAAAATGTCTCTGACGATCGGAGAGACCAACCTTCAACTACATCGCGCGCTGCGAGACTACATCGAGGCCACGTATCACGTGAGCCACCCGACACTTGTTGCGCAACGTCGGCAACTGCTCAATGAACCTGGCGTGATTTCCCAGCGCCCATACTTGGAGAGCACTCCCCGCTACAAGACCAGCGTGGCCTTCGGAGATCTCGGACTCGACGCACCTGTGCTTGACATCTTTTCAGCAGCCTCAAAGCCGCAAGGCGACCTCGATCTCCTCATCCACGATCCGCCTTACCAACATCAAGCCATCTCTACGAAGCTGGCGCTCGTGGACGGGAGAAGCCTGATCGTCATAACCGGTACCGGGTCTGGGAAGACGGAGTGCTTCTTGCTCCCCATTCTCGGCAAGCTCGCGCGCGAGGCCGAGAGCACCGGCGAGACGTTCGGCGCAACGCCTGCGGTACGTGCAATCCTGCTATACCCAATGAATGCCCTCGTGAACGATCAACTCGGGCGACTCCGACTCATGTTTGGTGATCCGAGAGTCGTTTCGAAGTTCACGGGCTGGTCTGGGAGACCCGCTCGATTCGCGCGGTACACGAGCCGTACCCTGTATCCGGGCGTACGCAACGCGGCGAAGGACCAAGATCGATTGGCCCCGATTGGTAAATACTACGTCCAGAACTTGGAACTCGCTGCCGGACCCTCATCCCCGCAACAGTCGGCAGCGGCTGCGCTCGTGCGCGAGTTGAAACATCGAGGGAAGTGGCCAGCGAAGCCCGACCTTGTTGGCTGGTACGGAAAGAAGGGAACGCGTTGGAGGGACACTAAGAGCGGTGGCTTCAAGAGATGTGTCACACTCGCGAGTGACGCCGAACTTTTTACACGCCACGAGGTTCAAGACGCGCCTCCCGACATTCTAGTTACAAACTACTCCATGCTCGAGTATATGCTGATGCGCCCACTTGAGCGGCCGATCTTCGACCGTACGAGGGACTGGCTGCGGACGAGTCCCAACGAACGATTCCTGCTCGTCATCGACGAGGCGCATCTCTATCGAGGAGCCGCCGGTGCGGAGGTGGCGCTCCTTATTCGTCGTCTCCGAATGCGACTTGGGATCCCAGCAGACCGGCTCCAGGTGATCTGCACGAGCGCGAGCTTCAAGGATGCGGACTACGCAATTAAGTTCGGCGCACAACTCACGGGCAAGGATCCGGCCGACTTTAGCAAGGTTCAGGGCGATCTTCTTCTACGCTCTGGTGCCTCGGCCGGGAAAACTCAGGACGCGGAAGCGCTAGACGCGATCGATCTGCGGGCGTTTTACGAATCGGACACAGAAGGAGCCCGGCTCACGGCAGTCGAATCGTTCCTGCAGTATCGGAGTATCAAGCCCCCGTGGCAGTTGCAACGAGCGCTCTATGACGCCCTCGTCTCCTTTGCGCCGATGGCACACCTCATCAACATGACGATGGTTGAGGCCCTGCCAGTCGATACGCTCGGCGAGGCGTTGTTTGATGGCGCCCAGCAGGATGTTGCTGCGCGGGCTGTCACAAAACTCATCGCTCTTGGCAGCGTTGCGCGGCGAGATCCCACCGAGCCGGGCCTGCTGCCGTGCAGGGTACACTCGTTCCACAGAGGCCTCGCCGGGCTTTGGATTTGCATGGACCCCCAGTGCGTACGTCTTCCTGAAGCGGAACGTGGAGGGCCATCCGGGAAGCTGTTTAGCCAGCCGCGAGACACTTGTGATTGCGGATCTCGGGTGCTAGAGCTCTTTACCTGCCGCAAATGCGGTACAGCGTATGCCCGCGCCTACACCAACTACGTGGACGATCCAAGCTTCCTGTGGCCGGAGGCAGGTGGCGCCTTCCGCACACTCTCGGGTCTGTTCGACGAACTCTCGCCAATTGACCTGCTGCTTGAGAAGCCCAACTTCCGTGACGCCGCGGAGCCGGCAGAGTATGACTTGGTGACCGGACGCTTGAACCCCCACGTGCTTGGACCCCGGAATCGTCAAGTCTATTTGCGCGGCGGACGTTCTGCCGCGCCTGACGCTGATGACGAACCGCGAACCGCGGCACCCGGTGAATTCAGGCCGTGCGCTGTCTGTGGCGAGAGCGCCGCGTTCGGCCGCTCCTCTGTTCAGGATCATCAGACGAAAGGTGACCAGCCGTTCCAGGCGCTAATCGCAAAGCAAATCCAGGTGCAGCCCCCAAGCCCCGTCCAGGCGACGACATTGGCTCCGCTGCGAGGACGGAAGGTCCTCATCTTCTCGGATTCTCGACAGACGGCTGCGCGGCTCGCGCCCAACCTCCAGACGTATTCGACGCAGGACGCATTGAGGCCGCTCATTGTTACCGGATATGCGCGACTTTCGCGCGTGCCGATCGTCGCGAACCTAGTGTCGCTTGAGGACCTCTACCTTGGCGTATTGATTGCCGCGAAGGATATGGGAGTCCGGCTTCGCCCCGAGCTAAAGGTTGGCGAGAGCTTCCAAGACGAGCAAATCGTAGAGGAGGCGGTTAGGAGTGGCGTGCTCACCAGAGACACGGATCTACTTCAACTTCTAGTGCGGCTGAGAGCGTCAGCACCTCCGGAATCATTGCTTCGGGCGATCACGAAGTCGCTAGCGGACCGGTACTACGGCTTGGAGTCGCTCGCGCTCGCCTCCCTTGTCGAGCGATTTGAACATTCCCCCAAAATCCAAGCACTGCCGGATGTCCCTGGTTACGCGCAGTCGCTGGACGAGAAACTCGGCCTTGCTCGCGCGTGGCTCCGCTGCTGGAGTCGCCCGGGGCTCTGGTTGAGCCGCATGCCGCCTGCGTGGTGGCTTCGAGACATCCAGCCGCACTCGGGGAAGTTCAAGAGCATGCATCGACTCCTGCGCGACAAGCCCGCGCGGTCGCTCTTCGAGAAAGAGTGGGTGCCGCAGCTCTTGGCTCTTTTTGCGCAGCAGATCGCACCGGGCAAGTTTAGGCTGAAGGGCGGCGAACTATCGCTCGCGATTGCTGGATCGTGGGCCTATTGCCAATCCTGCCGGACCGCGCAGCGGCCGTTCCCCGGAAGAACGACGTGCGTCAATTGCGGCCAGGATACGGTGGCGCCGATCGACCCAGATGTGGACCCAGTCTTCGTTGCTCGGAAGGGTTACTACCGTGCAAGCACCGTAGAGGCGCTACGGACGCCCCCGACGGTCCCGATGGCACTCATCGCGGCGGAGCATACTGCGCAGCTTAACACGGCCCAGGCGAGCGAGGTCTTCTCAAAGGCGGAGGAGCACGAGCTACTCTTCCAAGATGTGGATCTTGGGCCAGACGAGACCGGACGCGATCGGCCAGCGATCGACGTTCTGTCCTGCACGACCACGATGGAAGTCGGCATCGACATCGGCACCCTTTCGGGCGTCTCGCTCCGCAACATGCCGCCGGCTCGCGCGAATTACCAGCAGCGCGCTGGTCGTGCTGGCCGGCGTGGAAACTCTGTAGCGACCGTTACGGCGTTTGGTAGTGCTGACAGCCACGACGAACACTACTTCACGCATCCTGACGAGATGATCCGTGGCGCGGTTGATGATCCGACGCTTACGCTCGATAACCCCGAGATAGCCCGACGTCACGTCACGGCCTACCTGCTTCAGCGGTACCACCAAGCGAAGCTCCCAGAGATCACGCCGGAAGATCAGCCCCATCTCTTCGCTGTCCTCGGTACCGTGTCCGACTTCAAGAACCCGAGTATGGTGCTGAACCGGCCCGACCTGGAGCAATGGCTGCGGTCCAACGAACCGGCGCTCAAGGCTGACGTGACAGCGTGGCTCCCTGCCGAAATCCCCAGCGCAGAGCGCAAGAAGCTTCTCGATGCACTCATAGAGCGCACGTTAAGGCCAATCGACGAGGCTATCGACTATGACCCCGGCACTTCACCTAGTGCGGGCGGAAAAGGCGACGAGACGGCGGAAGCGGAGGCAAGTGCGGCTACAAGCCTCGAGGCGCCAGACGAGGAGGGCGAGGAGCGACCAGGGAGGGATCCAGCCTCTGAGAATCTCTTGGATCGACTACTCTACAAGGGCGTGCTACCGCGGTACGCTTTCCCGACCGACGTCGCAGCTTTCCACGTGTTCGATCCTGACCAATCAACTCGATTTCGTCCGGCGTTTCGATTCACACCGTCCCAAGGACTTCCTGTCGCGCTCTCACAATATGCTCCAGGCAAGGAGGTTTGGATCGGCGGCAAGCTCTGGACGTCCGGAGCCGTCTACTCGCCAATGCGGAATGATCGCTATCGAGCTTGGCAATCTCGACGGCTCTATTACGAATGCAGGTACTGTCACTACGCACGAACGACCACGCTCGATGAGGGTGTCAGGGGGGAAACCAAGGACTGCGAGGCCTGTGGTGGTGTGGGAACTTTCGGCCCTGCGACGCATTGGCTGCGCCCACCTGGGTTTGCACACCCCGTTAGCAAGGAGGAGGGGACCTCGCCAGACGACATGCCAGTGCGAAGCTATGCGACGCGGGCCAAACTGACGATGCATACACCCTCAGACGAGGCGAAGTGGACGAGACTCAACGAGCACCTCCGCGTGTACTATACCAGGCAACATCTCCTCGTCACAAACCGCGGTCCTCGCGAGGAAGGCTATACATATTGCACGAAATGCGGCCTCATTGAGCCAACGGCGCTGCCGAGGGGTGTCGTAGGGACAGCACACCGTAAGCCGTTTCCCGATCTGCGGGACAGCAATTGCCCGGGCGGCGGCGCGACGAAGGGGCTCGTTCTCGGAACCGACTTCATCAGCGATGTGCTCTTAGTGTCCGTCAGCGTGAAACCACCCGTCACGCTAGTTCCTAGCCTTCTCGCAACTGACGTCGCGCTACGCACCATCAGCGAAGCGCTCACAAAGGCCGCGTGTGCGAGGCTAGAACTGGAAGCGAACGAACTTCAGGCCGAGTACCGACCGGCGCTCACGCCCGCGGGGCGCGATGGCCGTGAGGCGGAGATCTACCTGTACGATACGCTGCCGGGCGGCGCCGGCTTCGCACAACGGGTCGGTCGGATCGGGCTGGTAGTATTCGAGGAAGCGCTGCGGATTCTGGAGGAGTGCCCCGAGAACTGTGATCGCTCGTGTTACCGCTGCCTGCGCAGCTACAAGAACAAGTTCGAGCACGACCTACTCGATCGACACATTGGCGCGAGTCTTCTTCGGTTCTCTTTGACAGGCCAAACGCCAACGCTCGATGCTGGACGCCTTGAGCGTTCCACCGATCTCCTCTTCCTCGATCTGGAGCGTCATGGTGTTGATGGCCTCAGTCTGGAGCGCAACGTTTCGGTATCAGTTCCCGGGTTAAGCGGAGTCGTGGCTCCGATCCTGGCCACCAACCCGCGTGGCGCGCAGTTCGTCATCGGCCTACATGGACCGCTGACGCCGGATGATCCGTCCGACGAGGGACTTCGCGACCTTAAGGAATTCTCCGCGGCGCTCCCCGTCATCCTCGTCGATGAACTGGTCGTGCGACGAAACCTTCCGAGCGCCACCGCGACCCTGCTTGGGAGGCTGGGCTAGGCCCGCAGGAGGTCAATTGATGGCTTCGCACGAGTGCTCATCATTTCGAACCGCCAACCCACCGAAAGTATGGCCGGCTGCGCCAGCCGAGATGACAGTGACAACACTAGCCGAGATTGAGGCATGTCCTCGTCGCTGGGCCTTGCGTGCAGCCGAGTATGCCGACTTGTGGGATGGGCGCGGGTATCCGCCTCGTGTGCAGCTAGCTACGCTTGCGGGTACGGTCGTGCATGCTGTCCTAGAAAAAATAACGATGGAGTTCGTTCGGGCTGGATGCCCGTCGGTCAGAGATGCTGCGGCGATCGAGGTTATGAAGAATCTTGGGGGCTACTCCAGAGTCGTAAGTGATTGCATCGACCGGGTGCTCGGCCGTCTGGCGAGAAGCCCGAGAGCGACAAACCTAGTTGACTACGCTTCCCGATCGCTCCGCGCACAGATTTCAGATCTTCGTGCGCGGGCCCAGATGATGCTTTGTCGCGTGCAACTGCCGCAAACCACTCGCAGCGAAACGCGGGGGCACCGGCCAATTCCGCGCCATCCATTGACAGCCGGCGTGTTTCCTGAGATTGAGTTCCGGGCGACGCAGTTGGGTTGGAAGGGAAAGGCCGATCTCTTCGTGCTTTCACCGGACGCCTGCGAGATTATCGACTTCAAGACTGGAGCGCGGGACGAAAAGCATTGCTTTCAGCTTCAGGTCTATGCTCTGTTGTGGAGTCGCGACATTGAGTTGAACCCGAACCGAAGGCTCGCAGATCGATTGGTCCTTAGGTACGGTAGCGATGATGTGGAAGTCGATGTCCCGTCCGAAACGGCGATACATGATCTCGAACGTCAAATTGTTGCGCGCCGAGACGCCGCTCAGCAGGACGTGTCACAGCGTCCGCCAGAGGCGCGACCAGACCGTCACCGCTGCCGGTACTGCGAAGTACGGCATCTCTGCGACACATATTGGACGAGCGAGACGCAGCGTCGAATGGCAGGGCAGGATCGTAATCGCCGATTCACGGACTTTGAAGTTACCATCACTGCGCCACATGGTTCATCAAGTTGGGACGCAACGGTCGAGTTATCCCGTGACGTGCCGGCTGGAAAACTTGCCCTTGTGAGGACCAGTGTTGAAGAGCAGTTCCGCGCCGGGGACCGGCTTCGCATTCTCGACGTGGCCCTCACAGTGGATGAGGAACACGAGGCAGAGCCTGTGGTCCTCACGATTGGAACCCTCAGCGAGACTTATGCCGTTCCGTAGAGAGTTGCTTCACATGGCATCTGACACAGCCTTTTTCGAGGATTCGGACAGTGTAACTGAGTCGGTGATTGTACGCGCTCATTTCTGCCGACAGTTGGTAACGCATCGCGTCGAATTCATGTTCGAAAAGCCCTCATTAATGCCCACTCTGTCCTGGACGAATGGGGCTAGCGGCTTGCGGTGCAACCGCAAGTACGAATATGGCACTGGCTCGTAGCCGGCCTCTTGCCGAGCCCGATTTACGGCCCCTAGGATATTCAGCAGTTGCCGCCGCACAGGCGCGTATGGCTCGAACCGAATCCGCTCGAACTCGATTCGGAGGCCCTCGGCCGATCGGCCGAGCGCGAGGTCAAGACAGTAACTCTTCAAGAGGCTGTATTCAACCGGAGCGATGCGCACCGACGCATGCCGCTTTCGATCACTTCCCAACCGATACCCGATGCGATACCCGGCGAAGCGAATTGCCCGGCGCCTCACGTCGCGGATCTTGCTTGCCTCGTCCTCGAAGAATCTGTGCCGGCCCTTGGTGGCAATCAGAATGAATGTTCGCTCGTAACGAAGGTACTGCATGTTTGCCAGCCCATGGCGTTTTCGGCGAGCCCGGGTCCACTTCGAAATCGCGATGTCGTACTTGGCGATCAGCTTTGCATCGACCCGAGTCGGATCTTTGCGCTCCGGAATCGTACCCATGACGTAGAACCAGTAACCGTTACTAATATACGAAACGGCAAGCTGCTGAACGAATCCCGCGACAGATGTGGTAACGATTCGATACTCCATCTCTATCCTCCTCCATGTACTACAAAGGGTGGGAGCTGTTTGAGGCACAACTCCCGGAAGCCTTTCAACCTTGTTGGTGCACGACCAACCTCTAGCATTCGACTCAGCCGCAGAATCCGAGCAATGCCTCGATCTCGTTTTCTGTTGGCTGTCGGCCGATGCCTTCGACGTACAACTCGTCGAGCCGTCGCCGAATCTCCTCCGGGAGATCGACCGGCCCAATCCAACGTGATGCCGCCTGGCCGAACGACTCAACATAGTCAGCCGCTGGGTCGCCTATCACGTGTCCGTCTTTCGTTTTCCACCATCCCATCGTTCATCCTTTCATGTATCCTTCATTGCACCGTCTCCAATCCTCAACGCGAGCGCTACTACAGCTACTGTTTTCTTGTATTGCAGTAGCCCAATTCATAGCGGTAGCGCTCGCAAATCCTCCGGCGGAATCGGCGCGCACGCCGACTGTCCGCCGTCATTCCACTGCCAAAAGACGCGCCACCTCCCGATGGCTCCTCTTTTGGCCGCCGTATCATCCTTTCCAAGGAAACCGGTAGCCGAGGGGCACGTTGGCCCCTCGACCTCCGATTACGTCATTGAGATGGGTTAAACCCGTCGTCTCTTTCGTCGTCGCATCTGTGCCCGGCACCACCCGTTGACACACGAACGAACCGCCACTGCCCTGCAGCGGACATCGCCCGGCTCCCGCCGGCTTTCTACTCAAGACACACTCCCAGACTTCCGCGTTTGAATCACCTGCCTGACAAACAGCAGGCACCGGGCACCACCCCGGCAGCGAAAGTCCTTCCCCGGTTAGTCATGGTCTTCGCGCAATCGGTCACGTCGCTTGCCTCGGCCGGTATGTCTCGGGCTCCCGCCCGAGCATACTTTCCGTCCGTGAAACACGGACGATTTCGCCCTACGAAAACAGAAGCTCGGGTTACTGTCCCGGCTCGAAACTTTCTAGCGCGGTGTGGCACCGTCTCCGATTGCACTTACTCGCAAGGGCTCCATACCCCTTTCATCGTTGAGCTTTTCACCGTGGATCATTTGAATCCATCGCCGAGCCGTGTCATTGGCCCGATCCCGCCTGTCACCAGGCGGGAGCTCCCGACGCGAGCACACGTTGAACGACCGTAACGAGCTTTTCACCCGATTGGTCCGCACAAGGCGGACTTTGGATCGAACCCCGCAGGGGGATTTGTTCACCGAAATGAACGCACCACCTTTGACCATAACGGCCCGCCATGCGGCGGGTCTGTCCCGGTCGCCCTCATTCAGAAATGTGCTATGGGATAGAATGCAGGTATTACTCGCCTGGTGGGCGGATTACTCCTACAAGCCTCCCTCGATCTGCGCAAGCCGTAGGGTAAGGAGCCAGCGAGCCCGTTCTCGACTTGTACTCAGCTGAGGCACAAGTTTCTTCAAGAATGCTTTTCCAACACCTCCCCCCCAAACCGGACGTGACAGTTTCCTTGTCATCCGGCTTTCCAGTAG
>JAJDDQ010000075.1 GCA_029260215.1 Phycisphaerae bacterium
CGCCTTGCGACAGAATACGATCTTTTCCCCCCTTGCAAAGGGGGGATACAGGGGGGTCTGGATCGGAGTGACGCTTCGGTTCGCAAGAAGAACCTCCCCCGGCCCCTCCTTCTAAAGGAGGGGAGGAAGAGGGCAATCATCGCGCCCGTAAGGCCCAACTGAGTTTGTCGTTGTTCGGGATTGCACGTGGCTGAAGAGTTACTCAGTCAACACGCAGCGAATCGCGCTGGGTGGCAGGGTGTGGCCATACATGGTGGCATCGGAGGGTTTTTCTCTTGAGACTTCAAATGCATCGGGGTGGTACGGCAGATGGAATCTCCAGGAAAAGCCTCCAGCCCCATTGCTGTTTGTGAATCGGCAGTGGCTTGCCGTTTGACGGGCGATGCTTCCACAGGGAACACCCCCTGACATCGTAGCGTCCGCTAAACGGCAAGCCACGGTGACGCTCACTGACCCTTTCGGGGCTGACCAAACCACGCCATAAAAATGACCGCACTCTGGCGCTCTTTCACGCGTGAAGCGACGGGTGGGGAAGTCGAAAGACCCCCGGATTCGACTACCCCACGGCTAAAGCCGTGGGGCACCCAACCCGTCAATTGAGTTGTGACAATGCACCAGTTTTTGATTCGCTCTAATCCGGTCGGTAGCGGCGAATGATGGCGTCGGCGGATTTGATGCCGTCGATGGCGGCGCTGACGATGCCGCCAGCGTAGCCCGCGCCTTCGCCAACCGGGTAGAGGTTGTCGAGGCCTGCTGCGGTGCGCAGTTCCTTGTCGCGTGTCAGGCGGACGGGCGAACTGGCCCGCGTTTCAGGGGCGGTGACCAGAGCATCGTCGCCGGCGAAGCCGGGCATGCGTTTATCGAGAATGGCGAGCGCTTTGGCAACTGCGTCGGCCACCGATTGCGGAACGACCTGCCGAATATCGGTCCACCGCCCGCCGAGCGGGTAGCTGGTTTCGATCTCGCCATCCGAGACCCGGCCTGCGAGATAGTCGGACGCGCGCTGCACCGGCACGTCATACGTACCGCCTGTGGCGAGGTAGGCTTTGCGCTCCCACTTTTTCTGAAACTCCAGGCCGGCCAATGGCTTGTCATTGTCGAACGGCGGAATGGAAATCACCAGACCACTGTTGGCGAATGGGCTGCCTCGACGGGAATTGCTTGCTCCATTCGTCGCGATCAGCCCGGCACTTTCGTGGGTCGGCAGAATGACACCACCGGGGCACATGCAGAAACTGTAACAGTCGGACTTGTGGCCGGCGGCACCTTTGGCGACGACATGGTATTCGGCTGGGGGCAACCGACCGGAATCGCAATGTCGCCCGTATTGCCATCGATCGACCAGCGACTGTGGGTGTTCGATACGCACGCCGAGTTGAAACGGGCGAGGCTCAAGCGTGAGGCCGTTGCCGTAGAGCATGCTCATTGTATCGCGTGCGGAATGCCCGATCGCAATGACGAGCGGCCCGCAGCGCGTGCGTTCACCGGAGACGACGATTTCACGCACGGACCCATCTTTGATTTCGATCTGCTGCAACTGAGCGTCAAAGCGAACCTGGCCGCCGGCGTTGTTGATGCCAGCGCGGATGCGGCTGCAAATGGTCGGCAGGCGATCGCTGCCAATATGTGGTCGCGCGTTGACGAGGATGTCCGGGTCCGCGCCGTGGTCGTAAAGCCAGCGCAGGACGAGCGGAACGAAGGGGTCGCTGATACGCGTGTAGAGTTTCCCGTCGCTGTAGGTGCCGGCACCGCCCTCTCCAAAAAGCAGATTGGACTCAGCGTTGAACTCGCGCTCGCGATAGAATTTTTGGAGAATGTCGCGATGGCGGCGGCGAACATCGCGGCCTCTTTCGAGCACGATGGGTTTGAATCCGAACTGAATGAACCGCAGGGCTGCGAACATGCCCGCCGGCCCGAAGCCGACGATCACCGGCTGTGCGGGGAGCGGCTCGTTTCCGAGTATTGGTTCGGGCGGTTTTGTGTAGTGCAGAAGTGCGACGCGGTTTGGAAATCGGTTGACGACGCGCTGTTCGATCGTTTGATCGTCGAGTGCCACCTCGACGTGGTAAACAAAGTGCAGGTCGCTGTGGTCGCGGGCGTCCAGCGATCGGCGCACCGGTGCATAGGAACGCACGGCGGAACGCGGGATTTTCAGTTGCCTAGCTAGTCGTTCGACAAGCGCCGATTCCGGCTCGTTGAGACTCAGCCTGATGTTGCGTACAAGAATTGGCACGTTTTGCTACTCGTTCTGCTGGTTCTCGGGCGACAAACGTTTACATCAATTGTTCGACACTGTCGGAGCATCGCCCTAGAGTAACGCGGTATCGTCGCGGCGTCTCCGTGCAATCAACTAATTGCGGTGAATATGCCCCTTGATGGAGTGTGCGACGCTCCGCGAGACGGATGGGGCGAACGCGGCGTGCGATTCGCGTAGTATTTTACCTGATCGTGAGGATTTTCATATGTCTGACTTGCGCTTACCGGCGTGGATGGCGATCTGCGTCCTGGCATGCGTTTTGAGTTTCTCGCTCGCCGAAGCGACGCGGGCCGATTCACGCAACTCGTTTCCGATCGCGATTCAATCCGTCACAGTGATTCAGGCCGACGGCACGACGCTGGAAAACGCGACGGTCGTTGTGCGCGACGGCCGAATCGTCGAAGTGGGCACGGATGTCACGCCCCCACCGCAGGCTGAAGTCATCGATGCGAGCGGGATGTTCGCCTACCCGGGATTCGTGTCGGCTCACTCGTACCTGGGCATTGCGGAGACTAAACGGACGGAGGAGGCGCGACAGCGCACGGAGGACGAGAATCCGGATGTGCGCCAACGATCGCTACCCCGGACTCGGGCGGCTAATCGACGCGGGGTGCAGCCGCAGTTTCGTGCAGCGGATCATTTCAATGCTGACGACACGGCGTTGGACGGGTATCGGGCGTTCGGCTTTACGACGGGTTTGATATCGCCGCGCGGGGGCGTGTTCGGCGGCACGAGTGCGCTCATCAATCTTTCCGATGCACCGCTGCGACGGAAAGTCCTGGCGGGCGATGTAGCACAACACTCATCGTTCAAGACTTGGGAACCGGGCAATTATCCCAGATCGGTGCTTGGCGTGTTCGCGGTTTTCCGGCAGACGCTTCTGGACGCACGCTGGTCAATTGAGCAGCAGCGACACTTCGAGCGGAATCCGCACGACGGGTCGCGTCCGCCGGTCGACCCCGCGCTGGTTGCTCTGCAACCGGTGCTCGAAAAGTCGAGGCCAATCATTTTCGAGGCCAACGATGATCACGAAATTCGCCGGGCGATAAAGCTCGCACAGGAATTCGACCTGCACATCACGATCAGCGGGGGCAAGGAGGCGTACAAAGCCATCGACGTACTCAAGCGTACGCACACGCCGGTCATCGTCAGTCTCAACTTCGACGAGGAACCCGAATACGGCAAGAAGACAAAGGCAGCCGGCGGGAAGAAGAAAGCGAAAACCGATGATCCGAATAGTGACGAACCGCCCGCGGATGAAGAATCAGAGGAAGCGGAAAAAGAGGATGATGAAAACGCCGTCTTCGAGCCGCTCAAGTTGCGCAAGGAGCGTCGTCGCCTTTGGGAAGAGCAGGTGGCGAATTCTATTCGGTTGCATGAAGCGGGCGTTGCGTTTTCGTTCGCCACGCATGATGTCGCATCTCCGAAAGAGTTTCTGAAGAATCTTCGGCTTGTCGTGGATCGCGGATTGCCTGTGTCGGCTGCTGTTGCGGCGCTGACCAGTGCTCCGGCAGAACTGTTCGGATCGCAAAATCAGATCGGGCATATCAGAGCTGGGCTGGTCGCGAATCTGGCGATTTTCAACGGGCCTATGCAAGACAAAGAGAGCAAACTGCGCTATGTGCTGATTGACGGCGAGAAACATGAATACAACCGCGATGCGAAATCGCCGGAGGCAGAGGCAGGCTCGGAAGATAACGATGCGTCGGAATCGACAGATCAGGACGACCGAGGCCCGACCTGGCGATGCGAAATCGACGCTGACCGCGTTCCAAAGCTGAAGACCGGCGGCGACGTGCTGATTCGCAACGCTACGGTTATTCCGATCGTTGGCGAGACGATGCGAAACGCATCGGTCTTGATCGAAGGCGGAAAGATCAAAGCCATCGGTCGGAGTGTCTCTGCTCCAGATGGTGTCGCAGTGATTGATGCGACGGGTTTGTTCGTCATGCCCGGCATCGTGGATTGTCACTCGCACATGGCTATTGACGGGGTTAACGAAGGCACTCTGTCTGTGACGGCTGAAGTGCGCGTTGGGGACGTTGTGCGTAACGACAGCGTGTCGATGTTTCGAGCATTGGCTGGCGGGGCCACGACAACGCACGCGATGCACGGGTCAGCCAATCCGATCGGCGGACAGAACGTTGTATTCAAACTGAAATACAAGCGGCCCGTCGATGAAATGATCGTCCAGGACGCGCCGCGGACGATAAAATGGGCATTGGGTGAGAACGTCAAACAATCCAACAGAGCGAGCGCCCACGGCAAGAGATTTCCGAACGGCAGAATGGGCGTCGAGGCTGTGCTGCGCGATGCGCTTGTCGCTGCCGAGGAATACGACCGGACATGGGAAACATACCGGGCTAACGCAACAGCCGGGCGGGAAACATTGATCCCGCGACGCGACATGAGGCTTGAAGCGCTGTCCAGCGTTCTCGCGGGCGACATTTGGGTTCATGCGCATTGCTATCGCAGCGATGAGATTATTCGAATGATGCACATGGCTGAAGACTTCGGCATTCGCATCGCGGTGTTGCAGCACGTGCTGGAAGGTTACCGAATCGCTCCGGAGATTCGGCGACACGGTGCATCCGCTTCCTCATTCGCCAATGACTGGGCCTACAAACTGGAAGCCTACGGAGCGCTGCCGCACAACGTCGCGATGATGACTGCAAAGGATATCATCTGTTCGGTAAATTCGGACTCTGCGAACACGATTCGATACTTGAACACGGAAGCGGCCAAGTGCATCAAGTGGGGAAACATGGATGAGAATGCGGCACTGCGCATGATAACCATTAACCCAGCCATTCAGTTGGGCATCGATCATCGCCTTGGGAGTATTGAGAAAGGCAAAGATGGCGACCTGGCCATCTTCAATGGCCATCCGCTCAACGCCCACGCCAAGAGCGTCATGACGTTGATCGAAGGCGAAGTCTATTTCCAGGATGAGCACGCGCAAGCTAATTTCGAGACCGGCCCGCTGGAATGGAATCCGAAGTTCGACATGACAATTCCGCAGTCAACACAGCGGCTGTACGCCATCACCGGTGCAACGGTCCATCCGATCAGCGGTGACGCGATCCCGAACGGCACGGTCGTAATACGCAACGGCACGATTGAGGCGGTGGGCGCGAGTGTATCCGTACCACCCGGTGCGGGCGTGATCGACGCGCGCGGCCTGCATGTTTATCCCGGTTTGATTGATGGATCGGGCACGTTGGGCTTGACGGAAATCGGCAGCCTTCGCGCCTCGCGCGACAATTTCGACATTGCGGAGTTCGCACCGGAACTGAAATCACTGTCAGCCATTCACCCGCACAGCGCACACATTCGTATCGCCCGGGCGGCAGGTGTGACTGCGCAACTCGCCCGACCGACCGGCGGCACGGTTTCGGGACAGTCTGCCTTGATCAACCTGGACGGCTGGACTGCCGACGAGATGCTGATCGAGGAAAGCGTCGGGCTGCACATGTCCGTGCCATCGTTGCCGGACCAGCTGGCAAAGAAGGACAAGACGACGCGAACGGAAAAGTACGAAAAGCGAATGCGAGAAATCGACACGTTCTTCGAGCGAGCGCGCCAGTACGCAGCCGCCGTCGACGCAGGCCGAGACGATCCAACTGTTGCACCGACGCGCGATCTGCGTCTTGAAGCAATGAGACCGTTTGTACGCGGCGAGAGCCCGGTGATTTTTTCCGCCAGCGGATACAAACACATCCTCAACACAATCGAATTCGCCGAAAAGCACAATCTCAAACCGATCATCCGCGGCGGCACACAGGCGTGGAAACTGGCGGACCGGTTGGCGGAAAAGGACATCCCGGTCATTCTCGAACGTGTCACGAGTTACCCGTCAGGCCGATTCGAAGCGTGGGATTCCATTTACACTTGTGCAGCCGCTTTGGACAGCGCTGGCGTGCGGTGGTGTTTCGCGACCGGCAGCGCCTCGAACGCATACGACCTGAGCAGCGAGGCGGGCATGGCTGTCGCACACGGACTACCTCCCGAGCGAGCGGTCTTCGCGCTGACGCTCGGAGCAGCCGACGTTCTTGGCGTGGCAGACCGCCTGGGTTCGATCGAACCGGGCAAGCAGGCTGACCTGATCGTCACAACCCACGCTCCCTCGCAGACGATATGCCGCGTATCGCACATGTTCATGCGCGGCGTGCCGGTTGAGCTGACCAACATGCACACGGAGTCCTACGACAAGTTCAACAATCGCCCAGCCCCCGAACTTCCGCCGCGCGCAACCCTCAAAGGCCCGTCTTACTACAAATAAGAATTTCCCGCCTTAAGCGCCACGGAAGGCCCGCCGCGCAGACAGAGCCGCAACCGACGCGATGACCGTCCACGGGCCAACTTCGATGAGTTGGTTGTAGGAATGCGGAAAACGTTTGCGGTATACTGGAACGAGATGAACAGGCATAGTACAAGGCTTGAGAGTTACGAAGGTTCTTGATCGAAATGGAGGATCGGACGATGGACTTGTCGTGTCAGTATCTCGGTCTCGCGTTGCCGCATCCGTTCGTAGCTGGAGCGTCGCCGCTGGCGGACTCGCTAGACTCAGCCAAGCGCGTGGAAGATGCCGGGGCAGCGGCCATTGTGATGCGTTCGATCTTCGAAGAGCAGATCGTGCAGGAAGCGCTGGCGACGCACGCATCGACAGAAGGGCATGCGGATTCATCCGGTGAGGCCATGACCTATCTACCCGACCCTGAGGATTTCGTAATAGGCCCGGATGAATACCTTGAGCACGTTCGGCGGGTGAAGGAGTCCTTGGGAATCCCGGTCATCGCATCGCTGAACGGCTCAACGCCGGGCGGCTGGCTGAAATACGCGAAAGGCGTGGCGCAAGCCGGCGCGGACGCAATCGAGATGAACCTCTACTACGTCGCCTTCGACGGGAACGAAAACGGCTCCGTTATCGAGGAGCGTTCCATCGAAATGGTCTCGGAGATCAAAAAGGCGGTGTCGCTGCCCCTGGCGGTGAAGCTGTCGCCGTTCTACACATCGCCTGTGAACTTCGCACGCGGGCTGGTGGTGGCGGGCGCGAGCGGGCTGGTAGCGTTCAATCGCTTCTTCGAGCCTGACATCGACACGGAAGAGCTGGAGATTCGATCGCATTTGAAACTTTCCGATTCATCAGAATTGCTGCTGAGACTCCGGTGGTTGGCCATCTTCTCCGGTCAACTCGACACATCGTTGGCGATCACCGGCGGCGTACATCACGCTCAGGACGCGGTGAAAGCGATCATGTGCGGTGCCCACGTTGTTCAACTGGTTTCGGTCTTGCTGAAAAACGGGTTGGAGCGACTGGAAGCCATCCGGCAAGAAATGGTCACGTGGATGACGGAGATGGAATACGAATCCCTTTCACAGATGCGCGGGAGCATGAACATCCGAAACTGCCCGGATCCGAACGCGTACAAACGAACCAATTACATGCACATGCTGCAAACGTGGTCGCCGCAAGACCAGCCGCCGGGGAGCGCGTAGCGATCAACCCGGCTGCGCGATCACAAAACTCATGCCGCCGCCGCGCGACTCCGCCGTCGCAGCGCGCATCGTTGACGCATGCACGACGACGTTGTAACAACGCTCCCGTCAGAACGAGGTCGGATTATCTTCAACAGCAAAGGCGGAAACGAGCGCGATGACGCAACATCGATCAACAATAGACGTAATGGAGTCGCACGCCTCGGCGCGGCGCTTCACTGAAGAAGCGATAAGCCACGACCTGCTCGAAACACTAATCCACGCCGGAACACGGGCGTCGACGTCGAGCAACATGCAATGCTACTCAGTCATTTCCGTCTCCGTACCGGACCAGAAAGCAAAGCTGGCCAAGCTGTGCGCGGACCAGCGACACATCCACGAGTCCGCCGCCTTTCTCACATTCTGTGCGGACATGCACAAGCTGGACCTGTGCTGTCGCATGCACGATGCACCGAACGATGCACTGCACCTGACGGAGTCATTCATCCTTGCGGTCGTGGACACCGCCCTCGTCATGGAAAACGTAGCCGTCGCAGCCGAGTCGGTCGGGCTGGGCGTCTGCATGATCGGTGCGATGCGCGACAACCCGCCCGAGGTGGCTGAGCTTCTCGGATTGCCGAAGCACGTCTTCGCTCTTTCGGGGATGTGCCTTGGTTGGCCTGCGAAAAAATTCGAGCCGAAACCTCGCCTGCCGCTCGAAGCGGTCTGGCATCATGAACGGTACCGGGATGACGCGGATCTGACGCGTTCGATCGCTGCCTACGACGGCATCCTCGGGGCATTCTACGAGGGAATGGGCATGCGCGCAGACGAGCAACGCTGGAGCAAGATCATGTGTGAGCGCGTAGCCGGCGTCGCCTCGCGACGGGAAATCGGCGATTTTGTCGTAAAGCAAGAATTGAATGGCCAGCAAGACGGCTGACAACCGTTTCGCAGACGGGCATCGAAAACAGCTCAATTGACACAATCATACAATTCGCAACGCAAACCGGTTGCGTGCGGCGGCGTGCGTTTCTAAAATTACCGCTTGGGCTGACGGAGTGCTTTCGGCGATTGCGACGGGCTTTTTCTAAAGGTCCGGAATCATCCGCCGCACCTCGCGAAACTTCCTGATCAGCATTGTAATTGTGGCTTGCGTGAAGGGTGCATTCGCGCACTTCGTGACGAGCCGGAAATCAGGTCGTTCGTTTGGAGATATTTTGCGATGAAAACACGATTAGTTTTGGGGTTGGCTGTTCTGGCGGGAATGACAGTGCTGTCGTTGGACGTTGCGTCAGCGAAGGACAAGAAGTCCGCACAGAAAGCCAATGGTCACGACCACGGTCACGGTCACAAGGATCACGATCATGACCACGGTCACGGCGAGGGCGGCTTTGAAATGACGCCTGAAATAATGGCCATGATGATGCCCGGCGAGCATCACGCCTATCTCGAACCGATGGTGGGCAACTGGACTTTTGTCAACAAAATGCGTATGTCACCGGAATCGCCTTGGATGGAGTCCAAGGGCAAGTCCAAATCGACGTGGATCATGGACGGCAAGTTCGTGTTGGACGAAACGACCGGCGAGGGGATGGGCGGCATGCCATTTAGGGGCATGGGCATCAGCGGCTACGACAACATGAAGAAGAAGTACACCAGCACGTGGGTCGACAATATGAGCACGATGACCATGCTCATGGAGGGTTCCGTGGATGCCTCGCACACAACCTTCACGTACACCGGCAAGATGGATGACTGCATGACCGGCCGAAAGAACGTTCCGTTCCGCATGGTTATCAAAGTGATCAATCACGACAAGCACATGATGGAATGGTATTCGGCGGGCGAAGACGGCAAGGAATTCAAGGTTATGGAAATCAACTACACGCGCAGCTAGTCGCTTTGCGACACGTATTTGCTAAGCTTGACGCCGGTCGGGGTTTGATCCTCCGCCGGCGTTTTTGATTTCAACTTGATCGAGGGCACGATGCTCGCTATCCGACGAATCGCACATGCCTCATTCCAGCTGCGTGCGACTGGAATAATCGCCCCTATTGTCGCGATTTCGTTGTCGATCGCCTGCACGGGCCCGATGAACGGAACGCCGGTCGCAATCATCTACGAACGCACATCTCGCACAATTGACCGCGCGATATTCCTGAAACCGCAACGCGACGGAACCTCGGAAGACGATCACGCGATGGCACCACTCGTGGCTGCCCCCTGCACGGACCCGTGCGAAGAACCACCGTGGATCGGGTCAGCCGGCAGAACGATCTATGTCGGCGCATCGACCGCGTTGGTGGGCGACGACGCATTCGAGCAACGCATCTATGTTTGGCTTTACGACGACCCGGAGAAACCGGACCGCTTAGCCGCCCAGGGAATTCGCATGACACTCGATGACGACGGTTTCCCGTTCATCTGGGAAGTGCTCGCGGACATGAGCGGCCGGCGAGTTGTTTATGTAACACAGTGGCTTGAGGATAAGGCTGCCCGGCAATTCGGCCAGCCGCTGCCAGAACGACGCTATGCAATCGAACCGTCAGCCAACGAAACGGACGTTGTGGTCGCGCGAGCGCTGGACGGCGGACCCATGCCGATGGGCCCCTGGGTGTACCTGGAGCGCGAGTCGCGTAACGTGACGACGCTGTTGTGCCGCTGCTCGGCCTCACAGATCGGCGGATTCGAGCGAAGCGAATACTACGAGATGGCCCCGATCGAGCGATTGTGGGAACAGAGCGTACGGTTGTCGGAATGGGAATCGCGGTGCGTATTCAACGCGGATGAAAGCGACGACCCCCGCCTTCTCGAACGGCTGTTGCGCTGGCCTATGTTGCGGTAAAACCCGTTCGGGTTGAACCGCGACAAAGGACAGTTCGATACCTACGCCGCCGGCGCGTTCGATTGCGCGTTCACGTAATGATTGATAGTATCAACGAATGCGCTGGCTTCTTCTTCGCTCTTGAAAACGCCGATCACATCCAGCGTGCGCCGCTCCGACTTGAGAAAAATCGTCACGCCGAACCGGAATTTGCGCCAACCGCGATTGAGCTTCCGGGTAAGAATCATCGCGCGAGAAATGTTCGACCAGGGGATGACTTTCTGCGACGTACCCTGAACGCGCAAGTGAAGCCCATCCACCGCCGCCGCCGCCATCCAGCCGCGGCGGGCAAAACGGACGACAACGAACGCGAGTACGGCGAAGGTTGCCACAAAAAGAAAACTGAAGACAATCGCAAGCTCCAGCCGAATTGCTCGGAACATTTGAACAAACCCCGGCACGCCCCCGAGAAAACCAAACAGCCCCCCGTACACCCCAAACGGCACCTTCGTCCGACGCACAACGGAGTGCTCGTCGTAACGCAACCCGCACTCGGGGCAGGCGTGCTTCTCCGGCAGGCCTTTGAGGGAGTAAAGACACTCGGGACATTCGGGCAGTGATGGCATAATGCGACCGTTTCCTGGTGCCTTGTCACACCTAAGATAATGGATGGGTGCCCCACCTTTTCAGAGGTGGGGGAGTCGAATAACCCCTTGGATTCGACTTCCCCACGGCTAAAGCCGTGGGGCACCCGACCCGTCAATTGAGGCGTGACAAAGCACTGCTGTAATGTTTTGCACGGACCGCATCTTACCCGAGTTGTGACTGCGAGGGAGCGATGTTCCACACAAGGTGCAGAACGCTTCCTTCGTGCTGCGTTCTTGATCGCCCTCAGGGTGCGACTCGGAAAGAGTTGGCTGGGGGAAGTTGTTCGCCTACTTGGCCGACCCGGTGAAGCTGATCTGGAAGCCGTAGTAGTCAGCCAGGTCCACGTTCCCGTCGCCGTTGAAATCGAAAGCAACACACGCTTCGCCCGCAGGCCCCTTGGCGAGTTCGCCCACGCAATCGGCGAACGCTTGGAAATCCACGCTGTCCACATCGCCGTCGAACGCGGCGTCGCCGAGCATGAGTTCATACGCACCCATGTCCACGATGGCGGTCGGCCCGTTGCCGAAATCGGGTGAGAACGGGTCGTTGATGAAACGCGGTCGTCCGTCGAGGTCCGTCGTGACGTTGGGCGGAACAGCCGCATTGTTGCCCGCGTCGGCGGCGGGTGAGTTGGCCCGCAAGCGCAGGTTGCCGTCGCCCACTGAAACGAACATCGGATCGACCGTAATGTTGCCAGTACCCGCGAAGCCGCCCTCGACCGTGCTGTAGGACACGTCGGCTGTGCCGACGATCGCGGACGCCCCGTTGTTCCAGAAAATCGAGTTGGCCACGGTTACGGATGTCGAGATACCGAACAAAGCGCCGCCAGACGGGGCGTCGTTCTCATGGAATGTGCAGTTGGTGATACGCGGTGCACCGGATGTTGCGTGAATTCCGCCACCAGCCAGGCTCGCACTGTTTCCGCTGAACTTACAGTTGATCCAGTGCGGCGATGCGTCGCTCGACGAGGCAGCCGCACCGGCGAAGGCGAAGTTGCCCTCAAGCGTGCTGTTCGCGACGGTCGGCGACCCACCGATAATGTACACGCCGCCGCCGTTGTCGTGCGGCGTTTTGTCGTCGGCGAAGGCAGCCGAAATGGTGAACCCATCCACCACCGTTTCTTCGCCAATTCCGAACGCACTGACCACGTGAATGCTGTTGTCAGCCGAACCCTGCGGCGTACCGTCATCGTCCCCGTTGAGGTCGCCGCTGAGCACGGTCTCGTAGAGAAAAAGGCTTCGCTCATTGGGAACAGCTTCGCCGCATCCGGAAAACCCGCCGAACATCGACACACCGTCGCGAACCTCGAACGTCGCAAACCGATCGCCGCCCGTGTCAGCCGGGCTGTAAACACCCTCCGCAACCAAAATGTCCGTTACGGACCCGCCGGAAAGGTCTGCCGCAGTCAACGCTTCCTGCAATGTGGGGAAGCCCGTACACCAACTCGAACCGTCGAACAGTGGCCCAATCGCGTTTTCATCAACGTAGAGCGTCGGATCGTCACACGCCAGCGGGTCGGCGTGGCCGCTGTTGACGATGTCCGTTTCGCAAGATGCTGTGAGGCCGCAGGTATTCGTGTAGGAGCAGTTGAAGTGTGTGCGTCCGGCGAAAAACTGTCCGCCGCCGTTCAAGAACGCCTCGAAATCGACCTGCGGGATGACGAAAGGCGTCGTGCAGATTCCACCGGAGCATAGGCCATCGGTGCAATCAATGTCGCCCGTGCAGGTGGGGAAGTATTCAACTGCGCAGAGTTCTTCAATCGGCGTCAAGACTGCCCCACAGGAATCGCTGACCGACACGGGCGGAAACGTCACGGTACGCAACACTTCGTCGCAATCGGCTGAGCCGATGCTGCTCGATGGACAATTCCAAACCGGCGGCGACCGTGTTTCAGCCGGGTCGATCGGGCTTGGCTGTGCTTCGCCGTCACAACCGACAATCGCGATAGGTCCGCCGGATCCGCCCAGTTGTGTGGGCGTTCCGCTGTCGCGAAACGAAATGTCGAACACGGCGCAGGGCGTGACCGCCAAAAACGTGAGCCGGACAACCGTGCCGCCGTCATTGGCACCGTTGGCAGCGTCGCACACGGTACCAATCGGCAACGCCTGAGCCAGATCGAGCGTACCGGCCGCCTGATCGAGAACGCTGAAAATTTCCTCCGCAAAACCGGTTTCGCTTTCGGGGTCGAGCGTGTACCCGACAAGGTCGAGTTCAGCCGGCGACCACGCGAGAAACAATTGAGCGGCACATACCGGCTCGGTGCTTGGTCCGATCTCGACATCGGCGATGATGGGCTGGCTGAAATCCGCACAGGCTGTCTCCAGGCACAACCCACCGTTCAGCGGGTTGTCATCGTCGTCGACGCAGTGCAGTTGGGGGTCGCCGCATTCATCATCCGCGACGAGGCAGGCAGGCCCGAAACCGGAAACATCGCGCAAGTCGATACAAAGTGATTGTTCGGGGTTGAGATTGTGAGGTTGGGCGTGGACAGCTGAGACTGCGCAAACCACGAGCGCGAAGGCAGTTGCCATCCGAATCGCGATCGTTTCAACCTGTTGCATCCAACTTCACCTCGCGCGGGTGCGTGAACGGCGGGAACCCCTGCCCCACGACGGACCGTACATTATAAGGCCGCGGCGGGTCCGTTTGCAGGTTTTTCGTGCGATGGGTCCGTTTTTTCGTGCGGCACCGGCGGTATCACCCTCAAAAGACAGGGGTGGGAATGCGACACCGAGTGAATCAAAACGCGCCGACGCGTCAACAGACAAACACGATTGCGTCCCTTTGGTCGTGCTCGGCTGGAAACACCGATCGGGCGCGCCTTGATCCACTCGGCGCCGCGATTCCCGTTACGCTTTTCCCCCCACAACGTTTCGCAAGATTCACGCAGCAAAGCGGACAATAAAAAGTGTGATTGACAGTTTTTTTGAGATTCGGCGAATCAGCCAAGCTGGCTGGGGGTGCCTCGTGATGTGGATCGGTAAAAAAAGTCGCCGCGGAGAGCGTCGGGGGGGTGCCTGTCCCCGACGCTCTGACCGCGGCTGTGGGGATCGAAAATGCTCATGGCCTGCGACGATGCGCTCCCCTTTGCTCAGTTTCGTTTCCCGGTTCCGTATTGGCGTATTACGTTACCGGACGCTACTGATCGCGCCTTTTGTTCGACGCAGCCACAAACATGATTTTCGTATCGAGTAGAGCTTTACGAGCGACCGTACTACCCACTGCCCTCAAGACCCGGTTTCAAACCAAACTCATTCGGTCGCTCGGTCTCGCCTCACCCATGTTTCGCAAGAAAGGTGTCCGCCGGCGGACATGAATTTTGCGATTTTTTTTGTGGGAGGGGAAATTGGGGATTCTGACCCGTGGGAGCGTGCAGGGTCCGTTCACACTGTAAGTGCTTGGGAATCACGGATGAAGGTATTAGAATATGGGTTTCGCCGAACGTTACGGGGGAACCCCATGCGGAAAGATCCGCAATCATTTAATGAGTCCGGAGCCGCGAATGCGCTGCCTCTCTTTTACGATGAGGTGCGCGCCTTGGCGGCTAAGTATCTGCGCAGGGAGCGCAAGGACCATACGCTTCAACCGACAGCGTTGGTCCATGAAGCCTACCTGCGTCTAATCGAGCAAAATAACGTCGATTGGAAGGATCGGGTTCAGTTCTTCGCAGCCGCAGCCGCAGCGATTCGTCGCGTGCTGGTCAACTACGCGATTGCGCGCAAAGCCCAAAAACGCGGCGGCATGCAGGTTCGACACGAATTCAACGAAGCCGCCCACGGCGGTAGCGAGTTGGGTGACGACGTGTCCGCCGTCGATCTCGTCCTCTTGGATGAAGCCCTTCAGAAGCTGGCGGACATGGACGATCGCCAAAGTCGCATCGTCGAATTGCGGTTTTTTGGGGGATTGACCGTCGAGGAGACCGCCGAGGTGCTGGACCTGTCGCCGAGGAGCGTTCGCCGCGACTGGCGGATGGCCAAAGCATGGCTGCATCGGGAAATTACGCGGGGTGAAGCGGATGCGTAACCGACATGCAGAAGTGGGGGCACTCTTTCACGCCGCGCTGGATCAGCCGGCCGCCGAGCGTAAACGATTTCTGAATCAAGCCTGCCCAGACGATCACGACCTGCGCAGCGAAGTTGAAGCATTACTGGAAGCTGATGCGGACGCGGAATCGTTCATCGAAACCCCGGTATCCAAGTCGGCGGAATCCATGCTCGCCGATTACAAGACGGACGTCTTCGCCGAGCGGCAGATCGGGCCTTACCAGGTCCGGCGGAAAATCTCGCACGGCGGGATGGGGGCGGTCTATCTCGCGACGCAGGCATCGGACGGGTTCGAGAGGCCTGTCGCGATAAAGCTCATTCGTCCGGGCATGGGGTCAGAGGAGATCGTCCGGCGTTTCCGGGCGGAACGGCAGACGCTGGCCAACCTGAACCATCCCTACATCGCCAAGCTGATCGACGGGGGCGCTACCGAAGACGGCCTGCCCTATCTTGTTATGGAATATGTCGAAGGCGTCGCCATCGACAAATACTGCGACCAGCAAGGCTTGGACGTAGCCGCGAGGCTGGACCTGTTCCGCAAAGTCTGCGAAGCGGTTCATTACGCCCATCAGAATCTGATCGTGCATCGCGATTTGAAACCCAGCAACATTCTGGTCACCGAAGACGGGACACCGAAACTGCTCGATTTCGGCATCGCCAAGCTCCTGCGCGAGGACGGCGCGCCCATGACCGCGCAATACACGCAGTCCATGATGCGCCTGATGACGCCCGAATACGCCAGCCCGGAGCAGGTACGCGGCACCTCCATTACCACCGCAAGCGACGTCTATTCGCTTGGCATTATTCTTTACGAACTTCTCACGGGGTGTCGGCCCTACCGCTTCAGCGAGCGTATTCAGGCGGAATTCGAGCGTATCGTTTGCGAAGTCATGCCGGAGCGCCCAAGCAGCGCGATCCACAACGTCGCGATGTTTCAACACGACGACGAACTTCCCAGCACGATCACGGCTGCGACCGTAACGCGGACACGCCGCACGACGCCGGGCAAACTGTCGCGCCTTCTGGCGGGCGATATCGACACGATCGTGCTGATGGCGTTGCGCAAGGAGCCGCAGCGACGATACACCTCAGCCATGCAGCTTTCCGACGATCTTCAACGCTTCCTGATCGGCTTGCCGGTTGTCGCACAGAAGGACACGGTGCGTTATCGCGCGAGCAAGTTCATCCGTCGCAATCGGGCGGCTGTGCTGGCGACCTGTGCGATCGCGATTTGTCTGATCGGTGCGACCGGTGTGACAAGCTGGCAGGCGGTTCTCCTCCGTCGTTCCGAGGCGGCTGCCCAGGAATTGGCCGTCGCCGAGAGCAAAGCCAGGGCGATGGCGGAAACCAATCATGCCCGGGCGGAACGCATCAACAAATTCCTGCAGGAGATGCTTTCTTCCGTACAACCAGCCAAAAAAGGCGCGGACGTTTCCGTGCGTGCTCTGCTGGATGAAGCCGCTCGCAAGCTCGAAATCGAGGGCGCACTGACGGAAGACGCGCAGGCGGCTGCGATCCTGCGTGAGGCGATCGGCAATTCCTACCGTTCGCTCGGGAAATTCGACGAGGCCATCAAGCAACTTCAGACATCGTTAGACCTCAACATTCAGGAGTTCGGACCGCGTGACGAGCGGGTGGCTGACAGCATTCGAGCACTCGCACTTGCGCTGAATAATTCCGGCGCGTACGAGGAGGCTGCGAAGTTGTACGAGGATGCGCTGGACATTTACGCCGAGCGACTTGGCGAAGTCAGCAAACAGGTCGGACTGGTGACGTGCGACATCAGCACAACACTATCCAACCGTGGAAAGTACGCGGAAGCGGAACGCATGGCCCGCGCCGGCGTGGAGACGCTTCGATTGTCTGTGGACGAGGGCGACACGAGTCTCGCCTACGGCCTACAGGTGTTGGCTGCAAAGCTGACGCGAGGCGCCCAATTCGATGAAGCTGAGGCTTTGTACCGCGAGGCGCTTGCGATTCGCAAAGCCGCGTTCGGCGGAGCGCACGCGTCGGTCGCGGAAACGCAGGTGCGTCTTGGTGAGTTGCTCGTCGAGGAGGGCGATTACGCGGCAGCCGAGCCGGTTCTTGTCGCGTCGATCGACCTGCGTCGCAAGCTGTATGGCGAGAAGCATTACAAAGTCGCGCAGGGGCTGAACTTCCTGGGCCTGATGTACCATCGCCTGGGCGAGTTGGGCGAGGCCGAGGAATACTACAGCGAATCGCTGGCCATCAACCGCACCGTGATGGGCGACGAGGACTTCGAAGTGGCCAAGCTGGTCAACAACATCGCGGGCATCGCCTACGAACGCGGCGATTATGCGAAGGCGGAAAGCGGGTTCCGCGAGGCCGTCGTGCTGTTCACCACGGTGTCCGGTGCTGGGCACCCGGTGCTGGCCACCATCAAATTCAACTTGGCGCGAACGCTTCACGACGCGGGACAAACGGAGGCCGCCGAACCGATCTGCCGCAAGGCGTTGGCCATCGCCCGAGCGAAGCTGCGTGCCGGCCATCCGACGACAGCCAAGATTCTGACGCGATTGGGTTTGATCCTGATCGATCGCGGCGCGACAGCCGAGGCTGTCACCCTGCTTGAGGAAGCCCTGGCCATCCGCATCGAGAAATTCGGCGAAAGTCACTGGCTGACCGCACAAACGCGCTGCGCACTCGGTGCGTGCATGACGCTGAAAGGCGATTTCGACGAGGCGGAAAAGATGCTGCTCGACGGCCACGCCATCATCGCCGACGAGCAAGGAAGCGACCACCGCGAAGCCAAGCGCGCCGCGAGATTCCTCGTCAGTTTCTACGAATCCAACAACCGCCCCGAAGAAGCCGCCCGCTGGCGCGACGAGTAAACATGGCTTGGTACTCCATCACAGGTCATTCGCATGGCAAGAGACCAATGCAACCGCGCTCGCAAGGGGGCGGTAGCGGCTTCAGGCCAAGGAAACTAACTGCGTCCCTGATTCAATGCCCTGTTTCAATGCCTGTTTCAATCCCACCGCGCGTCCGCCACTGTGAACCTCGTCCCGCATTCCGGGCAACGATCAAGCGTGGCACGCACGTCGTACCCGCAAACACGACAAATCGGATAGCCCTCATCCGCCAAGTGCTGGCGGAGCCGGGCGCGAATCCGCGAGCGTGTTAAGAAAAACTCCGCGGCCGTCATCAACGGCATCGACACTATGACGAGAGCCGTAATCAAAAAAAATTGCAGTCCGAAATAGTTAACCACGGCAGTAAAGGACAGCACAAAAACGAAGCCGAATACGGCTGAGAGCAGCATTCCCCATCCGGTGAGAGCTGCCGCATTGAAATAGAATTTCCGGCGATCACTCTCGGATTCCAGAAACTGCAATTCCGGACAAAACCGTGAGAAACACCAGTAAGTCATCAAGACGCGGCCGCCGAGTCGCGGCGATAACATCGTTCTAATGACGCCCGGTGCAGAGGGTTTCAACGATTGCGGACGTGACCATCTCAAGGCAAAGACCCCCCGACTCGACGGCGGTACCGCACTCTGGACAAACGCCGGACGTGTTGCCCGTCAGATTGTAGCCGCATGATTGGCAGTGGTTGGCCGGTGGCTGGCGGTCGCGGTGCCAAAGCCAATCTAGGGCGCAAGAAATAATTGCCAAAAGTTACAAAGAATTGCCACGATGCGATAGGCGGGGATTGTCTGGTCCCGTCGAGGCGGGGTCAAAGAAGGTGGCCGGGGGGTGTTGCTCCGCCGACGCGAAAGCGGGGCGGAGCTTGTAGTCGCTTAGTCCGGTACGCCGATCAGGCGCAGCCGCAATGAGTTAGTGTCCGGTTCGGCATGCCTTGCAAGCACGGGCAAGTATGAGATCAGCACGTCTGTCGCTGTCTGTTCAAGCAATCGGATCGCCTCACGCATG
This sequence comes from Phycisphaerae bacterium, assembly GCA_029260215.1. Taxonomy (GTDB): domain Bacteria; phylum Planctomycetota; class Phycisphaerae; order UBA1845; family UBA1845; genus OFTM258. The sequence continues at coordinate 19,147 of JAJDDQ010000075.1, forward strand.
GCCGCGTCGTGATTCAGTTCATCGGTGTCCGAGGCGGGCTGGCGGGGCGACGACACTTGATTGGAAAGTGTCGCCCGATCAACCAGCCCCACCGGCTCGCCGCCAGACTCTGCTGTGCGCGTTATTGAACGCCGTTCAAACATCGTTTGACCCCTGTTCAAACGGCACGTGAACGCCGTCGCCGAAGATGATTCCAACGTGGCCCTCTTTATCCACGATGATTGAGAATTTCGCTTTTTCGTCGCCCTCGGGGGCATGCACGAATACGCCTGCCCGCCCCTGACCGTCGATGAGCGCGTTGATGCCCAGTCTCCCGCCCGCGTGTTTCAAGAGCGCACCGGTCGTGCCTGAGCCGCTTACAGACAGAGTCAACCGAACCTCGCCGAAACAATCCAATAGGCTAAGCGCCACCTGGTCATCGGCCACGCCGAGAATCGCTCGCAGGTTGCCTTCGTCGTCGCGCAGCACGAGTTCATTCACTTCGAGTCGATCAACTTCCATAACGGTCTACCAGTCCGGCCCATCCGCGTGCAAGGCCCGTGTCGTTCGTTTCGTTCCACTTGCGCAACCACGACTGAATCGACCGGCGCGAACACGTCATGCGATGCTCGCGCAGGATACCCTTAACGACCGCGTCAGCCAGCGTCCTGCGAATGATGGCCGAATGACTGGCCGTCGGATCGACGGCGCGGATTTGGCCGTAGCGACGCATGACCTTGATGCGGGCAAAGGCCCGCTCGACCGACCGCTCAGGCACCGCTCCGAAGCCATCCGCGTCCATTGCGAGCATGAACACGAGCAACAACCGTGATCGGTCCAGCCGATCTACAAGGTCGTGCAGCGTGGCACGGTGGGCGCGGGTGAGATCGTTCGTCATTTGTCCTCAACCAGTATCAAGCCCTCGGGCATGTCCTGCGGATCGTAATCAAAGCGCTGCACCATTGGATCGGACAGAATGTCTTCTTCCGAATGGCTGCAAACGAGCGGAAGAATCGTATCGACCAGCCTCCGCGTGCAGCACTTCCCGACTTGGTACTTGATCTCTTCAATAATCGCCGCCCGCTCCGGGCAATCGATCGCGTGTTCAATCCAGTACTCGCGTTTTATCATGAACGTCGCGGTTTTCTTGGTTTTCGTGGCCATTACGCAACCCTCTTCGCATCTTCGATTCGATGCTCAATTTGCTTTGCACCTTCGAGGCCGTGCAGCATGCGCGACGCGCGGCGGAGCATGTCCGCCGTTATCGCGTCGATCGATTTTCGGGACTTTTGGACGACGTGAATGGACAGCCGCAAAGCATTGGTGGCTGCACGCAGCCCACCGCATTCCGGCATGTTCGCCAGTGCGTAAAGCCAGCCCCTTGCGTCGGCGGACAAACGCACCTTGGATTTCGCGAACACGTTCTTAATGTCGTCCACGCTGAACAGCGGCTCGCCGCCGTTGCCTCGGCGCGTCCGCTCCTCCAAGTCCCGCGATATGCCGACGCGCGAGTAGAGCGTTGCCCCCGCCCCGTCGTCGCCGCGACCTTCGACCAGGCGACGGGCGAGCATAGGCAGGCCGACCAACAGCATTGGACAGTTGGTCTCGTCGTGTAGCTGCCGCGCAGCCGTCAGAACGCTACTCGTCGCCAAGTGCGCCTCGTCGATCGTGATAAGCCGTTTGGTGCCGCGCAGCCGCTCGCAGATTGCTCGACGCAACCCGGCTCGCATTTGACCGGCATCGACCTTGATGAGCGTAGATAGTTCGCGGAAGAATTGAGGCACGCTGGCCGTCGAATCGGAAATCGTCAGATGGATCATTCCGGGGATCGACTCCGCCAGCGCCTTCAGCGTCAGCGTCTTGCCGATCCCAGCCGGTCCGTAGACGGCACCGATCGTTTCCAGCACCATCGCAGTATTGGCCACGGCCCGGACTTCCAGCACGACGCGCGTATCGACGAATTCCGAACGGGCGGGCGCTTCGCGGACCGCTTCCAGCCCGTTCATTACCGCGTCAATGTCGCGTAACACTTGGTCGGCGGTTTCCAGAAAGCGATACTTGCCGGACAGGCATTGCGAGATAACACCCTTGGACCACTTGTTGCCAAGCATGATCCTCACGCGGCCAATCGAAATCAGCTTCTCGCTTTTCATCGCTCGAAAGCGGTCGCGGATGCATTCCCGCTGTTCGTCCGTGAGTGGCTTTGCGTCGTCCATGACGTTGCCTTTCGTTACCCGATCCCCATTTATCAAGTGATTGATAGGGTCATCGGTCAGCCATTTGCCGTTTTTCGTTCCCTGCGGTCCTTCGGTCATGTCCGAACCTCCTACAATAACCCTTCAAAGGCATCGCATTGGTCCTCCTGACCGTCCGCGCTAAAATCCAAATCCGTTATGTCAAAGCGGGTGACGTCCTGTGGCACCGGCTCAATACCGCCCATCGCCGAGACAAGACTGTCCGGCGCATCCGTCATCCCCTCCGCACCGGCGGCCACGCGCAGCACGCGGCGACCCTGTACATTCTTGAGCGCTTCGCCGTGTTGGTGGATGATGGTTACGCTTCCGCGTTCGCGCTTGGTGAGCTTGGCTGCGACCTTCGCGGACTCCGCTTCCGCCGCTTCGCGACGCAGCTTGACAGCCACGTCAGCGGTCGGTGCCACCGCAAGGTCATATTGAGCCATGTACTCGCGACGCAGCTTGGCGGCGCGTTTCTTGGCCTTGCCCGCCTCGCGCAGTGTTTCCGCGTCCATGCCGATCAACCCGTCGTTGTTCACGTAGAACAGCGGCTTGCCGTCAGTCTCGCACAAGAGCACATTGGAAAGATCACCGTCGTCGATGTAGGCAACGAAACGTTGCCCTTGCCGCTCCCATACGCGCGCGTCACGCGCACCGAAGTAGTGGGCTTCGCCCGCGATACGGATGGCCACACCGCGATTGCCGACCTTGACGCGCTGCGGACGACGGCGAATGAATTCCTCGGCGTGCTTGGGCAGGCGTCGTTCTTCGATGGCTGTCTGCTCGAACCTTTGAAGGGGTGAAAGCCCGTCGAAGTCGCGTCGCGCCGTACGGGCGTCAGCCTCAAACGCCTCAATCAACACCCGTTCGTAGTCCGCCAGCGTCGGCAGCTTGTCGAAGTGCGCTTTCGCGAACGCATCAGCCTCGCGGTTGCGGTTCTTCGGATTGTTCCCCACGTAGGCCCTGCCAAACAGCCGGTCGCTCTTTTCATCGATGATGCGCATGGCGCGTTCGACGGAGCCTTTTTCCCAGCCGCTTCGCCCCGTCGTCTTGTGGACTTCGCAACCCATCGCCTGCAACAGGCCGACAACTTCCTGGTCACGACTGCGGGCGCGATGGTCGGCCACGCCTTCGCCGAGGAACGCCTTGCCCCCGTCGCAGCGCACGAGCTTCGGAGCGCCGAAGCGCTCGTAGCCTCGCCAGCACGCACGTCGGATCAACTCGGTAGACTCCGACAGGCCGACAGCAGCGCCGACAACGAGCCGCGTCGCCGGGCAGATAGCCAGGACAACGGTGGGACGCACGGTGCGCCGCCCATGCCGACACAGCACGTTGGCCTTGGTTCCGTCGAGTTCCCAGCAGTAGTTTCCGGGCAGGTCAATTTGTCGGCGGTCCAGCTTGGGCAGGTACTCCGCCCGCCACTTGTCCGAACCCTTGCGGTAATAGTCTCGGAAGAACGGCGCTACCTCGGCGTCGTAGCGTCGGCGCACCGTGTTCACGCAGGCCGACCACTGCCACGCATCGGCATCGCCATGACGGGCGGATTCAGCGCCGGTAATCGCGTAGGCGTCGGCGACGGTCAGCCACAGCTTGAGCACGGTTGCGACGAAGAAATTCCACGCATCCGCACCGATCCTGCCCGCGTCACTTCCGCGCTTGCGACCGCGTTTTTCGGGGCACGCACCGCCACGTTTCAGGATGCTTCGCCAGTTGCGCAGCGTGCGCGGTTTGAATTTCAAAGAATAGTAGCCGTCGCCGCGATCCGTGCAGAACACCTTGTCCGCAACGGTCAGGCCGACGCCTTGCCCGCGTTGCCGGGCGGCGTGCTTGTCGGCGTCCGCAACGATGCGCCGAATGGTAGCGTCGCGTTCGACGCTCCTGGTATCCCACTCGGTTGGATTGTGAGGCGATTCAGGTTGCGGGTGTTTCGCCATCGACAGCTTGAGCTTCCCACCGGGCACGAATCGCGGATCGATGAACCACGTATCGTTGACCTTGCGGCATCCTTCCTTCGGAATCGTTCCGATCTTGCAGCGGTTGCGAAGCGCCCGTTTGGTCAGGCCCAGCGCCGTCGCGAGGTCGCGCAGAGGCACCCATCCGGGAGGGCGGGACCGGTCAAAGTCATGACCCTGCCCGGCGGATGCCCCTACGCTACGCTCGCTGCACGGATGCTTCATGGATGAAGATCAATCCTCGATTGGCCAAGAGAGCCACGCAGGGGCATCGGACCGGGACAGTGATCCCGATTCGCCTCGGAGAATTCAAGAGACGATTCGGCACCGGCCGGTGCCCCTGCAGACTCAATACTGACTCAGTATCGAACATTTCAGTATCATAAAAAAGGTTGACAAGGTTGTCAACTTGATTAAGGTAACAAAGTTGAACGCCCCGATTCGGGCGGTTGAATTGATCCGAGATGGATGATCGGCTAAGCTAAATGGAGTATCATCGCGATGGAAGGAACCGACCGCAAAGTGGCAAAGAAGCAAAAGACCATATTCATTCCAGAGGACTTGATGGGAGTCATCGAGGCCCAGGAACGATCGAAGGGTGTGCCCATATCTCGTGTCGTTGTTGCGGCCCTGATCCAGTATTTTTCGGCACCCGGGTCGCCCGATGATGTTTGGATGCACATGGCCGTTGCGCTGGACAAGGGCGAGCTCCTATTTTCGGACATTCCGCAAAAGGCTTGGGCGGTCCTAATTCAAAAATCCGCAGCCCGCGTGAAAGAGCTTCAGGCTTGCAAATCACACCCTTCAAATATTGCCGATGCAATGGCGACGTTCAGACACTTCAAGTGCATGGAGGCGGCGTCCATCGGCCTTCAAATGATCGAAATGGACCCCATGCCACTGAGCACGGATTCCGAAGAAACTGATTCGACAGAGTAATCAACGCTCGCCACGGACGGCGACCAGTGTCAAGGAGTGACACCATGAATCTTGCGACGCATCCCCGGGCTAACCGATCATCGAATGAAACGAAGAAGAGATCGGCAATGGCAAAAATTCAAAAGTCTGTGTTCATCCCTGATCGGCTGGTCAAGTACGTTGAGGCCCACGAGCGCGTTTCGGGAACCCATATCTCGCGGGTTGTAACGGCAGCGTTGCTGAAGTACTTCTTCGATTCGCATGACTCGCCGGAACGGGAGTGGATGCGCTATGCGATGGCCGTCGAGAAGGGCGAGACCCTGCCCGAAGATATCATAGTCGAGCGAACTGAACGAAGAGTTGACAAGCTCAAGGCGAGCCACGAAGGCCCCGCAGACAGCCATCAAGTCAAGCAATGGGACAAGATGCTTGCCAACGCGAATGTGATGGCCAAGGGTTTCAAAGGCTTGCTCTGGGAACAGGAACACGAAGAGGAGTCATCGTAACCCAATCGATCGGCGTTGCGATGGAATAATCCGGCTCAACAGAGCATTCACCTCATCGCCACGGACGGCGACCAGTGTCAAGGAGTGACACTATGAAGCATACGAAACCTCCCCGGTCAGGCCGGTCACCAGAGGGAACCCCCAAGAAGGCTATCGCCCCGACGAAGTCCGCCACGAAAGTGCCGTCGGATTTGATGGCGGGCGTCATTGGCGAGCTTGCCGACAAGCTTGGCATTGATAACGGTAACCCCCTCGACGTGCTGAAGTCTGCGATCAACGCTCTTGCACGAGTGAATGAAGAGGACGAACACGTAGCCAACACGGTGCGCGACTTCCTTGAGCTTGGACACGATGCGGATCATACCCTCGTCGAAGAAAGGCTCCGCTCTTGGGCTGGCGAAATCCGGACAGCACGCGCATCGGACCAATCGCGTCGGGATCGCGTTGCGGCGGATCGACCTGCGGTGCCCGCCAGACCATCCAGACCGCTCAGTCCGTTTCAGGTAATACCGTTGCCACGGATGGCGACGGGCGGACGATAGATACACCGTTCACCGAGTAGATCAGTTATGACGACAGCAACTCTCAACCGAAATCAGGTACGACAAGTCGTCCTCGACGGCGCGAAGATTCTCGACGGCCCGTTGGCCAAGCGCCTCGACAAGGTCATCATCTTGCGAGATGGACTCAGTCGCTCATCGAAAGGGGAATACCGTCTCGATCCGGCCATTGCAGGCGGTGTCGTGGACCACTTCCGCGATCGAGGGAACAACACCCCGATCGACTTTGAACACCAGAGCATGGGCGGCGAATATGCGCGTGCTGACGGAAGGGCTCCCGCAGCCGGCTGGATACAAGCCTTGGAGTACATTCCCGGACGCGGTCTTGTTGCCGATGTCCAATGGACTGAAGAGGCCCTCGCGATGATTAAGGACGGACAGTACAGATACCTGTCTCCGGTCATCATTGTCGAGAAATCGAGCCGCAATGTCGTTGAATTGCAGAGTGCCGGATTGACCAACCTGCCCGCAATCGAGAACTCCCCGGAGCTTGTGGCGAACAAGAGAAGAGCCAACGGCGTCGCGTTGGCGAATTCAGAGGATTCACCGCTTCAAGATGAGGAGGAAGCCGCCGGTTCCAGAACGCCGCTGGAACAGCTTGTCAGCGTGATTGACAGGCTGGCCGATGCGTTGGGCATTGACAACGGCGACCCTCTCAAAGTCCTGAAGTCCGCGATCGAAGCTGCTGGCAAAGTAGACAGGGAGATCAAATCGAACAATCTGGTAGCCAATACCGTGCGCGAGTTCCTTGATCTCGGCGACGATGCGGATTACGGCGTCGTCGAAGACAGACTCATTCTTTGGGCCGGTGACCTCCGAACAGCAAGCTCGGCGAGCGAGTCACTCCAGAATCGCATCGAAGCTCTGAATCAGACCGTGCATGAAGCCGAAAAGAAGAATCGAACGCTCGCAGCCAAACAGGTGGTTTACCATCCCGATCATCGAGGGAAATTCACAGAGAGAAACTTGATGTTCGAGCACGACAGGCTTGTCAATTCTCGATCTCAATTTGAATTCGACGAGCGCGTGACGGAGTTTCAGGAGCGAGCCCAGCGGACACCGGTTGCTCTGAAACAAGAGGCGTTGCCCAGTTGGAGTGAGGGACACCCAACGGGAAGCAAGCGGATCACGGCGATCATGAAAGCGGGCCGGGAATTCGACGAAAATCCCACGCTCAAGAAACTGACAACTCGCGTTGCATTCATCAACGGCGATTTGATCGACGCAAAGCTGGACAGGCTGACGAACAAGGAACGGGAAGAATACTCCGTCGCGCTGTAGTGTGTGATGTTCTGGCGGTACACGAATAAGGCTTGGCGGAACGAATAGCGCATGGTCGAACAAAGTCTTCGGCAGACAATCCAGCAAGAGGGCGCGGAAGAATCCGCCAAGGCGATTGGCGTATTCGAGCAGTCTGCAAAAGACCTTCGTGAAGAGCTTGAACGGCTGGGCAAACTACAGGCCGATCCCGGCGCGACCACTGAACAACTGAAGACGCAAGCCTCGGCGGTCAATCAGGCGAAGAAAGCCTACCAGGAACTCGGCGGCGAAGTCGGCCAAACCAACGTGGACATGGACGCGCTGTCGGCTGTCTTGGGACGGGTCAATCCCGCGTTTGGAAACTTGATTTCCGGGGCACGCGACGCAGCGCGTTCACTCGGCAGCCTTGGCAATGTTCCGGTGAATCAGTTTCTCAGCAAGGGTGTGTCGCTCGCCCGCGAATACGCCGGGACACTCAAGCTACTCGGTGCCGGGACGGCGGCCTACTTGGCCGTCACGCAGATTGCGCGGCAATGGGAGAAGGTCAAGGAACAAGAGTTGGCGGCGATTGAAGCCGCTCGCCAGTTCGAGCAGGCCAATCGCAAGATCGGCGAGAATCGTGAAAACGTTCGCGATGAAGTCGTTCGATCTTTTGCAGAATCCAACCCGCGAGCTACGGATGAACAGGTCCAAGCGGCTGTTGACAAGGCGTTCCGAGAAGTTCAAAACCTTGGGGCCGACGTATCCGGCGCGGTCGCCCGAGCCACTGGCCGAGCAGCCCCGTTGTCGGAAGATCAAGAGGCGTTCCTGTCGCGCACGCAGGGTCTGGGTGCGCGACGCAAAGAGGCCGCAAGGGAGCTACAATCGTTCAAGCCCGAAGATACGTTGACCAGTGGGACGCAGTTCATCGACACGGGAACACAAGCGGCGGTGTTGAAGTTTATCGAGCAGTTTTTCAACGAGACCGGGGAGGCCGCGCAGAAGCGAATCGAATCGGCTCAGCGCGTTCTGTTCGAGCAGGGCGGCGGTAAGGCGAAGTTGCCGTTGGCAGACAATATCGTCGCTGGGCTATCCGGCAATCGCGCCGGGGCTTTTCAACAGAGAATCAAGGATCGGGAGAATTTCGGCGGGCAGGAGCTATTGCAGGCCCTCAAGTTGACCACGGAGCAAATGAAGATCGTGGCCGGGAACATGGCGGAGTCGTCGAAGGCCCAGAGCGACCTTGACCGGTCGCGGTCCGACAAGATACCGTCCGTTCCCGCCTCCGAGCGCAGGAGCGTTTCGGGCGTTTCGTAGTTGCCGCGCGTTGCCGCATTGCCGCGCGCCCGGCCATCGCGAGCCTGCCCGCAGAACGCATGTAAACCCATGATTGAACACCAGTTAAACATCGTTCGACGAACCCCGCCGAATCCATTTCCACTTTACGATTCCCCCCGTTTGGCAACTATTAACCGCGCAACTGCGCAAGCCAAAACCACAAGCCGAATAGCTGTAACCACATACGAATACGAGACTTACGACAATTCAAGCCGCGCGGCAATTTGGCAATTTTTTTTTGGTTCGTTCAGCCAAGCGGTTGGAAGTGCGGCGACGGCTAGCGGTATCCAAAGTGGGATGATCATCGCCAAAGGACCAGGTAGCTGCCCAGCCGAAAACGGCTTCCACATCCATACTGAAGCATGCGAACGCCGAAAATACCAATCATCAAGATTCCAGTCTTTGGAGTTTTTGTGAGCGACGAGCACCATGCCGCCTCGCGTAACACCCAACTCCAACAGACTTCGATTGAGTTGGACGATGCACCCAAAGTGCCAGCGAGCGGACACGGCGATGACCCCCAACAGAAATACGCAAGTCAATAGCCCCACCCATTTGGCCCACCTGCGGAATCGTGAACGCTCCATCGACGTACCTCCCTGTGGGTATCTTGGCGGATCGGGGGCGGGTTGTCGCTTTTTTGCTGTGACGGTTGCCCGGATACTTGGGAATGAAACGGGAACGCAGCTAGAATTGGCGTGACCATTGCGGGAATACGAAGGCCTGCCACGCGGCGGGTTGCGATGAATTGTTCGTCTTCCCACGGACGAGTTGTGGCTGGACTTTTACGGGTGCAAGGCGCCCGGCAACGCGAGGAGTGGCCACAAACGCTGTACTACACCTGAATCGACGGGCAACTCGCGGCGCGATCGCGAGATAGGGAATGGACGTCGAATCCGATCGCATGCACCGGTTGAAAACCGGTGCCACACCGGAAACCGCTGCCTCACGGGAAGTCTGTGTTCCTTAACGGTCCGTTAGGGATCGTAAGCCGGCGCGATCACGCGGGTCATGAAACCCGCGCTGCGAAGTTTCGCGCTGGCGCGGCGAGTAGACGCGACTCGGGGTTTCGTCACACGTCAGTCGTTTGGCAAGAGATGAGCGAAGCTGTACCCGTTTGGGAACGGTCGTGGCATCAGGTCAGGATCAATATTTTATTTCCATTTCGATCATTACGCGGTCGCCCACGGTTGCTCTAGCGAGTCAGGGCAAACGCAGGGCAACCGACCGAGTCGTGATGGTTGATTGGCGTGTTCGGGGCGATCACGTATCATCCGTAGCTTGACCTGAATTGATCATCTTCGACTTGTTAGGAGATTTGGCTGATGGCCTTAAGTGAGCGACAAACAGCGATGTGTAGTGAGAGCAAGTGGGACTTTTCTGATTTGAGCGCACTGTTCCTCAACTGTACGCTCAAAAAGTCACCGGAAAAATCGCACACGCAGGGGCTGATCGACATATCGGCAGCCATCATGGAAAAGAACGGTGTATCCGTCGAGGTTATCCGACCCGTTGATCACGATATCGCCTACGGTGTCTATGGTGACATGACCAAGCAAGGGTGGGATCGCGATGATTGGCCTCAGCTGTACACGAAGGTCAAGGCTGCCGAGATTCTCGTGATCACATCGCCCATTTGGTTGGGCGAGAAGTCGTCGATTTGCACGAAGACCATTGAGCGTTTGTATTCGACCTCGGGCGATCTGAATCAGAATGGCCAATATGCGTATTACGGCAAGATCGGTGGGTGCTTGATTACGGGCAACGAAGATGGTGCGAAACACTGCTCGATGAATATTCTTTACTCTCTGCAACACCTTGGCTATGTCATTCCACCACAAGCGGATGCTGGCTGGCTGGGGGAAGCGGGACCGGGTCCTTCTTACCTCGATGCCGGCTCTGGCGGACCCGAAAACGATTTTACTAACCGCAATACGACGTTCATGACATGGAATCTGTTGCATCTTGCGAAAATGATCAAGGACGCCGGCGGCATACCCGCGCACGGGAACCAGCGATCAAAATGGGATGCCGGGTGTCGGTTTGATTACGCAAATCCCGATTATCGTTGACCGGGGTTGGCCAACTCGGGAGGTTGCTGTGCGACGAGCTTTCCAACTACTCGCGGGCTGGTTTGGTCGGGCTTTGATCCGATGAGATCGTCAATGCGAAATCAACGAATCCGTGGCGGCACCGGATGACAATGTACGCGAAGAACCGCGCGAACTGAAGTTCGCGGCTCGCCGGGAGTTCGCCGGAACCGCTCTACGGATCGTAAGCCGGCTCGATCACACTGGTCATCGAACCCGCGCTGCGATCCAGCAAATCATCTCGGCCAAAGGCGTGTATCTGATCGCGTTTGAACTCTGCGCGTTCCTTGGACGTGGTGTCCACCACGGCTCGACCCTCGTTGTCCACCTCCGTGGAAAGCTCGTAGGCCTGCTCGTAGGTAAACCCGAACAGCTCACGCAGCATTTTGATGACGTAGGCGTATGTGTGGTCGTCGTCGTCGATCAGCACGACATGAAACGGTGGCAGGATGTAGGGCTTCTCCTTAAGCTCGGGAAGGAGGGCTACTCCGCCGGACGTCTCTTCTTCGTAATATGAACCGTGACCCATTTTTTCGCTAGCCTCCGATATTGACGCCGATCGGTATCGTTCCCGGCAACCGCTCGCCTTCTCGTCGCTCCACGATTTCACCGTGAAGCGTCAGTGCGGTTGCCCCTGCGATTCTGACGTTGATTAATCGGCCAGCGAGTCCGATTTCTCCTGAAAAAACTACGATTCGATCCGTCCGCGTGCGCCCGACAAGCTGCGACGAAATTTCCGACGAGATTTCCTCCCCCCGCGTCTGCTCCGCTTCCTGGGCTTTCATCGCCCGTTTGCTGTAGCCCTCGACCAGAATCTCCACCGTCCGCCCGATAAGTTCGCGGTTGGTGGCCAGCGAAATACGCTCCTGAACACTCAGTAACTCGATATTGCGAACCCGCTTGACCGCATCCGCCACGTCGTCGACAGCCCGCTTCTCCGCGACGGTGTTGGGCCGCTCCGAATACTTGAAGACAAAAATATTTTTGAAACGCGTGTCCCGGACAAGTTGAACCGTCCGGGCGAATTCCTCATCCGTCTCGCCGCAGAACCCCACGATGAAGTCGCTGGCCAGCGTCAAGCCAGGTACGAATTCCCGCGCCCGCGCCACCAATTCGACATATTCGCTCACCGAATACTGCCGGCGCATGCGTTTCAAGACCGGGTCGCTGCCGCTTTGGGCCGGCAGGTGCAGGTATTCGCAAACCTTGGGCAAATCGCGCATGGCCATCAGAATGTCGTCGCCGAAATCGCCCGGATAGCTCGTCACAAATCGGATGCGCTCGAGGCCGTTAATGTCGTTGAGGCGAGCGAGCAACTCCGAGAACGGCACGCGTTGGCCGTCGTCTTGGTTGATGTAGCTGTTGACCGTCTGACCCAGCAGCGTGATTTCGAGCGCCCCGCGATCCACGAGCATCTTCGCTTCATCGACGATCTGCCCCGGCGGGCGACTCCGCTCCGGGCCTCGGGTGAAGGGCACGACGCAAAATGTGCAGAACTTGTCGCAGCCGCGTTGCACACGCACATAGGCCTGTATCGGGTTGCCCACAATACCGGCAGCCCGGGACAGATCGAGCGCCTCCACCGAATCGAATTCCAGCGCCCGCTCGATCGGCGTGCTCTTTCGCGACAGGCTTTGCGACAGGGCGATCGACCGCTGCCGCAGTTCGCGGGCATCCTCGATCATCGCGGGAATCTTGTTCAGCTCCCCAGGCCCACAAATGAGATCGACGTGCGGCATCTTATCGACCAAGCCGTCCGGGTCGCGCTCAGCCATACACCCGATAATACCGACGATCATGCCGGGATTGTTGAGCTTGGGTTTCTTCAAAGCACCCAATCGCGATAGAACCTTGTTCTCCGCGTGATCGCGAACGCTGCACGTGTTGATCAGCACCACGTCAGCCGTCGTCATGTCGTCGGTCAGTGCATAGTCGCCCGACGTCAACTGCCCGACGACAAGCTCGCTGTCGAGCACGTTCATCTGACAGCCCATAGTTTCCATATACAGCGTGCGCTTGCGCATAGGTGTTTTCCCCGAGGTATTCAAGCTGTCATTCTAGGTAAGGACAGCCCGCGAAACAACGGGCAGCGCAAAGATGTGCTCAGTCGCTCAGGCCAAGGACTTCGTCGGCGGCTTGAATCAACTCAGGCAGGGCGAATGGATGGGGCATGGCTGCGTCAAAACCGAGCTGACGCATTTCCTCATCGCAGCCGGTCGAAAGATCCTCACAGGCGGCGATCAGCTTGACGCCTTCGCACCCGGGGATCGAGCGCATGTCCCGGCAGATGCCGCGGGCGTCAACATGCTGCGACACGGTGGCCAGGACCATAACGTCCGGTTTCCACTTCTCAACCGCGACCCCCGCCTCAAACGGCGAGGCAGCCACACGCACCTCGTAGCCTTCGTCTTCGGGCATCTGCCCGCGCAGCGCGAGCGAGCACTCGTCGAGCACGAGCACACGCGTCGGCCCCACTTCCAATCCGTTCAGCGGCATTCCGTACGTTTTCATGAAGCGCACAAGCTGATCCACAGGGATGCGCCGATCGCGACTTCCCGGAATGCGGTAGCCTTGAAGCTGCCCGCCGTCGAACCACTTGGAAACCGTGCGCGGTGCGACGCTGCATATCTTCGCAACCTGGCCTGTGGTCAAGACGTCTTTGGATTTCAATACATGGTGCCGCATACTTGGCACTTTCTATATCCGCCCGGCGGCGCGCCATGCGCCATGAACCCTGAAACACGTCGGAAGCTGTCCCGGATATCGGCTCGACCGGCGTCCTCATTCAACACGCATTCAAACACCGACCAATCACGACAGACCTCGGCGGGTGCGATAAACCCGCGTGGTCCCGTAACGCGCACAACGTCAAAGACCCTGCACGCCTGCACCGCATCATAGGAATCGATTTTGGCGAATTCAAGACCGTCTTTTGAAACGAAACGTCCGAATCAAGACGACCCCAGGGCACGGTCCGTTTGCAAATTCCGCCGTCTTCCCGGCAGCCCGCTGAAGAGCACAGGCTTTCCGTGGCACCGGCTTCCAAACCGGTGTAAACGATGGTGTTCAACGTGACAGCGGTTTCTAAGCCAGCGAACACACGGGTTGCAAACCCGTGCCACACTTTTCAACAGCCTGCCGGAGGACTACTTCGCAGGCACCTTCAGGACCATTCCGATCTTCAACGCAGCCGGATCGTCGCCGATGGCGGCTTTGTTGGCTTCGTACAAGTCCCGCCAGCGCGAACCTTCGCCGTAGTAACGCACCGCCATTTGATACAACGTTTCGCCCTCAGCCACCGTGTGCGTGCGCGATGTGGCGACCTTGTTAGCCGCCGGCCTGCGCGTGGGCACGGGTTTCGATGCAGGCTTCGCCACGGGGGGCAGTTGAACGTCCGGCAGGTTGACGATCGTTCCGACCGCCAGCGTCGTCATGCTGCCCAATTGAGGGTTGGCATCCACGATCGGCTTAACGTAGCGGGCGTCGCCGTAGTACCGCCGCGCGAGGTCGATAATACTGTCACCGGGCTGAACCGTGTGTGTTTCCATCGCAGCCGCCGGTGTCGATTTCGGTCGATTCGCTCCAGCCGTCCGCCCCGAAGCCCCCGTCTGCGCATCGCGCCCGGAAGCCGTCCGAGCCTGCACGCCGGTCGGCTGACTTGTCCGGGCAGCCGACCCGGAATCCGCCGCCGGTTTCGGTTTTCCATCAACCGCAAAAAGACCGGACATATTCTCTTGCTTCGTCCCCGTTTTAACGGAGGGCTGGTTCGACGGCTTCGGTTTTGGTGCGAACGACTGTGCCGGATCAGCTTGTGTCCCCGCCCGACGACGCGACGCAGCGGCTTGACGCGATGCCGGCGTATTACTGCCCGATCGGCCCCGAATATTCTTGTCGGATTGTGCGGTTTGAGGACGCGTCCGCGGCTCCGACGCATCCGCCGACCGCTTCGCAGACCTGTTCCGCATGGGCGAGGAAGACCGTGGCCGACTCCGCTGAGCGTCCTTTGCGACGGGCGTTTTCGCGGTCGATTCAGGCTTCGCCGCTTCGTTCTGTGCAAGTTGCAGTTGGCCTGAGTCGTCGATCAGCGGAATGTCCGCTTCGGAAGATTGCCCACCCACAAAGTACCAGCCCGCAGCCGCAATCACGACCAGCGATGCCACCAAACCAAGCTTAACATCCGTACGCATGGAATCCGTCCTTTACGGAAATGACTCGCGTCAATCTCAACCGCCAGCGCTCCCTCGTGGGGGGCGAAAGCCCGCGCACGTCGCCGCCCGCGAACGCGCCGCCGCAACGCTCCCGAAGGCCCTTCACGCACGCCGCGATGCTACGACGCGCGAGTCGGTCGGTCAACGTTCACGGTTTCGGACAGGAGACGGGGGACGTGACAGCATAGGCGGAATTTGAAATCTCTTATCAGAACGGCTGGTACGGGCGAAAAAACGTGTAACACGTTCACGGCTTGGCCGCACCGAGATCACTCTCCAAATCGCGATTCATCGGCGGACCAATCACGCACGCATTGTCGGAAGCGTCTTCGCCTCCCTTATGGCACGGGCGGGGCTGTTCCGACTGTATCCGAACGACACCACGCACGACTCAGCCAGCGTTGGAACCGTACACCCAGCGCGCAGGCCTGCCAACCGACGTGTCGGGCGGGGTAGAGTTCGCCCAGGTGACGGCTGTCCGGCAGGAGCACGCGATGGAGATAAGCCAATCGAAACCGCAGCCCCGGCGTGCAGGCCATGTCCACCGCCAACCGGGCCAGCGGACCGTGCGCGTCGCGCGGAGCCTGCCACAACGCCAACCGATCGCGCCAGCCGCATCGCGCCCGCAGCAACCGTTCGCGGACCGGATCGGGCAAAACGGGTCCGAAAATAGACTCGCAACGCACCAAGGCGAACCGCCAAGCGTGGGTCAACCGCCACGATGCCAGCGTCTCGACGACATATTCCCAATCAAGAAAATCAGCGTAACGGGCCAAAAAGCGGTGAATGTCAATCAGCCACAGCGGGCGACCGGCTCCGTGAAACGCGGCGTGACAGCACAGGTGAATCAGCATGTCCTCCGGAGACGGCGTGAACGCGCGCGATCGCCCTATCGACACAGATCGCGCCCGCCGCCACAGCGCACGCCCGGGAACGATGCGGCTGTAACGCAGCGGTCGCCACGGACGGACATGAAGGTCCACCCGCGTCCGATTGGAACCTCGGGCCAGGTATTCCCGCTCGTAGTAATAGTCCGGAAAAAAATCGTCGCAAACGTGACATTGCCCGCGATCGAAGCCAGCCTCTCGCGCGACCCTGTCGAAACGCTGCGTATCCCCCGGCGAAATCAGAATGTCGATGTCCGACATCGGACGGCATCCGGGGTCGTCGTACACACTGTGAAGCAGCGCCGCCCCCTTGAGCAACATAATCTTCACGCCCGCAGCCTCACACGCGCGTGCCAACCGCTCGACATCCTCATGCATGCGCCGATTGCGTGACGCGACATGTGCAGCCTCACGATCGAGTTGGGCGAGAACGTCGCTCGGTGCGGGAATCCCATCGGCGCGAATGCGTTCCGCCAACAAACCGCACAACCCGCCGTCCCGCGCACGAATGCACAATTGCTCCCACGCCCGACGCTCCGACGCTCCCGGCACGACAGCGCCCGCACCCCCGGCCAGCAGCGCGGTCAACGCAGAATGCACATCCACCAGCACGGCTACGCTCCGACCGTCCGCAGAACCAGGTCACACGTTCGACCGAGATCCCCGGAAGTAAGCTCATAGCACTCCGCCGAGCGCACCACGTCGGCCATCAGATTCACACCGGCAGACCGAAATTTGACGAAATTGAACGATTGGCGGGCCAGCCTCAGCAACGCATCCGCCCGCGAAATCGAACGAACCTCCGGCGTCGCACCAGGCCTGTATCGACAAAACATGATATGCCCCACACGGCAAGGCCGAGGCGTAGTCGCAGACGTGCTCAGAAAATCAGGCCTGATGAACCGCACCGCGCCCTTCTTGCCTTTCAGATAGACAGGCAGAGTCGCCATCTTCACGCCCGTCGCCTCCAGCGCCGAAAACGAACCCTCTTTGATGCACAGTGCTTTCGGGTAGGCTGCCAGCTCAAGGGTTTCCGGGTCGATCAGAGCGAACTCGTCCGAAAGGTAACGCGCACCACGCTGGACCATCCCAGCCGCCAGCGTCGATTTCCCGCTCTGCGGCGCCGCAGGGAAAATCACACCAGCCCCACCGACCTCCAAAGCCGACGCATGAACCTGATAGTACCTCGGCAGGTACAGCATGATGTGCCAGTTGATCGACCATTCCATGTGCGGAAGAATTGACCGCCGGTCCCACACCGCGAACCGCCGCGCACCGTCCGCCCAAACCTCGTAGCGTCTGCGCAAGGACTTGCCGTTGCGCGTGCGCCGGACGCGAACATCGATCGATTCCGGTGCGGGTTCCTCCAGACGCATCTCGTGGTAAAGATCACAAAACGCTCGAAACGCGCCCTCGTCATCGCTGCGAATCGTCACCGGCACAACGCCGATCCGAAAACTGGCTGTATCACAACCGGCCCGCGACCCCCTCACCACGGCTTCCTGCCTCGACGTCACGATTTGAAGAGGCCAACCGATCATTCGTTCTTCCCAGCTACCAGCAGTCCGTTCTCAAGCAATCCCGCCAGCGTTTTCGCAACGTCTTCCGACACAGCTTCAACCGGAACGTCGTAACGCTCCGCCAGAGACCGCGCCACCGCCCCCGCGTCCGTCAGCCCGTCGCACGCATGCCAGATAAAGTAGGCCGTCCCGTTCAGGCGGTAGGTGGTGTTGATCGCTTCATCGTAAACGACAGCCTCCCCGTCCAACTCATGCAGCACGACATCACGCCGCCGCATCGGGGTCGGGGTCGAGGTCGCGTCGAGCGGTCGGGGTGAGACACACGTGCCGTTCATGACGTGGGGCTCATTCCGCTGCCCGCCAGTGCCTGCGTCGGACGAACGAGTTGTATGACCGGTGCGCTGTAGACCAGGAGCTTGCCGCCGCCTCGAAGAATCTCACGGCGCGTGGCGAATCTCTGGGAGCGCTCCGGCTCGGTTTCGCCGCATCGGCTGGTCGCCACAGAGTCATCCCGACCCGATTCCGTCGCCAAATCTCGATTCTCGTCTGCCAACAAACGCCCACCCGGAAAAAACCTATGGATTCGATCCGCCGACACCGGCGGAGACCAATCTGTTTATCGGTCGCGTCAACGTCCGAGTTTATTCCGGATCAGTCTGGGGAACGGGTACGGCGGGACGAATCGGCCCAACCGGGGAATCAGGCGCTGAGCACGACAGCCAGAAATGTGACGATCAACACGGTCGCACGAAACATGGCGAAACCTCCGAAAGAAGGCAGCCTCGGGCGTCCGAGACCGCACTGTCGGCATCGGCACATTGGCCTCCCGCCTGTTGCAGCCAACGGCGGGCCTTTACTTTTGCGCGTGCTACGTGCAAGGTCAGCCCGGTAAACGAACGCCAAAAATCTGTCAAAAGTGTGGCACGGGTTTTCAACCCGTGTACTCAGCGGTCAAGAAACCGGCGTCACGTAGGACACAATCGTCTGCACCGGTTGAAAACCGGTGCCACACCGAGCGGTGCCACACACGATGCCCGTGCTCTTCAACGGACCGCCAATAGGGAAATCGCTGCGTTGAGTCCGAAAACATCCGGCTTTCTTGAACGTCTTCCCCGCCCCGCAGCCAGGTGGAGTCGCCTTTTCGGGCTGAGCGCCCTCGTCGGGCTGGCGGGCGGTCTCGCGGCTGCCGCGCTGGAATGGGGTCTGGATCACGGTTCGAGTTTCCTGATCGGCAGGTACACACACCTGGGCGGAACGGGCGTTCTGCGTTTCGACTGGGGTGTTCTCCTGCTGCCTGCCGCCGGCGGATTGCTTTCCGGTTTGATCGTCTATTGGCTTTGCCCAAAAGCCTTGGGTCACGGCACAGACGTGCTCACGCACGCATTCCACCATCAATTCGGTCGCCTGAACCTTCGAGGCCCGCTAGTCAAAGCGACGGCTGCGATCGGGGTCATCTCCTGCGGCGGGTCAGCCGGACCGGAAGGGCCTATCGCAGCACTGGGAGCGGGGTTGGGGTCAACATTCGGTCGCGTATTTGGGCTTAACGCGCGGGAACGGCGCGTCATGCTCGTTTCCGGTTGTGCAGCCGGTGTCGGCGCGATTTTCGGATGCCCGTTGGGCGGCGCATTGTTCGCGGCGGGCATCCTCTATCGCGAACCGGAATTTGAATCCGACGCCATCGTGCCCGCGTTCGTCGCCTCCGTATTCGGCTACTCCGCCTACATGTTGTTCGCGCTGCGCGAGTTCGGAGAATTCATGCTCGACGGTGCCAATACGATGGCGTTCGATCAGCCGGCGGAACTTATTCTGTATGCCGTGCTCGGACCACTCTGCGGGCTTTTCAGCATCCTTTTTTACCTTTGCGTCCGCACGGTTGAAGACAAAATCACACCCGCGACGCACCTGCCCGTTTGGCTGACCCCCGCGATCGGAGGCTTGGCCACCGGAGCCATCGCTTGTGTTCTTCCCCAAGTGATGGACGGGCAGTATCGATTCATCCAGAATGCGATAGACGGCAATTTTGGACCCGGAATGGGCGACCTGTCTCCGTGGTCGTGGGCGAAACTGTTCGGAGCAGTCGCCGTGATGAAATGCGTGGCCACCGCATTGACCGTCGGCAGCGGCGGTTCGGGCGGCGTGCTAGGCCCGAGTCTCTTTGTCGGCGGAGCCGTCGGTGCTTTTCTCGGGGCAGCGGCTGAGGCGATCGCCCCCGGCATGGTCTCCGTCGAACTGCAAAAGGCGATGATCCCGGTGGGGATGGCCGGTGTGCTGGCAGCGTCGATGCGCATTCCGATGGCGGCGCTCGTCATGACCATTGAAATGACAGGCAGTTACGGTCTGATCGTTCCGCTAATGCTGGTTTGCTCAAGCGCCTATGTCACGGGCCGGCGTTTCGGCTTGAATTCAGCCCAGGTGCGGGGTGCGGCGGAATCGCCCGCACACGCCGCCGACGCAGTGGTACACATCCTCGAATCGGTCCGCGTCAGCAGCCTCGTCGAACGAAACTGGCCTCTGGTGGCTGCCCCAGACGCACGCCTGCCAGAGTTGGTCAGCAAAATTTCGTTCGGCACCAGGCCCGTCTTCGCGGTCGTGGATAACGATCGCATTGTCGGACTCATCTCCGTCCCGGACATTCAGCGTATGGTGGAAGAGCCGGGCATGGCCGACATGCTCATCGCCGAAGACATGATGACCGAGAGCTTAGCCGTCGTGCATCCCGATCACGATCTCTACCAGGCTTTGGAAGTGTTCCGCCGTGAGAATCACGACGTCATGCCGGTTGTGGCGCGCGGTCGTCACGGGGCGTGGGTGGGCATGCTCTCGCGTGAAAACGTCTTCAAGACTGTCCGCGAACGCATCCGGGAAATGCAGAAAATGGTCATTCGCGAGCATGCCGGGCTGGCTGCGATGGATCAGGAAGGGCAATTGCAGCAGTTGGTGATGGGCGTATCGCCGATGCGCACGGACCGCGTTCAGCGACTGCTGGTTCCTTTGCAGGTGATCGGCAAATCCTTGCGTGAAGCGGATTTCAGGCGGAATTTCAACGCTCAGGTAGTGGCCATCGAGCAATCGGACGGCACACTTCAATGTCCACCCGATCCCGATGCCCCGCTCTCCACAGCGCAACGGCTGGTCGCGATCGTCTGGGAAGCACCAAATGACAGCGACGAACAGTCTCAGTAACAGATCAGCTATATGCAATGCGCGCGTATCATTTGTCCTTTCCTTGCGACAGGGAACAATCTTTTCCCCCCTTACAAAGGGGGGATACAGGGGGGTTCGGACCAGAACAACACGTCGCTTCGCAAGAAGAACCTCCCCCAAGCCCCTCCTTTGCAAGGAGGGGAGAAAGAGGGCAATCGTTGCGTCTGTACGAGAAAGTCTCATCCTCGCTGTGTTTTTCGTCATCCGACATCGCACACGGCTGACCCGTTACACTCAGACAAATTTAAGCACAATTGTTCGTGCTTTTGGCCGACCGTCGCTTATGATCGCCGCCGTCGGATGCACGAGGCAACCCTTCAAATCGAATAGCGAGCGACAGACATGGAAGAAACCATGCAAGTTACGGAACAGGACTGGCCAACCGCACAACTCAAATTGCAGTGCGAAGTACTCGAAAAAACAGCACGGCAGCTCCCCCTCCAAGACATTCTCGATTCCCTGTGCGTGCTCGTCCAGGACATGGTGTCCGATACAGTCTGCACCGTCCTGCTGCTGAACGAGCAAGGTCGGCTCGATGTATTCGCGGCACCCAGTCTCCTCAACAACGCGGAGGCGCTGCTTGCCGGCCTGAAACCGAGCAAATACGGCGGCTCCTGCTGTGCAGCCGTGCAAACGGGCGAGGCGGTCATCGTCGAAAACACAGCCATCGACGAGCGATGGCGTGACGTGCGCAATCTGGCTGACGAACTGCAGATCAAAGCGTGCTGGTCGATTCCGATTAAGGTTGATGAGAACAAAATCGTCGGCACATTTGCGATTTCTCACGGCGTCGTTCGTCGCCCCTCCTCACAGCAGGAAATGCTCCTGGAAACGGCTCGACACCTCGCCGGCATCGCGATTCAGCGCGACACGTCCGACAAGACACGAACGCGACTGGAAGACGAATTGAGACAGGCGCACAAGCTTGAAGCCGTTGGCACGCTCGCGTCCGGAATCGCACACGACTTCAACAACACACTGACCGCCATCATGGGATACGCGGAAATGCTCGAGCGTGAAGAATCGATTGTCGAGACCGCGCGATTGGCGATCGACGGCATCACCGATTTATCGCATCAGGCTATGGGCGTTACGCGCTCGCTGCTCACGTTCGCGGGACGTCAGAGCGGCCAGAAGGAACCGACAAACGTCGCATCAATCGTTGAGTCGTCTCTCGGTATGATTCGTCCGATCATGCCCGCGTCCATCGAATTCATGGTGGATGACACGACGGACACGGATTTGTGGATTCACGCAGACCCGTCGCTGATCCAACAGGTATTGATCAATCTCGCCGTCAACGCGCGGGATGCCATGCCCAACGGCGGGAAACTGCGAATTGAGATTTCGTGGACGCGTGCTACCCCCACGAAAGCTCCGCTACCGCCAACATCCCGCGGCTACGCTGTCCTGAAGGTGAGGGATGACGGTTCCGGCATCGCCCCGGACGCGCTCGATCGCGTGTTTGAACCCTTTTTTACGACCAAAACACGCGGGCGGGGCACGGGTCTAGGCATGTCCGTGACACACGGAATCGTCCGCGAGCTTGGCGGAACGATCGAAATCGAATCCGGTGCATCACGCGGAACGACCGTCTCCGTAACCATCCCATGTTGCGAAGCCGTCGATGAAAATGCCCGCAGCGTGACCGAGCATTGCACGATGCCCGCAGCGACAACCGGCACGATCCTGATCGCCGAGGACAGATCCGAAATCCTCGAACTTATGAGCGGGGCGTTTCGGTCAGCCGGTTTCGTCGTCGTCCAAGCCGCCGACGGCGCTCAAGCTATCGAGCAATTCGACGCGAACCGGGAGAACGTGGACATGACAATCCTCGATTTCGATCTTCCGAAGCGCGACGGGCTTCGCTGCCTTGCACACCTTCGCGAATCGCATCCCGAGCTCCCCGCCATCATCATCACGGGGCGGCAGGACATCGAACAACGCGACATGGTCGGCCCCACACATTTGCTGTACAAACCCTTCAGGCCCAGGCAACTCGTTGCTTTGGCAGCACAAATATTAGGCACCGCCACCTCAACATAAACTCACGATTTGAATTTTGAAGCACCCGTGTCGCTCTGCGGCCATGGCGAAGTGATCCTCGCTGTTGCCTCAGCCGCACACGTGGAGCATACGGTCCGAATTGGTTACCATGCCGAGCCAGCGAGCCTTTTTCTTGCCTTGGACGGGGAAAGATCAACGGGGATTTTCGATGAACGAGTTTGCGAAACGGTGTGGTTGGTGTTCGTGCCTGGTGATGCTCGCAGGCGCAATGAACCAACGTGCAGCCGCAGAAGGGGCCTGCTGTCGGCCGGCGAATTGTATCCCAGCCACAGACGCGACCGAATGTGATGTGTTCGGCGGCGTGTTTCTCGACGGCGAGGATTGCGCAGACAGCCCCTGCGAGATCGGAGCGTGTTGTTTCGAGCTGAATTGCGGCATGCTCGATGCCTTCAATTGTATCTCCTCCGGGAGAGCGTTCGGCGGCGCGGGCACGACCTGTCTGGACGATCCCTGCGAATCCAACATCGGTGCCTGCTGCAACAGTGGGACGTGCAGCTTCGTTTCGCCGTTACAGTGCGGGAATGAGGGTGGAACCTGGCTGGGGGCTGGTACCAATTGCCAGACCAGCCCCTGCGACATCGGTGCCTGCTGCCAGCCGGGCGCGTGCGCCGATCTTCCCGGCTTTGAATGCATGGCTACAGGTGGTACGTTCGTGAACGGTTTCTCATGCTCAGCCGACGCATGCGAGCAAACGCTTGGCTGCCCGGCTGACTCCCTTTTTTCGCAATCCCGCGACGCGCCCTTGTTTTTCGCCTCCTATCTTTCCGAATCCTCACAAAACGCTCAAAGATCAGACAACTACGCCAACCTCCCCGGAGCCATCGCAGTCGTGCGCTGGTTCGCCCTGAGCCTCGCTTTCGACGGGGCAGCGTTCTCAGACTGTGTCGATTCTTCGCCGATATTCGAGATCACATTCCACGAAAACAACGCCGGCACATTGGGTGAAGTCGTGTGTTCCTACACGATCGAAGCCCAGCGAACATTCACGGGCATCCCCTATCAGACCTTTGAAGCCGTCAAATACGAAGCCATCCTCCCAACGCCCTGCGTGGCTTCCACGGGTTGGATTTCCATCGTCGGGCTGGGCGATCCCGACTGCCGCCATTACTGGATCAGCTCGACGGACGGAGATCAGGCTTCGCTTTGCAGCAACTGCCCGGGCGGCCCGAACGTGGCCGACGATTTCAACTTCTGCCTGCTCGGCAACGCCGGCGGCGTGTTCGGCGCGTGTTGCGACCAAAATATGGGATTTTGCTCTGAAAACGTCGAAATCCAGGATTGTCTCGACGTGGGGCAGTTTTTCGCACCTGACAAGACCTGTGCGGAACTCGATCAACCGTGCGAAATCGTCCGCGGCGCGTGCTGTTTCAACAACGGCACGCCCTGCTCGATCGAGGTGGAGGGTGATTGCGTCGCGGCTGGCGGGAGCTGGCTGGGCCGGGATACGGTTTGTGAACAGTGTCCGGCGGTCGGGGCGTGCTGCCTCGCTCAGGACGCATGTTTTATCGGAACTGAAAATAATTGCGGCGATGCCGGATTTTCCTTCATCGGGGCGGATACCGCCTGTGAGGACTGCCCCCCTCTGCCGGATTGCCCTGCGGACACGCTGTTCGGGCAGACGGTCGATGGGCCTAACGATTTCCTCTCCGGCACATCGGAAGCGAGTGCCGGATTCGCACGTTTCGAGGATTTCGCGGGCGTGGCTGGCCCGATTGAACACATCACATTCTGGGGCCTCGATCTGGACAACATCGAGGGCACGAATGACTTTGTGGAGTGCGTCGAAGACGATCCGCAGTTCGAAATCGCGTTTCATCGCGATGCCAACGGTGTGCCCGGTGAACAGGTGTGCTCGTATACCGTGCTGGCTGAACGCATTCCCACGCTTTTTGACTATCTGGGTGCCAACGTGATCGAATTCCGCGCGGTCCTGCCTGCCTCCTGCGTGCTCACCCGCGGCTGGGTCAAAATCGTCGGTTTGGGTGATGAGGATTGCTGGTTCTTGTGGCTTAGTGCGGGGCTTGGCGGATCGCTCTGCGAAGGCTGCTCGGTGGAACAGCAGGACGACGATTTCGCATTCTGCCTGAACGGACCGGTGGGCGGTGTGACCGGTGCGTGCTGCGTCGATGAGACGGGCCAATGCGAGGAAAACGTCGATATCGCCGATTGCGCGCAATCCACGCAGCGTTTTCGCCCGGGGACCGCTTGTGCCGATCTCGACCCGCCTTGCGGAATTATCCTGGGCGCGTGCTGTTTTTCCGACGCGACCTGCTCTTTGAGCGAGGAGGTAAGCTGTCAAAAATCGGGCGGCGACTGGCTGGGGGCCAATTCCATCTGCGATTCCTGCCCGTGCATCACGCCCTGTCCGTCGGTCGGTGTTGCGGAGGGTGAGCCGGTTTGTTTCGACGATTACGACGACGTTTTCAACGGCGGATGCGATGCCGAAACGGTCGGTTTTTCACCTATCGGATTCGGTCAAACCGTATGCGGTCTGAGCGGTGTGTTCGTTGTGGATTTCGATTTTGTGGGCGATTTCGACTGGTTTGAAATCGAAGTCGCCGAGCCGACGATGCTGACGTGGATTGTCGAGGCGGAATTTCCGGCTGTCGTAGGCGTTGTCGACGGTACGGCTGGTTGCGCTGGGGCCAACGTTATCACGCTTCAATCCACGGATGAGTGCGACCCGCTGGAAATTACAGTCCCGGTGAACGCGGGAACCTATTGGCTGGTGGTCGGACCTTTGGCGGCCACCGATCTGGCAGCCTGCGGCAAGCGTTACACAGCCGTCGTTCTGAACGCCAACGCCCCGCCGGGTGACGGCAACGGGGATGGCAATGTCGATCTGTTCGATCTGGACTTGTGGAACGCCTGCCTGGCTTCCCCCGGATCGACCGCGCCGCCGGCGTGTTTGGTCTTCGATTTCGACGGCGATCAAGACGTGGATTGGGCTGATAATGCGGTGTTCCAGCAGTTGTTCGGGGGGCGATAACCGGACATTGTTCAATTGAGTGAAAATCGCAATAAAATCTCGTCCCGATCGTCGTGATTTCGCGCGTTCTCACCGGAGCGTGCGTACAATTCGTTATTGTGACAGCCCGTTCGACTCGGTAGGATGGTTTCGTGGGTGGGTGGTTTGGCGATCGCAGCCGGCGCAGACGCGCCACGGCTTGCGGCGGAGTTCAATCCAATACGTTATCGGAACCGTGAAACGACCGCCTCGGGGCGATCGACCGGAGCGGCTGCGCCGTGTCGAATGGGGCCTTTTTTCAAGCACTCTGATCAATAAGATTCTATACCTTCGGAAAACGACCATGCTTCAGAACACAACGAACCGTCGCCGTGCGGGCATTCTATCGCGTCTGCTTTTCGTGCCGGTCCTGCTGGGGATCGGGTACGCGATGATGCAGGCTGGTCGCGCGCCGCAGGCGGTGACGACTCATCGCGACCAGACGATCGACACGCCAACGGTTGCGGACGCTCAGGCAGAGGCCAAGCGCGAGCGCATGCTTCTCAAAGTTGAGGCCAAGCGCGAGAAGATCAAGCGCAACGGCGCGAAGCGATACGATCAGCCTCAGGAAGCGATGGACTTTTTCGTGTCCCAGCGTGTGGGTCCGGGTGAGGACATTCCGTTCGACAGGCTGGCTGCTGCGCGCGACGACATTCGCAATCGTCAGGCTGCTTTGGGTCAGAATCCGCTGCAAGCGGCGGAGTCGGGCGGTGGGGGATGGATCGAGCTTGGTCCGGGCAACATCGGCGGTCGCACGCGGGCGTTCGTCATTCACCCCGGAGACCCGAGCATTCTGTACGCGGCGGGCGTGGCTGGCGGGGTGTGGAAATCGACCGACGCGGGGGCGAGCTGGGTGGTTCTGGACGACACGATGCTCAATCTCGCGGTTTCGACGCTGGCGATGGATCCGACGGATCCGGAAACGCTTTACGCCGGCACGGGCGAGGGATTCTTCAACGGCGGTTCGGTGCGCGGTGCGGGTATTTTCAAGACGACGGACGGCGGGGCGACTTGGGATCAGCTTTCCGGCACGGTTTCGGGGATTCCGAGCGGTGCGTTCAACTACGTCAACAAGATCGTGATCAGCCCCAACGATGCGGACCGTCTCTACGCGGGCACGCGGTCGGGCGTTTGGCGGAGCTTGGATGCGGGCGTGTCGTGGTCGATTCTGCTGACCAATCCGCTCTGTCCGTTGAACAATCCCAGTTGCGGATTCGTCGGTTGCACGGATATCGCGGTGCGGTGGGATTCAGATCCCGACGTGCTCTTCGCCGCGTTCGGCAGCTTCACTGCGATTGGTCTGTTCCGCTCGCAAGACGGCGGGCAGACGTGGAACGAGATTGGTACACCGAGCAATTTGCAGCGTAACGATCAGGGGCGTATGGCTATTGCGATCGCGCCGAGCAACAACGATGTAGTTTATGTTTGCATGGCCAACAACGGCGAGACCGATACGACGGGAGCGTTGGTTGACGTATTCCGCACCACAAACGGCGGCGACACGTGGAGCCCGCGTGTCAACTTGGCGGACGATATCAATCCGCTGCTGCTTTCCAACCCGTGTTTCACCGGTTCGTCGCAGGGATGGTATGACAACATTATCGCGGTGGACCCGCTGGATGAGGACATCGTGTGGGTGGGCGGCATCGACCTGTTTCGCTCGGACGACGGCGGGGTGAATTTCGGTGTGGCGGCTTTTTGGGAATCGGGCGACGACGATCCCGAGTACGTGCATGCCGATCAGCACATGATCGTGTTCCACCCGAATTACAACGGAACCAGCAACCAGACGATGTACGCCACCGGCGACGGCGGGGTTTTTCGCACAGACAACGCCCGTGCCTCTACCAGTAACGAAGGCTGCCTGCCATCGTTCAACCAATTGCCGGACATTGTGTGGACGAGTCTCAACAACGGCTATGGTGTTACGCAATTCTACCACGGCGACGCATCGCAGAGCACGGAGGTTTTCGGCGGCGGAGCACAGGACAACGGCACGAACCTGGTGACGTCATCGTCCACGCCGAACGACTGGTTCGAGATTCTCGGCGGCGACGGCGGGTACTTTTTCATCAATCCGCAAAACCCGAATGTCATGTACGCCGAGACTCAGCGATTTCCAAGAATCCAGAAGTCGGTCAACGGCGGAATAAGCTTCTTCCCTTCGACGAACGGCATTGACGAATTCGATGGCCTGTTCATCAACCCGTTCGCGATGGTTGACGCGAATCCCAATCTTCTGTGGACCGGGGCTACGCAACCCTGGCGAACGACCAACGCGGCTGGCCTGTGGACTTCGGCGGGGCCGGATTTCGACAACGCCTTTCTCACGTCGGCGATTGCGATCGCACCTTCGGACAGCAGCGAAGTGTACTTCGGATTCTGCAATGGTTACGTGGCGCGCACTTCTGACGGCACGGCGGAACCGGTTACGTGGCAGGTATTCGGGGCTGCGAACGGCTTGCAGGCTGATACGTTCGGCGATTTCTGCGGCTCGTGGATCAGCAGCATTGCATTCGACCCCACCAACCCGGACGTGGGCTATTGCACGTACTCGACTTACGGACTCAACCACGTGCTCAAGACCACAAACGGCGGAAGCTCATGGTTCTCGATCGACGGGTTCGGGCAAACGGGGATACCGGACATTCCGGTTCACTGGATCGCGATTCGCCCCACCGACTCGAATGAACTTTTCGTCGGGACGGAGCTTGGCGTGTTTCGCAGTCTGGACGGAGGGTTGACCTGGGCACCGTTCAACAACGGCATGCCCAACACTGTGGTGGAGTCGCTCGATTTTCGGAATGAGAATGATCTGGTCGCGTTCACGCACGGCCGGGGTGCGTTCATGTTCCAACTGTCGCCGCCGGATTGCAACGAAAACGGCGTAGAGGACATCGAAGACATTGTGAACGAAACCTCGCTGGACTGTAATGAGAATCTGGTTCCGGACGAATGCGATATCGCCGCATGTTTCCCCGGCGGAGCGTTCTGCGGAGACTGTAACCAGAACGGGCTGCTGGACGATTGCGAGTTGCCGGACTGCAACGGAAACGGCAGGCCTGACGACTGCGACATTCTGTTGAATACCAGCGGAGACTGCAACAGCGATTCGATACCGGATGAGTGTGGGCCTGACTGCAATGACAATGGCACACCGGACGTGTGCGACATTCTCAACGGCGTGCTGACGGACAACAACGCGAACAGTCTGGCTGACGAATGCGAGATCGTGTTTGTGGATCTCGCTTCGGCGGGCGGCGACGGCAGGAGTTGGGCGAACGCGTTCCCCAGCCTCAATGCGGCGTTTGAGGCGGCTGTGATGTCGGACAACGTTGTGCAGGAAATTTGGGTTATGGCTGGCGTGTACGCTCCGGCGGAAGCGGACGGAGCGCGCACGGAGTCGTTCCATCTGCCTTCGGGTGTGGCGGTCTACGGCGGGTTTGCGGGCGACGAGACTTTTCGCAACCAGCGCGATCCGGTTTCAAATCTGACGGTGTTGACGGGGGACCTGAACGGGAACGATCAGCCCGACGGCACGAACACGTTTGAAAATGCTTATCACGTGGTCACGGTGTCGGCGGCTGACGGTGCGCACGACGGGACGACGCTGGACGGATTCACGATTCGCTCGGGCAACGCACAGGGCATTCCGCCGGACACCACGGGCGGGGGTGTGTGGATCGACGGGGGCGCTCCGACAATTCGCAATTGCATCATCGAAGACAACCTGAGTTTTCGCGGGGGTGGTGTCCATGTCGGCGGCGGGTCGGCTTCGTTTGTTGATTGCATTATTCGAGACAACAGCGCGGACACGGGGGGCGGCGTATCGACGGACTCAGGTGCGAACCCGTTGTTCGATGGCTGTGTTATTGAGAGCAACGACGGGGGCGGGGTGCGCAACAGCGGCGGTGCGACGCCGACGTTCGGGGATACGTTTATTCGCGACAACGTGACCACCGGCGGCGGCGCGGGTGTGCAGAGCACGTCGGGCGCGACGGCGACCTATGAGCGTTGCTCGATCACGGGGAATGTGTCGATGTTCGGCGATGGGGGGGGGCTGTTCAACAGCAACGGCAGCGACTCCTTTATGACCGCGTGTCTGGTGTCCGACAACGAAGCGTTCAGTCGCGGCGGCGGGATGTACAACTTTGACAGTGATGTCGTCGCGGTCAATTGCGTTTTTTCGCAGAACCGGACGATGGATTCGGTCGGTACGGGTGGAGCGATGCACAACGCAGCCTCATCCCCGACGCTGACCAACTGCACCCTTTACAGCAACACGGCTCCGGGTGAGGGCGGCGGGCTGTACCACACGGGTGTGGGTACGACGCTGACCGTGACGAATTGCGTGGTGTGGAACAACACAGCCGGCGCTGTGGGCACGGTGGAGGATGCTCAGATTCGCCTGCCGTTCGGATCACCGGCGATCAACTATTCGAACATTCAGGGCTTGAGCGGCTCGCTGGGCGGGACCGGGAACATCGGTTCGTCCCCGCTGTTCGTCGGCGCACCGAGTAACCTTCGGTTGTCGGCTGGCTCTGCGTGCATTGACGCCGGCAACAATTCGGCTGACACGGATGCGACGGTCGCGGGTGTTCAGCCGCTGCCCAACACTGATTTTGACGGGAATCTTCGGTTCTTCGACGAGGCGTCTGCCCCCAATGTGGGCAACGGTCCGTCACCGATCGTCGATATGGGCGCGTTCGAGCGGCAGGACTGCACGCTGCCCACGGTAATCGGTCAGCCGGTTGATTCGGGCGGGTGCATCGGGAGCACTGTGGCTTTCGAAGTTCAGGTGGCTGGTACGCAGCCGATATCATTTCAATGGCGTCTCGATGGTGCGGAAATCGCCGGTGCTACCGACAGTGAACTGTCGATTGGGCCGATTCTGGTGGGAGACGCGGGCGCGTACGACGTGGTTATGATGAACGCATGCGGGAGTGTCACGACGGCGACGGCGACGCTGACCATTGAAACCGAGATTCCGGAGATCACGCTTGACCCGTTCGGACAGTCGGTTTGTCCGGGTGATTCCGCGACGCTGACCGTTGAAGCGGTGGCGGAGGGCGGCGTGTTCTATCAATGGCGACGCAACGGTTCGGTGATTTCGGGTGCTACGGAGCCTTCACTGACGGTGGACAACTTTGGCCCGACAAACATCGGGAGCTACACTGTGGCGGTAACGAATAGTTGCGGGACGGCGGTCAGCGCGGGGGCATTGCTTCAGACGGGTACGTCGCCGATTGTGACGGATCATCCGAGCGACGTCACGGATTGCAGCGGTTCGACGGTGATGTTTTCGGTGCAGGTCAACGCGACGGAGCCGTTGAGCTACCAGTGGCGGCACGATTCGGTGGACATTTCAGGGGCGACTGGTGTGACGCTGACGCTTTCGGGGATCGCGGTCGAGGATGGCGGTGCGTATGACGTTGTCGTTACCAACCCGTGCGGGCAGGACGTCAGTAGTGTGGCTACGCTTTCGGTTATCGCCGGGCCTTTCGGTGATTCTAACGGCGATTGCGACGTCGATCTGGCTGACTATCAGGTGTTTCAGTTGAGTTGTTTCTCGGACAACTCGCTTTCACCGAACTTCGTTCCGCCGCCCGCGGGTTGTCTGCATCTGGATTCGGACGGCGACGGCGATGTGGACGTGTTCGACTTCGGCGCGTTCCAGGCGACCTTCGGCGACATTGTGCAGGACGTGCCGGAGGAGTAAGAGGGATTCGCACGCGGTTTGGCGAAGTGCAAAGGCCAACGCTATCGGCTGTCGCAGGCACCGCGCGTTGTGGCTATTGCGTGGCCACACCTAATTTTTCGGATTCTCGCCAACCGCTCCCTCACGGTCGCGGCTCTGAAAGAGCGAGCGGCCCTCGCGATTTTTGTCGTGTCGGGCCACAAGTTGCGGGGTGTTGGGTCAGCGAATCCAGCGCATCTGTCCGACGTTCGGAATGACGCCGTACTGCCCGACCATCGGCAGCCAGTCTGGCCTGAGACCGGCGGGCCAATAGACGAAAAAGGCCTGGCCTACGAGCTGGTCTTCCGGGACCGTGCCTAGCTGGAATTCTTCGCCGCGTTCGACGAGGTGGGGGCCGGTCTCGTCCCACAGGCGAGAGTCCTTACTTGCGGGGCTGTTGTCGCCCATCATGAAGTATTCACCTTCACGCAGCATGATCGGATGCCCAACGGTGCCCCAACCCGCGCTGGCCCATGCACCGACCTCGGATCGACTGTCGAATCGCGGGGCGGTGTAGAACACGTCGCGCAGGAGCGTTACGTGGAGCATTTCGAGGTCGAGGTCGTCTGCGTGAATGCGCGGAGGGCTGGACGCTCTGCCCCGGTGATTGTCGCGCAGGGCGCGAATGTCCGGCGCATACTGCTCGGCGGTCGATGCGAAAACTTGCAGGCCGTCGACGTAGGCTGCGACGCGGTAGTCGACGATTTCAAATGCGACTTCGAAGGGTTTTTCGGGGGCGAACGGTGCGAGGAGCAGCTCGTCAAGCACCTGCGAAAAGGTGCCGGTTTTTCGCGTAAGGATCACTCGGCCATCGGCGTGCAGACGCAGGATGAATTCGTCGTCGTGCTTGCCTAGGGAAAATTCGACGGAGCCGTCGCCGGAGTGGGGTAGAACCACACATTCGATGCGGACGTCGGACACGAAGTCGAACTGTCGCGCGTGTGCCCAGATGTTGTAAGAATTGCGATCGATGATCGGCGTGCCGGCGAACTGAATCGAAGCTCGGCCTCCCTTGATCGTCAACCGGCGATCGTTGCTGTTCCAGCCATCGCCCGACTCGGGTTTGAGCGGCTCCCAGTAGGGCTGACGCGGGTCGAGCACCGCCGGGGGATAGTCGTGGTTGTAGACGTTCAGCCACAAGGACTGCTGCGCTGCTTCTGTCTTTCGGCAGACCTGCAATTTGTTGGCCAACTCGTCGAGCACGGCTTTCGGTGCGGGCGAAGCTAGTTGCCCTCGCTCGCCGGCGGAGACGGGCAACCCGCTGCGCAGCCGGTACTTGATGTGGCGGAGCTTTTCGAGTTCCGCGAGCGTGCTTTCGGTCAGCTCGGATCGGGGAACGCTGAACGCATCGCCGTCGATGATTTCGATGACTTCATCGGGCAGGCCAACAAGGCGTTTGATGAAGTTCTCGGTCGGCTCAGATGGATTCTTGAAGACGGTGACATCCCATCGGTTGGCTGCGACCTCAGCACCGCCGAAATCGAGAAGCCATTTGAACACGAGGATGCGATCGCCCGATTGAGCGTTGCTCCCCCCGCCGGATGAGCGCTTGTTACGCCGACCGCCGTCGTGGATGACGAGGTTTGTGTTGGCGTGGTTGCAGTTGCGACAATAGACGCGGGCGGAGGAATCGTATTGCGGCTGGCGCGTGCCGAGGTCGGTCAGGCCGTAGACGTTTTCGAACCCGCAATCCTGACAGACGAGTGTGCCGTGTTTTCCGTAGAGCGAGCTGGCCATCGACCCGGTCGGAATGACGAAAGCTTCGACCACGAACGCGCGAAAAACGAACGCGAGCACGAACGCGATGACGATGGACTCAGCCGTGTCTTTGAAGGAATCCCCGCCGCCTCGTTTGGCTGCGATTACGGTTGAATCGCCGCTGCGACGATCGCGTTGAAGTTTGCCGTTACCCATTGCTGAAAAATCACTCGCTAAGTCGGCGAACCCCGCGCCGGAAATTCGGAAAACCGAAACCTTATCGGTCGCGGGGGCGTTGCGTCAAGAAATCGTACGGGCGAGGCTGATTCGCGGTCCTCAGAATCAACCGACATGCCCCGCCTCTGAAGAGTCAATCGGCGAAGATGAGCGTAGAGTAAAAGGAACGTTTCCCGGCACATTCGTGGGCACAACGTCGGTCGTCGCACTGGGCCTGCCGCCGCGAGCCCGTTATTCGTGACGCAGAGCGTCGATCGGGTGCAGGATGGCGGCTTTGAACGCGGGGATCATTCCGAACAGCAGGCCCACCGCTGCGGAGAATCCGAGGGCGAGAATAATGGCCCAGGGCGGCACGTCTATTTCCACCATCATCGGGTGCAGGGAGGCGATCCGGCAGATTGCGACTCCCAATGCGACGCCGAGCGACCCGCCGAGGGTGGTGAGCACGACGGCTTCGGTGAGAAATTGCAGCAGGATGTCGCGACGGCGACCGCCGACGCTTTTTCGCAAACCGATTTCGCGCGTGCGCTCGGTCACGGAAACGAGCATGATGTTCATCACGCCAATGCCTCCGACGATCAGCGAGATGCCCACGACGCCGGCCAGCACGCTGGTAGCGATCACTTTGACGCGCTCAAAATCGCGAAGCATCTCGTCCTGGCGGAAGATGCGGAAATCGTTCGGATCGCCCGGCTCCAGTCCGTGTCGCGAGCGCAGGACACGGCTGATCTGAAGCGAACATTCATCGACATCCTCTTCAGAGGTCGATTCGACGATGAAGGCCATGAACCTCGCCCAGAACGGGAACATTTTCAGCGCGGTCGTGAACGGCACGATGACCATCTGGTCCTGATTGCCGCCGAGCTGGTTGCCCTTTTCTTCCAGCACGCCGAGCACTCTGAAACGCAATCCGTTGATGAATACGTAGTCGCCGATGATTTTGTCATCGCAGTGCAGGCGTCTCAGAATATCGCGCCCGACAACGCAGACGTAGGCGGACGAATCGACATCGATGGGGCCGAAGAAGCGGCCTTTTTCGACTTCGTAGTTGCGTATGGACTGAAACTGCTCGGTAGCGCCGCGCAGCTTGACGTCGCCCTGTTCGACCTTTTCTCGGCCAAACTCGACGGCAGCGGTACCGAAGATGAGCGGTGAGATGCGACGAACCTTGTCGCAGAGCGCTCCCACGGCGCGTACATCGTCAACATCCATCCCGATGCGGCCCAAGAGCGCGCCGCGCGCACCCGGCGGTGTCCAGGGATGAACGAACATCATGTTCGTGCCGTATTCCCGGAGCATGTCCGTGCCGAATTTTCCGAAGCTCTGCACGAGTGACACGACGACCACGGTGGACGTGACCGCGATAATGATGCCGAGCGTCGTCAGCAATGAACGCAGCTTGTTGGCCCATATCTGAACGAACGCGGTGAGGATGTTCTCAACGTTTCGATCGACGACGCTGTTGCCCCAGCGCAGCGTACGCACGAACACAGACGCCCGTGGGCGTTTGCGAGCCGATCGGTCAATCTGTGACAGGGCGGAGGACATTAGAATAAACACACACTGACAATGGGAGCCATTCACTCCTGCGGAACCGGACGTTACTCGTGACGCAGCGCGTCGATCGGATGCAGAATCGCAGCCTTGAATGCCGGCACGAGACCAAACACAACGCCCGTCCCTGCGGAAAACCCGATTCCCAGCACGACGGACCACGATGAAACCTGAACCTCGACCATCTGCGGATGCAGAGCAGCCAGGTTGGTCAGCACATACCCGAACCCAACACCGATCGCCCCGCCGAACGTACACAGGACGACGGCTTCGGTGAGAAACTGCGTGAGGATGTCCCGCCTGCGCCCGCCGACGCTCTTGCGCAACCCGATTTCGCGCGTGCGCTCGGTCACCGAAACGAGCATGACGTTCATAATGCCGATACCGCCCACCAAGAGCGAAATACTGACGATGCCGGCCAGCACGCCGGTGGCGATGTTGCGCACCTTATCGAACTGTTTCAGTTCCTGATCCTGACGGTCGATTCGGAAATCGTCCGGTTGGCCTGCCTGAATCGTGTGCCGCTCGCGCAGGACGCGATTGATCTGCGCTTCCGCGGAGCCGATGTGATCTTCGTCAATCGCTTCAGCCAAGAACGGTACCTGGTCCCGCCTCTCAGGCCAAAGCTTCAGCGAGGTCGTGTAGGGAATCATGACCGTCTTGTCCTGATCGTCTCCGAAGACGCTGCCCTTGGATTGCAATAATCCGAGAACCAGAAAACGGGCATCGCCGATCTGCACATAATCGCCGATGATGGACTCGTCGCATTCGAGAAGCTGCAACAGCGAGCGACCGAGAACGCAAACGTACGCACCATTGTCAACGTCCACAGGCCCGAAGAACCGTCCCGCGTCCACGAAGAAATTGCGAATGGTCTGGTAGTGCTCGGTCACGCCGCGGATGGGGATATCCTCTGCGGTTTCGGAAGCGTAGGCTACCTCCGCCTGCGCAAACACGAACGGCGTGATGCGGCGAAGGTCGGTACACTCCGTGCGGACTGCTTCGATATCGCGAATGTTGAGCGTCACACGTCGCATGCCCCGGCCGCGCATGGCTGGTGGCACGTAGGGATTGACGATCATGTATTGCGTGCCGTATCCACGGAGCATTTTGGTCAGGTATTGGCCAAAGCCGTCCACAAGCGAAACGACCGTTATGATCGACGTGACGGCGATCACAATCCCAAGCGTCGTAAGAACGGATCGCCCCTTGTTGGCCCAAATCTGAACGAACGCGGTCAGGACGTTCTGCCCGGTGCGCAGCAGTGTGGAGGTAGAAGCGCGCACCAACCGACCCGGGAATCGAAGAATCCGGCCGATCATGCGACGGTGGCCTTTTCCTGGATCGGGTTGGTTGCGGGCGCCGGCGTCTGCCGCGTGTCGGAGGCGATTCTGCCATCGAGCAAACGAATTACGCGGTGACAACGGGCTGCGATGCCCTCCTCGTGCGTGACCACGATGATCGTCTGCCCTTCCGTGTGCAGAGAATCGAAGATGGCCATGATTTCGTCGCCGGTCTTGCTGTCCAGATTCCCCGTGGGTTCGTCGGCCAGGATGATGTCCGGCTCCTGTGCGAGGGCGCGGGCGATGGCCACGCGTTGTTTCTGCCCGCCGGAAAGCTGATTCGGGCGGTGTGTGGCCCGATCCGTCAGGCCGACGCGTTCCAGAGCGGCGAGCGCTCGCCGTTTCTTGTTCGATGTTTGCGCGTACATCATGGGAAGCTGCACGTTTTTGAGCGCGGTGGTGCGCGGGAGCAGTTCGAATGTCTGAAACACGAATCCGATGCGCGTCCCCCGGATGCGGGCCAACTTGGATTGGCTAAGTCTGGACACGTCATGCCCGCTCAATAGATACGAGCCTCGCGAAGCGATATCCAGACATCCCAGAATGTTCATCATGGTGCTCTTGCCCGACCCGCTAGGCCCCATAATGGCGACGTACTCGTTCTCATTGATCGATAGCGAAACGCCGCGCAAAGCGCGCACGATTTCCGTGCCGACGCGGTAGTTCTTCTCCACGTCGATCAACTGGATTACGGTTTGCGCATCGCCCGCGATCAAGGTTTTTCCCCCTGCGCCAACGCGGCGTCATCGTCTTCAGCCTCCGCATCGCTTTCGGAATCGTCGGCGGGTTCGAGAAGTTCTTTATCCTCGTCGGCCACCGTAACCTTCTTGCCGTCTTCAAGCTGATCGAGACTGCGGTACGGGCCTATGATGACAAGGTCGTCCATGCCGATGCCCGATTTCAACTCGACGCGGCGCGTGTCGGCGATACCGGGATCGACCAGGCGGACCGCCGCCTTTCCATCCTCGATCACGTATATGACTTTGATAAATTGGGCGTGACGGGCTCGATCGGACAGGTCGGTGTTCTCCTGCCGCTCGTTAAATTCCTTCACGATTTCCTCGGACAGCTCCTTACGCATGCGGTGAATGACAGCTTCGACGGGCACGGTGACCGCACCATCGCTTTGGGCAACTTCGATTTCGGTGTTGGCTGTCATGCCCGATTTGATACGCGGATCGTTCGACAAAACCTTGAGCAGCGTTTCAAAAGTCACCACATCGCGACCGCTCAACCGCGTGCCCTTGGTCGCGACGCGCACGACCTCAGCGGGGATGGGTACTTCCGAATCAGCCTGAAGATAGATTCGCGCTTTTTGACC
This sequence comes from Phycisphaerae bacterium, assembly GCA_029260215.1. Classification (GTDB taxonomy): domain Bacteria; phylum Planctomycetota; class Phycisphaerae; order UBA1845; family UBA1845; genus OFTM258. Next base: position 56,746 of record JAJDDQ010000075.1, read on the forward strand.
GGGTTTGACCAGTGGCACGTCCACTTCGTCCACGCGTGCCCGCACCTGCATCTCCGCCAGATCGCTGATGACCATGACCACGGTTCCTGCGTTGTTCATCGTGCCCGTGACCACGACCTCGCCCTGCTCGGCGTTCAGCTTGGCTACGATGCCGTCGATCGGCGATTCGATGACCGCCCGCGTGAGGTCTTCAAGGATGCGTTTCTCACCGGCCTGGGCTTGCGTCAATTCATGCTGGCGCATCGAGAGTGTGGCTTTTGCTTTCAAATGCGTGGTCAGGTAGTCGGCCATTTCGAGCGAGGAGGTCGCGTTGGTTTCCGCGAGACGCTTCTGACGTTCGAGATCGCGTGAGGCTTTGTCAACGTCGGGCCTGGCTACGTCGATGGCGGATCGCAACTGCGCGATACGCGCCCGGGCCGATTCCAGTTCGGCCAGCAACTTGTCGTCGTCAAGGCGGCAGAGCAGGTCGCCCTTTTTGACGAAATCGCCTTCCTCCACCGGCAATTCCTCGATCCGCGCGACGATCTCCGAACTGATTTCGACTTCAACCACCGGCTCGACTTCGCCCGGAGCCTGCACCAGACGCACGATCGATTCCTCTTCCGGGCGGGCGATGTTTACGGTCAGCGCGACGTCCTCAGCCACATTCAGAAGCGGCTTGTCGCCGTCCTCGGAGCGGAGTTTCCCAAGCGCGAACACGCCCACCGAGATTCCAACGAGCACCAAGAGTATCAACAGACCTCGCATGACAAAACTCCCCTGCCACATTCACATCGGACACGTGTTCGAATCGCCGTTTCCGCAATGCAATCACGCAGCACGTTTCAAAACCCCGGAGCATACTCCATCGCCACGCGGACGCCGGAGGCGACGACGAAAGAAAGCACACAAATCGCAACCGCAATCCGCCGACTCAATTGCTGCGTCACGATCAAGCCCAACGCCATCAGACACCAGAACCACGCACGAAACGGATCGATGCCAGCCAATACCGTCGGCTCACCCGCGTTGGCCAAGGCGCGCAGCGACGTGTCGATATCCATCCGCCGGTAGTAAAACAGCATGGCCGTGTTTAGAGCGCTGGCCACCAGATCGATGAAACCGGCGTACACACAGATGGACATAAGCGTGTGCCATTCCGGCTTGCGACCGGACAAAGCCACGATCGCGTACAACATCGAAGAGACCAACAAAAAGGAGGCCATCATGCCGATCGGCGTCAGGACGACCGGTTGCAGACGGGCCAGCGTCTTGTTGAACTCGCCCTGCTTGCGGGCGTCTTCCAGAGACTGGCGAAGTGCGATACGGTCGACGAGTACGCCGGTGGAAGACTCGATCCGCGCCAGCTCCTTTTCCGTGTGCTTGTCGATGGCTGCGTCGATAAGCCCGGACTGCACGAGCAGATAGCCCATCAACGTCGCCAGGGTGAGCAGCACGACCAGCGACCATCCGTAGGCGGCGGTGTCCTCGATCCGGGAGAACACCCGCCCCGGCGCCACAAGCACGCGAAGACCGTCGAGCACACCCAATTCGCCCGAATCATCGTCTCGCCTGTCGTTCGTTTCAGTTGCGGTCGTCGTCAAGAGCATGAATTCCTGCTTCGCACCCAACCACGGGGCGCGATTCACCAGCGGCGATCATAAACGTAATTCGCAAAACGTGCGGAAGTATTCCGCCCAGCGTGATTCTTTCGCACACTCGGCGACAAGTCCTGACACACGGTCATACGCACGCAGCCCGCGTGGCCGTCAATGGAATCGCTCGCTCGGGCCATCTGCCGATCGGGTTCGCGACATGGTTTGGAATCGATGGCATAATGACGCGGGTCTTGAGTTTTGAAATTTACGCACGATGGGCAGGGTGTCATGACACTGTTATACGCGAATCGAATCCATGAGCAGACTCGTCGTACCAGCCGATGGATTATCGGCGGGCTGATCGTACTCTCAAGCGTGCTGCCCGCGACGGCATCCGCCCAGAATTACACCGCTGCCTTCGAGGGTTTGACCAGGCCAAGTCGCGATGTGGAGCTTGTTCTGCGCGTTTCGGGGGTGTTGGCCAAACTGCCCGTTTCGCCGGGCACGCGCGTCGCCGCCGGCGATCTGGTGGCTGAGCTGAAGAGCGATCTAGAACGACAATCCCTGGAAATCGCCCGGTTGAAATCCGAAAGCGACCATCAAATCCGCCTCGCGAAGACGGCCCGGAAGCTCAAGCAAACGGAGCTGAACCAACTCGAAGAACTCGCTTCCAAACAGGCTGCCAGCCAGTGGGAGGTGGAGACGACGCGCGTCGAGGTCGAGCTTGAACAGGTGCGCATCGAGGCGGCTGTTTTCGAAAAACAACTGGCTGCGGCGGACTATGCACGCGAAAAACTCCTCCTTAACGAGCGGCGGCTGCTCGCCCCGTTCGACGGATCCATTCAACGCACGCTCAAGGATGTCGGTGAAGGCGTGGCCGACCTGGAGCCGATCGTCGTGCTGGTGGCGCTCGATCCCATCCGGGTCGAGTGCAACCTGCCCGCCGATATGTTCGGCTTGGTCAACGTCCGAACGGCTGCGGTGGTCGAATCTTCGACCGTCACACGCGGCGGAAACGTCGTCGCAGCCGACCCCTCGGTTGACGCAGCCTCCGACACATTTCGCGTCATCATCGAAGTGCCGAACAAAGACGGCGCGATCACAGCCGGCGTGGCGGCGAAGGTGCGATTCGACCTTGCCGATTCCAACTGATCGCGGGGTGACGGCGCAGCCGATTCGCGTCGCGACGGATCGCTACTTGAGCTTGAACTTGGCCAACACGGGGTTGTGGTCCGATCCGCTGGCCTCCAAAGTCGAGTCTCGAACGGTGTAGGACTTGTCCACATACCGGCTGGCCATCGCGGGCGAGCAGAGGATGAAGTCGATCATTGAGAGATAGGGCTTGCGGTTGTAGGTGATGCGCGTGTCTTCGGGCAGTTGATCCGCGAAGCTGCGCAGTGCGTACTCACCCGTGCCCACGACGGTCTTGAGCGTTTCGCTTTCCCATGTATCGTTGAAATCGCCGCAGACCACGAACGAGGCGCTGGAGTCGTTACGCAGGATGCCATCGAGAATCCCGCGCAGCGCCTTGGACTCGTTGACGCGCACCGGCTCGGCGTACTTGCGACCGTCGTGGTTGCTCTTGAGATGGACGACGAACATATCGAATGCTTTGCCGCCGTTCGGTTCGACGCGAACCTGAAGGATATCGCGAGAAAAACTGCGCTTGTGGTCGCTGTCTTTGGGGAACCGCAAATGGCGATACGAGGTAACCGGGCCAATTGGGATGCGCGAAATCAAGCACACATCGCTGCCCCGCAGATCGTTTCCCTCGAAATGCACAACGTACTCGTAGCCCATATCGGACAGGAAAACGTCGAGGAACCGCTGAAGGTAGCCACGGTTTTCGACCTCCTGCAGCGCGACAACGTCCGCGTTCATGCGGCGGATGACTTTGGCAACGCGTTCCATCTCCGAACGCGGCTTGGCTGGTGTGGTGTCGTCGCTGTGGTACGGGCAGTCGTCGCTGTCGTACAGGTTGCGGATGTTGTACGTGGCGACCGTGATCCCGTTCTTCGGCGAAAAGGTCATCGCCTTGGTAGGTGCCGTCTCGGGCAGCGTTTCGAGCACACGAATCTGATCCGGCGAAGTTACTTGAATCTGCGGCTTGCCCGCGTACCGCGTGACGAACCCGCGAACCTCTATATTTTTGCCCGTGTAGAGCGATTCGAGGCTTCCCGGGAAGTTCGGCAGATACCGATCGAAAACCACCAGCTTGAAAATGTTGCGGCGATCCCGATCGGTGTCGAAGTTGACGAAGTGGATGGTGCGTGAGTGACCGACACCCGCCACCTGGCCGCTGACGTAGGCGATGCGTCCTACGACACTCTCGGCATCCAGCCAGCCTACATGCGGCAATCCTTCATCAGGTCCGATCTCGATCTCGACGTCGCCGGCTTGGGTTGAAACATTCAATGCGAAACAGGCAGCCAGAATCGCGGCTGCTGAGGTGTGACGAAACCGACGCATGTCGAAATCCTTTTGTTGTGAGACTACGGAGCGACGCAACCGCCGCCGAACCGGACCATGAAATGGCCGAAATCAAGCAAACCAACCAAGTGGTCGTCGTCGAAATCGAACGGTGCGCACGTGCCCGCCGCCGACCCAACCTGAACACATTGATCGAAGAGTGAGAAATCATCAAGCCCGATTTCACCGTCGCCGTCGCCGTCGTGAAAAAGCGGGAGAATAAAGTCAGCCACGACAGGTCTGTGATCCGAAGCCAAGCCGCTGCCCCCGCCCGGAAAAAGCAGGCCGGCGAATTCCGGCGGCAAGGCACCAATCGGCGTACCTGTCGTGTTAAAAATGAAGGTCCGCCTGGCCGTCGCGGTACTGTCCTGCCATCCGAGATAGTCCAGCTTTCTGCCGCTGCCCGGATGCGTGGCCCGCTCGCCACTGAAGGGATGGACGGCTGCGTCGTAAACCGCGTCCGTGCGATCCTTGTCTGTTCCGTCCGTCCCGCCCTGGGTGTTTGAAAATTGCGCCTGCGTCAGCCACTCCGCCGGCCCGCGCCGGCCGTTGGTCAGTTCGTCCTCGTTCCAGTCGCCGCCGATGATGAACGGCGTCTGTTCGTCCAGCACGCAATCCGCCCTCGGAAAATCAAAAATGGCGCCGACCGGATCGGGCGTGTCGCCACCCGCGCCGTGGTACCAATAGTCGAGAACGTAGGCGACGTTCTTGGCCGCCCGCAATCGCTGGTCTAGGTCGCTGGCCGACCCTCCGGCCTTGAAATGCGCGTTGCCCACCACCAAGTCGCCGCGATACATGTCGTCCGGCAGATCAAGCTCGACCAGAGCAAACCCGCGAATTCCGCCATCTCCGCCCACCGCGTAGGCGTTCGGGATCGTAACACTTGGGATGTCGTTGTACACAGATCTGTTGTCACAATTCAGATCCATCGCGGGAAAACGGCTGACGATGATATTTCTGTTGAAGGTGTCCGTCTCAGAGCTGACAAACACATACGGCAGGTCGTAACCCGGGGCGTACTTCTGCACGTAGGAGGTGACCTGCCCACCGAGAAACGGATCCGCGCCGCCACGGAAGAAGATGTCGATCACCGTGTTCAGCTCGTTCACGGAATCGACGCCGCCAAAGACGAGCGTATCACCGGTTTCCTGAAGCAACAGCACATCAGGCCGCAGGGCGGCTACGCTGCGCGCCAGCCCGGTCCAGCTATTGAAATTCTCGGTCTTGTTGGCGGTCGTGCGGAGTCCGTCCTGCACATTGAGCGTCACCACACGGATGTCGCTCGTGTGCGATTTTCCCCACTGGGCCGCCGCCGGATCGAAGCATGGTTCACCTGCCAGCCCCGACGCAACACCCCATGCAACCGCCAAGGCGGCACACATGGTTATTCGTACTGCGCACCTGCCGTCGGCGCATGCGAAAGTGGTCAAGACTTACTCCGCCTTTCCCGATTGTGTTCCGACCCGCCCCGCGTCTACTGATCGAAGCGATCCTGGAACGTGCCGTAGTCGATCAGGTCGATATTCCCGTCGAGATCACCGTCATGTCCCTGGCATTCCAGCGACACCATTCCGTCGTGCCCGGTGAAACAACCGTGGAAGAACAGATAGTCGAAGACATCCACATCCCCGTCGCAATCCGTATCGCCGCCGTCACAGCAGACGTCGCCGGATTCGTCGCACGGCAACCCCGTACAGGGTATTGGGCCGAACAGGCAACTCGTGCCCACACATTCCTCGACGCCGTTGCAGAACAGGCCATCATTACACTGTTCGTTCATCTCGCAGAACACACGAACGACAGCGCCGACGACAGAGATGTTGACGGTTGCGTCATTCTGGTTGACCAAATTGGTCATCCCCGGCTGATTCGCACCCTCGATGTCGACCGCGAAATTACCTGTAGCCGTCGCACTCAACGTGTAGGTGAACTCACCCGCGTATGTCGGGCCAGCCAGCAGGGCTGCCGACTCATCGAACACGCCGTTGGCCAACCGCGCGTTTCCGTCGATGCCAAAGGCAGGGAAACTGGAGCCCGCCGTCGTGAATGCGTAATCGAAACGCGCCGTGTCCACCGTGATGTTGTCGATACTCAGGACACCGCTGACATCGCTCGCCACCGATGCGGGCAGCACAACCTGATATCCGCGAAGGAAATCGGCGTTCAGCCCATCGATAAATACTTCGAAAACAATGGTCTCACCTGGCAGTGCGTCGATTTCGTTGCCAGTTCCGCCGACCGGAATCAGCGAGATCGTCGGCGAGCCAGCCTCGGGTGAAGCACTGCCCGCGAACATCGACGCGACGCCAATCGAATGCACTTCGTCCTCTATGTCCGTCGGCTCAGCCTTGCGCGTCGCCATCGATCGTGCCGCAATCGGAGCGGGTGAAGGAACGCCCGAACAGTCATTGATTTCACCCGGCGTATCCGTCTGGCCGACCGGCGCGAACAGGCCGATCTGCCACACACCGTCGCCATCCGGGCAACGGAACGCATGGGCCGGAACGAATCCATTGTCCGGCCCCACAGACAACTGACCGTACACGCACTCGGCGGTTGGCGACGGGAAGTTCAAATCCTCAATCAGGCTGACCGAATCCAGAATCGTCGTCCAGGGCGTGACATCAAGAACACAGTCGTTGTCGTCGTCCAGATCGTTGGCCAAGCCTCCGGTAAAACCGCTGACGAGAAGGTGCGTCACATTGTCGTTGTTCTCGAAATTCAACGAGATGAATGCGTCCGGCGTCGCCAACGTGAACACCGCCTCCGCGATGAGGAGATGCCCGTCACTCGGAATCGTCAACCCGCTCAGGTCCGCGATGGCTTCGATCACACCGCTCCCCTGAGACGCGAACCCATCACCGATGACAATGTAGGTCAAACCGCCGAGCGAAGCGCCCGCCGGACCGGTCAACTCGAAATACTCGTTCAGGTCGGAACCCGGCTCATCGATGCGAATTTCGTTAATCGTGATAGGCGGCGGAGCCGGGCACGACACGCCCGAACATACGATGTTGTCGCCCTGATATTCGCCGCCGTCAGACAGGCAGCTCGCCTCTACGCGACCGTCCGTACAACTACCAGCCAGGCAGCACGCGCCGCGCGGGCAAGTGGTGTTTTCGCACGTCGTGCCGCCACCCTGGAATAAGCCCTCCATCGCGTCGCAGGCTTCCGATACGACAGCATCGGAACAAATGCCCTGCACGCAGCAGGCACCGATTTCAGGACAAGCCTCCAGAGCACACAACGTACCGTTGCCCCGATATTGACCGCCCAAACTCGCGCACGTCTTCACGCTCACATTGTCAGTGCAGCCATCAATCAGGCAGCAAGCACCGGTTTCGGGACAGACAACGCCCACGCAATTCGTGCCGTCGCCGAGGTATTCGCCGCTACCGGCGACACAGTCGGATTCAGCCTTGATTTCGCAGACGCCGATCGTGCAGCATCCGCCGGTCGGCGGTGCACAGCAGACGTCCTGCCCGCCAAACGCACCCGCCCAAACAGACACGTCGTCGGTGTCAACAACGCCATCCTGCTCGCAAGGTGACAGGTCGGCGTTCGACGATGCACAGCTGCCCTCAGCTTCAAATTGCAAAGCGTCGAGCACGCAAAGCTCGTCGAACACGTCAACCAAATTGTCGTCGTTGACGTCGCCGAACGTCCGAGGGGCCACACTGCACAAACCCGCTGCGCACCGGTTGATCGTACACACGTCGCCGTCGTCACAGACGTTCGCGTTCGTGCATCCCGGTGTCGGCTCGATGGACCCGATGTAGAGCAGAACGTTGTACTCTTCGTCGCCGCCCGTTTCGCCCGCTTCACAATCGAGAAAATCGCCGTCGCCGTTGCGATCATAAACAATGCCGGCAGACAGGACCAAGCCGCCAAGTGTCTGCGGATTCACCGGAGCCAAGCCGCTCGGATCCTGGTTCATGTGGGCGACATTGCTGATATTCTGGGAGAATGTCGTGCCGCTCGATATCGAATCGTTGTCCGTCAGATCAATGAAGTTGAGCTGGTAGGTCAATCCGGTGTTCTGGCTCACATAGGTGGTGAATCGTCGAAGAACCAACTCCAGGCGATAGCTGAATGTCGCGGGATCGTAGACCGCCCGAATGAGGCCTCTGGTGATGAATTCCGGATCATCGTTCATGCGAATGGACGAGATGAACCATACGTTTCCGACCGAGTCGATCATCGGCGAGGAGACGGCGGGGCCGCCACCGGAGCCGTCATCGTTGATGTTCGTCATCGTGCCGATCACGGCCCCCGTCGGACCGTCGAGGATCGGCTTGCCGCCGCCAAACGTCGTGTAACCGGCCATCGTCCATTCGGTTTCCTGCGACGCACAGTTGTAACGGGCGACGGCGATGTAGTTGAAATCCCAGTTGTGCGAACCCGTGAGGAACTCGCCGTTGAACGGATGGTCGACCTGAGCGGCTGCGAGCAGCCGACCCTGCTGATCACGCCCCAGCGAGACCTGCCCGTTGCCACCCCGAAAAGCCACTTGGCTGTGGTAGTTATTGAACTCGTTATCGAAACCGGCCTTAAAAAGATTTACGAAACCCGTCGCGTTGTCGGTAATCATTGCGGGAAGTTCAAGCTCGATATTTCCCGTTACGCTGCCATCCTCATCGAGGCCCCAAACCAGCATCCTGTCGGCACAGGCTCCGCCGCCTCCATCGCAATTGCCGTTGGCGTATCCGAGCATGCCCGCAAGACCGTGCGTGCTGGAGAGGCTGGCACAGTTCATGAGGGAATAACTAACGCCACCGCGATGATCGATTGACCCCAAACCGGCCAAGTGCGACATGTCGCGCGTTATGTCCGCAGTGCTCGTCCCGCGAACATACTCCGTACCGAAGTTGGACCCCATCAGCAGGGGTGTTCCGCCACGCACCGATGCCGGCATCAATCCGGGTGTGTTGAATGGAAGATCGTCGCCGAGGATGTAGGCCGTCGTTGCGTTGACGTCAAAAAACCCGCCGGGGTACTCGCCACTGATAACGTTTTGCATGCTGCAATCGCGCATCGCAAGATCGAGGCCGAAAACGTTGTTCCCCGCAATGCCCTCCACATCGCAGACAGCCGCACCCGCACAAAGGAAACAGTCAGCCCGGATCACAGCATTGCCGCCCGCATCCACCGAGCCGAGCGCCATTCCCGAAAGATTCACGCTCGGGTCACAGCCGTTCGCAGCGGCCTCCACACGCTTCACGTACAGGCGAGTCGGTTCCGTGGGCAGAACATTGACCATCGTACCGATGATCCCCGAAAACTGAGCCCCCGCTGTCGTCGTGGAAAACTGTGTCATGGCCGCCGAAAACTGCTGGCCCAGCAAGCCCTGAACGTCAATATCGACTCCGGCGTCATTCACAGCGGAATTGCCGTTTACGCCAAAACCAGGCCCATCCCAGAACGAATAGGATTCGGACGGGAACGGGACGAAGTCGAGTTGATCACGACTGATCGTCTGGGAACTTATCAGGCTTCCGCTGAATGTCAGATTGGTTTGGCTCGTCTTGGCAAGGGGTGCGAGACCGAAGGTCGTCCCCCAGGATGTCGTGAATGTCGACATATCCACAACGTAGGAATTGCACTGCTCCGTCAAATCGTATGGCGACACGCTGTCACCGGGCAGGCAGCCGTCCCTGGAGACGCTGTCCTGACCCAAAGCGGGAGAAAGTACCAAAAGGCTCAGCGCGAACGGACCCCATACTCTAAAACGAGATACCATGCTTCTTTCCTTCTCAAATATTCACGCGATGCTCTTCCCCTAAGAGCATACGCTTATTAGGCTTCTCAGATTGCGATGCGCCGCCACGCGGACAGAATGCACGCCCAAGAGCGCCGACGAAGCTAACCGAGAGCCATTTTTAACCCCAGCAACACGCTGGCTGAATCAGTTCCTAACCTTGTAACCCGCCGGAACGCAGGTCATGCCTTCGCCCGGATTGTTGACAATCGCACCCTTCGGGTACCAGACGTTGATGTCGCGTGAGGCCTTGTCCTGACGCCGCTCGACATGGCCGTCGAAAAACAGCATCTCGATCGAGCCCTTGTTCCCCTGAGCAGACCCCGACCGGTTGCTCGCCGATGTGTGGCGATAAGACAGGTTCATGCCCTCTCCGTTGGAGTCCGGTGCAAACTGACCATTGACAGCACCGCACCAGTTTCCCGCATCCGACCGAACACCGTACGCTTCCGACCCGCGAAACCACGCCCCAGCCGACCCGAACGCTCCGTGGAACGAAACCGAAGTCGACACATCGTGATCGAGCAACAGACTCTCCGAGAGAAAACGCGTCCCATCAGCAACGAACACCTTGCTCGCGGGACTGCCGACACGGTCGATTCGAGACACGAAGCTGTCGGCTTGCACGCCGAAGAAATCCGGCGTGATACGCGCCGTTACGTTGGCCGAGAACATGCTCGATCCGGACACCCTCCCAAGTACCGTGCCCTCCAGATTGCGGCCCCAGTATTGGAACGCGGACGGCATGAGGTAACTCACGCCCGCCCAGCTTTCTATAGCATTGAACTCATCGAGATCGGGAGCTTCGCTAAGCTCATAAGGTATCGAATTCCACCTCATCGACGGGCAGCGGTATTCACCGAGCAGAAACTGGAATCGTTCCGCGCGGTTGTAGGGAAGCTGAGAGGCGGTGTTCAAGATGGGCGAAAGCCAATCCGTGGTCTGCACCGGAAGGTCCGCCCGGTTCAACGCGGCGGGGTTTGAGTTCGCTTCGAATCTCAGCGCCTCCAGAGAAACACCGGTGGTGTTCATCCCGGGAAACCAGTCCCGCCCCTCGGTCGTGTAGATGGCCATGCCCGAGCCAAACCCGCGCATCGCCCCGCCGCACGCGACGGCTTTGGCCTGCTCGCGCGCGCTGCGCAGGCTTGGCAGGAGAATCGACAGCAGAAGCGCGATGATCGCGACGACCACCAACAACTCGATCAGTGTGAACGCCCCCCGAGCCTTGAGAGCATGGCGAAGGGGCAGGGTTCTAGTCCGATCGGACGGCCAACGTTTCAGGGTCAACATAAGCGTTCAACTCCTTGATACGGTCAAGTGTCCGCCTGTAATGGGAATCAACAAACATCTGCCCGTCACGCTCGATGCATGGCAGCATCGTACGATCCCCAGTCTGCGGATTCCGCATGGGCACCATCGTAATCTCATCGTAGCCAAAATCGACAAAGTCCCCTGTCGCAACGCACACGAAGCGTATCTCCGACGGCAAGACTTTATTGTCTGCTTGACCACGTCTGTAGATGTACGCCGCAGCAGCGAAACTGACAACGCTGACTGCAACCAAAACGTTGCGCTTACGCGATACGAGCCTCAACATGGGCCAACAAGCCCCATCCTGCGGCGACCCAACGTTCGGTATTCAATCCTCATTATAAGCCTCAAAGCTCCGGTATTCTAATTCCAAACCATCAAACACGCACATAAAAAGTGCGAAGAACGAAAAAACTTTAGGTCGGCCGCAAACCGGCGACCGCAAATTCCGAACGATCGAACCACACCGGAGTCCCATAACCAGACCGCCGCCGCAGGCCGAACCCGCCCCCCGAGTGTAAGCACAGGCAGTCCGAACACAACAGGTAACATCCCCCCCAGGACCGAGAACACGAAAAACCTCGTTCTTGGCACCAAGAAATGGGTCAAAACAACCCAATCGCCTCGTCACGGCAGATTCGGCAACCCTACGGAGTTGCGGCATTCTCGGTGCCGACCGCCCCGTGATACCCAATTCCCTCAAAATACTCCATCGTTTCCGCCGCAGATCGGAATACCTTCGTCGCCGTCTCCGTGATAAACGGGCTGGGCGGACGCTTGGGTTTCCAGATGACGTACACCTCTTTGCCGTGTTCGTAGGCATGGTGAAGCTCCCGTTCAACCCCGCTGGACAACCCCGGCACCCCGCCCGCCAATTCGGGTACGAGGCTGATGATCATGTCCGACTGATCGATCAGCTGAAAATCCCGTGCGTAAATCTGGCCATCGATATCACCCGCGATTTCCAAAATCTGCTTCACGGAGACCGGAATGGTCTCCGACACGCCCGACGGAGACAGGTAGCTTCCCTCAACGAAATCCGCGCCGTCCTTGGCTGCCTGAAGCGCGCTATCCAACAGAAGCTTTTCATCCACGTCCGCAGGATCAAACACCACAAGATGTTTCGAAAACTCAGCCCGGAAATCGTCGATCTCCTGCAACACCTCGGGCATGTCCATCACGTGGCTCATCGGGAACGACAGGTATGCTTTCCGCCGTTCAGGCTCGCATACCAGCCGATAGCACAACTCATGTGTCGCAACATGTCTCCCGCGCGGAACGACGTAACACTCGTTCGCACAATCAAGCGCCAGCGAAAGCAGTTGCGTCGCCAGGATTTCCTCTTCCCGCCAGACCATCAAGTCCTTCAACGACACGTCGAGCGAGTGTTCCGCACGCAAACGCCGATGAACGGCATGGATGTTGTCCACAAGACAAATGAACATCTGCGGGCGAAACGTAGCCATCTGGTCGAAATCGAACGCACGGAACAAGCCATGCCGCCAGCGAAACGTAACGTGCGTATTCACGACAACGTTCTTTTTGCGCTGCGATTCCGAAATAATATCCTTGAACACCGACCTGCGAATCGAGTGCAGGCGGCTCAAAGGCAGATCGAGAATCCGCCCCTGCGGCACGTCGGGAGATTCCGCGTACATGCGATCGCCAACGTGATACATCGCGAGGGCCGCTTTTTCCTTGGCGGCTACCTGCTCGACATCGCTCAGATACTTCTTTTTGTCCAACCCAACCTGGCCGGTCACAATCGCACGCATCGTTCCACCTTTCCGGCTACGCGAGAAAACCCGCAGCTATTGTAAAGGCATAACCGCCAATCGCGTCGCCTTCAATGCCTAGCGAAAAAAAGGCGAGCACCGCAGCGCCCGCCTCTGAAAAACGTCCGAAAAAACAGCCTACCGGATGCTTCGGGACCCCCCGCAGTGACCACGACGACAGCCGGCGTCTTGCTTGTAATTTGGATTACGTCGCGATCTTCCGCACCGATCAGAAACGTCTGGTCGGCGGGGACGTTGTTGTGCACCAAATCGATCACGAACGTGCCCAGCGCGTCGTCGGAGGCGCGATAGGTGAAGGTAGCCAGGTAACCCTTGCCAGCCGTTGCGACGGCTTCGCTGCCGAGATGCAGGCCGCTGAGCATCTGACTAGTTTGCACGTTGAACGCATCAAACACACCACCGGCATCGGCAAACACAGCGTCGTCGCGATCGGCCACCAACACGTCCACCAACTCCAGCGATCCGCTACGACCGCCGGACACGCCGGTATGCAACTGATAACCGCTCAAAGCGTTCAGCGGATCATTGATGTATGCCTGAACCTGAAACGTCGCGCCACGGCGCACCGTGCGGCGACTGCTTTCCAACGTCAGGCCCGTACCGCCGACCACCAAGGGAGTGACCTCCGGAGCCGGACCGCCTAAGCAGTTGCACGGGTTCACTTCCGCGAAACATGTCAGGGCCTGGTTGGCGTCGAAAAGATTGCAGAATCCGTCAGGCACACAACTGCCGAATGCGCCGCCCGCGTCTATGTTTATGCGCGGGCAAGTATCGAGACCCGCGAAATTCGTAAAGCACAGCACCGCCATGTTGAAGTCAAAATTGTTGCAAAACCCGTCCGGCTCGCAGTTGAACATTGGGCCGCCCATATCCGACGGATGGGCCAAGGCAGCAAAAACGCAGGCGTCCGGATCACCAAACACACATACTGCGCTCGAATCCCCACAGTCCTGGGAGGCACTAGTCCCATCACAAGGCCTGCTCGGATCATTGGAACACGTGCCCAGACCACACTGCCACCACGTGCAAACGTCATCGGTGATACCATCCGGCCCCGCCGCCAAAGTCTCGTTGTCAAGCCGATCAGCACACTCCGAAGCGTTTCCGCCGACGGAGCAAGTACCCACGCACGGCTGACAAGTACCCATGCACGCCACATCGAATGTACCGGCATCATCACCATTGATCTGAATGACGTAATCCTGGCCCTGGGACACCTTCGCCGGCGCATCGCCGTTGCCGCAGAGAAGGCTGTTGGCATCGCCAGCCAAACACGCATCGGCTGTGTCGTAAATCGCCGGCGTCGCGTTGCCGCTGGACACGTTGACGCTGAGTATGCCGGAACATGTGGCTGTATAGGTGTACCATGTGTCGCCACCGGCGAGGCAACTGTCGTTGCCGTCCTCGGTCGAGCAGACGTTGCCGTAGCCGTTCGAGCCGTCGGCGGCTTGTTTGGGCGCAGCACAATCATCACCAATGTCGCTGCCGACGATGATCGTCAGATTCTGCAACCCGCTGCTGCCCAGGATATAGGGTACACCATTGGCGACGTTGAACGCAGTGCCACCATCCGGCACGCCGCCGGAAGGAACCCACGCCAGCTCGAATTCACCACACGCATCCGCGGACGCCGTAAATTGGAATTCCGCCAGATACCGGGCAGCCGGAACGCGACATTGAAAAAAGGGATCGACGAACGATTGAGAAACACCAAAACCATCCGTCGGACCACCGCCGATCGTCTCGTGGTACACAGCCTCATTTATCGGGTTCGCACGGCAGAGCATAAACACGAACTCAGGATTCCCAGTGTCGACAAAAACCGAGTTGCCCGCCGGTGCCGGTGCGACGGGGGGAAGATCGACATAGACGACCGAACCGGTCGCGTCGCCTTGTGGTACGGCGGCATCGCGCAGAATTACCCGATAGCCCTGCGGTCTCTGGACGTCGCCCGCACCGTTAAGAAACGCTTAAATCGTCGCGGTCTCGCCCGAATTCATCATCATGACCGTGTTGCCCGAAGTTGGCTGAGAGTTCTGCTCACCGGGGGGCGAAAGAAACGCCATCGGATTCTCCTGGCCAATCACCAACTCACCAGGAACACCCAGCAGACATGCGCAAAGAAAACATGCTTTCAAGATTTTCATGTATCCATCCTTGTTACAGCACCCAAAATAATCGTCTGAAAGAGACGAGCGGAGCGTCCCCGGACGTTTCAGCCCGCCCCGCACGTTTTCTCCGGTACTACCGGATGCTTCGAGAGGTGCCCGAAGTGACAACAACGACAGCCGGAGTCGAGTCCGTGATCTCAACCTTGTCACGATTGCCCGCACCGATCAGAAAGCTCTGATCCTTAGCGGATTCGTCGTGCAAAATGTCGATCACGAACGTGCCGACCGCGTCGTCGGATACACGATATGTAAACGTAGCCAAGTAGCCCTTGGCGACCGTCGCGACATGACCGTCATGCAAGCCGCTGAGCATCTGGCTCGCATCGATGTTGAACGCCTCAAACACGCCGCCGGCATCGACGAACACACAGTCGTCGCGGTCCGCGACCGACACGTCCACCAGCTCCAGCGAACCGCCGCGACCACCGGACACGCCCGCGTGCAATTGGTAACCGCTCAAAGCGTTCAGAGGGCTATTAATGTAAGCATGCACCTGAAACGTCGCACCACGACGCACCGTGCGGTTGCTGCTTTCCAGCGTCAGGCTTGTACCGCCGACAACTCTTGGCGAAATCTCAGGGGCAGGCCCGCCCGAGCAGTTGCATTGGTTCGCACCCGTGAAACAGAATCCGACATGGTTGGCATCAAACACGTTGCAGAACCCATCAGGCCTACAACTACCGAACGGGCCGCCCGCGTCGACGTTGATACGTGGGCAGACGTTAGCACTCGCGAAACACAACAATGCTGCGTTGATATCGCTGTTATTGCAGAGTCCGTCCGGCTCGCAGTTGGCCATCACGCCGCCCATATCCGACGGGTGACGCAGCACAACGGGAATACAAGTCTCCGGATCAATAAACACACACACTTCCCCCGCCTCGTCGCAATCCCCGTCAGAGTCACAAGGCTTGCTCAAATCGCCGATACACGCTCCGCCTCCGCATTGCCACCAAACACAGACATCGTCGGTGATGCCATCAGGGGACTCCTCCATCGTGACGTTGTTCACAACGTCGGCACACTCAGCGGCGCTTCCATCGGCCGTACAGAACGTCGTTTCGGCACCACAAACACAAACACCTGCGTCGCAGAACGCAACGGCATTACCACCCGATTGGCAAAAAGCGTTGCCGCCAGCCGAGCAATCGGCACCTATCAACTCCTGATTAACACAGCCGGTCGTTGGCTGGGCCTTTGGATCGTCCTGATCACAGTAGTCAACCGTGCAACTATCAAAATCGAAGCATGACCTCAGGTTCCCGGTGCAGGAACCGCCCCCCACAATCGCGTTAAGCGGTTCACCAGAACACCTGTCGCTTTGGGTGCAAATATCCCAATCGTTGCAGTTAAGAGACGAGCTTGCAGGAACGTACACGCAGCCGAGACGCGAATTGCAACTGATGTTGGTGCAGTCAAGATCGACGTCGATGCCGTCGACAAGCCCAGCCTGCGTCACGCAATCCTGAACGACCGTGCCGGTATCGACACCGTTCGATGCCGTGTAGATATGGCCGGGCGTGCACTGAACCCTACATCCGATTTCAAACGTGCCACTGTCGTCGCCGTTGATCTGAATGATGTAATCCTGACCCCGAAACACCGTCGCCGATGTTCCGCCGTTGCCGCAGAGAATGCTGTTGTCGTCACCAGCCGAGCACGCATCTTCAGCATCGTAGACCGCCGGTGTCGCCTCGCCGCTGGTAACGTTGACGCGCAGGTTGCCCGTACATGTGGCAGTATACGTGTACCAGGTATCGCCACCCGCAAAGCAACCGTCGCTACCATCTTCGGTGGCACAGCCGTTGATGTAATCGTTCGAGCCGTCGGCGGCCGGGTTCGGCGCAGCACAGTCATCGCCCCCGCCGACGATGATCGTCAAGTCCTGAAACCCGCTCGTGCCCATAAAGAACTGGGCACCGGCAGCGACGTTGAGGAACGCACCACCGGCAGGCGTACCGTTGAACGGTACCCACGCCAGCTCGAATTCACCGCACGCATCCGCGGACGCCGTAACTTGGAATTCAGCCAGGTACCGAATGCTCGGAACCGCACATTCGGAAAACAGGTTGCCCAATGATTGGATAAGCCCAAAGCCATCCGTCGCGCCGCCGCCGAGCGTCTCGTTGAAAAACGGAGAGCCGGTACCAGAGCACTGCAACACAAAGTCAACGTTCAGAGGGTCGACGAGAATCGAGTTGCCCGTCACTGCCGGCGCGATCGGCGGAAGATCGACATAGACGATCGAACCGGTCGCGGCACCCTGCGGCACAGCCGCGTCGCGCCAGATCAGCTGATAGCCCTGCAGCAACTGCCCGTCACCCGTTCCGTCGAGAAAGGCATGAACGGTCGCGGTTTCGCCCGGACTCATCGTTAAGACGGTGTTGCCCGATGTCGGCTGAGCGCTCTGCTCGCCGGGGCGTGAAAGAAATGCTCTCGGATTTTCCTGGCCAGTCGCGGATACGCCCGCAAAAATCGACAGACAAACACAATAGCAACACAATTTCTGTAAATTCATGCCTAACTCCTTCTGGCCACCACCTCCATTTGATCGAATTCGCAACCCTAAGTCAAAAGAAACCGGGCGGGGACGAGCACCAATTGGCTCGCCCCGCGCCCGGGTCTTCACTCTACGTTAGCGTAAGCTCCGCTAGCGGATGCTTCGGGATGCACCCGAAGTGACAACAACGACAGCCGGAGTCGTCTTTGTGATTTCAATCTTGTCACGATCGTCCGCGCCGACCAGGAATGTCTGGTCGCCGGCAGACTCATCGTGCAGGATGTCAATCACGAACGTACCGACCGCGTCATCAGACACGCGATAGGTGAACGTGGCAAGATAACCCTTGCCAGCCGTCGCGACGAAACCGTCGCCGTGCAGACCGCTGAGCATCTGACTCGTGCCCACGTTGAACGCGTCAAAAACGCCGCTGGCGGTGGCGAACACATCATCGTCGCGATCCGCGATCGACACATCCACCAACTCAAGCGAGCCGCTGCGACCACCGGTCACACCCGTGTGTACCTGGTAACCGCTCAAGGCGGCCAGTGGACTGTTGACGTACGCCTGCACCTGGAACGTCGCACCGCGACGCACTGTACGGTTGCTGGTTTCGAGCGTCAGGCCCGTGCCACCGACAATATTCGGCCCCATCTCGGGAGCGGGGCCACCGACCGGCTCGCAGAAGCCGCCAGTACAGACGCCGGAAATGCATTCGCTGGGAAGCGTACACGCATTGCCCGGAGTGCAGGTACAAGGGTTCGCAACCGCAAAGCAGGATGCGGCGTGGTTGGCATCGAACAGGTTGCCGAAGCCGTCCGGCGGGCAGGCACCAAACGGACCCCCCGCGTCGATGTTGATACCCGAACACGGGTTCGCAGTGGCGAATCTCAACAACGCATGGTTGATGTCGGCGTTGTTGCAGAAGCCGTCCGGCTCGCAATTACCGAACCCACCACCCATATCCGACGGATCGGTCAACGCGACAGACAAGCATTCGTCCGGAGCACTGGGCACGCACGGACCACCCGCCCCGCAGTCGCTGTCCTCGCTACAAGGCTGGGTCGGATCGCCGGTGCACGTTCCACCCCCACACTGCCACCACACGCAGACATTATCGGTCTTGTTGTCGGCTCCCGGTGCCAAAGTCACGTTGTCGACAAGGTCCGCACACTCGTCCGCGCCACCACCTGGGCAGCTCGGCCCCGTCGGGAAAACACACGTGCTGGGGCATCCATCGCCGTCCATGACGTTGCCATCGTCGCAATCTTCGCCGAGTTCAACGTAACCATTGCCGCACGAGATACACGCATCAACGCACGTCGGCGTGAACGTGTGAGCACACGGATCGGTCAACGCGTCTATCAGAACCAGCGATGCCGCTTCATCCACACCGAGAAGGGCACCGTCAGCAGAGATATCCCATTCAGCGGCGTTAAATGTCGCAGTGGGCGAAACCACCGTCGGCAAACGACGGGCGAGCGTATCCTGCATCGCCCATACAGGCGAGAAATCGTTGGAATTCGCCACCTCGCCGATCACACCGTAAATGTCTAATAGCGTCGCGTTGGTACCGTTTCCGACCGCCAATCCGCGATAAAGAACGACCGGATCGTTTCCGTTGATGAACGGGCCGCTCGCATCTGCCACAGGATCACAGTCCGTGCCGTAGATGTTCTCGAAATTCGGCGCGCCCGCGAAGTCATACGCGAAGATGGCCGACTCGCCAGGCAGCAAAATGCCCGACAAAGCCGTGGCACTGCCGCCACCAAGGTTTCCGGTCTCATTCGGGAAATTCCCCGCACTGTATGCGGAGAGGTTCGCTTCACGGCAACCCGTATTGGTGATCTCGACGTAGCGCGGCGCGTCCGAGTCGAACGGGCCCAATGGATCAATCGTGATCGTTCCTTCAACGACCTCCGAAATGATCAACTGTGTCGCTGGCGGGCAATCGCACATTGGCAGTCCAAGACAAGCGCTGCCGTCGCCGAGGTAGCGTCCACCGTTCGTTTCGCAAACAAGCTGCGTCACCGGGTCAAGACACGTGCCTTCCGTGCAACAGGCACCTTCAGCGCCGACCACAGGACAGGTAAAGCCCACCGACTCGCACAAATTCGTGCCGTCGAAGAACAAGCCCAACCCGTCACAGAAATCCTCAGCCGTGTTGAAACAGGTCTGAAGCTGATCGCAACAGGCACCAAGCACATCATCACCAAATGCACAGTCCACCACACCCGGCGAACCAACATCATTCGGGGAGAACGTGCCATCGTCGATCGCATTGACCGCTGCGTTCACACCCAGCAACGAATCGACCCAGTTCAGACCTGAATCATTGTCACCTTGCGGATCGGCACCATTGATCGCCGTACACAATAAGCGAATACCTATGCCCTGGCCGCTCGCGGGCCAATCGCCCGTATTCTCATAGTTGGCTTCGTCAATCGTGATGCCGTTGGCACCGCCCGGCTGGCGGATTGTCAACACCTCGTTCGTCGCGGTCGGGCCGTTGGACAAACCAAACGTCGAACCCCAACCGGACACCGCAAACACCTGCGCACCAGCCGCAGTAGACCAAGCCGCCTGGAAGTCAGCAGCAGCGGTCATGCCCACGTTTTCAGCGGTAATCACAACAGCCTCACCCGGTCCGATCATCGTGCCCATCGGCAAAGCACCAGCCGCTCCGTCCTCATCAGCAAGGAACCAGCCGCCAATGTCGATCGTCGATCCGCCGAAGTTGTAGATTTCCGCCCATTCCGTCGCCGGCTCAGAGCCCGACGGATTGTAGAGAATCTCCGAAATCACGATCGTCGGTGGCGCGGGACACATTACCGGCAAAGAACACAAATCCGGGCCCAGGAACGTACCGCCAGCCACGCTGCACTCGATCTCACTCTGATCGCCGCATACGCCAAGGATGCAGCAGGCAGCTGGCGTGCAATCCAGCGTGCCGCACGTATCGCCGACCGAGAACGCTCCAGTAATGCCGACATCCGCATCTTCACATTCCACCCGGCTGACCGAGTCCGTGCATGTACCCTGGAAACAGCAAGCGCCGCACTCGTTGGCGGTACCCGGCGTATCGCTGCCGACGGCTGTGATAAAGCTTGCAATCTGCCACCCACCCGTGCCGTCGTCGCAACGGAAACTGTGAGCCGGCACGACTTCGCCGAACGACGCGATGTCCGGCCCGATCGACGCGCCGCAATAGGTTTCGTTGCCATCGACAGACGTGTTGAACAACGTGATGCAATCGACAACCGACGTCCACGGTGTTGTGTCCAGCACACCGTCGTCATCCGTATCGAGATCGTCATCCAAAGCGCCCGTGAATCCGCTGACGAGCATGTGTGTGACATTGTCGCCGTTCTCGAAATTCAAAATCTGCATCAAATCCGGCGTACCGGAAAGAATGTACGACGGCTCCGTGCCCAGGAAAAAGCCCGACCCGTTAAGCGAAAGCGCGCCAAGATCGATCGCTTCCTCAACCACGCCCGAACCGTTGATCATGTTGAAATCATCGCCGAGCACGATGTACGTCAAACCAGCCAACGATGCATTCGCCGGTCCAGTCAACTCAAAATACTCAGCCTGGTCGTCGGGGTTGATAGCGCTTTCGGCATCGGTGCGAAGTTCGTTGATCGTCACGCCCGTCGGTGCGGCACAAACCTGCGCGTTGCAAAGTGAAGCGTCGCCACCGTACACGCCGCCGCCCTGCTCACAAACCGCCTGCCTCACATCTGCGTAACAGTTCCCGCCAGAGCAGCAGGCCCCAACCGCAACGCAGGATTCCGCGCATGTCTGGTTGGCATTGAACAATTCCGTGGGACCGGTGCAGGCAGTAGCCAGCACGCTCTCCACGCAACTGAAATTACTGGTATCGCAGCACGCGCCCGTGGCAGGGCCAACCAGTGGCTCGCAAATACCCGGCGACGGCGCGGTAAACACGCTGTCCCAGGTAACCGCGATGTTCTCGGTCGTCTCATCGTGACCCGTAATCCCGTTGCCGCTAACCGCGACCTCGTCCGCACCCTCCAGTGCGATACGCTTCGTGGAAAAACCGAAACCCGGATCCCCACTCTGCTGCGGCATGGTCACCGCATCAGCAAGGTAGTTGGTTGCAATGGCGTCAGCGTCGGGGCCGTCAACAGACACCAACGATTTGTCCGCGATGGCGTTGACGATCGTAGGCGTACCGACATTCACCATGTCAACGTCTTGGACCAGATCGCTCACACCGTCCCAGAAGAACAGCACGACGTTCTCACCGCTATTGGAAAGCCCCATAGCGAAGCCACCCATCGGAGGCTCGAACTCGATAATCATGTCCGGAACCGTGCCGTCCGTCGAATTGATTTCGTAGTCCGCAGTGTTGCCGGGAAACGTCGCCGCGAAGCCGGTACCGTCGAACGCGATGACTTGCACCTCGTTGGCAGCGATCATCGCACCAGCCGGAAACCGCACAATGAAGTCACTGCTCACGCCAACCGGAGCCGGTCCACCTCCCGATACGCCCGGAATCAACGCGTAATCCGCATAATCCGACAGATAGTAATTGCTCAAATCAATCGTACCCGCCGTAGGATTGACGATCTCGATGTATTCGCCCGCCGTCGGTGTCACAACCACCTCACACAACAGCAGATGATCGTTCACCGGCACGCCGGCAGACGCCGACGAGCACAGCCAAGCAATACTGCACGCAAGCGTGAGCATTCGTCCTCTGATACTGAGTTGCATCCTGACCTCCTTAGTCAACCAATTGAAATTCTGTCGCACCCAGTCCAACCGCCTCTACCACCAGCGACCTTCGCCGGATCGAACAAACAGCTGGACAATTAATCAAAAAAACTCGTTACTACATTCCGCACAACCACCGGCCGCGCATTGAAACGCACATCAGGCCGATGCTGGACAAACGCAAATTATTCGAGGCGCACGCGTCCGAAAGAACCGCCACGCACACCAAACACGATCGTGCCGCCCACAAGCAGCAACAAAACCATCAACATCACACCCCATTCCGAAACCGTCGGAATCACCGAACAAGGATTCGGATCGCAGGATCCTCCGGGCGTAAACACATCAGCCGTCCCGTTGCACAACGATGCCACAACCTCATCACAACTCGCATCGGGACGACAGCACGCACCCGGAAGCTCACAATTCACAAGCCCGCAATCGCTCGCATCTCCCTGATAGACACCGCCAAGAGACGTACAAAACGGATCGCTCACGTTCGCAACACACGCACCAGCCGAGCAACACGCCCCGACCACGCACACATTCGCATTTCCCGGCGTATCCGCACCACCGACCGGATCGTCCGCACCGATCAGCCACGCCCCATTGTCGTTCTGACATCGAAAAACGTGCTGCGGACCAATCCCGCCGTTAGGCCCAACTGTGTCCGCACAATACGTCGGATCGCCACCGCCGATTTCATCCAAAACCGCCAGGCAATCGAGCATTACCAACCAAGGTGTCACGTCCAGCACGCCGTCGTCGTTGGTATCAAGGTCTTGATTGTTCACGCCGGAGAATCCGGTCACCAGAAGATGGGTCACATTGTCGCCGTCCTCGAAATTCAACGCGACAAGCGCATCCGCCACCGCACCAAACGTGTCGCCGTCCTCCGCAGCCAGGAGATACCCATCCGCGGGAATAACGGCGTCACTGAGATCGATAATCGCCTCAATTCTACCACCGTCAAACGCGTCACCAATAACCAGATACGTCAGCCCGAACAGCGACGAACCCGGAGGACCGGACAACTCGAAGTATTCATCGTTCTCCGCGCCAGGCTGGGTAATGCGAATCTCGTTGATCGTGGTGTCGGGGCACGTACCGTTGCAAACTGTTGCATCGCCTTGATAGATACCTCCAACCGCATCGCAGAAAAACTCGGAGGTTTCCGAACAGGAACCAGGCAAACAACACGCGCCGTCCGGATCAGCCGAACACAACGGAACCAAATCAACACAATCCACACCAGCAGTGAACGTCAACTGCGGACCGACACAATCGATACTGTCAATCGGGAAGTTGCAAACCCCCGTCAACGCATCGCAACACGCGCCGCTGACAACCGCACACGCGTTGGCCGCCCCCGGCGTATCGCTACCACCGACCGGATCATCCTGGCCAATCCTCCACACACCCGTTTCATCCGGACATCGAAAAACGTGCATCGGTGCGGTCAAAATCGCCGAAGGCCCCACCTGCGGCGGACCATAGTGAAACTCGGTGAACGTCGGCGGATTGTCCTCACGAATCACGGCGATGCTGTCGATCAGCTCCGTTCCAAGCGCGAAATCCAAAACACCGTCATCATTCGTATCGAGATCGTCGCCCACTGAACCCGTGAACTGATACACCAGCATGTGCGTTACATTGTCGGCATCCTCGAAGTTCAAAGTCGTCGTCAGGTCAGCCGACCCCAGCGTGAATCCACCCGTCGCGATCGTGAAAAATCCACTTGCACCGACGGTCTGCCCGTTCAGGCTGACCAACTCTTCAATCACACCGCTGCCGCCCGCACCGTCGCCAAGCACCAGATAAGTCACGCCGGCGAGCGAAGTCCCGGGCGCCGCCGCAAGCTCAACATACTCGTCAACGTCACCACCCGGCTGATCGATGCGAATCTCGTTAATCGAAACGTCCGGCGCGGGCGCACCAGAGAGCATCACGATATCCACAACAACGGGCAGATGGTCGGAAGCGGTCAGGCTCGTTACAGAAGGAAGCGGCCCGCCGCAAAGCGCGATCCCCCCGCCGATACCCTCGTCAGCGGAATCATAAACCTCCGACGCAACCACCACCGCCGCGTCGCTCGTCCAGATGTAGTCCAATCGACGCCCCGAAGCAGGCCGCGTCGCCGCGTCACCCACCGGAAACAGTTGAAAAGCATCAACCACAGTTATGTTCTGCGCACCAACGCCCGCCTCCAGCGGGCTGAATACACTGTTGACGAAGCCAGGAACCGGCAGCATAGCCGCCATGTCGTTGCCGATCTGAAAACTGATTGGCAAGCCCGCCGGGAGAGAAGTGAAAAGAGCCGGCGAGTTAATCCCGAACTCGTCGTTCATATCACCAAGCACCAGGTACGGCACAACCGTCGAATCGTACGCACTCGATATCTGCATCGCACGCGTGGACTCCAGCGAACGCCTGAATTCGTCGTCGTTCCCACCGCCCGATTTCCAGTGGTTCCCGATAAGCACCAAGTCCTGCGCGGCACCAGCCACATCGATCTCAGCCACCATAAAATTCCGGGTCAAATCCCGCGATCCGCCGTCGCCCGAGATCGTGATCGACGTCTCCGTCATCGTCATTGTGAAAGGCCAATCGCGACTCATCACGCCCGTACGCAGCACACCATCGATCGCATTGCTCGTCGTCGCAATCACCCGGAACGGATAACCCGCCTGATCCGCCAGCGCAGTAAACGCCGCCGTCGAACGCATCTCCTGCAC
Organism: Phycisphaerae bacterium; assembly: GCA_029260215.1. Taxonomy (GTDB): domain Bacteria; phylum Planctomycetota; class Phycisphaerae; order UBA1845; family UBA1845; genus OFTM258. Next base: position 81,803 of record JAJDDQ010000075.1, read on the forward strand.
ACACACGACATCCGCACAGACGCGATTCAATACATCCACCGCCGCTTCGATCTGAGCACCGGTCGTCGTATTGAGATTTTCAATGTTGTACACCGCGATACGAACCGGAACCTGCGCAGACGCGCAGCACGGGAACGCCACCACAATCAAGGACACAAAAAAGTTTCGCTTCATTTCCCGCTCGCAACCTTCACGGCACAAACCCAGCCGAACCCGCGACAACGCGACAGCCGATTTATGCGCGCGCACCACGACTCGTGGCTCCGCTCCATTGTAAGGATTGCGAGGCGTCTCCGATACCTCAAAATCCCCAAACAACCCCACCAAACAGCAAAAAAACCGATGAATTGACAGTAGCGAGAAAAAGCGGCAGGCATCGAATCTTCAGGAACAGCCATCCCGAATCTGAAAGTGACATCCGCCTCGACTCCTCAAACCACGAAATCCCTTCGAACCGTGCCCCAATTACGGTTGAACGAACACCGCCCTTGACGCACAATGGAACCGTACCGGTTCCGTTCAAACCGCCGTCCAAGGCACGCAATCGACGGCCCGTCGCCGAAAGGCTTGGTCCCATGACCCAATATTCGCGTAACCCCATGCTCAAACCCATACTTATGGCATCCATTGCGGCGGTTCTGGCCGGCTGCACAGACATGCCCATACCCGCCGGTGACAACGCCTCAAACGTGAGCGACAACGGCTCGCCGGACGAAAACGGCGCACCGGCTGATCGCGTCGTCTGGGGTGATGCCTTCGATACCCGCGATTCCGGGGCGTTATCAGCGGTTTGGGGCACCGCTCCAGACGACGTGTTCGTTGTCGGTGGCCAGCGAGAGCAGGCTGAGGTCTACCACTTCAACGGCGAATCGTGGGCAAAAATGGCTGTGCCGGAGGTGCCGATTCTCGTCTGGGTGTTCGGCTTCAGCCAAAACGACGTCTACGCCGTCGGTGAAGGCGGCGGCATCATCCATTACGATGGCAGCACCTGGAGCGAAATCGAGAGCTTTACCGACGAAGACCTCTGGGGTGTTTGGGGGGCTTCGCGTGAGGACATCTGGATCGTCGGCGGCGACAGCGACGGTGGCGAGCCGGTTCTCCTGCACTTTGACGGCAGGACCATCGAGCCTGTAGCCGTCCCCGAAAACGACCGGGCAGCCACAGCTTTGTTCAAAGTCTGGGGCATAGGCCAGAAACTCTTCGCCGTCGGCTCCAACGGTCTGATCATCGAATTCGCCGACGGCGTCTGGCAGCAGGTACCCACCGGAGCAGCCGCCAACGACGATTTTGTCTCACTCTGGGGAACGTCCGAAAACAACATTGTCGCCGTCGGCGGACGCTCCAGCGGGCGCATCGCGCACTACGACGGCCAATCGTGGACCACGCAATTGCTCGCCGGCGTCCCAGGCCTCAATGCCGTCTTCATGGTCGACGCCAACCAAGCCCTCGTCGGCGGAGTCAACGGATACGCGGGCACCTTCGACCCGTCGGCCAACACCCTGACAGCCGAGGACACCGGCGCGACACAGACGATCCACGGCATCTGGTCCGATAAAATGGGCACGTTTTACGCGATCGGCGGGCGATTCAACGAACCGCTCACCGGCTTGGTCTTGGCGCGAACCCTCGGCGAACCGGATTTTGACGTACGCCCGCCGGACGACATCCAACAGCCGCCTCCAACCGAAACAACTCTGACACTCGGCGTCGCCAATGGCCAACCCTTCAGGCCGCTCGAAAACGGCGATGACTTGCAGGTATTCTCGCAAGGCCAGGGTGGCATCCACGTTTTTCTCAGCTTCAGAACCACCGGTTTCCCCTCGGAAGCGACCATCGACTTCACCGTAAGCGCCACACGCGCCTCGGACGGCGAAATCGCCATCCGGGAAATCACCCAGCCGGACCGCCTGAACGAAATCGCCCCCGGCCAACACGAGCGGCTGGACCGCTTTGTCCGTATCACAGCCCTGTTTCCCAGCGAAATTGTCGGCACCGAGGCGATTTTCAACATCACGCTGACCGTCGCGGACGATCCAACCATTTCCGCGTCTCAGTCAATCACCGTCTTCCTAGTCCCACCGGTCCAATAAATGCGCCTATGGCGGAACCGATTTCACGAATACCTCCTGTGTCGGCCTTGGAACATCGTCCTCGGCATCTTTTCCTTTTGGACGGCCTTGGACTACATCGGCTTCTCCCCCGTGTACCGCTCCCCCGGGGTTTGCGTCGCCGGGCTCGTTCTCTGTGTTCTTAACTGCTACGCGTGGGCACTGCTCCTGAAACCTTTTCAGGCAGTACGCCCACCGGCCTTCGCCGTTCGCGCGGGAAAGATATGCTGCTTTGCAGGGCTTCTGGTGTGGGTCGCAAGTGCCCTCCTGGTCATTGATGTCACGGTGACACCCAACAAGCGTTGGACGCTTGGAGATGCTGAGCTTCGACGAGAAGTTTACGGGGGGAAACCGACCCAGTTCGCGGGTACGCCGGTTTTTCGGGTCCGGTTGAAGCCCACCCTGTTTCCCATCGTAATTGGCGGCCCATGCGCTTCCTTTGGCTACGGTTCCTCTTTTACGCAGTACTGGCCGACATGGGGGCTTGCCGTGTCGAGCGTCTTGCCAACACTCGTTCTCGTGTACCTCCGGCGGGAACGAATCAGACCGAATCACTGTTGGAAATGCGATTATTGCCTGACAGGAAACACGAGTGGGCGGTGTCCGGAATGCGGCACGTTGTCCAAAAAAAAATGCCCACCTTCTCCGACCTGAAGGTGGGCTACTTCCGGCACGATGGGCGAGCCGACAACATCGCGCCGAAAGTACTGCGAAAAATACGTTTTTGGGCGGCGGAACTCCTTGGCGTTTCTGTCTTCGCGACCGGTTCCAAGCTCCCGCCGGGGAACGGACGCACGGCGGACTCGTCGCCGGTCATGAAATACCGCGTGGTTGCGGCTATGATTCCGCCGGAGTCGCTCTCAATTGAGCGGGAGGCGCAACATTAGCCGTTCAAAGCCATCTCAAAGCAGGGATTTTCGGAACCACAGCCGGGATTGGCGCGGTTTTGCCTATGTGTACCCGGTCATCTCGCGCAGAAGCCGGGGGCTGAGCATCGGCGTAAACCTCAACCCCGACAAAGCCTGCAACTTCGACTGCATTTATTGTCAGGTGGATCGATCCGTCCCGCCTACCGTTCGGCGTGTGGATTTGGACAAGCTGAGCAAGGAGCTTGATTCCCTGCTGGCTGACGCGGTCAGCGGCGGATTTTTCGATCAGCCGGAATTCGCCGGTACGCCTCGCGACCTGCGCCGCCTGAACGACATCGCCTTCAGCGGGGACGGGGAGCCGACGACTTGCCCTCAGTTTGCGGAATGCGTCGGCTTGACTGCCGAACTCAAACGCAAGCACGGTGCTGACGACGCCAGGATCATCCTCATCACGGACGCGTGTTATTTGAGTCGGCCCGAGGTGCTTGCGGGGCTTGACATTATGGACCGGAACAACGGCGAAATCTGGGCAAAGCTCGATGCCGGCACGGAGGCTTACTACCAACTCGTTAATCGGCCTAACTTCCCGCTGGAGCACGTTGTCGAGAATATTCTCACCGCCGCCCGGGTCAGGCCTGTCGTTATTCAGTCGATGTTCGCGAATGTGAAAGGCCAACCGCCGCCCGAAGAAGAGATTCGCGCATTTTGCGACCGATTGAATTTCATGAAAGATCGGGGGGCACAGTTCAAGCTCGTGCAGATTTACACAGTAGCGCGCGACACGGCTGAGTTGTATGTGCGCGCCTTGACCGATGCTGAAGTCGACGCCATCGCATCGACCGTGCGCACCGCCACCGGCCTGCCCACCGAATCGTACTATGGCCGATCGTAGGGACGATTGACGACACGGCTGAAGAGTTTCGGATGTGCAATTCGATTCAACCGTTTGCTCATCGAAGGGCCGGGCGGACGGAATTGCCTTGCTGGGGTTGTACCCGTCCGCCCTCTTATTCATGTGGCATGCACGTGCATGCTCATGCTTCGATCAATTTCGTTCCGATAACCACTTTTTCTGTCTACAGTAGAAGCCGCCTCCTTACGGTCGGTGCAGAAAAACGACGCTAATTGTTCACGGGGATCACGAGGCGCTGAAAAACAGCGAAGTCACGAAAGTCGATATCGCCGTCCAAATCGAGGTCGAATATATCAAGACACACGGGCGGCATCCGCACACCGCACGCGACGTTGCTCATGCAGTTCTGCATGGATTCAAAATCGAATCGGTCGATACGACCATCGCCTGTGAAATCCCCTGGTGCCCGAACCCGCCACATCAACCAAATGTCTTTCTCGGGAAGATCTCCCAACTCAAGCGATACCTCCCCGAGATCGTTGATATCTGCGCCGCTTATTCCCAAAGCTGCGGAGTTCGTGAGTTGGTATCTGTTTTCCCCACGTTCCAAAAACGGAGTCCAGAACTCCCCCGTCCATCGTGGCCACATAAGATCACCACCGTTGTTCAATAAGGGCCCACGGTCATCGAAGCCGGTAAACGGAACTGCTGTCGTGATTCCGTTGTTCCATCGCTTCAATCCATTCTGGTGCCAACCCACGACACCGTCATCACTTATGGTACATCCCTGTGCCTGTGTTGTTCCGTCAGTCAGCTCATGCGTAGCACCATCGACAAAGCATAAGATCGTCGATCGCCACGACGGCTCTACGCTGAAGTCGTAAGCGATCCACGCGTAATCTTCGTCCTCGTTGATTCGCACGCAGGCGTTGGCTAGCCCGTTGTTCGTAACCTGTGTTACGATGCCGTCACGGTACTGCACCAATTCCACCATCTCACCGGTCGGGCCTCGCGACCACATGATCAGCCCGGTATCGGCAATGTCGGGCCGAGCATCATGCACGTCGTTGTCCGTTAGCTGCTCAATCACGCCATCGCGCCAGCGGAACACCTCCGTGTCGTCACCGGCGAACGCGGCTTGCCTGTACCAAACGATGGTGCCGTTATCATTTATCCTGGCCCCTTGGTCCTGAAAATTGTCGAACGTAAGTCGTCGCAGTTTGCCGTTGTCGTAGAGGAAGATTTCTTCACGCGCGCTGTCCGGCATCCGCTTGGAGAACACGATCTGGCCAATGTTGTTCATGGCCACGTGTTCGTCGAGTTCGGGATCGTCGGTGATTTTGACGATTTCCCAGCCCGGCGGTGGACCTTGGATGATCGCTGGCCCCGGTCTTTCGGCGCGGGTGGTAGGTGTGGTAAACAGGGCGGACAACAACAACGCGGCGCATACCGCGACTTCGGCGAGTTTTGACATAGCGCATCTCCAAGACGCGCCCGGTCGGAAGGAGCGCGTACGGTTATCTTACCAGCTTCAGCCCGCTGGATTCGCGATTTCGAGCCTTTATCGCATCGAGTAACAGGTCATCCCTCGAAAATCGAAAGTCGAAAGCAGAAAACCGACATTGGGTAGGTGCTGGTTCCACAGGGGACGCCTCTTGACGTCGTAGCGTCTGCTAAGCGGCAAGCCACGGTTACACTTACTGACCCTTTCGGGGCGGACCGGGCCATGCCACACGCGGTTTGAACCACTATTGAATGCACTTGCGGTGAATTCAACGCTTGTGGCAGTTTGCGGTGGGGAATGTGTGAACGTCCGCGCGAACTGAAGTTCACGGCTCGCTGCGCTGCGTGAGCGTGTGTCACCCGAGTCGGCTCCGTGGACTCCTGAATGCGCGTGGGTGCAGGGGTGTCAAAATGCGCACGCGGCCAATCATCTGATGGATTCCATCCACCGGGTTCGCGACTCACTTTAGGAGGCGGTGAATTCACGAGCTGTTATCGGGGATTGCGTTTTGCGATTGCACAAACTCTTTGGGGCCGGGGTTTATGTGGAGTCTGATGCGGCAAAGGTCGATGAACGCGAAAGAGAGCGGAGAAACTGCTCATGCTTGCAAGTCACATTACGTTTCATTTCGGATCGGTCGTTAACGCTCACGGAGTCATGCCATGCTGGATCTTTTCCTGCGTCTGCTCGGACCGTTGCTGTCGTTCATCGATCAAATCCCTGCTTAGGAGATATACTGCTTATGATTGAGGTCATCACACAGATCGACGACATTGTCATCGACGCCCGCAGCTGACAGTCCGGCTGTCTGTCGCATTGGTCGACAGACACCGCGCGGTTCAGAGGCGACAGGCGTTCCGAGTTTGGGTTCTTTTCCCGGTAAGTCTTCGGGAAGAGGGCCCTTTTTGATAGCTTCGCCACGGCCTGGCTGCGCCGGGTACATGACAGCTTGGGCGGAATCTCAATTCTCGTATCGGAACAGGAGAGTGGTGCTTGGCGCTGTTCATTATCCGGCCGCTCCCTTCACGCTTCCGCATTGGGCGCGTTCAGTGTCGCGGTTCTGATAAGTCACAATCGCCCCGCCGGAAGCGTCAGCGCCAGACCGTGTCACCCGGAATGGGGTGCATCCGTTCCCCATCCGGCGCGGAGGCCGATCGTCGTCGTTTCGCTCGCGACGCGACTCCCAATTTGACATGTACGGCGGATTCTTGGTAGGGACAGTGGGTGGACACTTTTTTCCATGTAGAATGGAATGGCTCGCCGGCGGTCACGGTGGGCATTGCTGCGTGACACTTTGTCACCCGACATCACTTCAGCCTGGAGGACGCGCCATGAATCCGTCAGCCCCCGCCCGGATCAATGTCCATGATCGGACCCATGTGTCCTTTTTCTTCGGCTTCGCTCGCCGCCGATTCGCGCTTGCTGGGGCGCTTCTGCTGGCGGCGAGTATTGGGGGGTGCGCACTCCTGGTTCCGTTCAATTCCAACTTCGGGAGTGGTGCGCCACAGCTTTCGCAAATCGCACGCGAGTTGGAAGAGGCGGACATCGTGAAACTGGAGAACGGTTTCTTCTACGTCGCCAACCCGTTCACCGGCCTGCGCATCGTCGACGCCCGCGACATTGATGAGCCGCGTCTGATGGGGCGGGTCGCACTTGGCGGGCGGGCTGTGGAACTGTACGTGCGCGACGGGCTGGTCTATGTCCTGACCGCGTCCGACTTCATCAACTGCGCCGGGCAGACCGTGGGATTCGCGGAGGGCATCTTCGACCCGCAGATCACTCCCGATTACGACGGCAGCCGATTGTGGGTCGTCGATGTTTCCGATGCGGCTGCACCCGCGGTGACGACGACGCTCGACTTTGACGGGTTTGTGCAGACTACGCGGCGGGTGGGCGACGTTATCTACGCGGCTGGGAATGCGTTTGTGCCGGTCGAGGATGAGAACGGGGAGGATAACGCAGTCACGACGGTTTTCGAGCGTGCGGCGTTCGTGACGTCGATCAACATCGCCGATCCCGAAAACGCCGTCGTCGTGGATACGGAGTTTTTCGCCGGAACGTCGCTGGACGTACACGTTCGGGACGACGCGATGTTCGTCTTCGGCGGCGATTCGGGCGTATTCGAGACCAGCATCGTCACCTATGTCGATATCAGCGACCCCGGCGGCGACATCACCGTCCGCGACCAGATTCGCATTCCGGGCCGCATCCTCGATGAGTTCGCCGTCGATGTGGACGGCCCGTCGCTTCGCGTGGTGACCGACCAATTCATCCCGTCCGTGTTCGCGGAGGTCGTCGCGTTGTTTGTTTTCGACATCTCCGACCCGGACGACATTACCCGATCCGCACGCCTGCCCATTGTCATCGACGGCCGGCTGCGGGCTGTTCGATTCGACGGTAATATCGCGTATGCCGAGACGTCGCGCAGAGACTCGCCGCTGACCATCCTGGATTTGTCGGACCCGTCGAATCCGACGATCTCCGCCACACTGCCGACGCCGGGTTTCGGTACGCAACTGCGTCCGCTGGGCGAGCGGCTTGTCGCGGTCGGGTTCGACACATCGCTGGGCGTTCGGCCGGCGATCGTTTTGTACGACGTATCCAATCCTGCCAGTCCGCGCGAGCTTGACCGCGTCATTGTCGGCGATCAGTTCACGTTTGACACGACATCGACCGCGACGGTTGACGAGAAGGCGTTGCGCGTCATCGAGGAGGCTGGTCTGATTCTGTTGCCGTTCAGCACGTTCGACCGCGAGACGGGCTTGTTCACCGACGGGATACAGTTTATCGAACTGGGAGAAACGAGCCTGGTTGAGCGGGGGACGATTTCGCACACCGGTTTCGTCCGCCGTGCGGATCAGTTGGACCGGCGTATTTGGGTTCTGTCGGACGAGTCGTTTCAGAGCGTCGATATCGATGATTTGGACGCACCGTCGTCGCTCGGGACGCTGACGTTCATCGACGAGCAGGATTTGCTGGATTCCGGATTGTCCGGTTGCGCCGACGCGGCTCGACGGTTGTCCACGCGGTTGTCCGGCGGCGTAGCAAGCCCCTGCGGCGTGCTGGGGATGGTGTCGTTGGTGGGGATGTTCGCGGGATTCGGATTTTTGCGGATGACGACGGTCGGGAGCTGGTTGAAACGGGGTTGAAACGAGGTCGTGCTTCGGGCGTGTGGACCGGCTACCTGTCTTTTTCCAGCAACGTCCTTTTTTCCAAACACTCCGAACACCGATGACGTCATGTTCGGGCTGGGCCGGACCGGCTTCGGAAGGATCTGGGCGGGGGAAAATTCGGGTCGCACGATCGGGGAATTCCGGGTTGAAATGCGAAGAATCGCGACTCGGACGGGCTCGCGGTGAGAAGCCGGCTTGCTCACGTGCTCGATTCCGGCTCCCTGTGACAATCCCAGCCATTGCAATTCATGCCGTTTGTCTGGTACACTCCGTACCTGAGGGGAAAGCGCACAGGTCGCCCACGTACAGCGGAGGCCGAAATAGTAAATTCCCTCGAATATGGTTGTGGCAGTCGAATGTGAACCGGAGGGGCCGTTTCAACGCGACGCTTCCGGTCCGATAACCTGCTGTATTTTTTGACGTATTGGCAGTACGCAGCGCTGGTGTTTTGCGCGTCGCGGAGCTCTTGCGGCGATCGCCTGTCTCAGTTGAGGCACGGCGGGATACGGGCGAGCGGGCTGTTGCGATTCGGTTTTTTCTTGTCGGGGGACAAGCGACCAGAGACTAGCGACCAAGGAGAGGAACATGGCATCTCGCGGGCAGTTGGGACGGATCTTGCTGATCGTGGCGGGGCTTTGGACGAGCGGCTCTGCTTTTGGACAACGTATCTACTGGACGGACGAGGGTTCGGACACGGTCGAGAGTGCTGATCTCGATGGAAGCAATCGACAAGTTCTGGTTTCGGCAGGCCAACTTGCGCCGCACGGCGTTGCGTTGCACCTACCGGGCGGAAAACTCTATTGGGTGGACAGCGCCGCGAATTCGATTCGGCGCGCCGATTTGGACGGAACGAATGTCGAGACGCTCGTGGTCGGGCTGAGCAGCCCGGAAGGCCTCTCGATCGACCGTTTTAACGGGAAAATGTATTGGACGGCGTTCGCACGGATTCAGCGTGCCAATCTGGACGGTACGTCGGTCGAGACGATCGTGATGGGGAACGGGTTGATAGCGCCGATCGGAATCGAAGTGGACCCGGCTGCGGGCAAGGTCTATTGGACTGAGATTTTTGCGCCGGGCCTCGTGCAACGATCGAATCTTGATGGAACCAACATTGAGACGCTCATCTCGGGGTTGTCGATTCCGCGCGGCATCGCCTTGGATAGGCCGGCTGGTAAGATGTACCTCACTCTGTCCGGAGACGGGCGTTTGCTTCGTGCGAACCTCGACGGGTCAAGCGTTGAGGAAGTACTCCTTGGGTTGGGCACTCCGCGTGGTCTCTCGATAGACCTCGGTGCGGGCAAGATCTACTGGACAAACCCTTCCGCCTTTGTGGATCGGATTCAACGATCCAACACGGATGGAACGGATTTGGAGGATATCGTTTCCACCGGCTTGCAATCGCCGCAGGGTATCGTCGTCGACGGCGGGTGCGGCAACGGCGTCGTTACGCAAGGTCTCGAAGAGTGTGACGACGGCAACCAGACGAACGGCGACGGTTGCGATGTGAACTGCACATTTACGGCGTGCGGCAACGGAGTCATTTCAGCGGGCGAAATTTGCGACGACGGAAACGTCACCGACGACGACGGCTGCGACAGCAACTGCACACCGACTTCCTGTGGCAATGGTGTTGTGACTGGCATCGAGCAATGTGATGACGGCAACACTGTCAGCGTCGACGGTTGCTCTGCCATGTGCATTCTTGAGCCGTTCCTTTTCGTGGATCAGAACGCGACCGGTGCGCTCAACGACGGTTCGAGCTGGTGCGAGGCCTTCCTGGATCTGTCGAGCGCCATTGCGGCTGTCACCACTGAAACCTCGATATTGATTGCCGACGGCACGTATGTTCCGGACGCGACCGGCTTGGGTGACGCGCGTGACGCGACGTTTCAACTTCCCAGTGGCGTGACCGTGGAGGGTGGCTACGCAGGTTGCGGCCAGCCGGGGCCTCACGTTTCAGATCGTACGGCGAATCCGGTCATCCTGAGCGGGGACTTGAACGGTGACGACGGACCCGCGTTTGCGAACAACGGTGAAAATGCATACCACGTGGTGTCAGGAAACGGCACTGCTGCTTCGACGACGATCACGAGCGTTTCGATCACCGGCGGGAACGCCGACACGGCTCCCGACAACAACGGCGGAGGAATTCTGGTCTCCGGTGGCAGTGTGACGATCGACGGCTGCGAAGTTCGCGGTAATTCCGCTCAAAATGGCGGCGGAATTGCGGTACTAAACGGCGGGACTCCGACGGTCGTCAATTCCCTCGTTACAGGCAACGCCGCTTCGTCTCTGGGGGGTGGCATTGCGGACAATTCAGGGGCGGGCTTGTCCTTGATTAACTCGACCGTGACCGACAACAGTGCGACTCTTGCGGGCGGAGGCGTTCGTGTTGGTTTCTCGGGGACGAACACGGTAGTCGTGAGCAGCGTATTGTGGGGGAATACGGATTCAGGCGGTGCGCCGGAGACCGCACAGATCAGTATTTTCGTGGGCGCGTCCGCGGCTGTGGACTACAGCACCGTTGAAGGTTTGAGCGCATTGGGCGGAACCGGGAACCTCGGAACCGATCCTTTGTTCATCGATGCGGCTGGCGGCGACTACAGGATTGGATCGACCTCGCCTTGTATCGACGCGGGCGATAGCACGGCTGTGCCGGCTGGTGCGGACGTTGATCTCGACCATAGGCCTCGATTGGTCGACGACCCGATGACGGCTGACACCGGAGTCGGTCCCGCACCGATCGTCGATATGGGTGCGTACGAAATCCAGGAATGCCTCGGTGTAGCTGAATGTTGTGATACAGTCGTGCCGGACGGTATTCGTGACGATGTATGCACATGGTGCGCGTGCAGCGGCAATTGTGTTGAGATTGTGACGGCAGACCCCTCCGACATTGGCGGCCCGTTCAACACATGTGAGCCGGACGGTTTTTGCAACAGTTCGGACGTGAATTTGATACTCCTCTGCTTTTCCACTGTTGCGCCCTGCGACACACTGAACATTGACGCGGGCAGAGAGTTCGGGATGTGTGCGCCGGACGGTTTCTGTAACGTATTTGATGCCAACCACGCTCTCTCCTGTTTTGCGAAAGTCAACCCCTGCAATTGTGCCGGCGGGCCTGCACCGATCACAGCGCCCACCGTTGTCGGCGAAGCGGATCTCCACGTGAAGGCTGAACGGTCTGAGATGTCTTCGGGGGAGACGGTGGCGGTGCGTGTTTATCTCGCTGGCAACACTAAATACCTCCAGAGTTTTCAACTGGAGACCCTTGTCACGGGCGGTCGACGCGGCAGGCTGGAGCTGATGGAGATTCTGATCGAGCCGAGCGATCAGTATGTGTTCAACAAGGAGCAGGATTTTACGGCTTTCAATGTTGAGACCGGACAGATGCTGGCGGGGTTACACAACCTCAACGGGACGGAAATCCCCTTGAAGGGCTACCTCGCAACATTCGTCTATCGCGCGAGTGCTGACGCGGTGGGCACGTTCGTCGTGGATGTTCTCGAAGAGGGCGACGAAGCCAATCAGACTTACCTTGTCGGCCCTTACGATGGGAAAATATCCGTCATGAGAATTGATCCGGCGGTCATCACCATTCGGCCGACCGTGCAGAGCGTGCGGCGTTAGAGCGAGCTTGGCGTATGTGTGATAATCGTGCGGTTACGGACCTTGGGGAGTCCGCGCCAATTGAACTTGGCGACTCGTGTTGACCTGAAAGAGAACACTGGGAGATTCGGCGAAGGCTGAATTGGTGGGCGACTCGGACGCAGCCGTGGTCAGTTTACTTCGACGGCCAGCACTGTGACGTCATCGTGCGCCAGCGAGCCGCCGGTGAAATCGCGAATGGCGTTGAGGACGGCCGCCTTCGTATCGAGCAGGCTTGCAGAGCCTGTCTCGCGCAGGACGGCCATCAACCGCGACTCGCCGAACAGTTCACCGGATGCGTTCGGGGCTTCGATAACGCCGTCGGTGTACAGGAACAAGCGGTCCCCGGACGACAGAGCCATACGCGATTGGCTGAATGTGCCGTCGGCGTCGACGCCCAGAGGCAGATTCATCGCCCCGTCGCGCTCGTCGTCGATTGTGGCAGCCTGCCACGTACCGTCCTGACTCTTGCGCACGATAGCAGCATGGTGTCCCGCGTAGGAAAAGTAAAAGAACCCGTCGGCGAGATAATAGCCGACAACGGCTGCGGTGGTGATAGCGTCAAACCCTTTCTCGCATGCCAGGGTGTTCATGGCTTTGAGAATGTCGTCGCCGCGAACGTCGTTCATGTGCGACTCAAGTTCCGCATACAGCCACGCACTCACATCGCTGACGTTTTTTCCGTGGCCTACAACGTCCGCAACGACGAGACGTGTCAGCTTGTCAGTGGAGCACACGCTGAAGAAGTAGATGTCGCCCCCTTTGCCGCCGTCGCAGGAGGCTGAGAAGAGGGCGGCGGTGATTCCGGCGGAGCAAACGTCGGCATCCTGATTTCGGATGCCGCCCCAGATTTCCGCGCAACGCATGCGATGCATGATGGGCAATGCCTTTCTCGCCGCATTGAGGAATCCTCTCGCGGCACCAAGCGATCTTGGTCGATCCGAAGCAAAACTCGATGCCAGTGCATTCGCGAATCCGCGCCAACTGAAGTTGGCGGCTCGCAATGCTCGTGACCGCCCGGCCTTAATGAAGGACGGACATTCCCTGTTCGAAAACGACATCCACGGGGATGCTCGCTTCGTTGACGCGGTCGAGGTCGGCTTGCAGCGTCGTGCCGATTTTTCCGTACTTTCGCATGATTTCCCCCGCGCCAGCGTAATCGCCGTCACCCTGGAGTGTGAGAATCTTGTGCGAAAGAGATTCGACGGCGTGTTTCATCTCAGCCAAATTGACGCGGTAAACGCCCGCAGCCGAATCTCGCGAGAAAGCGCCCAGTTCCTCGAAGTAGTTGAAACGCAGCATGTTGGCCCGGCCGTGAGCGCTGGCCGCCCCGAAGCGGACCGATCGAAATGTCCCCGCGAGGAAGGTAACGTAGTTGTCCATCAGTTGGCCGTCGGTCACGACGCCTTGCTCGCGCAACTTACCGACCATGTACAGCCCGAGCACGTCGGCTTTGCCCTCCTCGACGGCGCCAGCTTCTTCCTTGAGCACTTCGCGGATGGGCTTTTTGTCTTTGAGCGTCATCTTGATGCCCAGCCCATGTGCAACTTCGTGGAACAGTGTGTTGCCGAAAAAGGCATCGAAGGTGATGTGCTTGCGCTGATCTTCGGCGATGAGCAGGTTCGAGATGGGCAGCAGGATCGCATCGTACTTGGCCCGCATCGCGTTCTTGAGCTGCAGGCGGCGCGTTCCCTTCTTCAATTGCACCACGGGATCGTTGGGCAAGTTGATGGCCAGCGTCTTCGCGCCCGCGTTGCAATCGCCCGCGTAGTAGAGCACGTCGTATGCGTTCAGATCGGCGTCGGACCCAGGCGATTCCGCTTTGTAGGCGTCGGCGACTGGCAGGCCTCTTTGAAGCGCCGGCAGAAGCTCCGCATATTTGGCCAGCCGCGCGCTCCACTCGACATCCTTGACCAGCACGTAGGCTTCGAAGGCGGCTTTGTAACCGAACAGGGCGTCCTCATAGGTTTCGATTGGCCCGACCACGAAATCGATGACGTTGTCCTTCATGTCCATCCAAGCCAGGTCGCTGGGCTGATAGTTGTCGTTGTAGAAGGCGGAGGCTCGCTTGAGGAGGTAGTTCTTCAGCCCTCGGTCCTTGGCCAGCCCAGCTGCCTCGATCAGGCGGGCGGCTGCGTAGTGCATCTGCGGCGCGAAGAACTCGTGATAGGGGACGGCGGTGAGCTTCCCGTCTTTTCCGCGTCGAATCATGGTGTAGGAACTGGTCAGCGCCTTGGCTCGTTTCGGATCGGCGGCGGCTACCGCGCGCTCGAATTCCTGCTTGCTCATGTCCTTGGGATAGAAGTTGGCACCGGGCGGCTTTGGTCCGATGCCGTCGATGAATGGTTTGTTGCCGTCAAAGCGGTCCCAGGGGCCATAGTTGATCTCCGCGAAGCGCTTGGCGTCGGGATCGGTGATGCCCTTCAGGACTGCATCCTTGCCGCCGCAAGCCTGAATCCAGAAGGCGTCGTCCATTTTCTCCGCGGCTTCAATAAGGATGGGGACCATGCGACGCTGAGATTTGGTCAGATTCGAGGAATCGAACTCCAGCCGGATGGTCGCGTACTTGCCCAGGCGTTTTGCGAATTCGCTCTGCGCGGGTTTTTTCTTGCCGCCAGCTGCATTATCGCCTGCAAATGCGGTCGTGCTCATCAGAATCAGTATGCCAATGCCGATTTTTCCATTCATAGTCAATCGTCGCCTCCTCTCGGTTTTGTTTCGTGCCCGGCAGAATACCGCCATGTTGCGGCTCGTTGCAACCGCGTTACCAAGCGAGGTTGACAGGGCTGAACGGTTTCGCGGACGATGGCGGGGAAAGGAGACCCAGCCGCATGACACACGACAACGGAATCGAAACCCTTGCGCCGAAGGACGTCTGGCGAATTTTCGCGGGCGTGTCCACCGTTCCCAGACCCTCCAAGCATGAAGAACGCATTCGGGCGCACCTTCGCACGGTCATCGAAAAACAAGGCCTGACCGTTCAGGAGGACGCGACGGGCAATCTGGTCATTCCCGTGCCCGCGTCGGCTGGGTGCGAGTCAGCCCCTATCGCCGTGCTGCAAGCCCACGTGGATATGGTTTGTGAGAAGAACAGCGATGTGAAGCACGACTTTGATAACGACCCGATCAGGCTGATTCTGGACTCGGACGGCGACGAGAAAATCGTCCGGGCGGATGGGACGACACTTGGGGCGGACAACGGCATGGGCGTTGCATTGGCGCTCGCCGCCGCTTTCTCCAAAGACATTCCCCACGGCCCCCTTGAGATATTGCTGACCGTCGACGAAGAGGCGGGCATGACCGGGGCCAAGGCGTTGAAGCCGGATTCGTTCCGCGGGCGCGTGCTGCTCAATCTGGATTCGGAAGAAGATACGTCGCTGTGCATCGGTTGCGCGGGCGGGAACGATACAACGCTGACGTGGCGATTTCCCATTGGCGGCGCAACGGACGCGGCTGAGGTTTGCCGCGTGAGTGTGACGGGGCTGCGCGGCGGGCATTCCGGGTGTGATATTCATGAGAATCGTGGCAGCGCGATCAAGCTGTTGATGCGCACGATCGCCCACGCGAAGCTGGACGCATGCCAGTTGGCCGACGTGAACGGCGGCAGCAAGCGTAACGCGATACCGCGCGAAGCCAGCGCACTGGTGGCGGGCAAGACGGGATTGATGGCTGCCCTGCGCGCCGCCGCCGACGCACTGGTCGCGGAAGCACGTCTGGAATCGGCTGAACCGGGTTTGAAAATCGCGATTGAAACAGCCCAGCCGGTGGATGAGTTTTTTAGCGTCGCCGACTCGCATCGTCTTATCGAATCCATGATCGCCCTGCCACAGGGCGTGCTGGGGATGAGTCCGAAAGTGCCCGACCTCGTGCAGACTTCCAACAACATTGCGACGATCTTCACGACGCGCGAGGGCAGCAGCGCCGCCATCGCGGTCGGCATGCTGACGCGAAGTTCGTCCGCCTATTGGATTCAGGATGCGCTTGAGCGTATCGCCGCGATCGGCAGACTCGCCTCGGCGGAAATTGCGACGGGCAACGCATACCCCGGCTGGGATCCCGATCCTGATGCCGCGATCGTTGGCACGTGTCGCCGCGTCTACGAGCAATTATTCGGTGCGCCGCCGGAGGTCAGTGCGATCCACGCGGGGCTTGAGTGCGGGATTATCGGTAAACGTGTCGGCAAGATGGACATGGTGTCGTTCGGCCCGCGTATCGAAGGTGCGCACAGCCCGGACGAGCGTGTTTACGTCGCATCGGTCCAGAAGATTTGGAATTATCTTAAAGCTGTCCTGGAAGCGCTTTCGCGCGCTTGAACTTGTTTGGAGCTTTCTCGATGAAGCGGTACATGACCCTTTCCCTGGTTCCGTGCGTGTTGGTTGGTTACTGTCTGGCTGCACCTCCGGCGACGATCAAGAAACCCGTGACGGACACCTACCACGGCGTCGAGGTCGTTGAAGACTATCGTTGGCTGGAGGACTGGAGCGACGCGGAAGCCAAGAAGTGGAGCGTGACGCAGAACGAGTACGCCCGGGCCTACTTCGACAAGCTCCCCAGTCGCAAGGCTCTTCGCGATCGCGTGGACGACATTCTCTCCGCGAAAACCGTGAGCTATTCGGGCTTGATCTATCGAGGCGGCAAGCTCTTCGCCAAGAAGAAGCAACCGCCGAAACAGCAGCCCTTTCTCGTCGTCATGCCGTCGGCGGACGAACAGGATAAGGAGCGGGTTGTTCTTGATCCGAACGTACTCGATTCCGAGGGCGGCGTGTCGATGGACTGGTACGTCCCTTCGTTCGACGGTTCGCTTGTGGCTGTTTCGATGTCGCGCGGCGGCTCCGAATCGGGGGACGTGTTGATTTTCGAGACAGCCACCGGGCAGCGTGTGCATGAAATCATCCCGCGCGTGAACGGCGGGACCGCGGGCGGCGACCTCGCCTGGGCACCGGACGGATCGGGTATTTACTACACGCGCTACCCGCGCGGTGAGGAACGCCCGACGGAAGACAGGGATTTCTTCCAGCAACTGTACTACCACGAACTGGGCACACGGACCGAAAAGGATCGGTACGAGCTTGGCAAGCGCCTGCCGCGCATCGCGGAAATACAGCTCGAAATGAACCCCAGAACCGGCGAGCTTATCGCTACGGTCCAGAAGGGCGACGGCGGGGAATTTGCGCACTATCTCCGCACGACCGATGGGAAGTGGACACGATTCACGCGTTTCGGTGACCACCATGTCCAGGCTTCGTTCGGTGCTGACGACCTCATCTACCAGGTCATTCGCTTGTTGGCACCTCGGGGCCAACTCCAGCGCTTGCCACGCGGCGTGACGGACTCGAAATTGGCCAACGCGCTCATCATGGAAGGTCGCGATTCAATCGTCACGGATTTCTGGGGGCCTGCCACGGTCGTCCCGACCGAAAACCGTGTTTACCTCGAATACCAGTTGGGCGGGCCTTCTGAAATTCGAGCGCTTGACGTCGTCGGCAACAACATGCCTGCGCCAGACCAGAAACCCGTTTCGTCTGTTGGCCCCATGCTGCCCTTGGGGGGCGATCGAATTCTCTTTGGCATGCAGTCCTACGTCGACGCTCCTGCGTGGTACGAATACGACGGGAAAACGAACAAGACGCGTCGCACGAAGTTGGGCAGCGATTGGCCCGTGGACCTCGGCGACCTGGAAGTCGTGCGCGAGTTCGCCACGTCGAAAGACGGCACGCGCGTCCCGGTCAACATCATCATGCGCAAGGGCACCAAGCTTGACGGCAGCAATCCGTGCGTCGTCACCGGTTACGGCGGATACGGTGTCAACATCACACCGCGCACGCTCAAAGAACATCGCGTTCTGTTCGACCACGGGTTCATCTACGCCGTCGCCAACTTGCGCGGCGGGAGCGAATTCGGCGAGAACTGGCATAAGCAAGGCATGCTGACCAACAAGCAGAACGTATTCGACGACTTCACGGCCGTCGTCAAACACATGATCGCACGCAAGTACACGTCGTCCGGCAAGTTGGCCATCCGCGGCGGGAGCAATGGCGGCTTGCTCATGGGCGCGGTCATGACGCAGCACCCCGATCTGATGCGTGCGGTCGTTTCCTACGTTGGGATTTACGACATGCTGCGTGTCGAGCTTTCCGCGAACGGAGCGTTCAACATCCCCGAATTCGGCACAGTCGAAAACCCAAAGCAATTCGCAGCCTTGTACGCCTATTCACCTTACCACCGGGTCAAAAACGGCACAGCCTATCCCGCCACGTTGTTCCTGACCGGGGAGAACGACCCGCGCGTCGATCCCATGCAATCGCGAAAGATGACCGCGCGGCTCCAGGCTGCCAACTCGTCCGACGCGCCGATTCTCCTGCGCACCAGTTCCGGGTCAGGCCACGGGCTGGACACCGCGCTTTCCGAACGCATCGAGGAGACAGCCGACGTTTTCGCGTTTCTGTTTGACCAGTTGGGCGTCACCTACCGCGAGACGAAGGAGAAGCGAAACGCCGCAGCGAGATAGAAATGAGCGACAAAGTCGTTCCGTTTCCAAGACAACGAGCCGCGAATTTCAGTTCGCGCGGATTCTCGGTTGGGCGCGAGGTTTACCAACGCTTCACCGATCGAAAAATCCACCGAAGGTCATCGCTTGAATAACGCGGAAGCGCGTTCCAATACCCAAGCGCCTCCCGTGTCGTCAACAACGAGTGCGTCGCCGTTTGTCAGCAGGCAGATTCCTTCCGGCTTTTTCCCGGGAAGGCGAACCGACCGCAAAACGCGCCCGGTCGGTTCCGCAAGCGTCAGAACGCGCTCGCCGGCGGACGTGACAAAAAGCAAGCCCGAATCGACATCGAATGCGATATCCGAAATACGGGTCAGTCCGACATCGAAGACTTCAGCTATCTCCACGTCCTGCCGCAATTCGCCGGTCGGGTGCATAGTAATAGACTCGCGAGCGGCGGCTGTCGCATGCGCAGAAACATCTGCGGTCAGTCGCACCACTCTGGCTGGGTGCGCCTCCACAGCCACAAAGAGCTGGTGGTCGCCGCTTGCGGTTGTAACCACCGCGACACCTTCCAGCCCATTGTTCCATGTCAATCCGCCGGCAAAATCCGGTTGTGAACTGAAGTCAATGTGGAAAGTGCGTATTGTGCGATGACGGTCAAGATCGTACTCAACGACGGAATTACTGCTCTCCAACACGACAAACAGCGTACCAGTGTCCGGATGTACCGACACGCCCTCCGGATCGCCCGGCATATCGATCCGCTGCAGTACGTTGTACCGATCGTCCATTTCGACCAATTGCCCCTTGTCACTCACGGCGATCAGCGTCTCCCGCCGGGCGTGGTAGACGATTCCGGATGGTGATTCCACCGGGATGGACACAAAGGTGGCTGGCACGGACAAGGGGTCTGCCTGGTAGTGAGAGACCATCCACCGAATTCGCGTGCTTTCTTGCACGACAACCGCAGCCAGCACGACGCCAAGCACGGCAAGAGCTATGCGCTTTCGACACCGATGCATTACGGCCTGGGCAAGCCTGTATGATCGTCTCGCACGGTGGAGCCAACAGCCACCAATCGTGCGTCCCCAAAACCCGCCCGGTACATCCACAAACGGGGCAAGCGTGCGGGAAGACAACTGGGGGGCGGATTGGCGTAAGGTTTCACTGGTATCGTTTTTGCTGATCGACGCATCTTACGAAAAACGCGATTCGAAGGCAATTGACGCCCGTGAAACACACCGCCCATCCCCTCGTCCCGCCTTTTCGGCTCGGGTTGCCCGGCAATCAAGGGCTGACGCAGTGCTACGCTTCGACCAGCACGGGGGCACCGTCGAACGCTTCGGAAACCGCGTCGGCGAATGTGTCCAGCGCCGTCTCGACGAACGTCTCCGCCCACTTGCGATCAGCCGTCATTGTCTCCGTCCGGATGGACATCGGCTTGATGCGCTCGTGTCGCGGAACGGAGAACTCGGCCGACATCTCACATTCCTCAAGACCGTCGGGCCTGAAGCTGATCAGTACGTACATGTTCTCACCCATGCCGAATCGGAACGTACGCACGCCGGAATCGCACATCGGCGTGGCTGACTTAAGCCCCTGGCTTCCGGCAAAATCCGAGAATTCCGCGATCATGGGTTCCAGAATATCCTGCACGAACTGCTCGCAACGGTCGTTGGCGGAATCGCGCACCCGGGCCATCTTTTTCGCAAATCGTTCCTGCCACGTGTTCATGGAATTTCCCTCGCTCCGTCTGTTCGTTCCCGGCTGAACCTTCAGCGCAGGCTCAACCGTGAGCATACGATTCGGTTGGGAAGAACGCTTGCACAGCGCTCGCTAATTGGCGCATTGTTCAAAAACACGCTCTCAGGGCAACTCGCGATGCGCCCGTCCCCCGCTCCCTCACGGTCGCGGCTCTGATAAGATGTGACTCACGTGAATCGCTGCGATCGCAATGCGCAAATTGCGTACGAGTTATCGACCCTTGGATCGATTTCGCCGGCTGGTCTTACGACGTGATGGTGCCTTGCGTTTCTTGCCGTCCGTCCGCGCTGCCGTTTTTCGGGCCGAAGGCTTTCTGGACCGGCTTCGCTTGGCGGAAGCATTCTCCTGCCCCGGCACGCGCGGAAGCGCTAAGTCCATGCGTCTTGTCGGAATGTCGATCGTGTCGATTATGACGGCAAGCTGTTGGCCGATCATGATGCGTTGGCCGGTGCGCTGCCCGATCACGCAGCCGCGTGACGTGTCAACTTCCCACCAGTCGTCGGCGATGTCCTCGAATCGCAACAACCCCTCGATCAGGAATTCGCGGAGTTGTACGAACACGCCGAAGTTGGTCACGCCGGTGACGACGCCGGGCATCTCCTCGCCGACGCGATCGGATATCAGACGAAGAATCTTGACCAGCCGAAGTTCCCGTTCCGCCTCTTCGGAACGTCTCTCGCGCTCGCTGCAATAGGCACCGAGTTCCTCGAGCGCTTCCATCGACGGGACAGCCGACAGATCGCTGCCGTCCAGACGACCGTTGAGATAGCGATCGAGCAGCCGATGCACCGTCAGGTCGGGGTACCGGCGAATTGGCGACGTAAAGTGTGCGTAGTGGCTGCTCGCCAACGCGAAATGCCCGGATAGCTGCGGGGAATAGTGCGCGCGACTCATGGAGCGCAGCACAGCCAGGTTCACGGCGTATGAAGCGGGCGTGCCTTTCGCGCGGCGGATGAGCGCCTGCAAGCCGATGCGATCGTTCAGCGCGACCGGCTTGAGACCCAGCGCATTCAGGAACACATTCAGGCTTTCGCTGTCCTTCGTTTCAGGGTCGGGATGAATGCGGCGCATGTGCGGCACGCCGAGATCGGCGAAAAGCCTCGCGACCGCCTCGTTGGCTTCGACCATGAACATTTCGATGATCTTGTGCGAGTAGCTCGTATCCGCCGGCACGACGCCGACGACATGGTTCTCGTCGTCGAAAACGAGGTCCACATCCGGAAGGTCCAACTCGAGCATACCTCCACGCCGCCTGCGCTCTTCGATAGCGCGGGCCAGCGTCTCCATCCGCTTCACCAGATCGATCGTGGCTTTTGCGAATCGGCCTGGTTTGCCTTCAATGATGCGCGTCGCCTGCGCATAGGTCAGGCGCTTGGCTGACTGAATCAGGCTGTTGGCGAAGCGCACCCTAACGACCTCGCCGCGCGCGTTGTAGGTCATGAATGCGCTCTTGACCAATCGCGGCTGCTTCTCCTGCAAGCTGCACAGCCCGTTGCTGAGCACCTCGGGCAGCATTGGGATCACATGTTTCGGGAAATAGGTGCTTGTGGCCCGCTCCCTCGCCTCCCGATCGAGCGGCGATCCCTCGACAACGAAATGGCTTACGTCGGCGATGTGTACGCCCAGCTCGACCAGCCCTTTCTTCAGTTCGGTGATGGAAATGGCATCGTCGTAGTCGCGGGCGTCGTCGGGGTCGATCGTTACGATGAACAAGTCCCGCGAGTCTTCGCGTGTAGCTGCCACCTCTTCCGCGTTGAAGTTCGACACCACCTTCCGCGCCCAGTCGAGCGCTTCTTCCGGAAACTCGTCCGGCAGTTGATGCTGAATGATCATGCTCTGTGTGTCGACTTCGGGCTTACCCGACGTGCCCAGTATCTTCGTGATCACACCCAGCGCATCGGTATGCTCGGTCGGGAACCGCGTGATATCGACGACGACTTGTTGACCGACTTTGGCACCCTTAGCCTGT
Source organism: Phycisphaerae bacterium (assembly GCA_029260215.1). GTDB lineage: Bacteria > Planctomycetota > Phycisphaerae > UBA1845 > UBA1845 > OFTM258. The sequence goes on from JAJDDQ010000075.1 coordinate 104,181, forward strand.
GCGTCGTGAATGTAGATCGGAGCGTGCATGATGTTGCCGTCGGACCGCACGAACCAGTCCCTGCCTGCCCGCTGCAATTCACCGACAAACTGGGATCGGCCTCGTTCGATGATCTGCGTGATCTGTCCTTCGTACATCGACCCCGCACCTTGCCGGCGGCTCTTGCGCACGCGTGCCCGGACTAGGTCTCCGGTGAGCGCTCCCATCGACTTGCCTGGTGGAACGAACAGGTCTCCGTGGCTTGTCGAGGTCTCGGGGATGATGAACCCGAACCCCTTTGGATTGGCCCGAAATCGCCCGACGAAATCGCCGTCGCCCTGCGGAAGCAGCACGGCGTTGCCCGCCCCGAGCACAATTCGCCCGGATCGGGTGAGCGCCTTGACGGCTGATCGAAAGTCGCCGTATTCGTGTTCTGCCACCCCCATCGCCCGTGCGAGCGACTTGACCCTTTTGGGTTGGTAGCCCTCACGACTTAGGAATTCCAGAATGTGCCGAAAAAGCGGCTCGTCTCGGGTGTCACGTTCTTGAGGTGATTGCATGGCCGCAGATTCTACCGTTTGCCAAGACAATTGTCGCCCAGTGGCGTCGCCACATCCCTCCTAAGCCGCCCATCCTGCACGGCGGGCGTTTTGGGGCGGGTCAGGACGGTGATGGACCAATTCTGATCGTATTCCCGTCTCTCGTGTCAGGGTGATTTTCCCACAAATTGCGTGCCAAATTGCGGTCGCCCCGGCTGGACAAGCTCATCGGGTTTGTGCTAGGATGGCTGGTTGAGTTTCCGGCGGGTAGGATTGCGAAAGGAAGTAGCTGTGGACAATCGTAGGCGTTTCATCAGTTCGTTCAATTTGCTGGCGTTTTGTGTGGTGGCCATAGTCGCCTCCAGCGCGTCCGCCGGTTTGGTGGCCTTCAACGTTGATGGATCGATCATCATCGAGACCGGAGTGCTCCCAGCCCCATTCGACAACATCGACGTCGGCGACGATTTTAGTTTCGATTACACCTTCGACGATACTGCGACTGATACGAACGCCGACACGCAGGTGGGCGAATACTTCGGCCTCGTGCAGCAATTCGACCTGTCCATCGGCAGTGATTCGTTGTCGGGCGTGCCGACCTTCAGTGCGGCCAACGTCAATCTTGACACATTGTTCAGCCCCGGACAGCTCGTGGATGAGTATGTCACGTTCATCACAACGGACGATTTCGCGTTTTTCACAATCGCTCGCTTCGACGAAAACACGCTCGCGACCGATGCGTTGCCGACGACAATCGACACAAATTCTCTCATAGCGTTCGGCTTCCTATTCGGCGCAACGAGCATCGACGACATCTTCAACGCCCAGTTCCTAGGTGCGATCGGTTCGATCGATTCCTTCACTGCCACCACCGTCATCCCCGCACCGGCTGGGGTTGCATTGGCTATGTTCGGTTTCGGCTGCCTCCGAGTCGCCCGACGCGGGATCAGCCGGTAACTGCGAGGTGACCGACTTCCCGGCCCCGACCTGCTTCTCTTGGGTTTGTCCGCGGGAGTTGTGTAGGTATTCTTTGGCCGAGCCAGCTGGCTCGCAGGGGTGCTGCGCGATAGGCCATCCCCCACGCGACCACTGATCAGCGATCAACCTAGCGATGCATGGGCGGTGGGGTCATGCGGTGTGGATGCCGTCGCGAATTCAGCGTTTGTCGTCACTGCGCCCGGTAGGGCTCGAACCTACAACCTACAGATTCGAAGTCTGTTATTCTATCCAATTGAACTACGGGCGCGTCCACGTAAGCGTACGATGCAATGACTGGGCTTGCAAGAGTAGGCCCCGGTCCGACCGGGTGACGATTTGACGTCCGCGGCGAACTTGGTGGTGTGTGGGGTGACGCGGTTAACCGAGAAGCTGTAGAACTGCCTGAGGCTGCTGGTTCGCGATTTGCAAGGTCAGTTGCGTGCTCTGTACCAGAATCTGGGCTCGCGTCATCGCCGAAATCTCGGCAGCCATGTCCGCATCGCGAATCGACGATTCAGCCGCCGTCACGTTTTCCAACTGCACCTGCTGGCTGTTGATGTTTGTCTCGATCTGGTTCTTTTGCAGCCCGCCCAGTCGGCCTCGTTGGGACGCGATCTGGTTAATCGAATCGGAGATGATCCGTTCTGCCGCGATGAAATTGCCTTGCGCAATCTCGTTTGCGCCGCCGCTGCGCAGCGAGTTAAGGAACCCGATGACCGCATTACCCAGGTTTCCGGTCGTCACCGAGTTGAAGCCGATGCTCACCTGGCCGTTTGTGGTGACTTCGGGCGTAATCTGGAAGCGGGCACCGCCGCCCGTGATCGTGTACGTGGTTGACGACACCACGGTCGCAGCCAACTGCGTCAGGAAAAGCCGCGTATCCAAGCTCGCGGTCCGAACATCCACGCGCAATCCGTCCGTGTTGGCCAACTGCCCGTTGATCAAAGCCGAAACATCTTGTCCATCGTCGCGAACAGTTTCGCCCACAGTCGTCGAGACAAAGGTTGTACCCGATAGAGCCTTGACGCTGACGAACTGCGCCGAGCCGAACTCGTTGGAATTCATCAATATCGCGCCCACCGAATTCGACGCTGCGGTAGACAGCACCGCCGACACGCCGGTCACCGACGCCAGCGCATTGATAGCCGTCACAATATTGGCCACCGACGTACCGCTCGCGAAACTCAGCGATTCGACACCCTTGGCCCCCGCAAGCTCGATGGTGGCCGCCCCGCTCAGCCCGGTGGTCGCGACCGGCTCGATGTACGTCAACTGGGCCGTCTGTGCGGACCCGGTTACTTGCACGACGACATCGACGTTGGCTCCTTCCGGCACGCGGGCCGAATACGTCTGTACCGACGCAATCGACGTTTGATCGACGTTAGCCAATCGATAATCGAGGTTTCCGCTAAACAGTTTCTTGCCACCGAACGCCGTCGTCTGGGCGATACGATCCACACTTTGAAGCAACGAGTCTATTTCGAGTTGGTTGGCATCAATCTCCGCAGCGGTCAGTGCCCCCTCGTTGGCACTGCTGAGCAACAGGGATCGCAAGTCAAGCAGCAGCGAGGACACCTCATTCAACGCACCCTCCCCGGTGGAAATGACGTTGATCACGCGCTGTGAATTCGTGACAGCCTGCGAGACTGCCCGAATTTCCGCGCGTAAAGTCTCAGACGCAATCAAGCCGGCGGGATCGTCCTTGCCGCGGTTGATGCGAAGCCCCGTGGACAGTCGCTGCAGCCTCGTATTGAGATCGAGATTGTTACGCCCAAGTTGGGCGATCGCGGTCATCGCGACGACGTTGGTATTGATGCGTGTCATGTCATCCTCCGTGATGACCGAACAGGGAGCATTCACCCCGAGTTCAAAACCGCACAACCGTGTGCGGTGGTTGCCTGGGGTTCATAATGTCGCCAACCTCAGGCACCAGCGGGCATTTCCCGGAAAACATTATCGCCCGTTGGTTAAAGGGCATTTCGTCCGTGCATTCACCCTGCTTTAGATAAATGCGTGTCAATAATGACCTGACAGCGTTATGGGACGCCATTTCGATTCCCGCACCGGCTTTTCCGCAGTCCGCCCGAGGATTTCCCTGCGCAGGAATTGCCGGTCAATGCGATTCGGGCCCGCCGGTCCGAATGGCAACGGGTTTTGCGTCCATGTACCCTCTCATCCACCAGCCCGACGCCTCATATCAGGCCACAACACACCAATAGAAAAGGGCGCTCGCCGAACAGCGAACGCCCTTGAATTTGGTACTGAATCGCAGAAGGCGTTAAGCCAGGTTCATGGTCATTAGAAATTCGCCGTTGGTTTTCACCTTGGCCATCCGTGTGCGGAGAAGCTCGACGGCTTCGACCGCGTTCATGTCGCTCAGCACGCGACGCAGCTTGTAGACGAGCTCCAGCTCCTTCGGAACCATGAGCAACTCTTCCTTGCGCGATCCGCTGGCGGCGATATCGATCGCGGGATACACGCGGCGATCGACCAGCCGGCGGTCGAGGTGCAACTCGCTGTTGCCCGTGCCCTTAAACTCTTCGAAGATGACCTCGTCCATCTTGCTGCCCGTATCGACCAGTGCGGTGCCGATGATGGTCAGCGAGCCGCCTTCCTCGATGTTGCGGGCCGCTCCGAAGAATCGCTTCGGCTTCTGCAACGCGTTGGCATCGACACCACCAGAAAGAATTTTCCCGGAGTGCGGTACTTCGGTGTTGTAGGCGCGGGCCAGACGCGTGATCGAATCCAGGAAGATGACCACGTCCTTGCCGTATTCGACCATACGCTTCGCCTTTTCAATCACCATCTCCGCCACCTGGACGTGACGCGAGGACGGCTCATCAAAGGTCGAACTGACCACCTCAGCCTGGGTGGCTCGCTGCATTTCGGTCACTTCCTCCGGACGCTCGTCGATCAGCAGGATGATAACGAAACACTCGGGATGATTGTGCGAAACGGCGTTGGCCATCTTCTGCAAGAGGACGGTCTTGCCGGTACGCGGCGGAGCGACGATGAGCATACGCTGGCCCATGCCGATGGGCGTGACCAGATCGACGATACGCATGTTCATCTCTTCGGGCGTGGTCTCAAGAATAAGCCGGCCCTCGGGATGCAGCGGTGTCAGATCTTCGAAATTCGTCTTTTCGGTGACGAGGTTCGGGTCTTCATAGTTGATGGCCTCCACGCGGAGCAGCGCGAAATACCGCTCAGACTCTTTCGGCGGGCGAATCTGCCCGACAACGACCTGTCCTGTACGCAGGCCGAAACGCCTGATTTGCGACGGGCTGACGTAGATGTCATCCGGGCAGGGCAGGTAGTTGTATTCCGGTGAGCGCAGGAAGCCGAATCCGTCCGGGAGGATTTCCAGCACGCCCTCGCCATACATCAATCCGTTCTGGCGAATGCGTTCCTTGAGGATTCTGAAGATCAGGTCCTGCTTCTTGAGACCCGTGTACTCGGTCAGGCCGTCCGACTTGGCGAGTTCGTGCAATTCCTGCACGGTCATCTTCTGCAACGTCGTGATGTGCGTCTCGCCGCGTTTGATCTCTTCATACTTGGCGTGCGTCTCAGCGTCGACAACCGCCACGGTGCCGCGATCGTCGCCGTTGTTTTCCTTCTCAGCCGGCTTGCCGATGACCATCGCCGCCGCCGGGCTTTTTTCCGGGATGTCACCAAAACCGTCGTCAGTGCTGACATCTTTTTGGGGTGCGTCGTCGGTTGAACTCGGTCGCTTGCGCGGGGTGCGTGTCCGACCGGAATTGGCTTTCGCCATGGGAATCGTCCTCCTGGTATGCGTAAGTCTTGATTCGTTTCGAACTTGCCCGCGAGTTGAACCCACGGGCCGGTATGAAAAACCTGTTAAGCGTTAATTCGTGTGCGTCGATCGTCGAACGTGACGACCGTTATCTCTTCGCCGCATGTTGGGTCAAGATCGTTTCAAAGAGTGTTTGAACCTGGGAGCGTAGCGCCTCAGCGCCGGAATTGTTCTCCACAATATAATCGGCGCTCCGCCGCTTCGTGTCCAGCGATTTCTGCAATTTCTCCCGCCTGTCAAAATCCCCTTCCGACCAGCCGCGTGTTTCCTTCGCCCTTTTCAGCCGTACCGAGCGCGAGCACTCGATGAACAAAACAACGTCGCAATCGCGGTCCAGACCGAACTCGTACAGGAGCGGGCTGTTCAACACGATGGCGCGAACCGTTGGGTCCAAACGAAGGGCGTCCGTCATCTCCCGCCGCCGTCGTTCGAGGCGGGGATAAAGATAGCCCTCCATCCGCGTACGCTGCGCCGCATCCTGGAAGAGTATGTTCGCAACGACCTTGCGATCGATACAGCCGTCGGGCCTGCAAACACGCTCGCCCCACCAGTTGCGGTAAATCGCTATGGTTTCCGGGTTTGCAAGCTCCTCATGCACCAACCGGTCGGAATCGATGACAGCTGCACCGAACTCCGCGAGCATGTCAGCCACAAGAGACTTGCCGGACGCGACACCCCCAGCCAAACCGATGACCGGCTTTGATACAGCAGAAACCGCCGGGTTATCATCAGGTTTCACGTCGGGAATACCGGGGTAAAGGCTCAGAATCGGCGATTTTCAGCAACCTGCGATCCGCAAAGCGAAACTGGATGCCAATGGTTCAGGGAAACAGGTCTTGCGCCGATCCTCCCCAAACGGCGCACAATCGCCTCCTGCGACCCCGCGCCTGCCCAAACGATAGCCATCCCCGCCTGCCATGTCAAGCGCCCCCGCTCAAATGGTGTGCGCGAGGGTCTGGCTAGTTTTTTTGGCACTACGCCGCTTGTCGTTTCCGGGTGGTCCAATACTGATCCCATTGGCCGCTTTCCTGGAGGGCGACGAGGTTCATCATGCCGGCGGCGTTGGCGTGATCCCACTTCATGCCCGTAC
>JAJDDQ010000076.1 GCA_029260215.1 Phycisphaerae bacterium
GTACGGGCATGAAGTGGGATCACGCCAACGCCGCCGGCATGATGAACCTCGTCGCCCTCCAGGAAAGCGGCCAATGGGATCAGTATTGGACCACCCGGAAACGACAAGCGGCGTAGTGCCAAAAAAACTAGCCAGACCCGGCCGACAGGCGTATCTTGGCAGTTCGTTGCCATGCTTCGGGCAGGCGATTAGCATTGCTTGGACGCGGCCAACAATCGAACTGGAGAAGCCATGCAACGATGCGGAACAATCGAATCGGTACGCCGTATGGTCCGCGATCGGTGGGGCTTTGAAACGTTTCGCCCGCTCCAGGAGCAGGCGATCGAAGCTGCGGTTTCGGGGCGGGACACGGTCGTGGTCATTCCCACCGGGGGTGGAAAATCGTTGTGCTACCAGGCACCAGCGGCTGCACGCGAAAGCGGTATCACCGTCGTCGTCTCCCCGCTCATCGCGCTCATGAAAGACCAGGTTGACGCGCTGAACGCGCGCGGCATCGCCAGTGCGCTCTACAACTCAAGCCTCAGGAGCGATGAGAAGCGGAACGTGATCGACGGCTTGCACAACGGCCAATTCAAACTGCTCTACGTCGCGCCGGAGCGATTTCCCGATCAGAACTTCATCGACCTGCTTCACGGCGCGGGTGTGAACAGCATCGCCATCGACGAAGCCCACTGCATCAGTCATTGGGGTCACGACTTTCGCCCGGATTATCGGAAGTTGAGTGCGTTGCGCGATATTTTTCCCGACACACCGATCCACGCTTTCACCGCAACGGCTACCCCGCGCGTGCGTGACGACATCGCCGCACAACTCAAGCTAAATGCCCCTGCGTTCCTCGTCGGAAATTTCGATCGCGCGAACCTGACCTATCGCGTCTTGTGGCGGCGGGAGATGAAGCAGCGCATCATGACGATATTAGACCGTTACGCCGACAAAGGTGCGGGCATTATCTATTGCATTCGCCGAAACGACGTTGACGAATTGACGGCTTCGCTGCGCTCCAACGGATACGACGTTCGCCCCTACCATGCAGGCCTCAGCCCCGATATCCGAAAAGCGAACCAGGAAGCGTTCAGCAGTCGCGAGGCGAACATCATCATCGCCACCATCGCGTTCGGCATGGGAATCGATCGACCTGACATTCGCTTCGTCCTGCACACCGGCATGCCACAGTCGATCGAAGCCTATCAACAGGAAACGGGAAGAGCAGGACGAGACGGACTGCCGGCTGAGTGCGTGATGTTCCATACAACGGCGGACTTCATGACGTGGCGTGCGATCCTGGAAAAAGGCAGCAGCGGAGACGACGTGAAGATTCGCATCGCGCAACTGGAAAAAGTGCTCGACTTCTGCAAGGCACCGTCGTGCCGACATCGCCTTCTGGTTGAGCACTTCGGGCAGACGTACGACAAAGAATCGTGCGGAGCCTGTGACGCCTGCCTCGGCGAACGCGATGACGTGCCCGACGCGACAGTTGTTGCACAAAAAATCCTAAGCGCCATCGTGCGTACCGGCGAGCGCTACGGTGCCAAATACCTGGCCGACGTGCTGATCGGTAACGACACGGACAAGGTCGCCGATCGAGGCCATCTGAACCTGAGCGTGTTCGGGTTGATGTCAGAGTATGACACTCAGGATATTCGCTCGTGGATTGACCAGCTCGCTGCCGGCGGGCATCTGGCCGTCGGCGAGGAGTACCGCACATTCAGCGTTACCGACACAGGTTGGACGCTGCTTCGCGGAACGAGCGAAGCCCGTTTGTTCGCCGACGATCGCGCGAAACGCGGTGCGAAGCGTGAACGCAGAAGACGACGCCCCGTCGCGCCCGACTTCCAGGATGACCAGTCGATGGGTACGGCGTACGCGGGCGATGGTGAAAGCGAACTGGACGCCGAACTCTACGAAGCCTTGCGAAAAGTCCGCAAGGAATTGGCGGACGAGCGCAGCGTGCCAGCCTATTGCATATTTCCGAACAAGACGCTGGAGAAAATTGCGATCATGAAACCGATGGACGACGCCTCGCTGGGCGCGGTCCCCGGAATCGGCCCGAAAAAAATGGAGCAATACGGGGCGTTCATGCTCGAATGCGTCAAGCGATTCGCCTGCTAACCCACCTCGCTATGTTGCCAGTTGAGCAAGGACTTTCGCTTTGACCTCGTCAAGCGTGCCGGAAATGCGCGCACCAGCCGCTTTTCGGTGCCCGCCGCCGCCGAATCGGCCTGCCAACTCCGCGACATCGACCGCGCCCTTGCTGCGGAAACTGCACTTGATAACACCGTCCCCCGCGTCGGCCAGCAACACGGACGTTTGAACCGATTCGATCTTGAACGGCTCGTTCACGATTCCCTCGGTCTGATCCGACGTCGCACCGGCTTGGCGAAACATCTCCTGCGAAATCGGCAGCAGCGCCAACCGCTCGTCGCAATGAATCTCCATCGCGTTCAAAGCCACACCAACAAGACGCAATCGCTCGACCGGATCGGTCTCGTAGAGATGGCGATAGACACTTTCGGGCGACACGCCTCGCCGAACGAGGTCCGCCGCTATTTCGAGTGCGTGGGCGTTGCAATTCGAAAAACGAAACCACCCCGTGTCGGTTGCAATCCCCACGAACAATGATCGGACGGCTGTCGAGTCCAGTTCCTGACGACAGGCGACCGCCCAGTCGTACACAATAGCGCACGCAGCCGACGCTTCCTCATCGACAATGTAAACATCGGCAAGGTCGTCCCGCGTCACATGATGATCCAAAGCGATCTTCTGAACCCGCGTCGAACGAAGCCAATCTGCGGCGGGCGACAATTGACCATAGGTACACGTGTCCAGAATGAGAACGCCGTCAACATCGTCGAAATCGTCCAGACGAATATCGCGACCAAGCACCAGCAGCGGTTCATCCTGCAACATGAAAGCGTAGCCGGGCTGGGGCGGCTCGAATGTGACGGCCTTCGGTTTCGCACCCAGCGACTGAAATATGGAGCGCATCGCAATCATGCTTCCGAGCGCATCACCGTCAGAGCGTTCGTGCGTTAAAAGGAGCGGTTTTTTCCAATTGGCGACAACCGCACCAACCTGGCGAAATTCTTCGTGTGTCAGAGGCATTTTGAAATTCCTTCATCGTCATCGGCTCGCCGACGAAAAGGTGTGACAATCGCGGTCGCACCGTGGGCGCGAACAGCCTCGATGTCGGAGGCAATCTGCGCGACGAGGGCTTCTGTGCTGTCAAAGCGACGCTGCGGTCTGATCCAGGTTCCGAATTCGAGGTGAATCAATTGGCCTGAAACGTCGTGGTCGAAATCGATCAGATGGGCTTCGATCTTACGTTCGCCATCCCCAAATGTCGGATTCGTCCCGATACTGATGCCGGCCAGCGACTTGGTGGTCCCGATGCGCGCCGCACCGGCATACACACCCTCCGCAGGAACGAGCGTGCATGCCTCAGCGATGTTGGCGGTCGGAAAACCCATCCCCCGGCCACGCCCCGCGCCGGACACGACACTTCCCACGAGCGTATGAGGTCGGCCAAGTGCCAAGGCGGCGCGATGCACGAAATGCTCGGAGATTAGCTTGCGTATCATCGAACTGCTGACGGTGACCAGGTCGTTCCCACCGAAGTCCAGGCGAACCGGATCGATGATACAGACATCGAACCCAAAACGCTGCCCGAGTTCGCGTAACGTGTCCGGATTCCCCTTGCGCCCGCGTCCGAAGCCGAAATTCGAACCCTCGACAATGTGCAGCGGGCGGAGTTTCTCAACGACACGCTCGATGAATCGCTCCGGCTCCAGCCCCAGTAAGGCCGGATCACTTCGTGCGATGACAACGATATCCACGCCATGACGGAACAGCATATCGGTCTTGTCATCCAGGCGCATCAAACTCGGCGGGGCGTGCTCAGGCCTGAGAACGGCCAGCGGGTGCGGTTCAAACGTCAGCGCGACGAAAGGCACGTTCCGATCGGCGGCGAACAACGCACCCTGCGCGAGGAGCTGCTGATGACCGCGATGAACGCCGTCAAAATTGCCGATCGTCAGAACCGAGCCGTCAAGACTCAACTCGAAATCGTCAAGTCCCTGAAAAATGCGCACGCATTGCTCTCGCTGTTTGAACCAATTCGCTGAAACCTCACGCACGGCTCAGAATAGAGAAGGATTCCTGTTCTGGCAAACCCGCCGCTGCGAACGGTTGACAACAACGCGAAACGTGATTGTCATGGAGCCGATGAGCACCCAACCCAACGGCGCGGAACCGCTGATCGACGTTGTGCTTTGCATCGATCGCGATGCGTTCAGTCGGCTACGCTCCGTGATTCGTCACCTCGGCGTCGGCTTGATCGATCAAAACGCCCGCGCCCGCATGGTCACGCTCTCCGCCAAAGCGATCGCACCCGATTCGCTCGGGCCTATCGAGGTCATGCACCACGACGAGAGGTCCTGGCCGCTGCGTGGGCGAAGCTTCAGGCGATTGGTGGACACACTCTCCGCAAGAACCCCGTCACTGATTTGCTGCATCTCATCCGGCAGCTTCAACGTAGCCTGGAAACTCGCCGAGACATTCGATGTCGACGTCGTCCCACACCTCACAGCAACGCGGGACGTGGCTGCCCTCGAGCGATTCCCAACCGAGCGACGATCATACGTGATCGCTGCGAGTCAAACTCTTCTCGACATGACTGTCCGGCGCGCCGGTGTGCCCGCAGACCGAATATCGCTCGTCCGCCCCGGCGTCCTGCGCGGCACGGAAGTCACCTGCTTCACCGAAGAAAACGCGACACCGTCACTGGTTTGCACCGGGAAACTCACCGAATCAAGCGGTGCTGACGCCGTGATCGAAGCCTGCGCGATGCTGCGCGACCGAGGCCACCGCGTGCTGACATTCCTGTTGGGCGAAGGGAGCCACGAATCTGCCTTGCGACGTCTCGTCCGAGCGCGCAAGCTTGAAGCGTCGGTCACGTTCGTACGACCGACCGGCGACATTGCCGACGTACTGCGCGGGGCGGACGTCTACATCGTGCTCCCAGGCGACAACGACGTATCCGCGCGCCCGCTCGAAGCGATGGCCAACGGAACGGTCGTGGTCGGTTTCGATGGAAGCATAGCCGACTGCCTGCGCGACGGGGAAACAGCCATCGTCTGTCACGAGCATACTGCGGAGGCGCTCGCCACCGCCATCGAACGACTTCTGAAAGATCACACGTTCGCACGAACCCTGGCTGCCGGCGCACGAGACTACGTCAAGGAGAAACATCAGATGAGCACGATGGCTGAATTGACGTTGCAGGTCTTCCGGCAGGCGACGGCCAAAGGGCGAACCTATCGCATCAACGCCGCGACATGAGCGAAACCACCCCGCTCGAACACGATCTCCGCGACGCATTGCAAGGCCAGGTCCGCTTCGACCGGCTGGCCCGAACGCTCTACTCCACTGACGCAAGCATTTACGAAATCGTGCCGCGCGGTGTGGTCATGCCGTCCGATATACACGACATCGTCCGCACGGTGAACATCTGTCAGCAGCACGCAACGCCGATCGTAGCACGCGGAGGCGGAACGGGCTTGACCGGTGGAGCCGTCGGCGACGGTATCCAGATGGATTTCTCGCGGTTCATGACCGGCATAAACGACATCGACACGGTCGCACGAACTGTCCGCGTGCAACCCGGCGTGGTGCTTGAAACGCTGAACAACCAACTCAAGCAGTGCGGGTTGCACTTCGCACCAGACGTCTCGACAGCAAGCCGCGCCACAATCGGTGGTATGATCGCCAACAACGCCTGCGGCGCACGATCGGTCATCTACGGCAAGACTTGCGATCACGTCCAATCGCTAAAGTGCGTTCTCAGCGACGGAAGCGTCGTGGATTGGCCCACATCGGACGGCTCCTCTGAACTTGCGCGACATATCGAGTCCGAACTGCAAGAAATCCGAAACACCCACGAAATCGAAATCCGCGAGCGTTTCCCCAAGACGCTCCGCAACAACGCCGGTTACGCACTGGATCGTTTAACCTCCACACCCGAAGCCCCCAACCCCGTCCAAATCATCTGCGGAAGCGAAGGCACGCTCTGCCTCGTCGCAGAAGCCGTGCTTCGCCTGACGCCGCTGCCAACCCACCGCGCACTCGTCCTCATCCATTTCAATGACATCCTGAACGCCCTGTCCGCCGTGCCAGCCGCCCTCGCGCACAAACCAGCGGCTGTCGAACTTGTCGATCAGCAACTGCTCGAAGGAGCACGGAGGGACGCAGCCGCAACGGATTACAATCGCGTGGCAGACACATCAGCAGCCGCGATTCTCATCGTCGAGTTGTTCGATGAAAACGCCGACACGCTCAAAGATCGGGCAGCGAAAATCTCGAAGAGTTTTCAAAGTCAATCGCCCGAGTGCGACGTGCGCGAAATCCACGACGCTTCCGATCAGGCAATCGTTTGGAACATGCGCACGCGCGGCCTCGGCCTGCTGATGTCGCAACCAGGCGACACGCAAAGCTACGCATTTGTCGAAGACACCGCCGTCCCGCCCGCACAACTCAGGGAATACATCAAACAGTTCCTCGCCATCGTAAAGGAGGAAGGCGCGTCACCGCCCGCTCTGTACGCACACGCGAGCGAGGGTGAGATTCACGTTCGGCCCGCAATCAATCTGAAAACGATCGAAGGCGTTAAGCGTCTGCGTCGCATTGCGCAACGTGCGTCCGAGCTGGCCGTCTCGTTCAACGGAACAATCAGCGGCGAGCACGGCGACGGCCTAATCCGGTCGAATCACCTCGAGCATCAATACGGGCCTCGGATCATGAGTGCGTTCCGCGAACTCAAGACCGCGTTCGATCCCGACAATCTGTTAAACCCCGGAAAAATCGTCGACGCGCCGGACATGACGGATAACCTCCGCTTCGGCCCCAGCTATCGAACCGCAGACGTCCAAACACAGTTGGACTTCAGCGCGCACGGCGGAATGGCCGGCCTGGCGGAAATGTGCAGCGGCGTGGGATTGTGCAGGCAGCGCATGGCCAACACCATGTGCCCTTCGTTCATCGCGACCGGCGACGAATTGCACAGCACGCGTGCCCGAGCCAACGCGCTTCGCATCGCCCTGTCCAACAAAGGCTTGCTGAGCGGCCTAAACGACGACGCCTTGCACGATGTCATGGACCTTTGCCTGATGTGCAAAGCGTGCAAGACTGAGTGCCCCACCGGCGTGGACATGGCTCGCCTCAAAGTCGAATGGCTCGCCCACCGCAATCGCACCCAAAGCCTGTCACACCGCGACCGCATAGCCGCAGACGCACCGCGACTCGCAGCGCATGCAAGCCGATTCCCGCGAACCGCCAACCTTCTTCTCCAATCCCGATTGGCCCGCACATTGGCCGAACGCTGGTTCGGATTCGATCGCCGAATCGCCCCGCCGAGATTGGCCACCCAAACATTTCGCGCCTGGTTCGCAAAGGAGCGCGGAACGAACCCCGGCAAGATCGACCGGCAGACGGTCGTCCTCTTCGTCGACACCTGGACCAATTATTACACGCCCCAGGTAGGAATCGCAGCCGTCCGACTGCTCGAAGCATCAGGCCGAAACGTCCACGTGCCCGACCACGCATGCTGCGGCCGCACGCTCATCAGCAAAGGGCTGCTCGATGAGGCTGCACACCTCGCAAGAGAAAACGTCAACAGGCTCGCACCCTACGCCGACATGAACGTGCCGATCGTCGGCGTCGAACCAAGCTGCATCCTCACGTTCACCGACGAAGCCCCGCAACTCGTCCGCAGTGAAGACGCCCGCGCCATCGCCAAGCTGACGCTTACGATCGAAGACTTCCTCGCGCGCAACTGGGCCGAGAACGGACCACCCGCCTTTCGCCCCCAAGACGCCCCCCTGCTCTACCACAACCACTGCCACCACAAGGCACTCGTCGGCGGTGACGGGCCGCGCCGCCTTTTGACCTTGGCCAACATTTGCGAAGGACAGGAAATCAATGCCGGGTGCTGCGGAATGGCCGGCGCGTTCGGTTACGAAAAAGACCACTACGATGTCGCAACCGCGATCGGAGAGGAGCGACTTTTCCCAGCCGTTCGCGATCGAGACCACGCACACATCGCCGTCTCAGGCTTCAGTTGTCGTCATCAGATCAGCCATCACACCAACGCGTCGCCTCGCCACATAGTCGAGTATCTAGCCGACGCACTGACCGGCGACTAATGCAGCTTCAGTTCAGTTTCAGCGAGCCGCGAACTTCAGTTCACGCGGATCCCCGAAACCAAACTAATCCACCACAGCATCTTTGATTCGATACAGTCGGTACGGCGGCTTCTCGCCCTTACCGATTTCCTCGGGAAAGATACGCTCCGCCAAATCGCCGCGACGGTCCAGCTTTCCGGACAGGGCATGATGATCGGCGTCCACGATCACATAGCGTGCATCGAATTGCGATCGAATATCGCTCAAATGCACGGTGACTTTCTTCTCCACGGAATGACCATCCTCCATCACCTTCACCGTCTTGGTGACCGGTGTTTGGCCTCGCGAGATGCGCACATACCGCTCCCACAACTCCGGATCGCGCTCGTGCGTGAACTTCGGATCAAGCCCGACAACGTAGTGGTTGTGATGATTCAGATAAAAATAGACCGGAAAAACGTCCCAGTCGTCCGTGAAAACAACATCACCTTCATCGGAATCCTCAATCAGCACAGCCATCAGCGCACGCAGCGCAGGCAGATCGTAAAGACATTTCGCGTCCTTCTGCAAG
This sequence comes from Phycisphaerae bacterium, assembly GCA_029260215.1. GTDB lineage: Bacteria > Planctomycetota > Phycisphaerae > UBA1845 > UBA1845 > OFTM258. Next base: position 8,746 of record JAJDDQ010000076.1, read on the forward strand.
CGGGAAAGAATGGTCCCCACCGGCGGTGCCAAGGCAACCACAACAGCCAACGCAACCGTCACCCGGCGTACAGCCACAGCCTTGAACCGAACGTCGCCAGCCTCTCCAGCCGAAGCGTTCCGCCCAATCGCACCAAAAGCGAAATAGACCAATCCGACAAATGGAATAAGCCAAACGCCCCAAACCAATCGCGCCTCCACCGGATCGCCCGCGCTCAACGAAAGCACCTTCAGCGCAATCGCAACGAGCACGCAAAAACCAACCCCAACGGCGGCCGAAACAAGTCCCCTCCCAGCGCGTGACCGGGCAAAACCTGTAGCGACACAGCACAAAGTCGGCGCAGCTGCCAACCCCGCAACCACCGACCAGAACAGCCAATCGCCCAGAAACTCGCCCGCGCGGTACCGAGGCAGCACCAGCATCGCCACGCAAAAGACAAGCACCAGCAACGCAATCGCCGCAGCCAAACTACCGTTACCCACCGATCGCCGCCGCTCGACAGGCAACCCGGCAAACAGATAAGCGGACCCGATCATCGCGAACACAGGCCAATACTCGATGAATCGTCGCGCCTTGAGCGTCAGAACAAGAAACAACACGTTCAACAACACGAACGCGAACTCGTTGGCCGACAATCGAGGCCCCCACCGCAAACGCAGACACAGACTTACGGCGGACACAGTCAGCGTAACGCCCGACATGGACACGAAAAACCACGCAGGCGTGTAGCTCTTCCATTCCCGCCCCACCGAGATATCCGGCGAAAGCCCCGTCCCCAGCACCTGAAGATCGAGAAACCTCAGCACCTCAACCGCGCCATATGGATGGGTCGCCAAGCCGACAATCCAGCCGGAAACAGTCCACAGCAACAAGCGCCGCACCACAGCATTCTTAAACCACGCGGAGGATTCAAGCGGAAGCGATCCCGGCCTATCAAAAAGTTCCGCGACACAAAAGGCGGCAACAATCACAGGACCATACACAACCGCCCCAAGGTACACGTGAATCGTCTGTGCGATGACAATTCCAGCCAGCGCATAGCACCGTGCCATCATGCATCCACACAGAATCAACATGCCGATCAATGACGGATTGATCGCGCGCACAAACATGTGCCTGCCGTAAAACTGAATCGGCAGCAGCAACAAAAGTCCCAGCCACACCCACCGATGACGCACACGCCCCAACATCAAAAGCCACTGCACAAGCGCCATCGACAAACCGAAGGACACGGTAATAAACCACCGCCCACCCGCAGCCATGTCGCCCGTCAGCCGCTCCGCCACCCGCACGAACGGATAAAGAAGCCACTGAAATCCATAATGATGATTGACGAATCGCTCTGCGAATACCGTCGTCCGCAGCCAGGGAAACTGATCAACCAAACCCAGCTCGGGCATCAGTGCGGCCATCTTGATGTGATAAAACGAATCGTGCCCAGGCACGCCGCGGTCATGGAACGCGATCCCCCGAGGCCCCAGATAAATGAAATGCATCACAGCAGCGAACAGCAGGAACACGCACGCCAGTTCCAGCATCGCGCGAACACTTGACCTGTCTTCAGTCACATCGCCGCTGCGGGCGTCGTTCTTGATGGCATCATTCAACACGCAGCGAGTATCCGCGTGCGCGATGGGTTACGCAACCGTCGATCGACGCATACCACCATCGGGTATGGCCATTTCTTGTGGCGTAACAGGTCAGCCGTGTGCAATGCCAATCCGCTCAAAGACCGCGTTCGCCCGCATTATACGCGGTTTTCGATCGCACCCCACGAGCCGCGGGCTTCGGTCCGCGCGGACGCTCCCGGACCCATCCAGCTTGATTCTCAACCAGCATGTCTCCACACCGAAACATCGCCATTGCAAATTGCTGACCAGTTACCTTGTGGCATGGCTTGGCCAGTCCCGAAAGGGTCAGTAAGTGTAAAAGTGGCTTGCCGTTTAGCGGACGCTGCGATGTCAGAGGGCGTCTCCTGCGAGAGCAGCGCCCACCTCACGCTTCGGGAACGAGACACACGTCCTGAATCGAATGCCCCGACAGTCGGGACACCTGCACCACACAGCCGGGTTTGTCAGGACATCCCGGCTTCCAGCAGATCAACCGATCGCGCACCTCATTCGTCGCAACGATCAAGTCAGCCGCCGCCTCGACCCGGCGCAGGGTTTGTCCGCCGGCTTCGTAGCGGCAGGAAAAAGTATCACCAATCACACGCGCGAAAACCGCCGGCGACGTGTCTGTATAGATCAACCTCGGCAGACCGCCGTTGTCCAATACCGAAACGGACTCAGCCGGTCGCTGCCGCCCGGCGTGTACGATTTCCGGAGTTTGACGCTCGTCCGCCGCCCAGCGGAGGATTTTCCCGTCCGCGTTGCCCGCGAAAACCGCATCATGCGTCGCGAAGACCGCCGTCACCGTCGCACCGCTCCCGACAAATTCCTCCGGCGCTTCGTCGAGTCGATTCGTGGACAGACGACAAACGCGGTCGTCCAGAGAAAAATAAAGGTAGCCGTCGAAAAAACGCACGCACCGGATGGCTGAGCATTCGCGCGTCCGATCCGGCAACAGGCACTCAGCCATCGTTGTCTGCCGGCGCGTCCAATACAAAAGCCCAAGCTCCGAATGCGACGCGAACACACGATCCCCCACCAGTGCCACTGAATTGACACCGCCGCGAACGCCCGCACCCGGGTCAGCCGGATAAGTCCACACCTTGCCGTCCCCATCGGCGGAAAACTCGTACAGACCGCTGGAAGCTCCCACGAACAGACTCCGCTCGCCGTCGGCATCGGTAAACGCCTGCACCGATCGAACAGCCCCAATGCGATCCGGCATGGGCACGCGCTTGTATGGCGCTTCGAACGAATCGGGCGAGAAGAACAGCAATTCGCCACCCGTCCCAACGACAACCGACCGGGTCGCCCGAACAGCCTCGTCCGCACCGATCAACGCAGCGTAAAGCTCGCCCCGATCCTGTTCGCCAAAGGCACGCAACAGATCCGGAAGACCCACATCAGGCGAAGCGTCCGCTTTCGCCTTCAAATCCGTCAACAAACGCGCAAGATTCTCCGAATGACGTGTACGCGATTCAGCCGCCGCCTGCCGAATCCGATCCTGCGCAGCGAAATCCTCAGCCCGACGCTTCGCCTCCAACCGCGACTGCCGCACCTGCCGATACACCATCGAATCAAGGCGAACCGTCACCGGCAGGTCAATATGCAATCCGCCGCTGAACGCAGCCTTCTTCAAACCCTCAGCCACCTCCGCCGCAATCGTCTCACCACTCCCGGCTTCGATCAAAACCCCCACGCCGCGCCCCTCAGCCACCAAAGCAACAGCCTGCTGCACATGCGGAAGAAGATAACGCTCCAGATGCTCCACGCGCACAAGGTCACGACTGCCGATCAACGCCCGATCGAATACGCTCAACTCGCCGGAATCGGGAATGGGAGAAACGCGCAGCCTCACAGACGCTTCACACCGATAATGATCAAGCGAAGTAACGCGCACGTCGAACGTCAGCGTCATCGCAGCCACCCGAACCAGCAACAATTCCTTCGCACCGTCAGCCCGTATTTCCTTGCCAGGCCCATAAGCAACGCGGTCGCCCTGCTCGCTCCTGACCAGACCAGCCACTTCGCGCGGCGGTGTAAAACCGCGCGTCAGCAAACCGAACACGTGCTCAGGCTCCACGCGGATAGCCACCGCGTCTTCAGCCGAGAAAAACAATACCGGATCGATTTTTGTTCGACTCATGCTCATGCGATCCCCGGTTCAAACTTCCGATCGTGCATCAGGCTGCCCCCGTCTCGGCGAACAGCGTGTAGCGTGCCAAAGAGGCGGGGTTGACCGATGGCGGCGTCGCTTCGATGACATTCTCGATGTCCTGCATGCTGATCGGCCTGGGTTCGCGCCCGCCGATCGCCTCGGTAAACGGAATCGCCGCCGACTGCCGGGCGATGTTCTTGATGTCCGCCCCGCTGTGACCTTCCAACTCGTCGCAAAGCTCGCCGAAATCCACATCCTCATCCAGCGGCCGATCTCCGAAATGAATCTCCAGCAGCTTGAATCTCGCGGGAGCATCCGGCAAACCGACGTACGCCTTGGTATCCAATCGCCCCGGACGAAGCATCGCATCGTCCAAATCCCAAGGCTTGTTGGTCGCCCCAACGAACAGCAACGCCTGCTCCTTCCCGCGATCAAATCCTTCCAGTTCCTGAAGAATTTGCGGCACAACGCGCTGCATCACCGACGACGAGTCGCTTTTGCGCATCGGCACCAACGCTTCCACCTCGTCCATAAAGATAATAGCCGACGATTCACCCTTGGCTGCCTCAAAAAGCTTGCGAATATTCTGCTCAGCCTCGCCAACCCACTTGCTCAGAATCTGTGCAGGGCTGATCAGGTAAAACGTGGCGTCCAATTCGTGCGCGATCGCCTTGGCCATCATCGTCTTGCCCGTCCCCGGAGGACCGTACAGCAGCAGCCCCCCGCCCAGCGTGATGCCATACCGCTCAGCCAACTCCGGATGAGCGAGCGGATAAATCATCTTAAGGCGGATGTCTTCTTTGACCTCCTCCAGACCGGCGATATCGTCAAAGCCGATGTCCGGCTTTTCCTTGGCGATCCAGTCCGACGCGCTCGATCCGCCATCTTCCTCCTGCTCGCGCACACGCCCCCGGCCGCGCCCGCCCGAACCCGTCCGACGACGACCGTCGCAATCCTTGGCCAAGTCAATCAACTCAGCCGCGATCTGCTCATGCTGCCGCCTCGATTCCGCCGTCTTCGCCGACGCCGCCAATTCGATCATGCACTCGCCCGCATCGATCAGATACGTCTTCGCAACCGCATAGTCACCATTCTTGTAAGCGGCAACCCCTTTGCTTTTCAAACGTTCAAATGTCGAAAACGCAACAGCCATCTCAGATCATCCGCAGAACACAAGAAGCGTTATCACATTCCAACTGCATGGAAGCGTTCCCGCACTCCTTGGCGACACTCCACACGCCCTATTCCTTCACCAACCGCCACATGTTGTGGAACGGCTCCAACCGCCAACCCTCCGGCGCGGGTTGATCGTCCCGCGTGTAGAACACCGGTCGATCAAGGTACTTCACCGCCAGCCGTGCCCAGTGTCGACGGTTGTTCTCGACGATATGAATGTCCTTCCGATCGCACCTTATTAATCGCTCATACCACAGCGGGGCACCTATCAGGGTACTCGTCATGATGGCGGAATCCTGCGGAAAATCCTCAAGGTGAACCTCAGCCAGGTATTCCGTCGCGTCGTACGCCTCTCCGTAATTGTATCGCTGCGTCGCGTGGTAAATGCTGCCCGCACAGGCAAAAAACAGAAGCGTACCCCCCAACACCCCGCGACGACCTTTCGCCGGGAAGAGCACCGCCAACACCGCCCCAGCCGGCAACGCAGCCCCGAACATGATCGGCATCAGGTTGGCCGCCTGATCGTAAATCCTGTACACACACAAGAAAACTACGTTCCCAGCGATAACGCCCACCGCCACAATCGACCACTCGATCCCTCGGCGCGCAAGCAGAATAAGCCCGAGCACCAACAAGACCATGGCCGCCGCAAACGGGCCTCGCTCGAAGACGAAAAGGACGCGACGAATCCAGCGCAGCTTCGACGGCGCATGCGAAAAATCGGCAGCAAGGTGCTCGTGAAATACCTCCGCCGTCACCAGCCACCGAAATCGTTCCCAGCGGACAGCCGGATCCGCAGACCAAGCCATCAAATCGGTCTGACAACCTTCGCGATGCAGTTCGATCGCGTTGTATTCCGTCTCCGGAGAATCCTGCCACAAAGCGATCAATGCCACCGTCAATCCCGCGACAACAAACGCGCCGGTCAAGGCGAAAAATCTCGAAACCGCACGTCCAAACGGCGTCCCCCGCCGCCATTCAACCGCAGCCCAGCCCAACAGATACCCCGGCGCAAACATCAACGACGACGTGCGATTCGCCACAAGAAAACCGTACAGACCCGCCGCAAGCAGGAGCGTCGAAACGCGACCGGTCCGACCGTATCTCATCAAGAGAGAAACAGACCCGATCAGCAGCAGCCAAGCCGCCGCATAAACTTCGGGGCTGACCAGCGACTGCCAAACCGAACTCTGCCAGGGCGTATGATGGGCCAACAACACCAACCCGACGCAACAGGCGATCGTCACGTGCAGACCGATCCGCACCAGCATCGCCATCAACAATCCCAAGGCGATCGTCACGCAGGCTGCGCACGCCAGAGAAACCACATAGGCCGGTTCGAGAAAGAAAAAAACCTTGGTCAACAACCACCCGACAAGGACGAACCCCGCGTACCCCGGCGGGTGCGCGATGCCCAGCGTCGAGCACGACGTCTGAAGATCCCCCGGGTCGTCGAAGCAAGGCCCCTTCGGTAAATGCAGCACGCCGATCACAAAGATCATCGCCATCACGACGCCGATCAGCAAACACTCGTTTCGTGTCAACCTCGGCCATCGGGACGCTTCATCGGACGCTGCCCGCTCTGTGGAAATCGTTTCAGAACTCACTATTCTTTTTTCTTTTCCCCTTGGCCCTTAAGCGATGCAAGCTCCGCACGCAGGCCGCTCAACCGAGCGACCTCCTTCTCATTCTCCGCATCCGCCTCAGCCTCAATCATCCGATCAACTTCTTCATCACTCAACGCCGAATCGTTCGCAGACAAATCCACATCCTGAGCAGCCATGTCCTCGACCCCGTCGAGAAACATCCCCATCCGCTCCTCCATCGATTGCGACTGCGCCATCGCCCGTTCCCAGTCCGCCTGAGTCTTGAGCAGGTCCGTCTCACCGAACATCCGCCCGATCTCCGCAGCCATCATGCCCATCGCCTGCGAGAAGTCAGACGACGCTTCTGCCTGCCGCTTCATCAAAAGCGCATTCTTGACCGACAGCAACTGGCGCTCAAGCATTTTTCGGATCGTGGCTGTCTTCTTCAGCGAATTGCGAATGAACTCGTATTGTTGCGTGTCGCCAATCTTACGGGCGTGCTGAGCATTGCGAATGAACTCATCCTGAAACTTCCCCTGCTCCCGAATGGACTTTTCGATTCGCCGAATACCCTGACGAATCTTGATGTCCCGTTCGATCCGCCGCTCTTCAGGTGATTTGAACAATCCCATTCGACCCGCCTTATCCGCTTATCCAAAAAACCAGGACCATTCAGCCAGCCCAACAACTACAAATGGAACTCAATTAACGGGTGGGCGCCCCATATAACGTCGGGTGCCCCATGGCTTTAGGTGGGCGCCCCATGTAACGTCGGGTGCCCCATGGCTTTAGCCGTGGGAATGTCGAATCCGAACGCCATTCGAGTCCCCCACCTCTGAAGAGGCGAGCCACCCAACCGTCGTTTCAAGCTTGAAGCGGTACAAATCAATAGTATTCCCGTTCCGGAATAACCATCCACAAAATAAAATAAACAAACATCCCCGCTGACACCGTAAATACACTCGCCAGCACATACCCCACACGCACAACCGTCGGGTCCAGGTCAAGATACTCCGCCAATCCACCGCAAACACCACCGATCTGACGGTTCACCATCGATCGCCTCAAAGATCGCACACTCATGCTAATGGCTCCTGTGCTCGCTGCTGACGCTCACGCACACGCCGGTCAGCCTCATCAAACGCTTCCGTGTCGTTTTCAATATCACCCACATCCATCCTGCCCCAAATCTCCATGACCGCCTTACCCGAATCGGACAGGCTTTGCGCCCCCTCATCAATCTCAGCCGCAGTGCCGAGAATCTCATCCAGACGTTCCTGATACGCCTCCGAACGAATCCCGTCGCTCTCAATCAAGTGTCCCAACTTGAGAATATCCGTCTCGGAAATCATACCCAGACGACTGCCCGACTCCCTGGCCCGATCCGCATTTTCCCGAAGCATGCGAAACCGCGAAACAGTGAGCAACTCCTTGCTGCGAATGTTAAGCTGCCTCGATATCATCAACTGCTCGGTCGTACGCAATTCAAACTGCTGCGCGTAAGCAAGCCGAAGCTCCGGAGCCTTCTCCGTCGCCCCCTGTTGAAAAATAGCCTGCTTCTCCGCCGCCAGTTTCTTAATGCGATTCATCTGCCGCGCACGATCCTTCTCCAGCATCAGTTCCTTCCGCCGAAGTTCGGACCGCGTCAGTTTCGACAACGGCTTCCGCCGCTTCGTCAGCCATTCAATAAACTGCATCATCGCGTCAAATATTCCCAATATTCCTCAATATCTCTCAGTCTACGCACACCACCAGCACACCACCCGCTTAGCCGTGTCGCGTGCGACACGAACAAGTCCCCCCCCCGTTTAGCCGTGTCGCGTGCGACACGAACCAGTCCAAGAAAGCGCCAATTTCACACCACCCCCCTAACCCGCCTCCGGCTTCGCCCGAGATCGCGAGTCATCAGACCCATCCAACTCCTCCGAAGAATACTCACGATCCGGCGGCGCAGGCGCCTCCGTCAAACGCTGTTCCCCGACAGACGAATCCCGCACAACCTCCGCCGACCGCTCCGCCGTCGAAGAATCCACCGCCGCCGGCGCTTCAAACTCCCGCAAAATCGCCAGCTCATCCTCGTCCATCGCCACCTCAGCCACACCCGCCTCCATCTGCCCGATCAACTCCGCATCCACCTGCAAGGATTCCAGCATCTCCTCCGCCTGAACCGCATTCTCGGTCAGCTCCTCCGTCGAAGGCAACTGAGCCATGTTGCCCTGCTGAATCAGCGTCAGATTGTGAATATCCGTGCTGATAATGTTGATCTGCTTGTTCAGCATGTTGGCCGTCGTGTTCTGCCGGCCTATGTCCTTGCGCAACTGTCCCAATTGGGCAGCCAACCGCTTGCGCACAACCTGCGACGCATTCTCCCGCCCCTGACGCAGCAGGTCCGCCTCCTTCTTTTCCAGCTTGCCGATGTCCCCGTACATCTGATCCCGACGCTGAGCCAGTTGCGCACGGCGCTCCGCCAGCACATTGATTTTCTCGGCCTCGTCGCCTTCTTTGGAAAACAACTGCTTGATTCGATCGACGACATTCATGGTTCGCTTCTCCGCCGAGCCTGTAACCGCCCCGCGATACAACAGGATTTCACCCGACTTGCGCGTAATGCGCAACGCGGGATCAGACCCCGCAATCTTCTCTACAGCCCGCCCGACCAGCGCGACCGGCAGCCCCAATTTCGTCGCCAGTGTGGACGCAGTCACGCCCGAAGTCAGCAGATCCGCACTGCGGGCCGTCAATTCGTCACGCACACGACCAATCTTGTCACTATCCCCTTCCGGGTCGAACAAGTCCAGAACCTCTTTGGGCAATTCCTCCACAGCACTGGACACCTGCCAGCCACCACCCGAAGTCGGCTCGACCAGCACCAGCGTCACATGCGGCAGGTCAACCTTCAGCTTCCGCGCCGACTCGGTAAACCCCGAAGGGGCACACACCCCGACCACATGCTCCACCGCCCCATCCCCGACGATCTTGCGCACGTGATCCTGCAACTCTGCCAAGTCGATCGGACTCGGGTCAGCTCCAGTCACCAGCTCGTCAAACGGACTAAGCACCGACGCAATCACAACCCCCGTCGCCCGCCGACCAAACCACCACCTGCGTTCAAAACCGTGCAGTGCGATCGACCGATTGTGCGGCAACTCCTTCAGCCGATCCCGATCATAAACGCGATGTCGGGCCATCACCGCACGCAGACGATCCGAATCATCACCGCGAATCGTCTTCCAGATCGAACCCTGAAAATGCTTGCCCTTAGCCGACTCCAGCTTCCCATCCACGCCCGCGAGGTAAGCCGACTCCGTCTTCAACATCTTGAGGGCGTATTCGTTCATGAATCGTAACTCTTCAGCCAAGTGCAATGTGAAGCCAGAATCCGATTCCACATTGCTGACGCCGCTGACGGTCGCAACTGAGCCGCGGCGACAGGAAACAATCTTTTCCCCCCTTGCAAAGGGGGGATACAGGGGGGTCCGGACCGGCGCAACGCCTCGCTTTGCAAGAAGAACCTCCCCCGACCCCTCCTTCTAAAGGAGGGGAGAAAAAAGGCAGTCATCGTGTTTGTACGAGCAAATCTCGCCCAAACATTGTAGCCGCCGCCCGACATTGCACTTGGCTGACCTGTTAGCATGAATCCAACCGCTGCCCGCACTGTCCACAAAACTTAGCCTCACGACGATTACGCTTCCCGCAACCCGCCCGTGTGCAGACACGCTGCCTGCCCGGTCCATGTCGCCCCCGAGCCGCCGCTCCCGAATCAACGCCGAACAAAGCTCCGATGCCCAGAAAAACCGAGCGAAAGACAGTCACAATCAGGCTGGCAGCCAAAAAGAAAACACCAACCACTACCGCGACAGCAGCCACCGCAACAAATAGCGCAAAGTTGGTCAACGCAGCACGCCCTCCGTCGTTAGACGTAACTCTTCAGCCACGGGCAACGCGAAGCCACGATTTGCCCTCGCCTTGCGATTTGCCCTCGCCTTGCGACATGAAACGATCTTTTCCCCCCTTGCAAAGGGGAGATACAGGGGGGTCTGGATCGAAGTAACGCTTCGGTTCGCAAAAATAACCTGATTCTGGACGCTCCCGCCCTGGTCACGTCCAGCCTCCTTTGCAAGGAGGGGAGGAAGAGGGTTGTTGTCGCATCCACAATACCCAACTGTGTCTATCGCCATTTGACATTGCACATGGCTGAACTCTTACCGTTAAACGATCCCGACTCTCAAATCCTTTCCGCAGTGAATGCAGAAAAAATCCGTTCCATGCACGTAGGCCCGACACCGATCGCAACGCGGCACCGATTCGACCATCTGACTGCCGCAATGAATACAGAACTGATCGCCGCGTTCGACCGGCTTCGAGCACGAACAGCAAACCGATGACGACACCGGCGCTTGCGGCGGAACCGGAGGCGGTGCGTTAGATGACAACCCAGCCAACATCTCCGCCGCGTTCGCATAGCGACGCTCGCGACGGGCGTAGCAGCGTCTGAACACCTCATCCAGCCGCCCGGGCACCTCAGGCCGAAGATTACTCGGAACCTCCGCGCCATGCGGGCGCTTTCCGGTCAGCATCTCGAACAACACAATACCGCACGAATAAAGATCGCTGCGACCGTCCGACTCGCCACTCTCACGCTGCTCCGGTGCCATGTACGCAATCGTACCAGCCATGCCCGGGTTCGCGTCGCTGCCGGATTGAAGAATCGACTGCGCAGTCAGCCCCCCGACCCGCCCCAGACCGAAGTCCGCCACCTTGACGTCCTCTTCACGCACCTGCCCAATACGCTCCGACGAAACACACAACAACGTGTTGGCCGGCTTGACGTCACGATGAATCACGCCCGCCTCGTGCGCCGTCTCAAGCGCCCGCAACATCCCGCGCATCACCGTCTCCGCCGAGTCGATCGGCATACCCTGCGGATGGGCATCGATAGCGGTGCGCAGCGTGTCGCCGGGCACAAATTCCATAATCAGATACGGCGGATCGCTGAAGGGATCGAGGTCTATCGCGCGAACGATATTCGGATGCCGCAAGCCGTGGATCGTAACACCCTCGCGACGCAGATTCTGAACATAGTCCGCGTCCGTCGGAATCTTGATGGCCACCAACTCGTCGAACATGTGATGCTTGGCCCGCCAGACTTGGCCGAAGCTGCCGCAACCGACCAGCTCTTCAAGCAGGTAATTGTTGATGCGTTGTCCGGGTTGCGGCACGGGCATGCGTCACATTCCTCCGTTGCACAAACGACCACGGCGACTACTCCATACGTTCCGCGAGGTAGTCACAGACCAGAAAATTATAGACGCCGGCGGACAGGAATCCAAGCATCGCCACCACCCACGTCAACGCGCCGTGAATGCCCCATTCCGACAACCAGAACGCGACAAGAACATCGACAGCCAGAAACCCGATCAGCATCATCGCAGCCGCCGCGTTCGACTCCAGCTTGATCACCTTCGCCGGCACGAAAAACATCGCCCACGGAAAAACGATCGCGAATCCGATCCACGCCAGGGCGTCCTTGATCGTCTCCCACAAAGCGCGCAGCGACTCCGGATGCTTCCAGAACCAAATCAGCGAAGCCGCCGTCGCGACGATCAAGATCGCCGTCAGCACCTTTCCGCCCACAAATTGTGCGATGCCGGCCCACATGAACATTCACACACATCGTCGCCCGGAGCATCGCAACGTCGCAATCATCACTCCGAAACGGACTTTCAAGCCAACTCAAGCATACCACGGCAAACGCGCCGGGGCGATTACAATCGACACGCCGGAATTGAATCGGGGCGCGCAAACCACACAATCGCCCGCTCAGACATGCTATTCGTGTGATGGACGCAATTATTGCGTCAAAGCCCCAGCCAACACAATACGGTTCCTGCCCAGGTCCTTGGCCTCATACAGCGCACGGTCAGCCGCACCCACAAATTCATCGGCGGACCCTGCCTCACAAGCAGCCAGCGACGCGATGCCGATGCTCATGCTCACCTTCGCGGACGCCGCCACCTCCGGCAATTCATTCGCCAGCGACCACTGAAAATCGTGGCGAATGCGTTCCGCCAACGCGTGCGCCTGAGCGCTGCTCGAATGCGGCAACATCGCGATGAATTCGTCCCCGCCGTACCGCGCCCCCACGTCGGCTGTCCGCAATTGGCTCGTAATGGTCCTCGCCACAAGAATGAGCACCTTGTCGCCCATCAGGTGCCCGAAGATATCATTGACCGCCTTGAAATGATCCAGATCAATCATCAACACCGAAAGGTCCGTCCCATAACGGCCTGCCTCGGAAACGCGCTGTTCAAGAAATTCGGAAAAGTGTCGGCGATTGTACAAACCCGTCAGCGGCTCACGCGATGCCAACTCGCGCAACTGCGACGTACGCTCCGCCACCCGATGCTCCAGATGAGCGTTCAGCCGAATGATTTCCTCATGTTTGTGAGCGACCTCGTCAGCCATCTTGTTCAAATTGCGCGCCAAAACACCGATCTCGTCCGTCCGGTGAATTTCGCACCGCGCCCGCAAATCGCCCGTGGAAAATCGCTGCGTCATCTCGGACATCCGCTCAAGCGGCTCCACCAGACGCCGAACCACGACGAACCCCATCGGAATAGACCCCAGAACCAGCGCAAATCCGATGCCGATCACCAAATCGGCCGCCGCATCAAATTCCGCGATCGTCCCCCCCCGATTGAGCCCCAAATGAACGTAGCCTATCAGCTCCGTCTCGTCCGAATCGCTGTTTCCAACCATGCGGTCAATCGGATACCGAACAAACAAATACTGACCGGCGTCGTCGGGCAGTACGCGCGCGATTGGAACGCCCACAATCCCGTCCGGGTCCGGGCGATCCGCCTCCTCGCCCCCACGCGACCCCAGCGTCCTTTCCGCAGCCACAATGGTCCGCTCATCCTTGTCCGTGATGTAAACAAAGTAGAACGGATCGCCGGTCACGAGATCACGAAACAGATGCTCCAGACGCTCGATTCGATCGTCGCGAAGAAAGTCCGCCGAGAGCTTCGCGATCCAGCGTGCGTGTTGCTGGGCACGCTCGCGATCCACACGCTCGCTCAACACCCACGCCTGACGGACCGCCAGCCCGCAAAGCGTGACCGCCACGCCCGCCATCAGACCGACCACGCCCACGGTGGCTTTGAATTGCAAACCCAAAAGGGTAGCCCGCAGGCTCCGCCAAAAGGAGTCCGTTCGCGCCAAATTGGTTGAATGGGCTTCACGCATCCGCTAACAGGCCGCCAACCTACGTCCGGTATCATTCGAGACCAGACGCTGGTTTCATCGGCAGCGTCGCGCGCAGACTCCAAAACACAGACCGGTCGCGCAACGATGTGTTCATTTATCGGACCAAAAATAATAATCCGGTAAAAACAGGCCGCCGCCAGCCAGAGACGGCCTACTCGGGACGGCTGGTAACCTCGAAGTCCGTCGGGATGCCCGCCCGCGTGCGCAACTGAGCCAGGTGCTCCTGGACCTCCTTGGCCATTCTCGAATTCGGGAATTCTTCCGTGATTTGCAGGCCGGTCGCGAGCGCGTCCTGCCAGCGGTGCTCGCGCACGGCGAACTGAAACTGCACGCCAAGCTGCTGCAGCCGCTCCTTGTAGAGGTCGCGCGCCTCCGATTCGAGCAGGCGGGCTTCCGCCCTGCTCAGGTAAGGATCCAATTCCTTCAGAATGTCCAGGCACCGCTCGATGTTGTTATTCACGACGCCCTCACGCCAATCCGCGATCATCTGATGCTTGTAGGCCTCACGTTTTTGATCAAGCACCTTCCAAAGCTCGGTGACCCGCGGATCGTTCGGCATAACCTTATCCAGCCGCTCGATTTCCGCCCTGGCTTCAGGCCAGCGGTGTTTTTCCAGAAGCGAATGCACGTGAACGATGACCTGTTTGAGCTTGGCTTTGAACGCCTCGGTGCAGGCGTCGCGAATCTCCACACGGAGCTTCTCCGCCTCTTCGCGCTGCCCCAACCGCGTCTCAAGATCGTCGATCAGGTGGAACGCCGCGTCAAAATCCTCCCGGCGAACTTCCTCATAAATCGCCCCACGCAGCGCATCCCGCTCCTGATCGCGATGGGCGATCGACTTGGCTGCCTCGGAAATTGACGTGTTCTCCTGAACCTTGTCCAAAGCCTTGGCGAGTTTTTCAAGGACGTCGCTCAGCTCGAAGACTTGCGAATGGAGACGGGCGGTGTGCGACTCAACCTTCAGCGCCAAGCGGATCAGCACCTGGGCCACCACGCTCACGCATATCATCGCACCACCGACGATAATCAGCCAGATTCCACGCGGCTCCGCGTATTTCAACGCGCCGAGCGCGGTCACTGCCACGCCGCCCACGATTCCCACTGAAACCGCAGCCGTGCCGAGATGTTGAACGCGTGAAAGTCGCGATGGCGAGGAGTACATCCGTGAATCCCGTCCTGGACCGATAAACGCTGCCTCACCACCTAATGTAGGTTCTGGGTCAGCTTGGGTCAACTTGGCAAATTACGCGCGCGTCACGGTCAATTCGCCTGGAGCGATTACTCTTGCGGATCGATTGTGATAATCCCATCCTCGTCGCCGGATTCGTTTTGGAGCGAGCGTTCCTGTTCCCGCGCCCGGTATTGGGCTTCCAATCTGCGTTCGAGCAGCGTTGTGTCGGTGTTGATGCGAATCAGCTCATCCGAGATCAGACCCAGAAAGACAACGACCGCGCCGGCCGACATCGCACCACAAACAAGTAATTCACCAGGTCCCATCATCATCCTCGCGACGACGGACCTATCGGCTCGCCAAGGCCACGAATTGACATGCAGCCGGTGGATCGGGGCGAATTCTGCACTCGAACCCGAAAAAGGGGTCTGACCCCTTTTACTGGAGTCGGCCTGCGTCCAGATGCACGCAGCGGTCTGCGCGCGCGGCGGTTTGCTCGTCGTGGGTCACCATCACGATGGATTGGCCTTGTTGGTGCAGGTTGCACAACACATCGAGGATGCCCAAACCGGTCTCCCGATCCAGGTTGCCGGTCGGCTCGTCGGCGAGCAGAAGTTCGGGGCGATTGACTAGCGCCCGGGCGATGGCCACCCGCTGACGCTCGCCGCCGGAAAGCTCGCCGGGGAGGTGTGTGAGGCGGTGCGTCAGCCCGACCAACTCCAACAATTCCAGGGCAGACTTTTTCGCCTGCGCTCGGGCAGACCGCCACCCGAAAATCGAGCTGCGCACCATGCAGGGCATCAACACGTTTTCGAGCACGTTCAACTCAGGCAGCAGAAAGTAGAATTGAAAAATGAAACCGATGTGCTCGCAACGCAGGTTCTCTCGGCCTGCGGTCGATTGGCTGAAAACGTCCTGCCCGTCGAATCGCACGGTCCCGGCATCGGGCACATCGAGCGCCCCCAGAATGTGCAGCAGCGTGCTCTTGCCCGACCCGCTCGCACCCATGATGGCCACGAACTCACCCTTGCGCACGGTCAGGGACGCCTCACGCAAAACCTCCACCGCGTGTCGCCCCATTGTGTAGGCTTTGCGAATGTAACGCGCCTCAAGCATGCAGCCTCGCTTCCGTCATTCCCATTGTTGCGTCAAACATCGGCTGACCTATTCGTAAAAATTCAGCCATGCGCAATGTCGAATGGCGACAAACACCACTTGTATCTCGTGGATGCGATAATAACCTTCTTCCTCCCCTCCTTACGAAGGAGGGGCCGGGGGAGGTTCTTTTTGCGAATCGAAGCGTTACTCCGGTCCAGACCCTCCTGTATCCCCCCTTTGCAAGGGGGGAATAGATCGTTTCCTGTCGCATGGCTGAGGCAGGTCGTGGCTTCGCATTGCACATGGCCAAAGAGTTACCCCTATTCATACCTGAGCGCATCGACAGGCCAAACGCGGGCCGCGATCCGCGCGGGGATCAAAGCGCCTCCGACCGAGGCTATGACGGCTGCGATGCAGATTGTGATTACCTCATTGGCCTTCACGACGTTGGGGATGTTGTCGAACGTGTACACGCTCGGGCTCCACACCTGTAGATTCGGATTGATCCATATCAGGAAATCCTGAATGTCGTTGATGTACCATACGAACATCGATCCACTCGCAGCCCCGATGATCGCGCCCACAATGCCGACAGCCACGCCGAATCCGACGAAGATCATAGCCACCCCACCGGACGAAGCGCCGATGCTCTTAATCAAGCCTATGTCGCGCGTCTTCTGATACACGATCATCCAGAAGATGCAGCCGATCAGCACGACGGCCACAAAACTGACCACGCCGAACAGCATCGTGACCAGAATTTTTTCCTTTTCGACGGCGTCGATAAATTCGCGCTGACGCTGCTCCCACGTTTCGACCAATACGGAGCCGAGTTGTTGTTGGTCATCAAAACTCAGGTCGTCACCCAGGCTGAGCATGAATTTGTCCCACTGCGCCGCAACAAGATTCCGCCCCGCCTCAATGTCCGCTCCGTCGGCCAGTCGTACGAGGATTTGCGACGTGCGCGCCGGGGCGAATCCGCCGCTTTCCAACTCCTGCGGCGACATGGCCAACCATTCCTGCAGAAAGTCAAAGTCCACGTACACGCACATGTCGTCGATTTCGAAGACCCCGGTTCGTGAATCATCCGCCAGCCTCGTGACAGCCGTCGTCGCCCCCTCGGCGCTGAGTTTCCCCCGCCCGGTCAGTGGCAATACCGTCAAAATCAGCTTCAACCCTCGTTCAAGACGGCGAACGTACTCGCCCTTTTGGTTGCGTTCATTGATGATGCTCGCGCCCACAATCACGCCGGGCGCAAGAGCGCGTTCGTCGCCGTAGTATCCCGCTTCCATGTCGAAAACGGACTCAAAAGTTCCCGGATGACGCTGCCCGTCCGCGATGTCCCAGCCTTCCGGGTGCTCGCTCAGGTATTTTGCGAATGCTTTCTCATGATCCGGCGGCAACTGAGGCGGCCCGGATTCCGAAAAGCTCGCGAAGGGTTGAAGCTGCGGGCCGAGTGTTGTCGTACCAGGGTAGTACCTGTCGTAGTAGAGGCTGTTCGCGAAATCGTTGACACCCTTGTATTCGTCAAGCCGAATCCCGACCACGCGAACCGGCTTGGTGAACGAATACCCTTCGACCCGAATGATCCCGTAGTTGTAGATAACCGGCGTGGCTTCGACAACGGCGTCCGGCAGCTCGCGCCCGAGTTGGTCGATGAAATCCTGATAGTATGGGAAACCGACCAGCGATCGATTGTCCACGACGATATCGCTCAGCAGCCCCCGCGAGCGTTCCTTCAGCGTGTCCAGAAAACCCCCCATCACGCTGATGATGATGATCTCCATGGCCACACAGAGCCAAACGCCGACCACCGCGAAGATCGCGATGCGTTTTTTGCGGAGGTAACAAAGTGTCAGGAAGAGTTTGTACATGCAGCCGTCAGACTTCCGTCGCCCGTCGCGCGCGTTGAAGCGGGAACAAAATCACGTCGCGGATGCTCTGCGAATTCGTGAGCAACATCACCAGCCGATCCAGCCCGACACCCAACCCCCCCGCCGGCGGCATGCCGTATTCCAGGGCAAGCACGAAATCCTCGTCCATGATCGCCATCGTGTCGCCCTCGCCAGCCAACTGCTCGCGAAAGTTCGCCTCCTGAACGGCGGGGTCGTTCAACTCCGTGTAAGCGTTGCCCAACTCCATGCGATTCACGTACACCTCGAAGCGAAGGGCGATGTTTTCGTCCTCCGGGTGGCGACGGGTGAGCGGGCACAACGCGGCTGGGTAGTCGTATACGAATGTCGGCTGAACCAGATGATCCTCGACCGTCTGCTCGAACACTACGTTCACGACAACCGCGTCGGCCATCTTCGTGTGATCGATGCCCAATTCGTCGGCCTTCTTGCGGACAGCCTGCGCGTCGGACATCGAGACGCCCGCGTGCTCCAGAAGTAGATCCCCGTATTTGCAACGTCGCCACGGGACCGAGTAGTCGATTTCGACCTCGCCGTAAGGACGTTTGAACCCCCCGCCCAGTCGCTCGATGGCCAGCGATGTCATACCCTCGACGCGCTCCATCATGACGTTGTAGTCGCCGTAGGCTTCGTACAATTCGACCATGGTGAATTCGGGGTTGTGCTTGGTGCTGATGCCCTCGTTGCGAAAGTTCCGGCTGACCTCGAACACGCGCTCCATGCCCCCGACCAGCAGCCGCTTCAGGTACAGTTCCGGGCTGATGCGCATGTACAGCTTTATGTCCAGCGCGTTGTGGTGCGTTGTGAATGGCTTGGCAGCCGCCCCGCCGTAGATCGGCTGAAGGGCTGGCGTTTCCACTTCGATGTAGTCGCACCCGATCAGGTAATCCCGCACCGCCTGAATGATAAGGCTTCGCTGACGAAACACGTCGCGGACTGGCGGGTTCGCGAACAAATCGACGTAGCGGTGTCGATAACGCAGCTCGACATCGCTCAATCCGTGCCATTTGGAGGGCGGCGGGTGGATGGCTTTGCTGAGCATGGTGAACGTGTCGGCCCACAGCGTCAGTTCGCCGGTTTTGGTCATGCCCAGGCTGCCGTCACACCCGATGTGGTCGCCGAGATCGAGCAGCTTGATCGCGGGCCAATCGTCTCGAACATTTTTCTTGGACAAAGCGAACTGCAAATCGCCCGAGCCGTCGCGTATGGTCAGAAAAACGAGGTTGCCCATGACGCGCTGCAGCACGATTCGACCCGCGACGCGGGCACGCTCGTCTGTGCGGATGTCGCCCGCGGTCAGGTCCAAACCATCCGCCCGCTCGCGCACAGCCGCGGTGGACAAGATGTTTTCATACCGCCCGCCGTAGGGGTCGATGCCCAGATCGCGCATTTTGCCGGCTTTGCCGCGGCGTTCGTCTTTAAGCTGTTCCTCGGTGCTCATGGATTTTCTGGTGTATAGGTTTCGCGCCAAGACCGCCCTTGCGTCGGCCCACAGCGCGATCGTATCACCGCCGCGTGCGTTGGGCAACGCAGCCGTCACGCGCGCTCCACGCAAAACCGGGATACAGCCGCCCAGCAGATTGTCGTGCCCACCACCAGCCAGCCGGCGTTTTCCCATACCGGTGTTGATCCCGCGACAAGCCATTGCAATATCCAACTGATTCCGACGGCCAAGAGAATCCCGGCGATCAAGCATGCGAACGCTCGCGTCCGACTCGACCAACGAAATGCCACAAACCCGATGGCGGCCAGCGGAAATGTCACAACCACGCCGGCGGCGAGGCGATAGGTGTACGCGGTCGCGTCACTCCACGTGGCTTCGCCCAGACCGGCGACGATCGGCAACGCGTTGTAACGCAGCGGTCTCGCTGCCGGGAGGCCGTCGATGAATACCCGCGCCACGCCCGGTGCGTACGTCGCGACCGCGTGCGTCCACCGACCTTCGCGTAATACGTCGAACCGGGAAAAAATTCGCGGCAGGGTTCCATTGCGCCCGGTGTGCCCGTTCCGTACGCGAAATTCCATCCCGCCCCAGCGCTGCCCTAATGTGAAGTTACGCAGGACAGGCCCGTCCGAAATACTCACGATCCGCGCGGGGCCTATCTGTTGTAAATCGTCCGTCGAAAAGTAGATTTCGACGCTGAAGGCTCCGTGTTTCACGATGCGCTCCACCAGTTCGGTCGGCGGAGATTTCGTACGCAACAGCCTGGGCGATGAAAAATCCAACCCGTCTGTTGTAACCAGGCGATCCGTGTCACTCCCGAAAGAGGGGATCAGCTCCGATTCGCCCCAGGACGTCCATCGGCCCGACGCGTCCAGACCGAAGGCAATGCACGGTCCGGCGCCCGTTCGGTCGCCCGATTCGATCGCGGAAAACGATCGGGACACTTCTTTGGCTGACAACGCTCGATCGTAGATCGCGACCAGGCGTAATCGCCCCAGCCAAGGCCTGTCCAGAGTCGATTCGTTCCCGATCAGAAGTGGGTAAGCGCGATCCCAGCTTTCAAGAGACTGCTGACCTGCATTGCGATTCAGCAATGCGGTCAGTCCGATAAGCGACGCGGCGAACAGCCACCGGCAGGTTCGTTCCGTGATCCACTTATCGGACCAATTCGCGACAGGCCATCGGCAGTGGACCGCTTCCCCGAACGCCAATCCCATCCCGCCGCCCAGCCAATGGGCTGTGATGTCGAACACGTGGGCATGCCGGTCCGGTAAAAACAACTGCACGCCCTCGATGCCAAGCGTCAACAACGCAATTGCACCCGCCATCCACCATCGACCGGTGGTTGTGCGAACACTCAAGCCCGCAGCCGCCCCGATAATGAAGAGCAAAAGACCGTGGGCAACCAAGTCACGCACAGGCCCCACCGCGTAGGGTGAAATCTCTACCAGCCGCGAAATACGCTGGGGCCAATGGATCGGTTTGCCCGCAGCGGAATAGGGCGTCAGGCTGTAGGATAGGAGGAAGACGACGCCGAAAAGGAAAACCGCCCGCGAGAGCGAAAATCGCTCTGCGCGAGGGTCGAATCCAATCGCATCGCCCGGTGGAGACTGTTGGTTCACAAAGGCCTGCGGAAATCGGAATACGGTCAAGTCGAAAGCAAACGCTACGGCCTAGCGTATCAGACCCGGCTCGATCCAGTCAAAGCGGTCGCCGATTCCGCCCATGCGACCGAAGCCGACCTCCAGGCGAAGTCGATCCACCCCCTCGACCGAAAGGCGGATGGGGCCGATCAGCTCGCCGGGGCGAACGTGATCCCGGCTGAACCGCGTTACATCGTCCGCTAATACCGCGACGGAAACATCGGCCAACGCGCCTGCGCAATCGTCGAGACCGAAATGCGTCACGAATTCCCGATATCGCCCGCCGATCTCGAATTCCAGCGCGCAGCGGCTGTGTACGCCGATCCCGCGCTCGAACGAGCGTCCGCCTACGCGGAGCGGGCCGCCAAGCACGTTTCTGTCAACGGCGTAGGGCCAGACGACCGAAATCATCGGCGTCTGCTCCACCGACGGTTGCAGATCGGCCAATGACGTCCACCGTCCGCCCAGAATACGCAAGCCGACCACATCGTCCGCCGGCAACCGGACCGAATGCCCGGCCAACGCCGTCGCCTTGATACCTTCACCCGCCCAATTCATCGACGTGAGCATCAGACGCGAACCGTCCACGATATCCAGCCGCGCCCGGACACCGTCGGCAGCGGGAGCGTCACCGCCGACAATCGCGACGGCGGCTACACGATCATGCGACAATCGAGCCTGACCGTCGGGCGTTTCAAGCACAACGCCTTCGGAATCTATCTCCAGCACGATGCCCGCGAGAATGTCCCGATTCGTCAATAGAACCCGATCGTCGCCCGCCGCCTCCGCCCGGACGAATGTGCGCATCTCGCCTGGGGTGATCGCCCCCAATGACGGCGTGTTGACCCACAGGGCGACATCTTCCAGCGGCACGCGAACGAGGCCCAGGATCGGTGACCGAAGCATCACGCGCCCGTCGGAAAACCCCACCGGTGTTCCGACGATCCTTTCCGCCTCGCGTCCGCGACCGAGTGTGGCTGTTGCGAATTCATTGCTCGGGTGGGAATTCTCAATCTCGCGTTGCAGATAAACAACGTCTTCCGCCGGAATGCGCGTTACCGAATCTGCGGAAGTCCTGAGCACAAGCTCATTGCTCAAGGTGAACGACTCAACATGACCACCGGCGTGCTCCCGCGCGATCGTGCGCACGGTGAACTCACCGCCGGGACAAACCGTGGCGAAAAGAGCGGCTGCGCTCCCCACGAGGGCGGCCAATCGAACCTGAGTTTGCATGGTAGTCGGTGTCATTACTTTTGAAAGATCGGCAGAAGACGATTGGGCATCTGAAGAATGATGAGCGCCATCGCCGTCCCATATTCCTCGCCCGCCTGACCCCGCCAGGAGCCTTCGGGCGTCTGTTTGGAAATCAACTCGTCACGCACCGCCGGCCACCACACGTCCCAATATCGTTCGCCCGCCAGGTGGACCGCCTGAGCGGCGTAGTAGTGGCCGTAGAAATAGTGCCCGACGCTTTCTTCGGTCGGCGGCTGAAACTTCATAATGAATTCTACGCCGCGCCCCATCGACTCTCCAGAATAAACTCCCGCGTATTGCAGGGCAGCCACGCAGGCGGCTGATCTTGCGAAAGCGGATGTGCCCGATGTGCTCATGTATCGAAACCCGCCGTTGGGGTTCTGGCTGTTGAGCAGGTATTCCGTCGCTTTGTCGATGACGCTTTTTTCGACAAAGATGCCCGCATTCCGAGCCGCGCGCAGTGCCATGATCTGGCACACCGTTACCGAGACGTCGGCGTCGTTTCGCACGGGCTGATATCGCCATCCGCCTTCGTCGTTTTGCGTTGTCACGACGAGCCGAATGGCTTTGCGCAGCGTCTCGCGCACGTCGTCTCGACGAGACATTCCGCACACTTCCGCAAGAAACAGCGTCGCAAACCCATGCCCGTACATAGGCCCGTGGGACGTCTCCGCCGCCAGTAGACCGCTCTCCGAACCGTGTGCCACGACGAAATCGATGGCCCGCGCCGTCGCGCCGCCGTACTTTCCCCGGCCCGGCGTGTCTCCGTGACTCAGGAGCGCCAACCCGGCTAACCCGGTGATGCCAACGTGCCGACCGTAGTGTGAATGACTTCCGAAGGAACCGTCCTCGCCCTGATGCGCCGCCAACCAGGCCAACCCTCGCTCGATCGACTCCGAGGCGTTGATCGGTTTCGCCGCGGGCGTCGGTGCGACATCCTCAACCGACTGTGCCAAGATAACTGTGATCGCCGAAAATAGAGCTGCTGCGAATGCGAAACGCTTTATCATTGGTCACCTGTTTCATCGGCCAATGCACGGTAGTATTGCTCAATCCATTCCCGAAACGCGGCCATCGATTGCTCGTCCGCCCCCTGCGTCATTTCCTCCCGATCGCGCGGCGGCAGGTTTCCCCAGCCGCGTCGCCACTCGCGTACCGGTCCTTGCGGGCGCTTTCGCGGTGCATTCGCGTCCGCCGAGGTCGGCTTGGCTGACTCGCCGCCTTCGCCCCCGCGACCGCCCGGCGACCGCGCTGACTTGGCATCGGTTGACGCCGCCTCTTTCCGCTTGCGTTTGTCGCCCGACTGAGGCTGACCGTCGCCTGACGATCCGCGTCGCACAGCATCGCGAATGGCTGACTCAAGCTCTTCGATGGCCTTCTTTTGTGCGGCTTGGGTGAATTCTCCCGAGTTGAAATCGCCGAGCAACGCATCCTCCGCTTCGGTCATCCGATTCAGAATGCGGTCCATCACGTCGTCCTCGTCCGGCGAGCCGCCGAGCAGACGTTTGGCCAAGTCCTGCTCGCGGTTCCGCTTCGCGGCGTCGGGTTCGGAAGTCTGGGCTGAGACGGTCAGGCATGTTCCGAATATCACGACCGCACCCAGCGCAACAACACGCTTCATTCGATGGGTGGCACGGTCTGCCAGCGAAGTCGGGAGGTCGTGGTTGCTGAGAGGCAACAGGTCAGCAATCTGCAATGGCGGTGTTTCGGCATGGAGGCGTGCCGGTTGAGAATAGTGTCGGATGGGTCTAGGGGCGTCCGCGCGGACTGAAGTCCGCGGCTCGTTGGGGCGTACTCGAAATCTGCGTGGAGTGCGGGCGAATGCAGTCCTTGAATGGATTGGCATTGCACACGGCTGACCTGTTGCGCTGAGAGAATCCACGGCCTGTCTGCGCCAGACCGTGCCACCCAGAGCACTATTTGCGTAGCGTCTGAACGATCGAGCATGCTTCAAGACCCTTATCAAAGCCGCGATACGAAGTGCCGGTGCGAATCTACCGACGAGGCGAAGTTCTTTGCACATTCTCATCGTTGACCCTCCCTTGCTTTTTCGACGACTGCGCGCGTCAAGAGGCGAACCTCTCGTTGGCGCACGCCCAAACGCTCCGCTGCTGTCAACTCCGCTTCGGTCGGTGTTCCGGTTGAAGCGCGGCGCGACGCGTCAAGGGCCGCCGTGTCCGCCATCACACCCATCTGCATCGTCTTGAGCATGATCAACTCCGCCGCCGTCGGGATGGGCGGGCCGTTCTTGCTGGATTGGCCACCCGATCCGCCTCCACCGGAGGCTACGAACTCGTCAGTGGGCGGCAACTCTGCGGCTGTCCGAAGCGCCTCAATCAACTGCGACAGGCGGCGCAAAACGTCGTCCTGTGTTGTGCGAAGCTCGTCGTCGAGTCGTCGCGCTCGAAAGGCTGTCTCCGACGCTCGCATGCCACGCAACACCTGCGTCAGTGTGGCTGCGTACACGATCGAGTCGGACACGTCTTTGGCTACGTCGTCCGCCTCCGCCAGAATCTCCCTCTGACGCAAGGCCAACTTTGAGACCCTGCGCGCGTCGGCGCGACGCAATCGTCTCGTTTCCGAGAGTGCCACAAGTACGTCACCCGTTGTGTCGCGCACTTCCTGCTGATCGTGATGAATCGCACTCAGACGCCCGCGAATGTGCTCCATCCGCGCTCGAAACGCCTGCTGCCCCGCACGACGCGCCTGCTCCGCCAGCACTTCGTAGGCCTCGCGCAGGAGTCGCACCGCCTCCTGCTCGAACTCGACGGCCAACACGCCGTTCACATCGGCCAACGCTCCCGCTGCGTCGCGCATTTCGCGGGCTGCCTGCGCCACCCGATCCGCAGCCTCAGCCGCTTCGCGCTCCTGCAGTAAGTCCGTCAAGATACCGTCCGCGTTCCGGCGCACGCGCGACTGATCCTGCGACAGGTTTGTGTAAACCGCATCGTCGGCCTTAACCGCGTCGGCCTCTGCGGTAACCGTGACCAGTTCCTCTTCCGCTCCGAGCAGCTCTGCTACCGCGCGGTCGGCTCGCTCCAGCTTTTTGGCTAGCTCCGCCAACCGGCGCATCTCCTGTTCCTGAAGCGCCCCGACCATTTTCCCGAGGCCGCGAACGATCTGCTCCTGCTCCAACCCAGCGCCGGCCAATCTGTTTTGGCGAACGGCGGCGCCGGCTTTTTGCATGCGCTGGGCGATTTCATGTGCAGCCGCCTCCCGAGCGGCACGCCCCATGGCCGCGGACTCGGCTGCTCCGTCGCGCATGCCGGTGCGGGACATTCTGGCGACCAGCGCGTCGAACTCCTCGCGCAGTCGCTGCTGACGCAACTCGATACGCGCCAGTGCGGCGCGCTCGGTTTCGTTCAGTTCGTCGATGGATCGTCCGACCGTTCCGGACGCCGTGGATGCGGTGGCTTCGCGCAGTTGCGTCTGACGGTCCATCAAGTCGCGCGTTTTGTTCACGACTACGCGAAAATCGCCCCATTCGTCCAAACGCGAGAGCGCTTTGCTGAGTGTAGTCGCCACCCCTGTTTGAGCGTTCATTGCTTCAGTCAGGTTGACGGCGGGATCAGCCTCAAGCTCGGCTGCGCGGCGCAACAGTTCCGCCGCTTCGGACGACGCGCCGGCTGCGGGACCGGCCAAATCCGCCCGAACACGATCAACCGTCGCGATCCAGGCTGCGTCCGAAACGCCGTTCAGTCGCAGTCGCTCCTCGACATCGGCAAACCGCTGGGACAGTTCCTCGACGCTGCGCCCCAGACGCGATTGGCGACGGGCCATGTCTATGATTGAGCGTCCGCGATCGTGCCCGGCTGCCCTCGCGGAGTCGATTCGGCGGGTGCTTTCGACCATCTCCTGCTGGCGAAAAAGTATCTGACGCAAACGTCGCCCCAGAGTCACCAGGGTGTCGTGCGACAGGCTCTCGAATTCATCCTGACCAATGATCTTCAAGAGCATCCAGGCCGATGCACCGACCTGCCCGCGAACATCGCCGATCGCGAAATCGTCGGCGGCCTCCACGCGGTAACGCACGGTCGCGGGGGAAGCGAGTCCCAGTTTTGCGACAGGCCACGTGTAATCAACATCGATGGTCGTGCGGCGATTGCCTGGGGAAGACGTATCGGAATCCATCAATGATGCGCGCCAGATTTCGTCGCCCGATTCGTCGGTCGCGATCAGCCGCACGCCGGACACGCCGAAGTCATCCTTCACCGTGGCCCGCAACCGTAACGCTCCGCTCGCGGTTGTCTCCACCGTCGAGGTTGGTTGAATCAGCGTGACATTCGGTGCGTCGTCCGGCGAGACGGACAGTTCGTAGCCCTGGCCGCTGTGATTGGTGAACCCGTCGGCGTCCGCGATGAAAACTCTGATCGTCGTGTCGCTGCGCAGCTTTGTCACCGCGCGCAATGTGCGCGATTCGTTAGGTATCGGCTTCAACGGGAGTGTTTCCTCGGCCCCGTCGGCGTATGCTAGTTCGAGTCGGGCACGCCCTTGCTCGTCTCGCAACAGTGGCTTGGAGGAGCGTACGCGCAGCTCGACCGAACTGCCGATTACGCCGACGGCTGGCCCTGCGCGCAGGTCAAATTCCGCCACCGTTTTGGACACCGCGTAATCGGGCGGCCCCACACGCGCTACAAATTCGGTTACGGCTGGCCGTGAGATCACCTGAATTAGGCCTGGGGTGCGCCGGGTGTCGTCGTCGCCGGCTTCGAACCAGAATGTCAGGTCGTTCGATAATGCGTCGATCGTGCAACGGAACGTGCCGTCGCGATCGCGGTGCATGGCCAGCTCGGATTTCTCGCCTCGTGCGTCCACCAGATGCACGACGCCCCGCAGGTGCGGACGGTCGCCGCGCGTCACACGCATCCGCAGATCGGTCGATTCGCCCAAGGGAACCTTGACGCGATGTGTCTCCGAAACGATTCGCACATTGTGAGGCCAATCCACTCCGGCAAAAGGTTGCGCGTACCGCACCAATCCGGTTCGCAGCCATTGTGGTGCGACGAAGGCGGTGCCCCACAGTGCGGTCACGCCCAGTATGAGCAGGCCGCCCTGTATCAGCAGCGGTCGGGATGTCAGCACCGAACGAATCGGCAAAACGTTCAGGACGCGATTGGTGTTGACGATTACCTGTCGCATCAACTCCACCGACGCAGCCTGACCGTGCGTGAGAAAATCCACGGCGCTGGTTAAACGATCGTCCATGCCGCCGAAATGCCGTTCCAGCCGGCCAGCCACTTGCGTCAGCGATAACGGCTTTTGCAACGGGCGAACGATCCAATGCAGCGACGCGAATCCGAAGCCCAGCACAAACAACACCGCGCCGAAAACACGGAGCAGCGGCGGCAGCTCCAGAAGCCAGTCGACGGCCAGGATCGTCAGCAGTGACAGGCATCCGCCAGCTAAGACCGTCAGCGCACCGTAACAACCCAATCGCGTTCGGATCGAGCGTCGCAAACGCGACAGATGCAACAGGATTTCAACCGATTCAGATGCCATTCGACTCCATCAACCGCTCACGGTTTCATGCCGCATTCTTTCAACGGCCCGCTAAACCAAACCCATTGCCTTACGCACGATCCACTCCGCCGAGATCAACGTCGCGAATAGAATCAGCGACAGTTTGGAATCCCAAAGCGGCTCGGACACGTCGTCCGGAATCCGCAAACTTCGATCCACGATGCCGGCCAACGAATTGGCCACGGTTTCACGCGTCAGGACTTCGCCGCCCGTTGCTGCCGCGATTCTTCGAAGCGATTCGTGATCCGCGCCCGGCTGCGACGATTCGGGGTCCGCTCCGCCGACGAAAAACCGAGCCGACGCGGGCTGCACGTCGGGCTGATTCATCACGCCGCCGATCTCGACCGAGTACCAACCGTCCGCCGGCGGTGTGAAGCGTGCATCGAAATCAGCGGCTTCAAACCCGGTTCGCAGCAGTGGCAGCCGCGCGATGACCTGCCCCGCTTCATTCTTAATGATAGCCCTCACCGTATCGCCCGTGGCGGAAAGCATCTCCGAATCGAACACGCGCAGCCGGATTTCGACGACTTGGCCGTATCCGTAACGTCGCCGATCCGTGAAAATCTCGTAGCGTCGGTCGATTCCGATCGATTCCGTGCGTGCCAGCGTTCTGCAAACCTGCGTCCAGAAAGCGTCGAACGCCCACTCGCCCGCACTGCGTCGCCACCGCCAAGTCTCGTCCGTACCGGAGAAAAACACGCGACCCGCACCCACGCGTCCGAGGACGAACAGCGGCTGTGCTTCTCCACGATCGAGACCCGGATGATAGGCCAACACTTCCGCACCCGGTTTCGCGCCCGCTGTCGCGGCGAACCAGTACAACCCGCCCAACGCATCCCAATCATCGTCCGCATTCAGCGGAAACAAGCCGCTCGTTCGACCCTCCGGTGTGAATTTCGGTACGTACGATTGCGTGATCGTCGCGCCTTCAAACGTGGCGGAATTCTCGTCAATCCGAATGGGCAGCAGTCGCGCGAGCGGCGACCCGGCGAAGCGGTGCGGCGCGAACCGGGGGCCAGCCAACAGGCCGAAACCTCCGCCGCGCTCCGACACGTACTCCACCAGCATCTCCGCCTGCAACGTACTCAGCCACGCGCCGTTGGGATCCACATCCCCCAGCAGCACGACGTCGTAGGCACTGAGCGCTTCGATATCGGTTGGAAACCGTCGAAGCGGATCGGTCCCTTCCTGCACGAAGGCTTCGTCGGCGGAGAGCAGCAGGCAACTCGATCGCATGGTCGGCTCGCGCAGGAGCGTGTTTTTGAGGTAGCGGTATTCGTAACGCGGTTGGCCATCGACATAGAGCACGCGAATCACGTCATCGACCACGTCGATTCCCACTCGGGCCACGTTGTTGTCCAGCGCACGCTCGCCCTTCAGTTCTTCTATCTCCACGCGCATCGCCAATCGCCCCGTCGCCCCCGGCACGATCGCGAACACGATGTTAGCTTTGCCGTCTTCAGAAATCGTCACGACGCGTCGAGCCATCTCTTCGCCGGACGATTCGTTCAATAGTCTGACCTTTACCGGCTGTTCGGCTGCGCTGCCATCAACGCGGATTTCAACGCGCACAGCCGAGCGGTCCTTCAGAAAAGCTCGACTTGGGGCCGTCACCTGCACGATCACGGCATCGAGCAACGGCGATTCCGAACCCACCGGCAGGACAAATATCGGCACCTGACGTGCCGTCGCCTTTTCAATGGCTGACTCCATCCCGCGCGCTACGGTGGCCCGCCCGTCGGAGACGATCACCACGGCTGACAGTCGCCCGCCGTCGCGCTGTGCGAGCACTGATTCCAGCGCCCCCCACGGGTCGGAAACGGAACCTTCGCACGGCCATCCGTCGATCGCCGCCGAAATCAGCGGGATGTCCTCCACGGAATCGCCGTCCAATTCCCGACGCTTGGACCCGGCGAATGAATGAACGACAAGATCGTTCCGCGACAACATGGCTGCGATGGCTGCACCGTCTTTTTCGGACAGAATCTGTTGCGCGCACTTCATGCGCGAATCACCACCGCAGCCGTCGGCGATCAGCATGCTGCGCGATGTATCAAACAGCAAGGCGACGTGCGACGACTCAACCCGTTCGCGCTGCAAGACCAGCGCGGGACGCCCCAACAACACAGCCAGCAGGAGAATCAGACTCGCCCGAGCGACAAAGAGCATGGATCGCCCGGCCGCGCTGCATCGCTCCCGCCGATACGCGATCAGCACAACGACCAGCCCCAGCAGCGTGAGCGGCGTGACCAGCCAGACCGGAAGCAGCGGCTGCCAATGAACGGACAGCGGCGCGTCCCGTCCCAGACGGATACGCTCCAAATCGAGCAGCCACTCCAGCAGGCCGATCATCCACGACTCCGTTCCGGTCATCGCAAGCCCCCGAAACGCGTCGCCATCCAGGTCTCAAGCACGACGGCGGCCAACACCAGCAGCAGCATCGAAGCCCCGACCTCGTTGAACGATTGGCGCGACGTACCAACCGATTCGACCTTGGAGGACTCCACCACGCGAATCGGTGCGTCGGTCGACGCGCGCAACGTCTCTTCATCCGCGGAGCGCAAATCCGACTCAGCTGAATCGACATTGACCGCCCAGCGAATCTTACGCTCCCCAGTCGTCAGCACGTAAACGCCGCGTTCCTCCAACCGATCACTCTCGGATACGAGGCCGCCCTCGTCCGGGATCAGCCGCACGCTCAAATCACGCCCACGCTCGAATTCCAGCCGAACCGGAGAGGACGATTCGGCGGCTGTGATGCGCTCGCGCACCGCATCTCCAACAAGGATATTTCGAAACGAAGCGTCAGCCTGCGCTACGTAGTGTGCTGCCGTCACCATCAACGAAACAAAATCGCCCTTGGCCGGCAGATTCGTCCAGCTCATGTCGGCTGAAAACCCGAACACCAGCACCCTGCCTGCTCCGTACCGTCCGGTCACGATCGCAGGCCGACCGTTTGTGAAGGAAAGAATCGTTTCGCCACGCGCCGCGTGCGGTGTCAGGCTAAGAATGCGGTGCATACGGGCACGAAACAACCCGCTCTCCGCATCGGACGCAATCCCCGCCGCCAACGGATGGACCGCTTGGCCACGCGCCAGATACACCGGACCACTTGTGGATTCATCGACCTCAATCACACCGTCAAGACGTACGGGCAACAGACCATCGCCACCGAAGAGCATCGCGTTACCGTCGCGATCGATGTCGTCCGCGCCGAACACAAGCAGACCCTGCCCCGCACGAACGGAATCAGCCAGGCTGTCCCGTGCTTCAGCCGAGCGCGGTGTCACACCGCACAAGACCATAACGTCATATTCTCCGAGCGGCTCGAGGCCTAGATCATGCACCGCCGTCGCGCGCACCTCGAACGCATCGCCCGCCCCGCGCGGCGACAGCGCCGTCGAAAGATAGCGCGACGCGCGCCACCCGGTTTCGCGTTCTTCACCTCGATCGACAACCAGCACACGAATCGGCCCATCCTGCTCGATGGCTGCGTATCGCAGGTCGTCAAGCTCAAATGCGTCGTCCGTGACGCTTTCCAAAATCGCCTTCAGCACATGCGAACCAGTCCTCGGTGTATCCGCGGTAAAGCGCGTCACGACCGTTTCCCCGCCGCCCAGGGAATCGAGCCTCGCACGCCCGATCACACGATCGTCAAGCAGGAGTTTCAGTCGCGCCCCGCGCACTGCGTTACGATCGAAGTTGCGTACAGCCACTTCCACGCGCCGTGCGAGACGGCCTCGCGAGGGCGTCACACCGCCATCGGCGACCTGCAACGCAACCACACCGACGTTTGGTGCCACGATGCTGGCACACCGAACAAGAACCAAGCCCGTTTCGCCGAGTGCGCCGGCTGCTTTGCCAAGCGATGCGACCTCGCCTCGCGCCTCGGCATCAGCAGAAAAGACCGATGCGGGAAAATCCGACAGCATATAGACTGTGCCACCCTCGTCGCCGGAACGCACGAATCCGCCATCCGCCAGTATCTCACGTGCCGCACGCAGCCCACCCGCGAAATCGGCTGACCCCTGCCGCGGCGACAACTCCTCGATGGCGTCAACAAGACGCCGCCGATCGAACGATGCGTATCCGATCACCCGCGTGACGGGGCGCGACAGTGTGACAACGCTGACCGCGTCGGTATCCGCGAAGTTCTTCAGCAAACTCAAAGCGGCTGCACGAGCCAAATCGAAGCGTGTCGAAGGCACGCCCGTATCGCCCTCACCTGCGCGTGCAAACATCGATGCGGAATCGTCGATCACCAGCACGCGATGCACGCCGGAATCGGCCAACCCGCCCAGCGCGGAGAACGGGAAATAGGGCCTCGCAATAGCCAGCCCGAAAAGCAGCAACACCATCGCGCGCAGGAGCAAGAGCGCCCAACGCTCAATCCGCACCCGTCGCGCCCCGCGCCGACTGGCTGAGCGCAGAAATCGCATCGCCGCCCACGGAACCCGCTTGTAGCGGCGGAGATTGATCAGATGAATAACGAACGGAATCGCAACGCATGCAGCGCCCGCCGCCGCCAGCGCAGGATGCACGAAAGGCCAAAACCATTGGCTTACCAAAACAACCAACCGCCCATCAACCTCCCCCCAGCACGCGCGACGAACGGCTGCGAATGCGCGCGGCCCGGGTCGCGAGATAGGCGCTGATGGCCACATCCAGACCGTGCGACGTATCGAACGGGACAAAATCGACGTGCATCTTGCGGCATTGCCCGCGCAGCGACGCGATAAATGATTCCACCTCCCGCGTGTACCGCTGCCGAAACGCCTGCGGCTCGACCATCAGCCGCCCCGACCCTTCCAATCCATCGAACAGCGTCGGACCATCGAAAGGAAGCGTCAGCTCAGCCGGATCCCAGACATTGCACATAATCACGTCGTTCTTGAGATAGCGCAGATGCTTGAGACCCAAAATCGTCTCGTCCGGATCGTCGAACAAATCACTGATAACGATCACCAGCGTCCGCCGCCCCATCCGCTCAGCCAGGTCATCCAGAACCGCGCGAACGCCCGTCTTGCCCGGCCCAGGCCCGCGGGCCAGCGCTCCCGTCAGCGTCTTCCAATGCCCCGGATGACTCGACGGCTTAATGAAATGCGTGATCGCCTGATCGAAGAGCGCCATCCCGACCGCGTCGCCCTGTTGCAACGCAAGGTACGCGAGCGAAGCAGCCACCGAGGCTGCGAAGTCGTGCTTGCTCATCGGCGCTGCCGGGGATTGGTATCCCATCGACGCACTGCAATCCACAACGAGCACACAACTGAGATTGGTCTCCTCCTCGTATTGCTTGATGTAGTATTTGTCCGTGCGCGCGTAGAGCTTCCAATCCACGTGACGAATGTCGTCGCCCTGCACGTAGCTGCGATGATCGGCGAACTCGACGCTCACACCCTGATAGGGGCTTGCGTGGCCGCCGACTCTGAACCCCTCGACCGCCAGCCGCGCACGCAATTCCAAACCGCTGATCTTCGCCAGCACTCTCGGGTCGAGAAACTTATGATGGGTCGGGACGGGTTGCGGCATGCCGGTCTCTCAATGCGACACCTTCAAACGCTACGATTCATCGTCAGACGCCTGCGCATTCTCCGCAAACACACGTCGCGCAAGACGATCGTCGATTGTGTCCGCCGGCCCGCTTGGCGCAGCCTCCAGAACCATACGGATGATATCGTCGCGCCCAATGCCGTCGGCCTCCGCGTTGAAGTTCGTAATGACACGGTGCCGCAGAACGGGCAGCGCCATCTCGCGAACATCCTCCGTAGATACATAGTATCGCCCGTGCAGCAGTGCCCGCGCCTTGCCGGCCACCACCAGATGCTGCGAAGCACGAGGCCCGGCACCCCAGGCCACGAAATCCTCAACGAATTGCGGGCAGCCCTCCCGCCCGCGCCGCGTCATGCGCGTCAGCGTCGTCGCGTATTGAATCACATGATCGCTGCATGGCACGCGACGAACAATCTCCTGCAAACGCAAAATTTCCTCCGCGCCGAGATGCGGCTGCACCGCCTCCGAATCGCCCGAGGTGGTCAGCTTGACGATTTCGCGCTCTTCTTCTTCCGTCGGATAGTCCACAAGAATCTTGAACATGAACCGATCGAGCTGCGCCTCGGGAAGCGGGTACGTGCCTTCCTGCTCGATCGGATTCTGGGTGGCCAACACAAAAAACGGCGACGGCAACGTGTGCGTCACCCCGCCGACCGTCACCTGCTGCTCCTGCATAGCCTCCAGCAACGCGGATTGCGTCTTCGGCGGCGTGCGGTTCACCTCATCAGCCAACACGACGTTGGCGAACAAAGGCCCTTTCACAAATCGCAACGATCGCTTGCCGCTGGACTTGTCCTCTTCGATGAGTTCCGTCCCGGTAATGTCCGACGGCATCAGGTCCGGCGTGAACTGTACGCGCGAGAACGACAACTCCAGCGTCTGAGCCACCGTGCGTATCAACAGCGTCTTCGCCAAGCCGGGCACGCCTTCCAAAATGCAGTGCCCGCGACAGAACAGCGCGATCAGCAATTCGTCGACGACGCGCTCCTGCCCGACGACGACCTTGCCCAACTCGCCGCGAATACGCTCGTACGCTTCACGCAGGCGCTCGACGGCGGCTACATCCCCTCCCGAGCCTTCCGGCATCGATTCAGCCATATCTGATTCTCACTCCCGCTCGCACACCGCCCGGCGAACGAATTCCAAAAAAACAGCGACACTGATTCTATCGGGCGACAATGCCCCGGACCAACGCCGCTTTTCAGCGAATCCGCCGATTGCAGCCGGGCCGCTGTCCACCGGCACCTTGCGCAGCGCCTCGAAGTGCTCACAATTGCAACAAAAAGATCATCGCCTCACCTAACGTCATAGGGCGCAAGAGGTCGTCGCGAAGAAAAATTCTCGCGTCCGCCGCCGTTCTTCGCTAAAATTGCCGTGCATTGAAAGAAATCGTAACGGACCGCGTACCCCCGTTGTCTCGCGGTCTCGTCTACCAACGACGGGCGGGCAATTGATAAGAGTCTACTTTTCTCTCCGGGAGGAGCCTTGATCATGATCGTTCGTTTCACCATGTGCCTGTTTTGTTGCGCAGCCATCGCCGGTGCCGATACCTTCACACTCGATATCGTGCTCCCGTCTGGGAACAATGCGCAACTCGGCGTGCCGCTTCCGATCGAAATCCGAGGCCTGCTGACCAATGACGCACCGGGCAACGACGGCTTGGCGTGCGTGACGCTCGACGTGACCATGAGCGGGCCCGAAGCGGTCAACCTCTCGCAGGCCATCATGTGGGGGCCGCCGGCGGATCAATCCATGGACAATTTCGCCCAACCGCTCGGTTACGACGCCAACTACAGTGGTACCGGAATCGGCGATGATCTTGTACAAGCCGGCGGCGCACAAAACACATTCGGAAACAACCCCGGCCAATTTCCGAATCTCGCATTTCCCTCAGCCGAGTTCATCGACCTCAACATAGGCCACTCAGAACAGGTGATTCTCGAAGGCACGATCACCTTTCCGCTGAGCTTGAACCCGATGGCGGGCGGCGACACCTACACGCTCAGCGTTCAGAGCATTCTTGCGAATGTCCTGGGCAGCGGCCAAATGGCTGGTTCGTTCGGTGTCTACGCGGTCGAATCCGCCACCGGCGTCGCGGGCGCTCCTGTCGATATCGTCCTCGGTGGCGCGGGTGCGGGCTGTGCCGCGACGGCGGAGTGCGCTGACGTCGTGGACAACGACGGCACGTGCATGACACCGCCGTGCGGACCTGACGCTACGACGGATGATGCCTGCCTGTGGTGGTCGTGCGGTGGCGGGACGTGTTCAAACGATCCGACGCAACCCTGTGACGCGGACAGCGATTGCGGCGCGGGCAACTCCTGCACACTGGGTGCTGCCAACGCCTGCACGTCGTTCGCATTGGTCGAGCCGTCAGATATGGGTGGGCCGTTCAACAACTGCGAGCCGGACGGATTCTGCAACAACGCGGACGCCAATCAGGCTCTGCTGTGCTTCGCGACGGCATCACCGTGCGAGAGTATCAACATTGACGCCGGCGGCCCGTTTGGCGATTGCGCTCCCGACGGATTCTGCAACTTGTTCGATGCGAACCACGCACTGGCCTGTTTCGCAACCGACAATCCGTGCAATTGCACCGGCGGCCCGTCTCCGACGATCGCGCCGAGCATCGCCAGCTCGACATCGCTGACTGCGAAAGCCGATAGTAAGCGCGTTTCGCCAGGGTCGCGCGTTTCGTTCGACGTCTTCACAGACGCCGCCATCGGAAAATTGTCCGGGTACCAACTGCACGCCCAAATCAGTGGTGGCGATCAAGGCCAACTGGAACTCGTCGATATCGTCATTGACGACCGTCGCGATCATGTGTTCGCCGGCGCGCACGGTATCTTCGAATCGTTCAATGTCGCCAACGGCCAAATGCTCGCCGGGCTGTTCGACGAATCTGTTTCAACGAAGGCGAGCGGATATCTCGCAACCTTTGTCTACAGCGTATCGCCCCGAGCTTCCGGCACATTCGTGTTCGACGTGCTGCACGATTCCGCCATTGGGGATCAGACGTTCTTCGTCGGAGCCACGGATCGAGACAAGATCAGGATCGCCGGAACAAACCCTGCCGTCGTGGTGATCGCAAACACTCAGAAACTGTCGCGTCGTTAGCAGGTTGCCGTCAGGCCAAGACGGGGCATGCGACCGCTCGCCCCGCTACTCCGCCGTCGCCGTAATGCGATCCTGTGATTCGCTGACAGCATTCCGGGGGGCCATGCGATTGCGACTCGCGAGAAGTTCGCGGCTCGTTGGGCTCAGATTGACGCTGCTTTAGCGTACGTTGGTTCGGCTGAACAGGACGCGACCTCGGTCGTCCTTTAGGTCAACGTCGGTGACAAGATCATAGACAAACTGGAATCCGAGCGATCGGGGGACGATCTGGTTGATGTAGCTGTCGACGAATTGTCCAACCTTTGCGATGGTGCTCTTGGGTACGAATACGACGTCGTACGGTTCCAGTATGAGGCCTGAAGCTTCGCCGCTTCGGATTTGTTTGAGATTGACGGCCAGCACACGGGGCGCTTCGCCGGGTGTTGCACGCAGCACGAGTACGTTGCTTTCCTCGGCGGTGGAACGCACGTTGCCGCTTTGAATCACGGCTTGGAGCAGGGTGGTAGGTCTGGAAAGCGAAATCATCTGCGGCACGTTGACCTCGCCGCCGATGTAGGCGACGTGGCCAAAGGACCGATGCACAATCACGGCGATTTCCGGCTCCTTCAATTCGCCGGAATAGGATACGACCAGTTCGCCGGCCAACGCCGTCGGCGTTTTTCCCGCAACCTCCACATCGTGCAACAACGGAAGCGAGATCCTGCCGTCCGGCCTGACTTCCATACGCTGATTGAAATTGGGGTGAAAAGCGAAGCTGATGACGAGTTCATCGCCGGGCGCGATGGCGTACTCCCGCTCCTGCTCGGGTGGCTTTTCCAGTACAGCCACCTCGCGCACGGCGGATTGGAACTTCGCGCCCTCTTTTTTGGTATTGGCGCATCCCGCGATGACCCAAACCAGAGCCAAAGCCAATGTCAAACGTGCTGCATGACGCACTAGCATTCGTCCCTCGCTCTGAATCAAGCGGAAAATTCCGTCAAACATCCTTGAATTTCAACATCCGGCGAAGGATCGTACGGCGATTGGCACCGAGCCCCTTCGTTCCGCCAAGCTGGACCAGGCTGTGAAAGACCGCATTCTTGGTCACGTAGTTGCAGTTGTCGCATTCGCAACCACCAATCGATTGTATTCCGTTTTTCGGGATATCGCGACACGCCTTGCGATAGGCTTCGTAGGTCGGCCCGTTCCAAATCTCTCGGAACGACTGCTTGCTGAGTTCCCCGAGCACGTCCTTGCATTGGCAGCAGCCGCGTACGTATCCCTCGCAGGTAATCAGGCAAAAATACCAGGGCACGTAGCAGGGCGTGTGTTCGTAAACCAGGGCGCTCGCCTCGCGATAGTCCAACTGCTCCAGCGGAAGCACGTCCTTGATATCGAGATTCGTGTTGATGCCGAGGCGGAGCGCTTCCTCCTTGGCCTCCGCCATGCAGGCTTCGAGGGCTTTTTCGTCGCGCGGGGCGTGCGGCGTGCTCACCTCATGCTTGAGCAGCCGCTTGAAAAGAACCGCGTTCATGCCCGCTTCGGCGGCATGCTGGACGGCTAGTTTTGCGTCGCGGTAGTTCTGCTCCATGACGACGAATCCGTAGAGCAGATAGGGCACAGGTGTGCCTGCCCGTTCTCGCGCATCGGCGATGGCCCGTGCGGAGGTGAGGATCTTCTCGAAATCCCCCTGAGCGCTGCCGTCGATTTCGACGTGTGAATCCGGGGTTGCGGCGTTGAGACTCAGGCGGAGCGTTCTCACGCCGAGTTGAACCAGCGTCTTGGCCCACTCCTCATTCAGCAGCGCTCCGTGCGTATAGAGGTTGACTTCGATGTTGCGGCGGCGGAACAACTCGATGAACTCCGCAGCGTGCGGATGCAAAAGGGGTTCGCCGCGTCCGATCAGCTCAACGCTTAAAGTACCCATGCGCGCCAAATCGGCGGCCAACTCCTCAGCCACCTCCAGCGGCATGATCTTTCGACCGTCACCGATGGTTGTGGCGGTGAGTTCCGCGTCGGCGTGGTCGCGACAGAATTTGCAGGAGTAGTTGCAGGCGCTGACCGGCTCGACCTGCGCGTACAACGGGCCTCCGAAAGCCTTTGAGCGTGTTTTGGCGCCGCACCAGACTCTGGCGAACGAGCCGAGCCGGCGTGCGTGCCGTCCGAGCTTGCCAAACCCGCCGGACGAGTTGTATTTGACCACAAGCGGGCTGCCGTTTTCCGTGTGCGCCGCACGCTTTGGTCTCGCGTCCTTATCCAACCGAAGCGACTCAGAGCTGTGATCTAAGATGCCATCCGACATTATCCATACCCCCCTTGGACCGCCGCCGTTGAATCCAGCGCCAGTACCCCATCGACAGGTTTTTCGCGGTAGCGGCCCGACCCAAGATTGCACCGCACACCACCCAGTATCCCCCCAGAGTACAGCATACGCCTGCGAAATGGTAGCGGCGGCGTGCGAATCAGGTCACCGTCGCCCCGGCGGACGCATCATGAGCGGTTAGACGTTTCCGCATTATTCATCCACATTCCGTGTAACGCGTCCCGAGCGATCCCGCGTAACTTGCCACGAATCGCCATCCTCGAGCGCAATACGGTACGTGCCGGGCATCGTCGGCAGACGAAGCCCTCCGCTGGAATCAACGGTTACACGGGTGCTTCGCTTGAGTTTGGAAATCACCGATTCCAGCTGCGAGAGGACCGGTTTCGATCGTCGCGACGACGTGTATAGCCCTCCGTCGCGGTTCCAAGGCTCGCTGTCGGTGATGCTCCACCACACCCAGCCGATAATCTGCGGTTTGCTCATGGCGAGAAGAAGCGTCTCGACGGCGGCGTCGGCTTGTGACTGCTCGCTCCACGGCCCCCAGGCGAAGCCGTTTTTGTCGCCGCGTTTGGTGCTGCCGGGGAAGTTGCATTCGCTGATGATTATCGGAAGTCCCAAATCTGTAAGGCTGTCCCAATAACGGTTGGTGTCGAGCAAATCGCGACACGGCTCAGCTACGTCGAGTTTGAATTTCGGCTGATCCACGCGCAGGCCCGGGTACCATTCGAGACCGAACACGTCGGGCTTGTGTTTGGTCTGCAACAGGCGTGAAAAGAATTGCCGCGTGCTGAGCACAATTCGGGCGGATGGCGGCCTGCTTGCTTCCAAGCCTCGCTCCCAATCATAATCGTTCACCATCATTTTCGCCCCGGGCAGGCGAGATCGAAGCTCGCCGACGAGATCGGAAACCATGTCGGCACGGTCGTGGAACATCATGTCGCCGTACGCGTTGCTGGACGGTTCGTTGATCGCCTCCCAAAGACAGATGGCGGATCCCATGCGCCGGCCATAGTCGGCTGCGACAGTTTCCAACTGTTTTTTTGCAGCGTTTGTGAGGGATGCGCCTTTCAAACTTTTGACATTTTTGGGAAGGCTGGATTGAACGATGCTGTGCGCCTGAAGCCGATAGCCCAGCTCGACCAAGTTGGAGAAACACAGTGTCTTATCCCAATTTCGGGGATTGTATTGGCCATCGTCGCCGACGAGCTGGTCCCAAAACAGCGGGAGGACATAGAGATTGAAGCCGGCTTTGCGGAGTTGGGCGTAGTAGGATTCGACTTCTTTGGCTGGGGTGCGATCGAACACGAATCCGAAGGATTGGCCCATGCCGATGTGGAATTCCGGCTCGATAAGCTGAACGGTTGCGACGGTGCCCGGCTTCAGCATGCCCGGCTTGGGCGCGGGAATCCTAACCGATGGCCCTGGTTGGGTTTGCGCCTCGACCACGCGCTGCGATCGGCTTCGGACAGCTTCACGACTCAGGCGAAGCAATTTGTCCAGGATTCGGTCCGCAGCGGCTGCCTGTTGCTTCAGGGAAGTCAGGTTTTCGACGTCGGCCAGCTCGCGCGCTAATACGCGGATTTGCTTGGTATAGGGTGATGCGGAATCCCGGCTGTCGTAGTCTTGCAGGTGACGCAGGCGCGTGTGGGCCAACTCAAGGTTGAGCAAAACAACGCCGTCGCGACGAGCTTGCTGAACCCCCCTGCCGCGACCGTCGGCCTGGAGCCAGAGATTAAATTCAGAGCCAACGGGCCAAAACAAGACCTCAGCGACGGCGGGTTTCTTCATATCGAATTTGAGCGTTGGAACGTTTGTGGCCCGCCCGTCGATGTCCACCGATCGCTCGACCACGCTCATTGAGACGGCGTCCCCTTGCATATCGGTCAGAAAACACCACGCGCCCGCGGACGTCCCGCGCTGGACCATCTGCTGCAAGCTCAAAACGCGGCCATCGCCGTCAAACGCGACCAGCGGAACGACGTCCTCCCTGGCTGGCCGTGTGGACGCGGTTTTTCCGTGCGTTGACATGCCCTTGATCGCAATGAATCGTTTTCCGCGTGCACCGCCGTCCTTGCCTGAAAGATCGACGATGAACACGCGGTCCAGCATCGCAGGATTAAGTCGGCCTGTGGTGCCGGCACCGAACGGGTTC
This sequence comes from Phycisphaerae bacterium, assembly GCA_029260215.1. Lineage (GTDB taxonomy): Bacteria > Planctomycetota > Phycisphaerae > UBA1845 > UBA1845 > OFTM258. The sequence continues at coordinate 49,706 of JAJDDQ010000076.1, forward strand.
AGGTCTGCGATTTTTAAGTGAACGCGCTGCCAAGTGCGTGAAACGTTGAAATGCGTGAGGAATATCTTCTTGTCCGTCTGGTCGAATCGGATGAACAACGGCCCGTCGCGATCGCTCTTCACGTCGAAGGAAAGTTGCTTCATCGCTTTCCACGAACGGTTGGCTGCACAGGTGATGGTCGAAGGCTCTTGGCTGTAGTCGAATCGCCAGTTGAGTACGCGCGCGTTGCCGTCGCGGTCCGCCGCCAACTTTCCGGAGAGCGCGACCCATCCGTCAGCGGGGTCGTCTCGATTATCGGACAAAGCGGGTTTGCAGCCGGTCAGGAGTACACACAGAAACCCCGTGCATACTTTAGCGCTCATGTTTTTTCGGGATCGTATCGCTTCGCGCATTCGGGGACTCCGCTGAATTTTTCACGATCCTCCGGGTAATTCTGTACGTTACGCGCCGCCGGGTTTGACGCCCTTGATCAACGTCGTGACGCCCATGAATCGGCCTGGGAGCATCCACTCCAGCATGTTGATGATGCCCATCCCCAGTTTTTCGGGGAACATCAGGAGAATCCGCTTGGACATGGGCACTTTGATTCCGAACTCGATCCGCTCGACGCGGAACCCCGCAACTCTCAGGTAGTTGGCCAACTCCTTGTGGTCCAACGGGTTGTCGAAAAAATCCTCGCTGGGGCCTGGGTCTCTGCGCAGGAGTGCCCGCAGGGCGATTCGGATGCGGTGAAAACGCTCGTATGGGCCTCGGTTGGGCGTGCTGATCAAGACCTGTCCGTTGGGTGTGAGCACGCGGAACATCTCGTTGGCACAGGTTTGGGGATTGGGCACGTGTTCCATGCACTCGGCGCTGAGAATCCCGTTGATGCTGCCGTCTTTCAGCGGCAGATTTTCGCCGTCGCCCAGGGCGGGCATGATGTCGGCGTTGGATTCGTCCTTCTGCCGCGCACGCACGAACTGCACATGCTCCGGAAGAACATCCACGCAGACGCCCTGAATCCCCATATCCGGATTCTTATTCAGGAGATCGAAGGTCAGGTAGCCCACGCCGCTGCCGAGATCGAGTACCGTGTCGCCGCGTGCGACGGCGAGAAGCTCGAGCATGCGTCCTTTGGTGTATTTGGATTCGTACTCGCTCACCAGTTGTGCGACGCGCGGCGGATACCCCAGCCTCTTTTCGAGCCACTCGGCATGCGAGGTGTATAGGCCGCTGTCGGGCATCAGGTTCACGAATTCCGACGCGATCCAGGTTTCGCCGTGATCGGACTTTTGGCCATCGGCGCCGATATGGAAGCAGTAGACGCCGCCCTTGATCGGATAGCGCTCGCCGCACCCTCGACACTTCAACTCACCCTCGACCACGCCGGCTTTGTCTTCGGACTGCACATTGAGGTCGATGGAGTCTGCGTGACACTTGCAACAGCGCAGTTTCTCTGTCCAGCGACTGTGAATCGAATTTGCTTTCTGTTCGTTTTGACTCATTTTGTTACCAAGACACATAACCAGGGGTTGGCGAAACTCCCGCGCAAGACGGGCCAGCTTCCAATCGTGTTGAAATACAAGTTTGCGGCTTTACAGCCGAGACGCTGCGTGAGCGTGCGGTTGAGTCGCAGAAAACCCCAGTACCCGCGAATGGGCAGGGCACGCAGCGATTCACACCCGCACTGCTCGACAAAAAGGTAACGGAAATCCTTCATGCTTTGCAGGAACGGATCCCAAGGCCAATGAAACCTGAAGGGGTTGGATTCGGTGTTTCGATGAAACAGATCGAACGGGAACAGGCGGTTGGGGCCTGTATAATTTATCATGCCTCCGGGTCGTGTGACGCGCACGCTGCCCGAAACGAAATCCAACCGGGCCTGCTCGTGACCCGGTGACGGACTCCGCGCGTCGCCGTCGCAACCGACATGCTCAAGAACGCCGGCGGAGAAGATGAAATCGAACGTGTCGTCGGGGAACGGCATGGCTTGCCCGTTGGCGATCACGAGGTTCTGCGGGTACTTCCTCCGTTTCCAGTGCATCGCCCGGTGCCCCGAATCGACACCCCACGCGTCGTACCCCGCATCGCGAAGCAGATCGACACTTTTTGCGACGCCGCTGCCGACATCCAACACCCGAACACTGCCCGACGGCGCGTTCGGGAAAAGCTCGTTGAGCAGCGGAATCAGGTAGCCCGTCATGGTGACTTCGGCGGTTTTCTCCTCGTGCAAAGCCCGCTCGACGTTGTCCTGATCCGCGAACCCTTCGCCTTCCAGGAAGTTCGTGTAGCCCAGCTTGGCTGTCTCGTAGGTCTTTTCGCAGCCGGGACACTGCCACCCGCGCTCGACTTTTGTCAGCGGGCCGCAGCAGATGGGGCAGGCGAACTCGACCGTGCTTGTTACGCACTCGTTGCTCATGGTGCAATCATCTCCGGTTGGCGATCTCTTGAATGCGCGTGACGATGCGCCAACTCGCGGTAAAGGTCAAGAAACTGCTCGGCGGCCCGTCGCCACGTAAATTGCGCGACGCGATCATGCCCTTTGGCAATCATCTCTCGCCGAAGCACCTGATCGTTGACCACTCTGGCCAACGCGTCGGCCACACAGCTGGGATCGTGCGGGTCCACCAGCAGCCCCGCATCGCCGGCGATCTCCGGCAAACTCGTGGTGTTGCTGCATACAACCGGTAGTCCGTAGGCCATCGCTTCCAAAACGGGAAGACCGAACCCCTCGTACAGTGAAATCAACACCAGCGCCGATGCACCGGCGTAAAAAGACGGCACCATCTCATCGGGAACGTGGCCCGGTTGAATGATATCGTCTCGTTGCGGCGAACGGTCGATTCGCGCCTGCGTCGCTTCGCACATGAATGTCCGCGTGGCCCCCAGGAGGACAAGCTGCCCGTCGAAACGACCCGACGCACGCAATTTTTCGTAGGCTTCGATCAATACGGGGACGTTCTTTCGCGGCTCCAGTCGCCCGGTGTAGAGAATGTAAGGCTGTCGAATCCCGCATCGCTCCAGGAATGCAAGGTCGGGTTTTATCGCACCATTGCACTGGAAATGACTGTCCAGTCCGTTGTGGATCGTTTGTATTCTCTGTCGCGTGCCGCCTGTTACGTCGAGAATATCCGACTTGGTGGCCTCTGACACGGTGACGATCATGTCCGCACGACGCAGTGTCCAGTAGAATGTCTTTTTCAATTTCCAGGCCAACATTCGCGGATAGTGCTCTTTGAAATGCAGGAACCCCAGATCGTGAACAGTGGCCACCACGGGGACTTTGCCCAAGAGCAGCGGTGTGACAAAGCAGGAGTGAAATACATCCGCCCCTATTTTTTTCAGCAGCTTTCCGGTCGAAAACATGGTGCCGAGCTTGCCGCCGGGTTTCAGCAACTGGCAGGACGAACGGATGGATGGCGGGAGGACGTCCATCGCCTCCGCACGCGCCAGCACGGGAATGATGCGAATGTCCCCGCCGCGAAACTCGTCGTCCAACAGAGCTGTGAGAAGGCACCGCTCGTACACTTCCGTGCCGCCCGCACTCGTGCCCAGCCGTTCAGCCAATACCGCTACCTTGATTGGGGCGTTCGTCATGTTGGGCGCTCGTGTCGCATCCGCCGACGGTTGATCGCCAGGTGAATTCGTGTCCGCCCCCAAAGGCCCACAGCCGCAATCCACAGCAGTGGGTTCAATCCGCCCCACCCGTGGTGTTTGTAGAAATAACGCAGAGCGCCGCGATGAAAATCCCGAATGCCCAGCGGGCTGCGCACGCGCTTCGGCTGGTTCTGCTCGACGTGCAAAATCTCGGCGGAGGGGAAGCACCACACCTCCCACCCGGCATTGCGCACGCGCCGGAAGAAGTCTGCATCCACCCAATAGACGAAAAAATTCGGATCGATCCCGCCGGCTTCAAACAACGCCGAGCGCCGGACCAGAACAGCCGCAAACGCTGTCCAGTCGCACGGGAACGGAGTATTGCTGTCCTGCTCCGGAGCTTTCAGAAATCGTCGCGTGATTGGGTTCTCAGGCCACAGACGGCTCAGCAATGTCTGTCGGCCAAACAGAGCGTTGAGCGGACTGGGAAACCGCCTTGCGGTCATCTGGATATCGCCGGTCACATCGCGAATGCGTGGTGCCACCGCGCCGAGACAGGGTTTGGATTGCGCAAATTCCATAATGGCATCGATGCACCCCGGCTGAATGATCGTGTCACTGTCGAGAATGAACAGCCATTCGCCCTTCGACTCTCCGATCAGGTAGTGCAGACCGGGTGCCAACCCCCGATTCTCATCCCAGCGAGTCAGACGCACAGCCGGGTATTCTTCAGCGATCAGTTCGGGTGCGCCGTCCGTGGAGCGGTTGTCTACCACGAGCACTTCGGACTTCCCTTCGGGCAGATACTCGTAGAGGCTTTTGAGGCAGCGCGAGACATCGTCCTTGTGGTTGAAATTCACCATAATGACGGAGATTAAGCAATCACTCATGACTTACCCCATTGCAAGTGCGGACGCTGCGGTTGCATCGTTCGGGCCGACTTCGAGATTCGGCTCGCCGGCTTTTGCCGCACTCATCTCGGCGGACAGCAGGCCATAAGCCCCGCACATCCCGGCGACCAGCCAGGCGTGCGGCATCCCTTTGTCGAACAGGTCCATCGCAAGACCCGACACAAGAAAGACCAGTACGCTGATGTTCAACCCATGACCCACGCGGGCCATATCGGGCCTACCCAGTTTCACAAACTCCGCGATCGATCTGCGCATCTGACGATGCAACATCCAATAGAATAACATCAGAACAACCAGCCCGGTAATGCCCGTTTGAGAAGCCACCTGAAAGTACGCGTTGTGCGGCGAAACGGCGTGTTCCTTGTCCGGATAACTGGTGAAATAATCGAAAATGCCGTAACGGTTGCCGTACCCCACACCGAGAAACGGATGGTCCACATACTGCCGCCAGGCGGCATCCAAAACCTGAATCCGCGTGGCGATGCTGGTTTCTTTTTTGCTGAACGCTGCCCCACTCAGAACCCGCTCACGATAACTCTTGGGCGCTGCGACGGCAAGCACGCAAACAGCCGCAAACATCACCATGATCGCCGCCGGTGTGATACGAATCAGTCGGCGCTTGACCATCAGTGCCACACACGCGGCGATAAGCACGATGCCCGTTCGCGCATAGGTGGCCATGATCGTGCCCAGGAAAACAGCCAGCAAAATCGGGGGCAGGAGTTGCCGCGCGTCTCCTTTCTTTGCGTTCATCCCCAAGACAACGGTCGGGGCGAATACCAGGCAAATGTTGAGCGCGAGCATGATCGAGTGCGCACTCGCCCCGCTCGATCGTTCGACGTTGACACCGCTCATAACGCCGACACCGACGTTCCGCTCCACGCCGGATTTTCTGTCGCCTTTGTCTTCCCATCCGTAGCGAACGTTGAACGCGGCTCGGGGTGTGAATCTCTGTACAAGCGCATACCCCGAAAACGCGCCCGAAACGAGTATGAACAGCGTCAGGCATATATTGAGCACTTTGACACTGTCGATCAGTTGTACGACCAGAAAGAAAAATACAACCGTGGTCGATAGTCGAAAGAGCGCCTCGACACCGTTCTTTGTCTCCGCCCCACCGATGAGACTCAGTGCGCAAACACACAGGAACCCCGGCAGCAGATACATCCAGGGGAGACTACGAAACCGGATTCTGCGCAGGGCGAAATGTATCACCCAGGCTGCGAGCGTCACCACGGTCAGAACTTTTGAAACCGTCAATGCCAAGTGCTCGGTCAGATACCCCACACGCCCCGCAGTCTCCATCGGAATCGAGCAGGCGGTCAGGATGAGCCCCAACCGCGGATCACGCATGATGAGCAGGCTCACGCCCAGCCCGCCGCACGCCCCCAGGACAAGGATCAGAAGTTTGGTTGTCCCAATCGCAGCCAGCATTATGACCTCTGCAACCTTCCGCGACACATATCGCCCAGAAAGGCGGCCACCACTCCGATCATCAGCACGTCAAACGGCAGACGAAGCCGGATCCGCGTAATAAAGGCCGCGTAAATAAGCGCACTGGCTAAGTAGACAACAATGAAGAGCACCTCCACACTGGATGCCTTGTATCGCGTCAACAGCAGAACGCGAATGACGAAAGCGGCCAGCAGCGGACCATACGTCATGAGCATGAGAATATCCTTCAGGCTCGATGATTCCTTCTGGGCGCCCAAAGTGTTGCGGTAGTTGAAGTAGTTCAAGAATTTCTTGAAATACAACTCCACCGTCCGCATCTTGTTGTGCAGCATGTACTCGATGGCCTTGGTTCTGTAAAAAGCGTCCCGCACGACCTCGTTCATTCCCAAGTCCGCAGCCTCACGATCGTAGTCCGACATGTCCAGTCTCGCACCGGTTGTCGCCGTCGTGTCCTTCGAATTGCCGAACAGAAGATTTAACCCGCTGTTGCATGACACATAGGCGAACGCATCGAAGACAACGTAGTTTCTCACGCTCCACGCACCCGCCGGTAACGCCGAAATCAGGAGCATGAGCACGAGCCCCTTCCAGCTCACCACCACCTTCGAGCACATAAGGAATGCGGCGGTCACCACAAGCATGAACGTGAAGAATGGACACGCGAGAATCAAGAATCCGCCAAGAATTCCGGGCAAAATGAATCGCCGCAAAGAATGACCGGCCTTTAACAGGAGCAATACGATCAATAAGAACACAGTGGCTGAGATGGTCTGCGGGTACAGCGTGCCCGCGGAATAGAACAGAACCGGATAGCAGAGAATGAGCACGGCGCTCATGCCAGCCGCACAAGCAGAGGAATAGGTCTTGAGCAGCTTGTGCAGAAAATAAATACCAACCGCCATCGCCAGGAAATTGAGAATGCGCAGATGCACAACGTCGGCACCACAACGAACCAGCAACGCGAGCAATGCAGGATAGCCCGGCGGTCGAAACGCCGTGAGATTCTCTCCGTCAACGGTGAATCGGCCTTCCTGTGCGATGTTCACCGCCAGCCGGTAGTAGTCCCGCTCGTCCGGAAAACGCAGTGTGTCGCCGAGGAATATGGAGTATGCTGCGCCAGCCAGCATCACAATCGCAATAACAATGAAAAGGATCGCCTGGGATCTGTGCTCGACGAAGTGGCTGAACCTCTGCGCAAGCGCTTCCTTCGCCCCGCCGGACTCGTTCGTCGCAATCGTGTTGTGCCAATTCTCAGTCATTCCGAATTCAATTTGACAGCGTCATGTTAATTGGGCCGTATCTTTATCCAGTCAAGCCCAAACAAATAAGAATCGCCGGCGGCCTGATTGGCTCCGACGATCGCAACAAACAGCTTGTGGTCTCCCTGGCTCAGGCGATGCGTACCGAGGGAGAGCGTTCCGCCCGGTGTCACGCTCGGGTAGTATTGATCGAAAGTGTCGCCAATCTTCTTGCCATCCAACATGAAGCGGACGATCCCGTAGTCGTTGGCTTTGGTCAAGCGAACTTCGATCGCGTACTTGCCGGCCTTGGGTACGGGCAGCGCCAACGTGAGACGATCGCCCGGGCGCCCGCCGCCCCAGAATAGCTGCGCATCGCCGCTCCAATCGCCGTCATAGTTGAACAATTCCTGCCGCTCAGCCACACCGCGTGTAGTCTCAAGAACGCGCAACTGCTCGCCCTCTATCGCGTCACGCTCTGTATACGAACGCGGCTCGATGTAGTACCCGCTGCGCCGGCCAACGGGTACGGGCGAATATGGATCAACCCCGCCCGCGTCCAGATACCAGTACACCGTCGCGTCGTACAGTGTTTGACTTCGGTTTAGGAAATACTTCTCAATAACACCGTCAAAGGATTCCTGGAACGGAACACTGTCGGAAATGTGCCAGCGGTTGACGGAAATGTGACCTCGGTTCTCACCATCGTTACGTGTTTGACTGTGAAAGGCCTTGTGGAAAATGTCCGGGCTGCACCATGCGTAACCGAAATAGTCCTCAGAGCCTGTTCCAAATGTTGACGGAAATTTCTCGCCATCGACAAAGAACTTCTCATCCCCCTCACCCCACCAGTGCCCGCGCGGGTTCCAGATGTGCAGAGCCACGCCGCAATAACGCCCCCGCCCGCTCGTTTCAAGCAGCGTCCAGTCCATCCATCGCGTAGCCTCACGCGGCGCGAAGGCATCACGATGCCACTTGACATGAAACCGCCCGAGTTGATTCAGCGGGCGTGTGGTCGGAGCGTGCGTAATCCGAAATGCGAAGGATCGAGACCGCGCACCATCGTTCGTCAGGGTGATGGCCGCTTTTTTTGAAAACGGCATATACCAGTACGAATAGAACCCATCTTTGGTCATTCCGCACGGAAGCGATCGGTAATTATTAACACCCGGAGCCGTCCCGAAAAAGTCTCCTAGCGGAGTCCATACTGCTGGGCTACGATCATCGTCCCAGGTAATACTCAGCGTGACTTCTCGCAGTGCAGCACCCATTTCATCCGGCGGCACATCGACAGGTGTCACCTTCAGAGCGGTGACGGCACGCGGGCCTTTCAGAGTGGCCACTGTAACGGTCTGCCCAGCAGGACATATGATATTGCGTGTCTCCGTTGCGCTCGCCGTACGCGACGATGCCGGATCAGTCCCGAGTCGATCCCGAAGAAAAGCGTCCGTAGCCACTAGAGCGCCCCTGCCGTCTTTGGAAAGTTGGCGTGTGAACGTCGGAACGATTGTGCCCGTGGGGAATGTCTTGTACGTAAAGTGATAATACATTCCCCAACCGGGGTCCGCAACTATTTTGCACGACTTCTGGTAGGGAATGGGCACGTAGCAATTCGCACCCTTGGCTGAGTGATAGACAAGCGAAGGAAAATCGAAGGGGGAATTACGACCGTCAAAATACCCGGCAAACGGAAGATCAATCGCCGGCTGATCCGATCCGTCGAGATAAATCTTAACGTGCCCTTTGCCGGGCTGTGCGGTCCAGATGCGCGTGATACAACCCGGGCCTGCCATTTCCGCAAGAACAGCCCGATCGCCTTCCATGCGAATCACGCCGACGCCGTCTTCATTCGCGCCCCAACCGGCATACTGCGCAGTGTCAGCCGCGTAGCGACTCCGCCGATCGTAGCTCGACCACTGCGCGCTACGTTCGCCCGGCAGGGGTAAGACTGCCAATCGCTCCAGATGGGTCAAATCGCCTACAAGATCGGAATACGTCAGTCGATTCGTGTCGTTTGGCGCACTATTGGGAACAGGCAGGGCAACTGCCTTGTCCGTTTGAAGCAGCGCCTCTGTACCGACCGACATATCCCGCACCCATACGGTCCGTTCACCGCGTGCATCTCCGTCAGACCCGTTGAGATCGACAAGAAACACACGATCGATCAGTGCAGCATCCATCTGCCCGGTCGCACCGTCACCAAATGGACGAAGATCAGCAGAGGTAAGCGCAATGCGCTGCCACGACTGCGACACATCGAAATAGGTGAGGAATATCTTCTTGTCCGACTGGTCAAACCGTATGAACAGCGGCCCGTCACGATCGCTCCTGACCTCGAACGACAGTCGGCCTATCGCTTTCCAGGCACTACCAGCCGTACAAGTGATGACCGTCGGCTCCTTGCCGTACACGATGTGCCATCGAAACCCCGCCACACCGCCAGCCTCGCGTTCCATCGTCAATCGACCGCTCAGCGCAACCCACTGCTCAGGACCGATCACGTCACGCTGCGGGCCAGCCGATACGACCGAACCCAACAGAAGCACAGCCGCAATCACGCACCGCGCGGCAGTCAGTGAAAATATCGATGTCCATGCCTCGCGCATCGAATGCACCCGTGAGGAAACAACTATGTTTGACAGTCGTTTCAAACCGCCTCCGACTGAGATACTGAAGTCGCCAACGCAGGCTCCGCCCGATTCGACCTGCCCGTCAAAAGACGATCATAGACTGCCTCAAGTTTTTCCCGGGCAATATCCATGTTGTAGTGACTAAGCATCAACTCCCGTCCGTTGGCCCCGTACTGCTGACACAAATCGGGGCGAACGGCTGCCTCCGTCATCGCAGCCGCCAACGATTTACTGTCCCCTGGAGGTACGAGCCACCCCGTTTCACCCGGAATGACTGCTTCCGGCGTCCCGTCAACATTGCTTCCGATGATCGGCAGCCCCGCCGCCATGCTCTCGTAAATCCCCGCGGGAAGCCCTTCCGCCAAGCTGGCATGGACCGTCACATCCATAGCCAAAAGTATGTCCGCGACGTCCGTCACGAAACCCGGAATGACAACCCGGTCCGCAATTCCCAGCCGCAATGCATACTGCCACACCTGGTCTTCAAGAGGCCCCTTGCCGAGAAGAAGCAGCTTGGCGCGTGGCTGTTTCTCCAAGACTGTCTTCATTGCATCCATCAATACAAGATGCGCCTTTTCCGGATAGAAACGAGCCACATACACAAAAGCAATGTCATCCTCGCCAATACCGAATCGCGATCTGATCTGATTGCGATCCACTTCCGACCGGAACCGACTTGAGGATATCCCCGATATCAGTAACTCTGTACGCTCCGCAGAGACACCCCGCGACACACACTGTTGACGTGTAGCGTCACAGATCACCGTCACGAGATCGAAATGGCGGATGTACCGCGCATCGATCCACTCACTGACGTATATTTTCAATGGACGTTTGAACCACACATAGACTGTCGTCAAAATCGGAATACCGGTGCGCTTGGCTGCGTAATACCCCAGGACGTCGCTGCGCCAATCATGCGTGTGCAGCAGTTGTGCATTCGTTTCGCGAATGATCCGCACCAGTGTATCCACAGCGCGCCGAAACTGACGCCCAGGCCACCACGGAAGATCCAATATCTCGTGACCGTGTGCCGCGACGGGATCGCCGTACGCCCGTTCGATGCCGTCGCGGTTCTTGAACAGCGCAGTAGGACACCTGAACCGGCTCTGATCCATATGATCCAGCCAACCCAGCATGGTCGTTTCAACACCGCCGAACGCGACGCTGTTTCGGACCCACAGGACCGTTGTCGGTTCAGTCATGGCATACCCCTGCCCGATCTTCACGCCCCGGTTTTCGCCGCCGACAATGCACGCCGCGGCGCATTCCTCAAACACCACACGATCGCAACGACCAGCAACACAGACGCCACCGTACGCAACCCTACCGTAGTCCAGGCAGCCCCCACGATACCGCCGAACCCAACAGCCCACTTGTACGCGGGAAAGCTCAACGCGAGCAACGTCAGGTGCATCGCCGCAATCAAGTGAAAGTACCGCTTGGCATACAATATCCCGACCAGAGGAAAAACGATCAGCGAGACCGTATTCCCCCAGTACAGAATCCTCGCCACCGCAACAGCCCCCGTGTACTCAACACCAAAAAGCAACGGGATGTACCAGCCCGCCAGCAACACCAGCGGCAAACTCAGCAACGCCACTGCGGTAGTCAGTGTCAGTGTGCGTCGTGTCCACGAGACAAAGTCCTCGTAGTGAATTAGATGACAAACTTTTGGAATCATCACCGTCATGATCGTCACATTGCAAAGATCGACAATCGTCAATACCTGCCACGCAGCATTGTAAGTCGCGACCTCACTGTTGCTGGCCTGACTGGTCAAAACAAATATGTCCATCCGGCTGTAAGCCGTAAACGCGAAAGCAGCCAGCATGTTCCAGCCGCCGCATCGCCAAACGTCCGCGACGGCGGCCAACACCGGACGCAACCGCCAATTCTGAAACAGCAGCTCGATCCAGTCGCCGATCCCTACAATGAGCGCGCTCGTAAACAGGCATCCCGAAATAATCCAGATAGCCCGCGTCCATGTGAGGCTCCCCAGAAATAGAAAAACCAGCAACAGCGCGACCCTGAGCAAATTGCTGGCGGGCTGAATCATCGCCAGCGTCCCGAACTCCAGCCGTGCCTGCCGTCGCGTGAGGACGAAACTCCATAGGCCGAACCCGAGAATCGCGAGCATGACTCCCGGCAAACCATCCGCTAATTCCGGGCGACCCAACAAGCCTACAATGGCTTGCGGAAACGCCATCAGTCCGGCAAACGCGATCGAACAGAAGAACACCTTCAAGATCAGTCCGGCGCGGAATACGTCGTTGGACCGTTCGACAGACCCCGCTGCCGCCTCAGTCCCCAACCGGATCATGCTGTCGTTTATGCCCCGCCCCACCAACTCCTGAGCCACAAGAAAAACCGCCAACGCAGAACTTACCAGGCCGTAATCCTCCTGCGACAAACCCTTGAGCAGCACCAAGCCGCCGATAAACCCCAAAGCGGCGTTCGCACCTGTCGAGAGCACCATCCATGACGTATGCTTGAAATCAACACGTAAGTCGCTCTTCAAACGCCACCGCTCCCACCGTCCGCAAAATCTGATGTTGTCTGTGGAGTGCTCCGCACCGAGCGAAGAATCAACATTTCTTCTCTGCACGCCGCATCATCGGCTGGACAACCCCATCAAGTCGCAGCTGTCACCGGTTTAACCCAGCCGATACAGAAACCCCGGAATAAAATACTCGCGCCCATTCAATACCGTCCCCAACAACTTGGCACCGTCGTAGTGTTGCAGTTCCTGCTTCGCCCTCTGCAGAACTTCACGACGTGTTCGATGCGCCGCAACCACCATCACCAACCCATCCCCAGCCGCCGACGCACGTGCAGCCGCAGTCGAAGTCAGAATCGGCGGCATATCCAGAAAAACAACTTCTGCCCGCTCGCGCAACTTCGGCATTAACAGCGGCCAATCAACGTTGGACAGCTCGGTGTCCTTGAAGTTTCCGGCGGGAACGACCGACAGCCCCTTCACATCGGAGGTGTGAACGACTTCCCCAATAGCCTCCCCCGCCGCGAGTTCCGCCAACCCCGGCCTGCCCGTCAACCCCACCATTTTGGTCAGGCTCATTTCCGGACTTGCATCCACAAGCAATATGCGACTGCGAATGCGCACGGTCACCAGAGCAAGCTTCAACAATACTGTCGTCGTTCCCTCCCCGTTCGTACTGGAAGCGAAACCAGCCGCAATGCTGTCATTCCCATCCAATTCCAGAAACAGACGATCGCGTATAACCAGCAGGTCACCCGTCATCTGCTCAGGAATTACGAATGGAAAGCGGCCGAGGCTGCTGGCCTTCAATCGCTTGGTGGCAGGTTTCGCCAGCCCCTGCGCCTTGGCGGCGGAATCGTTGGAATCACTCATGGTGTTCAAATGTCAAAGCCCGCGCTCGGTTGGACATATCACGTGCATCTTTGCAAGACGCCGAGAACCGGACTGTCCAAATGCTCCTTCAGTTGCATCTCGTTTCCAACCGTCTCGTCATTCAATTCCACAGCGAACGACCAACAGATGCTCAGGAGCATCGCACCCGCGGCGCTCAGCAAAATATAAAGCCACTTACGCGGCTTGATGGGCGACAGTGGCATGCCCGCCGACTCAATAACACCCAGGTTGGCCAACCGATTCCGCTGACGGTCCTCGCCCACACGCGCAATCTCCGCATTGCGAAGACACCGCTCGTACATCGTGGTCCGCGATTTTAGCTGCCGCTCAAGCTCATCAACGCGATACGTACGCTCGTTGAGCGCTCGCAGATCCACCCCAAACGCGGCAATCTGATTCTTAATCACTTCGCCCTCAGCCACCAACGCAGCACGCTCGGACGCCAGGTTGCTCAGACTCTGCCGCAAAGCCTGATGCACCGTATTCACACCCTCGACACGCTTGCCCTCAAGCCGAGGGTCGAGCCGATCCACCAGATCACGCGCTCCGCCGAGCGCCCGATCCATGTCTTTCATAGTCCGGCCAGCCTCGGAAAACTTCGTCGCCGTTTCGCTCCGCTGCAAGTCCAACTCCGCCGCTTTCATGGACACGCTCTGCCACACCGGATTCGCGACGGTTTCCTGCGACAATGTGATCATCGCCGGTTCCGAAACCAACTGAGCCTCCAAAGCAGCGATTCCCGCATCCGAAGCAAAACGACGCGCCTCGATCTGGTTCAACCGAGCCTTGGCGCTAAGCTGATGCTGAACCAACAACGCCTTGCGAGAATCGGCTCCGATAAGATTGAGGCTGCTCCTGGCCTCCGCCATCTCCTTTTCGAGATTCTCCACAGCCGACCTGGCGACCTCCGCCTGCTCCACATAGAACGACAAATTACCCGTCGGACGCAGTTTTTCGATGTGCCAACTGATCGCATGCTCGCACAGAGACCTCGCGAAAGCAGCGGCCAACGCAGGATCGCTGCATCGAAATCCAACCCGCACAACATCGCTCTCGGGAATCTGCTCCACAACCAGCGCAGCCGACACGTCCGATATAAGCGCCTCATGCTTTCGCACCGCGATTTCTTCCGCCGTAGGCCTGGTCGCAAGCCCGACGAAATACTTCACCTCCTGGACGGCCGACCTCATCGCCCCCCGCACGCTCTTGTACGCAGCCCGCACGTGACGGCGGTAGCCCAGAACGCGATCGAAACGCTTCCGCGTGAGGTCCATGTCGTCCATGACCTGGATGACCAGATCCCGACTCTTGATAATCGCGATCTCAGTGTTGATAACGTCGGCTTGGCTTAGCTGGCGAAAGATGGGCGAAGACTGACGCGCATCCTGCGAAAGAGACAGCTCCTCAACATCGGGCAGCGTCCGCCGGACCAGCACCTTGTTGGCCGCCTCGAAGGTCGGCGGCATCAGGTACACCACGACCGTACAGATTATTGTCGCCGCGATGGTGACCGTCAGAATGGGCCGTCCACGCCGGAACAAGACCCTCAGCACGTCACGCACGCTGACGAAAGACTCTCCGTTCGTCACTCGTTCTTCCCTGGATTGATCGCGGGCCCCGGGTCACGAGTGTCGCAGCCCGGATTGCGCCACTCCCACGCCATGATGACAGTATCGGAATCTACCACGGCCCAGTTTGAGCGCCAAGCGCAAGGCCAAATGAGCCGCACCGGCATGCGGGTCTTTTATCAGACCATACGCGGTAGAACGCACGACCAATCCGGACCCGGACCGACGTTGAAGCCACCGAAAAAAGCCTGAACCTACGGCGCTTTTGCCCGACTCAGATCGTTGGCCTGACGCAGCGTCTGCAGCTCATCGGGCTGATCGTAGAGTTCCGGATGAAGAAAAGTGCCACGCTCCGCATCGGGTTTTTCTTCCTCAACGATGATTCGGTTCTCGTTGGCCCACGGATCGCTGCGAACGCCCGTAACCTGCCAAGAGACTTTGACGTTGGGCTTGTCCGTCCGAATCAGGAAACGGTTGCCGCGAACCTCACGGGCGATAATAGCCTGCGCAAATTGCCCAATCACCGTAAGCTGATAGCGCACGTCCGAATTAAGCGTGTCAAAATAATCCGGGAGCGTTACCCAAGCAGTGCCCCGCCGACCGGTCGTGACGTTCCCGTTGTAAACATTCATCATGTCCGGGCTTTCGACGAACGAATGCGAGAGGTATCTGTTCGCAGGGTCCAGCGGGTGATCGATTTTGAAGGACCCGCCTGATTTGATAAGCGTACCAGCCACAAGCACATCGCCCAGAAACGCACCCGCGAAACCGCCGGGGTTGGCGACTCCGAGAATTCCCATTCCGGTTTCCGAGACTCCCGCGACAGCGAAACCCTGCGGCTCGATACCAACTATTGAGCCCGCCACATGCAGTTTGATACCGGGAGCCGACGTTCCAATCCCGACATTTCCGTTATTCGTCGCGAAAATATCCTCGCCTGAAACCGCCCAAGGGCCGTCGATCGGGGCGGCAGCGACGGTAATCGTACCGATCATGCCCACACCCACATGCGGCATGCAATAGTACGGATACGCGTTATTGGCCCGCGGGTTGGCATCCAGAAACGTCTGGTCAAAAATAACCTCAAACGTCGTGCCGACCACCGGAGTCGGATTGCCCGAACTGAAAACCCCGTCATGAGTTCCGCTGACACCGCTCTCAACGTTGTGAAAACCGTCGTCCCACACCCACCGAACGGAATCGCCAACAGTGACTGTCAGGTCAGCAGGTGTAAATGCGACTCCGGCCAAGCTCACTTCGTGAATCGCGACTTCGCCCTCGGCAACCGGCGAATGCGCGCACACCGCACCTGCGACGACAAGTGCAACAATCATTCTCATAACCATTGACTATTTCCTTACAACACCATCCCCGTCTACGACTCTGTTTGCCCCATTAGCCCCCGTGGAGAGAAGGTTTCCTTGCAATCCCCTTCTCCTCTTCGAAATCATTCATGCGAAACATCCGTGATTCGTCCGACTTGTCGTATAATTCCGGATGCAGGTACTGCCCCCGGTTCTCGACATCCTTCATCTCTTCAACCGTAATCCTGTTGCTGTTCGCCCACGCATCCATTCGTATGCCGGTGACTTGCCACGACACAGCCACATTGGGCTTATCCGTACGGATGAGAAAACGGTTATTCTGAATTCGCTGCCCGACAATAGCCTGGGCAAATTGCTCAATCACGGTCAATTGATACCGAAAGTCCCGATTAAGATCCCCGAAGTAGGTTGGCAATTCCACCCAGGCGTTCCCGCTTCTATCGGTCGTTATGTTGCCATTGTAGACATTCATCATGTCCGGGCTTTCGACGAACGAATGCGACAGGTACTTGTTGGCTGGATCAAGCGGATGATCGATCTTGAAAGAGCCGCCGGCTTTGGACAAGTTTCCCGTCACCACAACGTCCCCGACGAACGCGCCCGCAAGACCACCGCTGCCCGCAACGCCGATCACGCCAAGACCGGTTTCTGTAACACCCGCAATGGCGAAGTTCAGCGGCTCAAAAACAATGGCCGACCCAACAACTTCGAGCTTCTGTACCGGCGTTGCGGTTCCGATGCCAACGTTGCCTGTGTTGGTGTTGTAGATGTCAACGCCACTGGTCATCCACGGCTGCGGGTCTGTAACAACCGTAATCGTCCCGATCATGCCCACACCCACGTGAACAAAGCAGTAATACGGGTACGAATTGTTGGTCTGCGGGTTGGCATCAAGGAATGCTTGATCAAAAACCAACTCGAACGTTGTTCCTGCCGCAGCGGTTGGATCGCCCGATCTGAAAATGCCATCGTGCGTGCCCCCGACTCCGCTTTCTACATTGTGAAACCCGTCGATCCAAACCCATCGAACCGTGTCTCCCACAGTAACCGTCAGGTCCGGCGCAGAAAACGTGATTCCCGTCATCAATACCTGCAACGTATTCGCCCCTTGGGCAACAGACGCTTGCAACACGAAAGCCGACGCAACAACGCACGAACCCAAAAATCGCCTATTCATCAAAACATCCTTTTCCGTAAAAAAGCTGCCACTGATCTATCGCCAGCAACCCGTCACGGCGTGGCGCAACAGGAACCCTGAACACCAAACGCCTGCACGCCGTCGAAAACACCATCGCGATCGCTGTCCTTGTCGAGCGGATCCATACTGTGCAGGTATTCGGCGATATTGAGCAGACCGTCGCCGTCGGTATCGTCGAACGAATCGATGCGCGTCGGATCCAACCCAACGCGAATTTCCCAATCATCGGGCATCAGGTCCGCATCCGCATCCGCGAACGGCGGCTCAGCCACAAACGCACGATCACTGCCGCCCGCCCCTGCAAACTCCGGGTTCGGACTGCACTGACAGACGTTGGCCTGCGCATCTTCGTAAAATGTCTGCCCAAACACACGCACCAGCATGTAGTAAACAAACGCCAGATTATTGCACTGCGTGGCGTCTTCAGTACCCGGTGCGAAATCATCTTCGCAAACACTGAGCATCAAGAGCAGAAACAGAAAATCGCAGTTCAGTTGAGGCGTGCCGCAAATTCCGTAGCAAACATCATGGACGTTGCACGCCCCCTCAAAGCAGACCAGCCCGAACGGGCAATTGGCGATCGCCCCCAGGAAATCGACAGGCCCGCAACCATTGAACGACGGAGCACACGGGTTAGGCCCTTCCGCTGCATCGTTCCACAAGTCTTCTTCAACCACGTCAACAGTCAGGCCGGAATCAGCCACCCACTTCGCCAGCGGCGCATACGACACTTCGCCAGGCAAAAGCACCACGGGCTTGGATGCCCGTTTTTCATCACGACCACGATCGACGCCGTAACCACTCGACCCAAGCACCAGCACCGCACACGAAAATACACGCAAAATCCGTTCCGCCGTCATCACATTCTCCTTAATCCGTTACGTCCGTAGTCAATCCACAGATTCCGAGGCCTCGCAACACCGCCCCATTCGTAACTCTTCATCCATGTGCAATGCCAAGCCACGACCTGCCCTCGCCTTGCGACAGGAAACGATTTTCCCCCCTTGCAAAGGGGGGAAACAGGGGGGTCTGGATCGGAGTATCGCTTCGGTTCAAAAAGAGATCCTCCCCCGGCCCCTCCTTCGCAAGGAGGGGAGAAAGAGGGTTACTACCGCATCCACGATATCCAAATAGTGTTTGTCGCCATTCGACATTGCACATTACTGAACTCTTACCCTTACTCAATCGAACAAACGTTGAACAGGAAATCGCTATTGTCCAAAACCGCCAACCCCAACCAATCGCTGACCCCGCATCCAACTGTATCGAAATTCCACAGGAACGTACATCGCGACAAAATGGGAATGCCCGCCCCGTTTGACAGCCCAGCCCCCGACACGGCCGAATTGCCAATGAACGCACAATTCTTAATAGTCGCCCGCCCGCCCTGATGATGAACCGCCCCACCGTTGATCGCCGAATTCGAGGCGAACAGACACTGTGCGATGCTCGGGCTGCTCTCGACACTCAACAATCCGCCGCCGCTGGAGAACGGAAATGCATTACCGTCCGCATTGCCGGATACAATCAAAAAACCATCCATCACCGCGGTCGGACCGTTGCTCGTACTGCTGACGACGTGGTAGCTGTTGTCTGCCGCCACGTCAGGCACACCGATATCACCGCTCAGAACCGTCGGGGACGCATCCGTATCCCGTTCGGAACGCTTCGCTTCTCCCGCAAACCCATCGGTGCCATACGCGCCTCGAAAGCCGCCATACCAACCAACGCAGTCCTGCATGACAAACGTCGCCTCCCGCAATCCGCTTCCGCGATCGGGATAGTAAACACCCGTCGCCACCCAGATTTCAATGGGATTCTCACGCGACGACGCAATATCCAAAGCATCCTGAAAATCCCGGCAAGCACTGCCCCAGCTTAGACAATCCCCCGCAACCGGGGCGCGGCTGTCAACATACAAAACCTCCGTCGCACCCGCACAGTAAGGCCCCAACGCCCATCTGAATGCGTTGCCGAACAGCGACTTGCCCGCCGGCGTCATCGACAACCAGGAATCATCGTC
This sequence comes from Phycisphaerae bacterium, assembly GCA_029260215.1. Classification (GTDB taxonomy): domain Bacteria; phylum Planctomycetota; class Phycisphaerae; order UBA1845; family UBA1845; genus OFTM258. Next base: position 69,024 of record JAJDDQ010000076.1, read on the forward strand.
CAGAAAAAGAAACACACGCCGACTAAGTGCCACGTGTCCGCCAAGCAAAGCAGCACCGACGTCGGCCGTCATCAACGCAATCGCATCGGGATCGGCACCGCTCATCGCAAGAACGCGAACACCGTCACCAATCGGACCACGCACGCCATTCACGTTGCCCGGCGCACCGTAAACTTGCAGAGAACCCAAGTCGAGTCCCTCGGTAATCGCGTGGGTGGTGTCAATGATGGACACCGCCGCCGATGAACCGGGCACATCCGCGAACGCCGCCAAAGGCTCGCGTTCCAAAGCGTTGAGCTGCGACGCCCAATAAGCGACCGGAACGGTCAAATACCTGAAATCACCCCCGATGTTGGCAGGATCAACGCTCGAAGACACGAACACCGCGTCGTACGTAGCAGCCAACGCAGCCGACGTAGGCCTTGAACCCACTTCGTCGTCGTGAAAATCAACCACCCATCCAAGCGCCCGCACAAAGTCCGCCACGGCTGAATCGCCCGCAGCCGGGGGTAACCCGCCCACAACGAACGCCACCCGGGGAACATTGCCAACTTCGATAAAGCCGGACTTTTTGATCACGCTCGTACCCTCGGCGGATGTCACCGAAAGTTCAACGCTGTAAAGGCCGTCGCTGGTGTAGGTGTGCTGCGGATGTTGTTCGACGGACGTGGCTCCGTCGCCAAAATCCCACGCCCATGAAGTCGGGGCAGCCACCATCGAAAGGTCGGAAAACTGCACAGTCAACGGTGCGACACCGCTGGTAACGTCGGCGGTGAAGTCAGCCGACCCCACGAACCGCACACGCAAAACGTTGGCACCCCGTTCGGTCGGTGCGCTGGAATCCTGATCCTTGTAAAAATCACTGAAGTACAGCCCGTCAGGCCCCGCAGCCAGTGCGACCGTCGACGCCCTTCCGGTCCCGGTGTACTCCACAAACGGACGCGGACCGTCGAGGAGTGTCCCGTCCGCCGCCAGCGTGAATTCGCTGATGCGTTTTCCCCGACCAGCCGGCCCCGCCACCCACGGCAGGCCCGACTCCGTCACATACGCACGCCCCAACTTCCCAAGCGGAAATCCACTGCCGCCAAACGACTCCGCCTGAACAAATGCGAGATTGACCGGTGCGCTCGCGGGATACCACGAGTACAGCGCGAAGTTCAGCATGCTCGCGTCCGTACCGTCCCAAGCGAAATTGCGACCGGGAATCACCTGCGCAAAACGGTCGATGAACGGCCCGTTCCCGACGTAGTACAAAATCCCGTCCGCCGCACGCCACGCACCCCCGAACGGGTTGCGAAAACCGTAAGCGTAAATGTAATCCGTCGCGTTGATACCGTCAGGCGAGAAGAAGAAAGGATTGTCAGCCGCCGGCGATCCATCAGGATGCATCCGCAGGATTTTCCCGCGAAACGAACTGATATCCTGTCCCGTTGACGAAATAAACCCGTCACCCATATGCACATACAGCATGCCGTCCGGACCGAACGATAACTTCGAAACCTGGTGGGCCTCGCCCTGCGCTTCGCCGAACATATCCAGAACGACCGACGCCGACGAAGCCGTCATCCCCCCGTCAACGCTGTGAAGCCGCAGCACCATCGGATAGTGAATGCCCGGCTCGAACGGCGAGTCGTACAGTTTGCTGATGAACAGATCGCCCGTCGCGGGATCGATGACAATTCCGGTCAGGCCCTGCTCGCCCGAACCCGGAATGACGCCCGAAGGCAAAAAATCCAGCAGATCAACGGCGTAATCACTTACGGTGAAGTCGCGTGTCACGACCTTGATCGAACCGTACAGCTCCGTAACGTAGAAGTAAGGGTCCGACGGGGCATTACCCGGATTGGGCAGAAAGGCGATATTGACCGGCAGTTGAAACCCGGTCGCCACCACTTCGACCTTGAATCCGGGTTCGACCGACCACGGCAAATCAAGGCCGGAAACACCTTGCCCGTTGGTCGAAACTCCCGGCGGCAACTCCGCCGCACCCACCGTAAGCGAAATCCACGCAAACGCCGTTGTGAACAGGATTGTCTTCACCGTAAATCCCCACATTGATCCAAAGGCAGGGGGCATACCGAGGGTGGACGAACGTCCGCACGTGTCGACAACAACGCGCACCCACTGCGCCCCACAGGCTTCGCCAACCCCGTCCCCACGGGGTCCACCGCATCATAACAGAACCCGCGCGCGTCGATCAACCGTAATCGGCACGCGCGAAATGAGATTTGTAAGGAGCCGTATGAGCACCCCAGGGCAATGCCCTGGGCTACATGGGCCGAGGCAGCACGAGGTCCAATAACGTGAACACAACGTCACCGACAATGGCGGACGCGGTGCTGGTCACCAAATCGCGTCCCAAACCACTCGGAATGCATCCACCGCCGGAAAACGTCGTCGCGCCCAATATCACGAACACCGACAACGTCCTGCGAATCAATCGAACCTTTGACATACGCCGAAGACCTTCCTAACCGATCCGGGCACCGCCGCGAACGCGCCGCGACGATCGACGCGCAAAACACATCGAAAGCCCGATTCCCATAATCACGAAACTGCTCGGCTCGGGCACAACGACGAAGCCAATACCCGTGAAACCAGCCAGCCCGGTAGCGCCAGAGTAAACGACTTCCTCATTCGCGATCGCCAAAGCGCTGCCGTCTTCGTTGACTGCCAACACCAGATCGACGGACGCCGCCGCCGGCAACGGCACCAACCCGAGAAGGCCCTGTGCATGATCCGCCAGGAACGCAAACCCGGGCACCACGCCGAGAAACAACGACGTGTCATCGTCACCCAGAACAACCATCGACGCAAGCGACCCTTCGTCGAAGGTGGTCAACTCCATACGCGTCCACGCGATCGTGGTTTCCGCGGAATTGGTCGCTACCGGCGCCACGATGAAATTACCTTCGCGCATCTCCACAGCGCTGCCCGTTTCCGTCATCGGGGTGTCGCCCACGCCCAGCCACGGCGGCGCGCCCAACTGCTCGTCATCGAAATCGTCGGCGAAAGCCACCTGCCCGTCGACGAAAACTGCCGCGAGATCCAGACGAACAACGGTCTCAGCCGACGCTGAGCGCAGACCCGCAGCCAGTAAAAAAACCAGCACATATTGAATTCGCACTTTATTCTCTCCTCTTTCCCTTTCAACGTCCGCCAAAGGCGCGCGCCGCATCGGGCAGACACCCGGTGCGATAACGTACGGTAGATTATCCCGTGCGGACTTTTCAGATTCTCCCAACCCGCCTTTTTACCAGAAATACCCCGCCGATGTCAACGATAATCCAGCACCGCCAGCCCCTGAATTCAGCCAAATCGCGAAATCATCCCATTTCGGGTCTCGCCCACCCCTTGAACGCGGAAAACAGGGGTCATCGCCCCATTTTCCGCGTGCGATGGTTGAGTCTCGGGTTGAAAATGCATAGACTATCCAGTGGGCCAGCAGCTTCTCCAGACGCCAAAAATTTGGGATCATCGTCGGAGTCCTGCTTCCCTTTCCTTCCAAACCTGGGCTTACAGGGGTACGTAAAACTGGTGCGATGGAGCGAAACCATGAGCGGGAAGTGGCTAGTCGTCGTTTTGGCGACGGCTGGGACGGTTTGCGCGATGCCGCCGGTCGGCCTCGAAACGTGGGAACAGTTTGGCCGGCTTGGCGAGTTGAGGACTTCCGTCCGCACCCACCAAGTTTCCAGCTACGAGCGATTCGGGGGCAATAAGGATTCCGCGAATTTTCTCGAAACCGTCGGTTCCGAAAACGTGCTCATGGACGTCAAGGGGCCTGGCTGCATCTATCGAATCTGGATGACGGGCATCAACCCCAACGCCATGATCCGCATCTACTTCGACGGCTCAGCAACTCCTGCGGTGGAGATGACGCTGGGTGATTTTTTCAGCGGTCTGAACGCTCCGTTTCTGCGGCCTCTGGTCGGTGACGACGATTATTCATCCGGCGCGTTTATTTGCTATCTTCCGATGGAATTCGAGTCCGGCTGCCGGGTGACCACCGAAAGCCCAACGCAGTTCTACAACATTACCTACCAAAAACATGCGGACGCGACCGGCTTGACGACTTTCACGGGTACTGAAGATGACACGCTCGCCAGGGAAATTTGGCGACAGCACGGTCGCGACCCGAAAAGTGACACTGGAACACTGGAGCTGGCTGCCACCAAGACCCTTCAGCCGGGTGAATCCCTCACTCTTGCGGAGATCGACGGTCCGGCTTCGATTCAGCAAATCGAGCTGACGATTCCCGGAATGAATGCCACAGCGGTTGAGCCGGTCTGGGACAATGGTCGCGCATACTTGGGATTCAGCCAATTCCGCGTGGCGATCGACCCTGCCAACGTGGGCGTCCGCTTGACCCGCCGTCTGGACTACGGCGTTCGGGATCAGAAAGCAGACGTTTCCGTGGACGGCATCCCGGCTGGCACCTGGCTCACGCCCGGCAGTGTTGCGGGTTGGCTGGACGACACTTTCGAGATTCCGGACAGGCTCACGACCGGAAAATCCGAAATCACTGTGAGGGTAACCTTCATCAGCTCGGCCTTCGACTGGAACGAGTTTTACTACTGGATCGACAGCATCGTTGCCGGCGAAGCCCGGCGGACAGATGAGATCGATGTGGGCGACGCCGAGGATGAAGCGAACCACGGCTATAGCGTCAGCGGCCAAACATGGGAGGGCGCGCGAACCCTGTACTATTCGGACGATGACGTCGCCACGGAAGTTGGCAAGAGCACCCGGAATCGGGTCAATTTCGAGGTAGCGATCGACCCGGACAACACCGGCGTCGTGCTCACGCGCCGCCTGGACTACACGGTCGCCGATCAGCGCGGCAACGTGTTCGTCGACAATCAGCCGGTCGGAGCATGGAACACGCCGGGAATGATCGATGCCTTTTTCCACGACGACACCTTCGACATCCCATCCGAATTCACCGCCGACAAATCGAAAATCACGGTGGTCATCTTCCCCAACAACGTCGATTCCCAATGGACCGAATTTCGCTATTGGGTTGATACCAAGACCGCCGACGGCCTGGTGCGAACCGACACAATGAATATCGGTGACCCAACCGACGAAGCGGCCCACAACTACGAAATCGTGCAACCTGACGCGATCGGCGCACGCACGCAACCGCTCTATCGCAAGCCCGATCCCGTGTTCGCGGATATCCTCCGGGACTCACGCATCGTCGCGACGTGGGACAATGCCGACAGGCCTCAGGTCGATGTTCCGCTGGGCGGCTTTTTCGGCTCACAATTCGGCGCGAAGAAAATCAACGGGCTTCCCGTCGGAATCAACGTTGATCGCCTGTACTGTTTTTTCCCGATGCCCTTCGCCGACAACGCCCGCATCACGCTCGTGAACGAGAGCGATCACGCGATCAAGGGTTTGCGATATCGCGTCGCTTACTCGCACCGGTCATCCTCTGAACTCGACGGCGCGGCTCGCTTTTACGCCAAATACAACGAGGCCCGGCCTGCCATCGCCCGACGCGACTTCGTCATCCTCGAAGAAACCGGAGCCGGTCATCTCGTAGGGGTAGTGCTGGCGATGCACGGCCCCAGTCGCGGATACCTCGAAGGAGACGAGCGTATCTACATCGACGACAGTCTCACGCCCGCGCTCTACGGCACGGGAACCGAAGATTTCTTCAACGGCGGGTTCTATTTCAACCGGGGTCGGTTCTCCCTGCCCACACACGGCAACCCCACGATGGAAGGAATGCCGATCGCGACGGACATGTACCGCTTTCTCGTCGGCGACATCATCCCCTTCGCGATGTCGATCAGGGTTGGGATGCAACATGGCGGCGACAACGATACGACGGATACGGACATTTCCAGCATCGCCTTCTACTACAAGCGCAGCGAGCCGCTCTCTGTTCTTACTGACGAGTTCGACGTGGGTGAAACCAACTCTGAAGCCGATCACGAATACACGCACTCAGGTTCCGTCTGGCGGGGCAGTCTGGTCGACAAATACGAAGGCGATGACGACGACATCGCCGTGCAGGACGATGGCCGGCGATTCGGGACAGAAAGCGACGCGGGAAGCTCTTTCAAAGTCGCGATTGATCCCTGCAATGACGGCGTTCTGTTGCGACGACGCATGAATTATTTCTACCCGAGACAGGAAGCGATGGTTCTTGTGGACGGAGTTGAGGCGGGCCTGTGGTACGACGCGGGAAACAACACGACGCTCAGGTTCCGAGACTCCGAGTTTCAGATTCCCGCATCACTGACGCAGGGCAAAAGTGAATTGTCCATTGAAATTCGCAATGCTTCGGCCAGCGCGCGCTGGACAGAATACCGCTACTGGGTCTATACATTGCTTCCGAAATCCGAATCGCAACGCGGCGACATCGCGGAGTGCCCACGCGTCATTGCCCCCCCGCCGGATGGCGACGGGGAAGGCGACTTGTCGGCTGAGGACAGCGACGCCGATGTCGCAAACATGAACGACAACGCCGGCGACGGCGAAGAGTCGCCGGACGTGCCCGTGATACTCCTGCCGACGTGCGGCCAGGGCGTGCTGCCGTTTGTTGCGTTTTCGATGCTGCTGTGCACCGTGGTTGCGGGATTGAGCAATGCAGAAATCGGAAAACAGAAAGTCGAAAGACGAAAATCGAAAGTAATGCAGTCAACGGTCGCAACACCAGAGGGGATCGCCGGGGGATGAAGAGTAGAACTTTTGTGCAACCAATGTCCACTGACTCGAAAAGTCGCAGCTTTGCGTGGCGGAGGATTGCGCTCGTTGGGCTTTGCCTTGGCGGGCTGTCGTTCATGCCGTGCTTCGCCGGTGAGCGTATCGAGCTTGACGGCGAATGGAACCACTGGATCGACGCCCAGACGAACGTGCCGGTCAACGTGCCGTTTTCCGTCGAACCCATGAACACAACCAGCGTTTACCAAAGGAGTTTTACGGTACCTGCCGACATGTGTGAGGACGTTGTGCTGCTTCGTTTCGACGGGGTCGGCGGACAGGCGACGATCTTCCTTAACGGAGTCGAACTGGGGCAGCACGGATCGTTTACACCATTTTTCTTCGATGTCGCCGCCCTTATCAACATCGGTGGTGAAAACGATCTCGTCGTCACCATCAACGACCTCCACGACGCGACGACCATCCCGTTCGACGGCATTGCCTGGGTGGACTTTTCCGGCATTATTCGGAGCGTGTACCTGGAGTGCGCCGATCAGGCCATCCTGCTTTCAAGCCAGCCGCAATACCAGATTTCCGAGGATTACTCCGTCGTCAACGGCGAGGTGTTTGTCGAGGCGCACGCAGCGCCGGGTGCGACGGTTTCGTTTTTCGGTGCGATTGTCGATGGCGAGGTGGGCACGTGGGACGTCCTGGCTTCGATGGACTGGGTCGTCGCGACGGCCGACGCTACGGGGCTGGCTTCGTCAACGCTTGCGTTTTCAATGCCGGACCCGGAACTCTGGTCGCCGGATTCGCCAAGACTGTACGGTCTTTACGTTGTGGCGAACGTCGACGGTTTGACCGCTGACGAGCGTTTCGTATCGACCGGATTTCGCAACATCAGCGTCAGCGGCAACGATGTTCTGCTCAACGGTCAGCCGCTCCTGCTCAAAGGTGTCTCGCGTCACGACATCTACCCCGACACCGGGTACGTCGGAACTGACGCACAGATTCTGGAAGACTTGCAGCGTATCAAAAACACGGGGGCCAACTACCTTCGCACGATCCACTACCCGCAAGACCCTCGGGTGCTGGACATCGCCGACCAGATCGGGCTTCTCGTTTCTGAAGAGGTGCCGGCTTGGGCGAATTTCTTCGATCCACAGATCAGACAGAGACTTTACACGCTTCTGGAGGAGATGATCCGGCGGGACATGCACCACCCGTCGATCTTCCTGTGGATCACCGGCAATGCGACGGTGCGCCCGATGCCCTACGCACTGGAAGCCCAGCAGATCGCCAAGGGCCTCGATCAAAATCGCCTGGCGTCCTACATCATTGACATCAACGAAGCTGAGGCTGAGGACATCGCCCTGGACGTTGCGTTCTTCGAGGATGCCCAACTCGATCTCTTTATGAAAATCGGCTGGTGGTTCCAATACCTCGCGGAGCTTCAGGAGAATTGGGCGCGCATGCCCAAGGACATCCCCGTCATCATGGTGGAGTTCGGGCAGGAAGGTAACGATCGTGAGCCGCTCGTTGTGGGCGGCCCGAATCCGTGTTGGTGGAGTGAGGCGAGTCAGGCCAGCGACGTGAACGTGATGCTCGAAGCATGGCGACCGCATCTGCCTCAGTACAACGCGCAGGAACACCTCGCGGGCATGGTCTATTTTAACTTCACAGATTTGGATTGGCCTGGAATTGTCGAGCAGCAACCCGACCACATCCCGTCCATCCATACGGGACTTGTCTACGAAGATCGCATTCCCAAGCTCGTGATACAAACACTCACGAATTTCTATTCGACATTGCCGACCAGCTTTGTGGGCGTGCCGGAGATCGGCGACGACGGTGTCGAGCCGGTGTTCGATACGGCGACCAATTTGGGGCCGGTGGTCAACGACCTGTATCGGGACACCGGCCTGTCGATCAATGCGGACGGCGACACGATCTATTACGCCTCGAATGGGTCAAGCAACGACGATGCCGCCCAGCGCAAGCTGTTCTTCTCAACGAAAGAGAGTGGAGCGTGGACGGCTCCTGTGCTCGTTGACATGCTGCAGGAAACAGAGGCGGTCGCGTTCCGAAGATCGCCGTGCATTTCCTACGATGGGCAAACTCTCTATTACACGCGCGGGGAAGTCGACGTCGTTTGTTTCACCTGGCCTGTCATCAACGTCCGCGTGGTTCAGTCCCGCATCTGGAAGACGGAATTCGTGCAGGGCAACTGGTCCGACCCCGTGGACCTGGGGGACGTCGTCAACGGCGTCGATGACGAGCGGTCAGCCTCCGACCCGAGCATCTCAGCCGATGGTAACACGCTGTTTTTCAGCTCGGATCGGGACGGCGGCAACGGCCAACTCGACCTTTGGATGAGCACGCGCGTGGGCGGCGTATGGACCTCGCCGGTTAACCTCGGCCCGGACATCAATTCCGGCTTCGACGACCACGAACCGGCAGTCTCGCCGGACGGCACGACGCTCTATTTCGCCTCGAATCGCCCCGGCGGGTACGGCAACGGTGATATCTGGGTCAGCCGATGGGTTGACGGGCAATGGGCATCGCCCAGGAATCTCGGTCCGGGAATCAACACGAGCGGCGGCGAAAATGAGCCGGAGATTTCGAAAGACGGTCGCCACCTCTACTTCACCGGGGTTCGGACGGGCGGGGTTGGAATCGACGACCTGTGGTTCGCCACGTCTGTATTCGCCCCGGCGGACTTCGATCAGGACGGCGACGCGGACTTGCTGGACTTTTGGCACATGCAACAATGCTTTTCGGGAGACGGCGTTCCGCAGAACGATCCGATCTGCATGAACGCGCGGCTGGACATGGACACCGATGTTGATTTGGACGACTATGAGTTGTTCCAATCCTGTGTCCTCGGTCCGATAATGCCGGTCGATGCGGGCTGTCTTGTTACGGAGTAGAGCACTGGTGAAATCCGCATACACGCGAACCGCGCCCGCCTCGGCTGCGTTTGCCCGACTTGTGCGCAGGTCGCCATCGTTCTGCCTGCTGGTCATCCTGAGCCTGGGCGTCTGGGGATGTCCGGGATCGCCCCTCGCGGAAATGCTCGGCATCCCCCGTAACCAGGACTCCGATTCCGACGGTGGAGCGATGGACGGCATGCCCGGCGACGGGGAGGATTCGGAAACCGTCGAGATGGCGGAAATTCCGATTCCGGTCATTGTGGCGTTCAATGTTCAGGACGGGGCTACCAGCCTGGAGTGGGTAATCTCCGACGCGCTCGAGGCAGAAACGGTTTCCAGCTACATCGTGCAGCGCTCCGAGGAGCCTGACACCGGATTTACCGGTACACGTGTCATCGCCCGGTTTGACCAGCCGCCGTTTATCGACACAGACATCCGACCCGGCACGACGTATTACTATCGCGTGGTGGCTGTCGGACTCGCTGGTGATGAGGGTCAGCCGTCCGAGACGATCATGTTGACCGTGCCCAGTTCTCCGGGGCAAATTTTCATCGCGGCGGGTGACATTGTCGGCATCGTCGATCTGAACATTCTGGGGGTTTCCGATCTCAACGGGGCGAATCCGGACTTCGCCAGCGAAAACGTCCAGAATATTGTTCGGGCGCAAGGCTCACAACTCTGGCGAATCGGCACGACCAGATGGAACCCAGGCGACGTGCTCGTTGAAGCGGAACTGTTCGATCGCGAAATTTTCTTCGGCACCACGATCGAGCACGCCCGCGATCCGCAGTTCTACAACTTCGATTACATCGATCGCGCCGTTACCAACGTCATCGGCAGCGGCGGTTCGCCGATCATCACCATCGACAGCATGCCCAATTCGCTTGCACGAAACACCGGCCTGCTGTTTCGCAGCCCGAATCTGAGCTGGTCGGATAACCTGCGTAACAGCCCCCCGCGCGATGCGGAAGTCTTCGCCGAGGTAGTCGTCCAGATTATCGCACATTTCCGACGCGGTTTTGCCGGTGGTTTTGAATTCGATCTGCCGATTTGGGAACTGTGGAATGCGCCCGATCTCACCCAATCCACCGATGGCACAAACGGAATCTACTGGACCGGAACCCTGGATGAGTTCAGCGACATGTTCGCCGTCGTGTACAACAGGGTTAAGGAAGAGTATGGCGACGGCGTGTCTTTCGGCGGCGCGGGTTTTGTTAAGCCGGTGTCTGTTGGAAGTTTTCTGGACCAGCTCGCAGCCCGCGACGTCACGCCCGATTTCGTGTCCTATTCCGCCTACGACGATCAGATTGCCGGGCTTGCGGAATTCGCGTCCGCCGTCCAGACCGAAGTTGTCAGCCGAGGGTTGGACAACCTCGACGTGATGCTCTCCGGCTGGAATCTCGCACTGCCCCGGCTGGGCATTGACCCGGACTTCTTCTTTGTCACCAATCAGCCCAAATTCGACAGCACAGGGCACGCGATTCAATATCTGGCGGTTTTCCAGACCGCTCTGGACCTCGAAGTAGACATCGTGCTGCATGAGGGATTGCGCGACTACTCAACGGGTCTCAACCTCGGGCTGATTACCACGACGAATCTCAAAAAACCAGTGACCAGTCTGGTCGAAGCGTTGCAAAGCTACCGAAATCGTAAAGATCGCCTGCGACTTGAACCGGAGGAGACGATCGGATTGGCTGGCGTTAACGAAGATCGAACCGAGGTCACGGTGATCGTAGCTAATCCCCAAGACAGCGAAACCGAGTTTTCCGTGGATATCGACGATCTGCCGTGGGACGAGGAGACGGGCTACAGTTGGACGTTGACGATTTTGAACGACGCCTTTTTCGGCATCAACGGCGGCTTCGCGGGCGACGTCGCCGGCGGCGGCAGCGGAACGCGTTTGCGCATCGTGGACGTCGAAATGGCTCCACAGAGCATCATGCGACTCGACGTTGTGCGCGACTAATACGTAACCACACCTGCACTACGCGTTTTCAGGCTGGTGATCGGCGAAACCGTCCTTGTCGCAATCCACGCTATTTTTTGAATGTTACACTTGACGGGAAACTCATCGTCGCCGAACAATCCGAAATCACCGGTCGATCTGCGGAATCGGACGGGTGAAACGTCGCTCGGGAATCGTCCGGAATAATCAGCCGGACGTCTCGAATACCGCGTTTGGCGACGCGGCTGAAAGCAAGGCGCGCACGCTCAGGAAAAAGCGAATTGGAGGAAAGCGATGGTTGTTTGCAAACCCACGCGGCGACAGATGCTGGCGACGATGGGTGTCGGCGGGACGCTGGCAGCGTGGTCCGGGTGCTCGGGTACAATGCCCGGCCCGGACACCACCGGGCAGCCGCTCACGCCGCCCGAGATGCCCGACGACCTCGACCTGCGGCTTCTGAACCGTATCACGTTCGGGCCGACGGCCGATCAGTTCGAGGAAATCGCACAAATCGGATACGACGCTTTTCTGGAAGAGCAACTGAATCCGGAGCGCATCGCGGACACGGCGACGGACGACGCGTTGCGTTCTCTGCCGACGCTGCGACAACCACTCGCCGAGCTTGCCCAGGCGGAGGAACCGGATTTCGTCGCCGAAGAACTCGTCCTGGCCCGCGTCATCCGTGCAACGCAAAGTAACCGCCAGCTTCTCGAACGCGTCGTGGAATTCTGGACCGACCACTTCAACATTTATCACGCCGGCGACGCCATCAAGATATTGAAAACCATCGACGATCGCGAGGTCATTCGCGCCAACGCGCTTGGAAATTTCCGCGATATGCTACACGCCTCATCGCGCAGCCCAGCCATGCTTGTCTATCTGGACAATGCCACGAACCTCGCGGGCGCACCGAACGAGAATTACGCGCGTGAACTGCTCGAACTTCACACCGTTGGCCGAAACAGCGGCTACGTGCAAGAAGACGTTGAAGAACTGGCCCGAGCGTTGACCGGGTGGAGCGTTGTCCAGGACGGCCTCGCTGCGGGTTCATTCGTTTTTCGAGCGAACCTTCACGACGACGGCCCGAAGCAAGTCATAGACCTGTCGCTGCCCGCCAGCGGCGGGATGGACGACGGGCGCATGGTATTCGATTACCTGGCTGGTCTGCCGCAAACGGCGCGATTCATCGCGACCAAACTCGTCAAACATTTTGTGGCTGAGAGCGCACCGCAATCCGTGGTCGATCGCGTGACCGACGCGTTTCTCACATCCGACGGGGATATGAAAACAATCCTGCGTGAGGTGTTCGCCCGCGAGTCCATGAGATTGGCTGAGCCTAAATTCAAGCGTCCGCTCCACTTCATCAGCGACATCATCCGCCGCACGGGTGCCCGCATCGACGAGAGTGAAGAGCTCGGGTTCTGGCTGTATGTTCTGGGCCACGTGCCCTTCCTCTGGCCCGCGCCGGACGGTTACCCCGACGTCGCCGAGCATTGGGCACCGGGTTTGCTCAACCGCTGGAACTTCGCGACGGCGTACAGCTTCGGCGATCTGGTGGGCGCTCGGTTCGATGTGCTCGCGCGCGTGCAGCGTGAAGGGGATTACGCTCCTGCCGCCGTCGTTGACCTTTGGGATCGCATGTTTTTCGCCGGCCAAATGCCTCGGGACGAACGGGCTGCACTGCATGCCTACATCACGGACGATCCCGAGGACGAGGGTCGTTTGATCTATGAATCATTCGCGATGGCCATCTCGATGCCGTCCTTTCAGTGGCATTAGGAGCAAAGATCGATGCAAACCAAGACACCCACAAAGAACGGCTGCCCGGAATATCACGCGTTGCAGAGGCGATCCTTTCTCCGAACTCTGGGCCAAGCCAGCGCAGCGGCCGCTTTGGTTACGCCGGTCTGGCTGCCGAAACTGGTTTTCGCTCAAAGTGAGAACAGTGAGCGCGACTTGTTGGTATGCGTTTTTCTTCGCGGCGGCGCGGACGGGCTGACGCTTTGCGTTCCGCACGCCGAGCAAGCCTATTACGACGCCCGCCCCACGCTGGCAATCCCGGCCCCCGACTCCGTCCTATCCAACCGCGCGACCGACCTGGACGGCTTCTTCGGACTGCCGCCGGCGCTCGCTCGGCTGAAACCGATTTACGACGCGCGGCAGCTCGCCATCGTGCATGCCACCGGTTCGTCACACCCGACGCGTTCGCATTTTGAAGCTCAGGATTTCATGGAAGCCGGCACGCCGGGCGACTCCACAGTCGTCACCGGTTGGCTCGCCCGACATCTCCATAGCGTGCGGGAGGCTGACGACGTCGTGCTCCGCGGCATGGCAGCCTCAACGACTATTCCGCGAACCCTGGGTGGAGCACCCAAGACCGTCGCCATCACATCCATCGACGAATACGGACTCGTCGGGCGGGAGGAAACGCGCGATGCGCAGCTCGACCTGTTCCGCGAAGTCTACGGCTCATCGAACGACGTCTTGAGCGCGGCTGCCAACAACATAACTACCACAACGAGCCTGATCGACCGCATCAAATCCAGTCCTTACACACCCGCCGGCGGTGCAGCCTACCCGACCGACGGGTGGGGTGAGGGGTTGAAGACCATCGCGCGATTGGCCAAGGCGGATGTCGGTCTCGAGGCGGCGTGCATCGATCTCGACGGGTGGGACACGCATGCCGAACAAGGGTCGCTCAACGGCGAACTCAACGGGCTTATGGATCGCTTCGCACGCGGGTTGGAAGCCTTCCACGCAGACATGGCTGACCGCATCGACAGGACTACGGTTGTCGTTCTCTCTGAATTCGGACGTCGTGTTGACGAGAACGGAAGCAAGGGCACGGATCATGGTCACGGAAACGCCATGTTCGTCATGGGCGGCCACGTCAACGGCGGGCAGGTTATTACGGATTGGCCTGAATTGTCGCCGGACGCGCTCGACGATCGTCGCGATCTCGCAATCACGATCGACTATCGCGACATACTCAGCGAAGTGCTCACCAAGCGCGCCGGCAACACGTCACTCGAAGCGGTGTTCCCCGGGTATGCGCCCGAATTTCGCGGCGTGGTGTAGCGCGGTTTCAGTGAAGTCGCGACGTGTCGCTTAACTCTTGCCGATTCGCACGAGGTGCTCGGTCATTTCTTCGCTCGACAAGTGCTCGGTGTCGAGTTCGACCAGCCGGCGAATCTTGTCGCCGATCATCGCTGCGACGCGATCCGCCATCGTCACGCGGTCTTCCTCGGAGGCCGTCAACATCACCGGGTCTTGATGAGGCCAATGCGCCCGAACCGGCGCTTCCATACCCACGGGGCATGTCTCGGCGGCGGCGTTGTCACAGAGCGTGATGATGATGTCCATCGGCTGGCCCGCGAATTCGTGCCAGCTCTTTGACCGGGCCTGCTCAATGGACAACCCCAGCTTTCGCATGGCTTTGATCGCCAGCGGGTGAACGAATCCAGCCGGGTGCGATCCCGCGCTGTACGCACAGAACCGCTGACCGCCGACATGCCGCAGCAGCGCTTCCGCCATCTGCGAGCGACAGGCGTTGCCGGTGCAGAGAAACAATACCTTGATTTGCGTGTTCATCGATCGTACCGTACCCCGTTCCCACAATGCGGGAAACGGAATTCCAAAAAAGCGCCTTTTGCGGAGCGACCGCCATGACCGCTCAACACCGCTTCGGTATCGGATATGACATTCATCGCCTCGTCCGGGATCGTCCGCTCATACTCGGCGGTGTCGAGATCGACCACGACAAGGGCCTCCTCGGTCACAGCGACGGCGACGTCGTGCTCCACGCCGTCACCGACGCCCTGCTCGGGGCCGCCGGCATGGGCGACATCGGAGAATTATTTCCCGACACCGACGCACGCTACAAGGACGCCGACAGCAAGCTCCTCCTGGCAGATGTCGTCAATCGCGTGCAGGAAGCCGGTTACAGTATCGGCAATGTGGATCTTATCATACACGCGGAGAGGCCTAACCTTTCCGCCCATAAGGTCCGAATACGCAATCGCATCGCAGACATCCTGCATTTGCCCGTCGGCAACCTCAACGTCAAAGCGAAAACCAACGAAGGCTTAGGCCCCGTAGGCACGCGTGAAGGCGTCGCCTGCACGGCCATCGCATCGCTCATGAAGATCGAGTGAACGCACCATCGCGACGGTGCCATATTGCTTTGGAAATGGTAACAGGTCAGCAATCTGCAATGGCGATGTCTTGGCATGGAGGCGTGCTGGTTGAGAATAATGTTGGGTGGGCCTGGCGGCGTCCGCGCGGACTGAAGTCCGCGGCTCGTTGGGTGCATTTGAAAACCGAGCAGGTTACGTACGAATGCAGCCCTTGAGCGGATCGGCATTGCACACGGCTGACTTTTTACTGGAAATGAAAGGGATGCGCCCTTCAATCGCTCGGCTGTTCAAAACCGCTCGTCGGGACGGGTTTGGCGCGTGACTTGAACGGCCCGACTTTCGTTGTACTTGCCCAGCTTGCAAGCGTACTTCGGCTTACCAGCCACCTGCAACAGCATTTCCGACGAAATCGACTTGCCGGTCTGAATGATGTCACCCGGCTGAAGGTTGACCAGCTCCTGAATCGTGATATCCGTCTCAGCCAATACGGCGCGCAATTCCACACGCGCGTTTTGCAACTCGTTTGTCAGATCTTCGACGTTCGAATCCGCCGACGCACGACGTTTGTACGCCAGCCACCCCTGCGACGCCAGCTTGCCCATCACCGGTTCAATCACGTTGAACGGAATGCAAAAGCTCATCGTGCCGCTGCGCTGCCCCATTCGGATTTCGAACCCGATGACGACCACCACTTCGTTCGGTGCCACGATCTGCACAAGGTGCGGGTTGTTCTCGATATCGCCCAGCGTGAAGCAGACCTCCACCATGCTGGACCACACTTCCGTCAGGCACTCCAGCGCACGATCCGTGATCCGGCGGACCAGACGCAACTCGATCAACGTCAGCGGCCTATGCGGGATGAACACCTCCGAATTCGATCCGCCCAAAAGCCTGTCGATAATCGGGTAGATAATGAGCGGGGTAATCTCCAGGCACATCTGCCCTTCGAGCGGTTCGACGTTCAGCAGATTGAAATTCGTCGGATTCGGCAACGAGTGGATGAATTCGCTGTAGGTGAGCTGTTCGACGGCAGCCACACGCACTTCGATAATCGTGCGCAAAAACCCCGACAGAGACGCCCCGAAATTTCGGGCGAAGCCTTCGTGGATGCTCTCCAGCGCCCGCATCTGATCCTTGCTGACCCGCTCCGGACGCTTGAAGTCGTAGGTCGAAACATCGCGATGCTGAAAATTCGATTTGGTGGACAGCGTGGAAGCCACTTGATCCACGGACTCAGTGCCGACAGTCTCAACGGCCGACAACAGGGCATCAACTTCAGATTGTTCCAGAACATCCGACATCGAAGCGCGGTCCCTCCGGATTGGCGCACACTGACCGCCTGTTTATCGGCACTGACCGTGGCAGCCCTTGAGTCCGACGCAACTTTCCCACTCGTCTCACTACGATATCAGCGTCAACAAGGGCGAATCGAGCCGCACATCGCCTCCCACCGATCGAAAAAGTCCGGAAACGTCTTCCCCACGCAACCGGGGTCGCGAATCGTCACGCCAGGAACGCGCAGGCCGACCAACGCGAAACTCATGGCCATACGATGGTCCGCGTAGGTTTCGATTGCCGAGGGCTTGAGCGTAGTCGGCGGCTGGATCACGAGTCCGTCGTCAAGCTCCCGCACGTCCGCCCCCAAACGCGACAACTCCGTCATCAAGGCAACCAGTCGATCGGTTTCCTTGATCCGCAGATTGGCTACGTTGCGAATACGCGAAGGCCTATCGGCAAACAGCGCCAAAACCGCCACCGTCTGCGCCATGTCGGGCATGTCGTTCAAGTCAACATCCACCGCTCGCAAACGCCCACCCGGTTCAGCCGACACTTTCAGAAAGTCCGGGCCACGCTCGACCGAACAGCCCATCGCCTCCAGCACATCCACGAACCGCGCATCGCCCTGCACGGAATCCGTCCCCAAGCCTTCAACAACCACATTGCCCCCAGCCAACGACGCAGCCGCAAGAAAATACGATGCGTTCGAGGCGTCAGGCTCCACCGCGTAGTTCACCGCCCGGTAGGCCTGCGGTGCGGGAACGACAAACTTGGCGTCGCACTCGCCGATTTCATCCACCACGGACACGCCGAACTGTTCCATCAAACGCAGCGTCATGCGCACATACGGCACACTCACCATGCCCCCGGTTACTTCGATCATCACATCGCCGTTCGCACAGGGCGCTACCATCAACAACGCCGAGACGAACTGGCTCGATTGCGATCCGTCGATAGAAATCTCGCCCGAACCAAGACGATCGGCATGGATAGCCAACGGGAGGAATCCCTCGTCGCCCAGGTACTCCACGCCCACGCCAAGACGGCGGAGCGCATGCATCAAGGGGCCGATCGGACGCTGACGCATCCGCGGAACACCGTCGAACTCGAACCGGCCCATTCCCAAAGATGAGAGCGCCGCCACAAACCTCGCCGTCGTCCCTGAATTTCCGCAAAACAAGGTTGCATCCGTCGCGGGCACATGCCCGCTGCAACCCGTGACTTCGATCCGTTGAGAGGCCCGATCGGTCGAGACGGCAAACCCCAACTCAACCAACGCGTCAAGCATCACTTCGATATCTTCCGCCAAAAGCGCATTCGACAGTATCGACGTGCCGCGCGACAGCGAAGCCAGCACCAACGCGCGATTCGTAAGACTCTTGGATCCGGGAATGCGCACCACCGCGTCCAGCGGTCCAACCGGTTTCGGCAACTTGTAAAAGTCTTTCACCAGATAAACCCGAGATATCGTTTCAGAATCATCATGGTTGAGTTTATACTGAACTCAGCAGACTGCACACGCTGGGACAAATCCACAGGAGGCGACCATGTTTTCACGACGCGATGTACTTCGAGGCGGCTTGGGCGCCGCCGGAATAGGGCTGTTGGCCAAGCACGGTTTCGCACTGAACAGCGCGTCAGACCTGAATATCGGAAGCGGTGCGGTTGGGCTGGCGCGCACGCGCCCGTTCAGGTACATACCGTTTCATCCGCAGTCCGTCATGGTTGACGGCCTGCCCTTCGCCGAATGGTTTACGGGCGACTTCTTCTCGAACGACGCGATCCCTTTCCACACATGCCAAAACTGTTTCGAGAACGGCGAGCCGCCCGCACCGACCGAAGAAACAGATCTCGTCATTGTCGGCGGAGGGCTTTCCGGACTGACCACCGCCTTTCTCGCCCGTGAATACAACCCCGTCCTGCTCGAACTGCGCCCGCGATTTGGTGGCGTCGCCCAAGGGGAAATCTGGGGCGGAACACCCTTCTCACTCGGCACCGCCTACGTCATCACGCCCGACTCAGGCTCGTACCTCGACTGGTTCTACGACCAACTCGGTTTGGCTGAGGTCATACGCAAACACACGGACGCCAACCTGATCGAATACGAAGGGCAAATCTGGAGCGACTTCTGGACCGGGGCTGCCAAAAATCCCAAGGAAATGGCCGCCTATCAGCAATACGCTGCCATCGTCCAACAGATGGCCAACGTCGATTACCCCGACATCCCGCTTCCCGACGGCGACGTACAGTGGATCCTCGATCTCGATCGCAAGACGCTCAAGGAGGATATCGAGAGCAAAATGAACGGCTTCCAAATCCCGCCGCTGCTTGCCGGCGCGATACAGGCCTACTGCTACTCATCCTTCAACGCCGGTTGGGAAGAAATATCAGCCGCGGGCGGATGGAACTTTCTCGCAGCCGAGGAATTTGGCCGATGGGTGCCGCCCGGCGGGATCACCTACATGGTCGACGCGCTGTGGAAAAAACTCATCGAGCACGAACGCGCGCAAGGCCGAGGCGAACAGGACACGCGACTTCGCGCCGGATGCAAGGTCGTCGATGTGCGTCTCGTGGCCGGCAAACGCGCACAGGTGACCTACTACGGATGGGACGGAAAGCTGCGTTCACTCCTGGCCAAACGCGTCGCGATGTGCTGCCCCAAATACCTGTGCAAGTACATGATTCCCGGCCTTGAGAAAAGCGATCCGCAGCGCCTCAACGCCATGAACAGCGTTCTCACCCGCGCGTACATCGTCGGAAACGTCCTGCTCGATTCCTCAATCAAGCTCGATTTCTACGACATATTCCTGCTTCGCGACGGACATTTTCCGATGGCCGAAGATCAGGCCACCGATTACTTCAAAGTTGTGGACATGCTCAGCGGGCATTACGCGCGTCGCCGCACCGCCGACCGCAGCGTTCTGACGCTCTATTTCCCGCTCCCGTTCGATACGGGTCGCTTCACCCTCGTGACCGAAGACCCCTGGACCGAGTACGCCGAACGCTTCGCCCCGCAGATCAGATCCATGCTCGATTTGCTCAACGTCCCCCATTCCGCCGTCAAACAGGTCCGCATGGCGCGCTGGGGGCATTCCATGCCGATAAATTACCGAGGACTGATCGCCGACGGCATCACGGACACCCTCCGCCGCCCCATCGACGAAACCATTTACTTCATCAATCAGGACAACTGGGCCTTGCCCGCCGTGGAGAATTGCATCCTTGACGCGGAAATCTTCGTCCCCCGCATGACCCAAGGCCTGTGACCGGCGGCCGGATTCGCCGCTCAAACGCGGACGAATCACATGGCCGTCGAAGCCCTTTGCCACCCGCGCAGGTAATGGTATAGTACCCCGCTCGGGTCGGCTCGCGATTGCAGCCGACACCACCCGGCGGCGTACCCAAGTGGCCTAAGGGGACGGATTGCAAATCCGTTATACGTGGGTTCGAATCCCACCGCCGCCTTTGCCGTGATCCGCGAAAAACATGCTCTTTGTCTTGGCTGTTTCGGGGTTCTCCCCGCGCAGGCCGGACTACCAATCTCCAAGCCGGAATCGAAATCGGAGGATCGTGTCGCTGCAGTCTGCGGATGCGGATGATCCTTGTGGCATACCCGGATCGGAAAACGGCTGTCTCGAATGCCGTTTCGTGATGTGATTGGGGTCGAAGCCCGACAGGCTCTTAGCCCCCAGGCTTCATGACCGTGGTTCCCGCCAGCCCCGTAAAACGGCGCGATCCCAAAGCAGCCTGCGGCAGACCCTCAGGCCAAAGCGAGAACGACACGCCCACGTTGTCGTCGGCTTCGTTGATTTCGAAAATCACGGCTGCGTTCCAGCCCGGGTAGCGACGAACATACGCCACCGTCGAATCGAGCAGCCGGCCGTTCTGCAGGTCAACCAGTTCCCGCAACGCCAGCGAGTGCTTGGGATCAATCCGATAGGTCATGCCGAAACCAAGAAGGTTCGAGTTCGATTCCTCGATAAACCGGTAATCGACGCCGTAACTCAAACTCGGCGACCGATCCACCTGAAAACCAACGTCGAAAATGTCGATCTCGGCGTCATTCAGATCGTAGTTCATCTCGCTCAGGAACATCGTCGTATCGCTCATCCGCCAGACGTACGACGTGTTGAGGAAATTCCGCGACACGCTGTTCTCAGGACGCGTGTACGAAACATACCCGTTCGTGAAATCACGCGACCGGCCGTCGTTGAACAACCCAAGTTCAATATCCAGCGTCATCCAATCCACCACACGCCTATTGTCAGGACCACCACGTTTGGTCTGCAATTTCTGCGACACGCCGATTTTCACACCGTCGAAATCGTCAATACCCTCCACCGAACGATCGTTCAAAAACAATTCGCCCGACACCCGATTTGAATGCGACATCCAAGCCACCACCTCCGGCTTGATCACATGCCGAATCCCGCTGATATCGAGCGCCTCATTACGCACATTCGGATAGACCTTCGAAAAGTACATGCTCCCGCGCACGCCGTAAGACAGAAACAACCGCGATGCCCCACCCTCCGGTTGAGCCACAATCAAATTGCTCCACGCATCGTTCGACCGCGTCTCATCCCACGCCGAACCGCGCAACACCAGGAACGGCGCAAGACGCACCGGCCCGACATCAATCGGCACGCTCAACTCCTGGCGCGAATCGATCCGCGCAGTCGTGGACGACGACGGACCGTCGGTTCCTTCGGTGATCAGAATGAAGAACTCCTTCTCCGCCGCACGATAACGTGTAAGACCCGCCCGATTCTCACTGTACCAGGACGCCCAGTCTCCTACCGGCTCACCCACAACCCGAAAACTCAATTCCGGCAATCGCTCAACCTGCGTGTAAAAATCATTAGTACGCCACTGCGTCAGCGCCGTAAATGCCCAGTTCTCTCGCTGTTTCTTCAGATAAATCAGAGATTCCTGATCCTTGTCTTCTTCAAATTCCGTCTTGTAATACTCTTCCAGAAAGGCCCGATCACTGATGTAGGACGCCTCCACCGTCAGTTCCCAATCCTCGGGCAGGTAATGCCGGTGACGCCATCGAGCACGCCCGCGCGTACCGAAATCGTTGCGATTCGAACGAAATTTCCCCAGCTTGTCTCGCCCGCTGTCGTTGACCACGTAGCTGTCGAGGTACCCGAAGTAGGTGTCGCGCTCGTAGTCCAGATCCAAACCCGCCGCCGGACCACGATCCGTCAACAAATCCAGCGACAACCGTGCGTCGAAACCGTCCGGTGCCTGCAAACTCGCCAGACTGAAAAAGTCCCAATCCGTCTCCAGGCGAAACCCGAACGTGCCGTCGTACCCGGTGCCAAGCTGCCGCAACGCCCGATCCGACACCCCCATACGCCCGGTCAACGAAGGCCAACGAAAAATCGGAGTGTTGTAAACATTGAACGTTGGGCTTTCGATGCGGTAACGCGATCGGCTGAACCGGCCCGAATCCTCGAACAAATTCGAGACCGACTGATCCTCGACCACGATGCGATTCGAACCAATGTGATAATGCGGCGTGTGATACGTACTCGTGGTCAGCTCAGCCCCCGTCGCCTCGAAAGCCCCACTGCCAAGCTGACGAATCTCTTCCGCACGAAGCACGATCGAAACGTTCGTACCCGGCATGTCCGCACGAGCCACCGCATCCAGAATCAACGCCCGATCCTGATCGAGATCATAGTAAAGACGTTCGGCTGACACACGACGATCGCCGAACGTCATGCGAATGTCCCCTTCGAGGTACACCGACTCCAGATCCCCCCCACCCGATCCTGACGACGACGCTTCACCTTTTGCGGAATCCGCCGCCCGCAGAAAAACGACCGCAGTCTCAGCCCGCAACTCCAGCCAGTCGTGCCCGATCCCGCCACGGGAAAGATTGATCCCACCGTCACAGACGATGACGCGCCGGCCGTCGTCCAGCACCTTGAGCGTCGTGGAGGCTGCGTCGAAGTGAAGTTCCGGTGGGTCAGGCGGAGACTCCACCTGCTTGGGCGTCACCGTCAGCGGAGGTCGCGATTCGACGGACCCGGTATCCACCAGCCCCGCACGCACCCGATCCCGCAATGCCATCGCATCCTGATAGACAGCCGTGTCCGCCGACGAACCGAACGCCTTCCGATCCGCCGAAAGAAAAACTTCACCAAAACTCGACAGCGTCACGAAAAGAAGCGGAGCCTCCGTCACCGTGCCAGCCGGCTCGACAACCATCGCCTCCCGATAAAGGAAAATCTCAAAGGTGTGATACGTGCGACCGCGATAGTCGCGCGGCGTCATCCAGACAATAGCCTGCTTCGCCGCCAGCGAACGGTCGCCAATTTCCATCTCGAAATCGCCGACGACGTGCATGACATGCGCATCACCGTCGTCGAAAAGGTAGGCCAACTGCCCCGAAATCGATGCGCCCGCACGGGATATCCCCGTCGGCAAAAGGGGGCTACCCACTTCGTCCTGCAAGGGCACCAGCGGTTGGCCGACCGCAACGCCAGCCAACCCCACCAGCGCCGCGCAAAGCATGCGTGCTTTCCCGACGGGCATCAGTCCGTAGGCCACCTTCTGTTGGAGAATCGAAGCGCCGAACCGGTCGGAACGGGGTCCGCGCCTGTTAGTCGCCGACCGGATTCGCCGCCAGTATAGCGCAGCCCCAAACACTGTCAATTCAACATCCGCAGTCCGAACGCCCGGCTTGGCGAAACGCAAATGTCGATAGCAAAGCTACTTACGCAAAAATCGCAGCACACGCACACCCAACCCGCACCACGCCCGCAGGAAAGCTCGCTTTGGTTCGCAACCCGAATGGAATCGCGAGCAGCGCAACATGAGAGTCTTTTTTCGGGGCGGGGTTTCCAGGCTCGCCGATGCTGTTACGGGATCGCACGAAGCTGTTACAATCCGCGATTCAGGTTCTAACAGCCAATCGTGCGAGAATCAGGCATAATAGATGTAGTGGCAGATTCCGATTCCTCGGGACAGATTCCGATATCCTGGACAATTCGATCGGGTAGCGAGACGATAACGGGGTGCATACAACACGCGTTCGGACAGAACACAAAAGGAGGTAGACGATGGGTCTTCTCGACATGCTACGCGGCGAACTCATTGACATCATCGAATGGGTCGACCACACGCGCGACACGCTCGTTTGGCGATTCCCGCGCTACCGCAACGAGATCAAGAACGGCGCACAACTCATCGTCCGCCCCGGGCAGATGGCCGTTTTCGTCCATCGCGGACAATTGGCCGACGTGTTCGAACCGGGCGCGTACCTGGTCTCCACGCAGAATCTGCCAATTCTCAGCACGCTCCAGGGCTGGAAACACGGATTTGAAAGCCCGTTCAAATCCGAGGTTTACTTCGTCAACACAACGCAGGTCACCGATCTGAAATGGGGCACGCCCAACCCCATCATGCTCCGCGACCCGGATTTCGGCCCCATTCGCCTGCGCGCGTTCGGCACCTACACAATCAAAGCCACCGACCCCGGCGCGCTGCTCAAGGAACTCGTCGGTACGGACGCATCCTTTGAAGCCGATGAAATCACCGAACTGCTCCGCTCCATCATCAACTCCTGCCTCGCCGATGTGCTCGGAAAATCACAGATAGCCGCCCTCGACCTCGCAGCCAACTATCAGTCGCTGGCTGAGGAGGTCCGCACCGCCACGGTTCAACGCGTGGACGACGAATACGGGCTTGACATACCACAGCTCTACATCGTGAACATTTCCCTGCCGGCTGAGGTCGAAAAGGCGCTCGACACACGCACCAGCATGGGCGTCATCGGGGACATGAACCGATTCCAGCAATACCAGATGGGCACAGCCATGACCGCCGCCGCCAACAACCCCGCCGGCGGAGGCGCTTCGGAAGGCATGGGACTCGGCATGGGGTTCGCGATGGCCAATCAGATGATGCACGGTATGCAAAACGCAGGCAGCCCGTCGCCACCCCCGGTTCCGGGCGGTCAACCTGTCTGGCACGTCGCTATCGACGGTCTAACACAAGGCCCGCTCAACGCCCAGCAGTTTGGTGCGGCTGCCGCTCAGGGGAAATTCACACCGACAACACTGGTCTGGACCGCAGGAATGCAGGATTGGGCACCGGCGGGACAGGTTCAACCGCTCGCCGCGTCGTTTTCAATGACCCCACCGCCGCCGCCCAAGAGCTGACGCCGGCACCAATTGCCCCAAGAACCCTATGCCGGACGCGCCAACACCGATTTCCTCCAACGAACCACCAGCCCCGCCCAAGGACGGTGGTGCGGATTCGGCGGAAACAGCCAAAGGCCGGGTATTTCCCTGCCTGGGTTGCGGGGCGGATCTTACATTCCATATCGGTCTTCAGAAGCTAAAATGCCCATTCTGCGGCCACACCGAATCGATTGACCTCGACCCAACTGCCGAGGTCGTGGAAAAAGATTTCACAGCCCTCATCGAGCGACTGGTGGAACTGCGGGGCACACACGGTGCCGATCGCGAACGCGGCTTGAAAGAAGTATCATGCAACGCTTGCGGTGCGAAGATTCGATTCACCGGAACGCTCACAAGCAGCGAATGTGCCCATTGCGGCGGTCCGGTGCAGCTCGAAAACGCCCACCAAGCCGATAACCGCGTGCCCACCGACGGTTTGCTGCCATTCACGGTTGACCGCAAGACCGCGACGAAAAACCTCGCCGCCTGGGTACGTTCTTTGTGGTTCGCGCCCAATGAATTCAAACGGCGGGGCGCGCACGGAAAATTCAACGGCCTGTATCTGCCCTATTGGACGTTCGATTCTCTGACGCACACGCAATTCTCCGGCATGCGCGGGACGACGTACATGGTTACGGTCGGCAGCGGAAAGAATCGCCGCACTGTCACACGCATACGCTGGACGCCCGTTTCAGGCCAATTCCAGCGGTTTTTCGACGATGTTCTGGTTCCCGCCGCAGGCAAATTCCCACCCGACCGCATTCGCGATCTTGAGCCGTGGCCCTTGAAAGACACCGTGCCGTTTGATGAAAAAATGCTTGCGGGGCTGATGGCCATGACTTACGATCTGCCCCCCGATGTCGGGTTCATTCAGGCAAAGCAGCGAATAGACTCTCTGATTCGGGAAGAAATATGTCAGCGAATCGGCGGAAATCTCCAGAAAGTTCTGTCGGTTCGGACAAGCGTCGACGCCGTCACCTACAAGCACTTGCTCCTGCCTCTGTGGATGTTGGCCTATCGTTACAAACAGAAAACTTTCCAGATTCTTGTCAACGCGGTAACAGGTGAAGTCCAGGGCGATCGCCCGTTCAGTTGGGTTAAGATAGCCCTCGCCGTACTCGCGGGCACCGCATTGGCAACCGGTATCGCCCTTTTCGCCGCCTCGAACAGCTAAAATTGCAATCCCCTATGACCCCCGCTCCAACTCCTGAGAATCAATAGAAAACGGCCATTCCGCCACTGGCCATACGCCCAGCCACTCCGTGAGACACTTCAAATCGTTGACACAGGCTGACATTACGTGGACCGAAGATAGGGGATTGCCCGCATTTACGCAGTCGATATGTGCTGTGAACCGCGAGACCGGCAAGCGATGCAACTGCATCTGCCAATGCAATTAGCCGGCATCGCGGGCACCGGGGGAATACGCCCTGCGAGCCGTCGGCTTAAACCAGAGCAGGACTTGAACAATCCGCGCGCACAAGATGCAGCGGAACCCGTCACCCGAAATACAGAATCACGATCCACGATCATTCAGTGAATTTATCTCTTGCACACTCATGCGTGCTTGGTATATTCAGGATGTGGAGATTGTTTAAGTCCCAATGAATAGGCCAGAAAATAGGGAGAAGCCTAATGGGTCGAAAAAGAGCGAAGGGCACATTCAATTGCCCAAAATGTGAACGGGTATTCGGTATGCAGGCGCATCTCGCGCGGCACTTGAGCACCATTCACGCTTCTGCTGCCGACAAAGCGGCGAAGGCGCGTGCCAAGGTAACCAAGAAGACGCACAGCGCGCCGGTCGGGCGACCGTCCGGACTGGTGTCGCGGCTTGGGCTTCGCGACATGACGCTTGAGCAACTGGGCGAAGTCATTCGCCTGGCACGCATCGAAGCTCAGCGCAAACTCGTAGAGTTGCAGGCCACGTTCAACTAGCGTAGTCGAATCGCAATTCCGTCTGACCTTGCGTCAGGCGGGATTGCTATTCCATCATCAACTCTGCCGCCACACGCCGCGCTTGCACTTGCCTCGTCATCGTAACACATTGGCGAAGTCACAAACCCGGTCGGTAAGAGATTATCTCCACGCGCTCCAGCGTCACCAGACCTTCAACGACCATCTCATCGATATGAGGAAGCAACTCATCGATCTTTTGGCGTGAGTCGACAATTTCGATCACAATCGGCAAGTCCTCCGACAAGCGAAGTACTTTGGCGGTATGGATCCGGCTCTTCGCGCCAAAGCCCATCGATCCGCGCAGAACGGTCGCGCCCGCCATGTGAAGCTCACGCGCTTTCAAAACGATCGCTTCATACAGTGGCCGGTTTTCCCACGAATCACGCTCACCTACGAACACGCGTAACAGATACCCCTGATCGGATGTCTTCACGATTTCAAACCCCCTGTGTCGCGACAGCCGCCCGATACCCAATCCAGACCGCCAACAAACCGATGCCGTTGTTCAACGCAATGTTGCCCATCGCCCAACCAAGCTGGCCATCGCGCGCCAGCGACAGCGATTCCCAGCCAAAACTCGAAAACGTCGTCAAACCACCGAGCAGTCCGATCATCACAGCCGCCTGATACTCCTCGCGCCACAGGACCGTGCCGGTCAACACCACGCCCCCGATAAACCCGATCAACAGGCAGCCAATCGAATTGACAACCAACGTGCCGAACGGAAACGTCTCTCCACCCCAACGCTGCACCAAACCCGAAACAGCGTAGCGCAACAACGTCCCCGCCGCCCCGCCCGCCGCAATCATTGTCCACTTCAACACCAGCGTCTCCTGAACGTGCCATGATCTCCCCCACATCGTGTCCGCTACGAACGACTCGATCAAGTCTTTCCAGCGACACCGGATTGGCACACAATCCTTGAAAAGAAACGATCCGCAGGCTCAACGCTCTTGGAGAGACAGGAAATGGCAGGCTATTCGGGAACGCCGTTGCCCAAAAAACTCGGCATCAAACCAATGCACCGGGTTGCTCTGGTCGCCGCTCCGGACGATTTCCCACGACAATTGGCTCCGCTACCGCAGGATGTCGAAATCGTAACAGGTTTGCTCGGTCAGAAGCCCTTTGACGTAATCGTCTGGTTTGCGCGCTCCGAACGAGACTTGATCCGACGAATTGAAAAAACCGCTCGACGGCTCACGCCAACCGGTGGACTCTGGATCGCCTGGCCTAAGAAATCCTCCGGAGTCAGGACCGACCTGAGCGACTGTGTCGTGCGCCGAATCGTTCTTGAAAGCGGCTTGGTCGACAACAAGGTGTGCGCTATTGACGATGTGTGGTCCGGGCTTCGATTTGTCGTCAGATTGAAGGATCGGCCCGCCAAACGCCGAGACGGATAGGGAGGCAACACCGCCTGCCATCGCCTTATGCAGTCGGTACGCGCGGCGGCGCGCGACGCGATTTCTTCGTCGTCTGATGTTTTCGGACCCGCATACCCCAGCAGGCGACGCAGGCGTATTGGCCATCGTCCATCTGAATCGCCCGCAGAGCGCTCAACTCCGCCCGCCCATCCGCGTGCCGCCAGCCGAGCATGCAGCGACACCACCGGCAGCCTATCAAACCCGCGCTCTCACCGTCTTTCATTCTGTAAGCCCCCCAGATCGGCATACGGTCCGCCACCGATCGAACGAACCGATTGCCTGTCAGCCGCCCGCATCGGCGCCCATAACGTGCATAGCTGGTAACTCCCAAGCGCGACCCGGCCACCATCCCGGCCAACCAAGTCAGCCGCCGTTTCCCAGTCGCGATAAGCAGATTTTCTCAAAGGCTCACCCCGCACGTTCACCGTCCGATACAAATCGTTTCCCGTCAAACCTCTTCGTCTCAATTGACGGTCAAAACATGTCGCCTCCTTTCATGTTTTTGGATTTTCGCGACAAACGGTTACAATCTAATGCGATACCTCACCAGGATCGGGGGAAAGAAGAAATGCGCCAGAACTTTATTTTCGGAATTTTCCTGCTGGCGGCTTGGCTGAACGCGACACCCTCAAGCGGCGACGGATGCTCAGACGCCGTCGGCCCGGATGTC
The DNA here is from genome assembly GCA_029260215.1 of Phycisphaerae bacterium. Classification (GTDB taxonomy): domain Bacteria; phylum Planctomycetota; class Phycisphaerae; order UBA1845; family UBA1845; genus OFTM258. The sequence continues at coordinate 98,212 of JAJDDQ010000076.1, forward strand.
ATCGTCGGCGAGCTACCGGCCATCGTGAAATTCGGAAACGTAGGCTCCATCGCCGCCTACGCGGTTGCGACGGACGCATGCAACGTCGGCGACGAACCCGCAGCCTGGGACGCCGACACCAACCAGCACCCCGTCATCGCACAGCAGATGTACCGCCTGCGGGACGGTAGATTCACGCAGATCGGTATGAGCTGGGCCAAACACGGTTTTCTAGCAATCACCGGGCAGACATGCTGCACGTGCACACCTCCCGCGACAAACCAGATGCTGGGTGTGGGCTGCTCCGACATCTACACCACCGCCTGGAACGGGTTTCAAGAGGGCTTTCAAGGCCTCGGCGGGATGGGCCAGCGATCCGAGATCAACCCCTCCACGGGCGTTTTTCCGTTTCCCTACGCCACGCTGGGCCAAAGCGGTGACACGATTTACAAACGAATCCAGGTCCACAACGACGATTTCGACCCCGGCATGAACGACGGAGCGCTCTACTTCGTCGAAGGGCAATACATCACGCCCGACGACACGTTGGCTGGCAACCATTTCAACAACGTCTCCTACCGTCGTATGTTCGTTACCAACATGACGTTTGGAGGATGGAATCTCTTCCTGACCGGCAGCACCTTTCGCGAGCAACCCGCCATCCTCGCGTGGCAGGCCGCCGACCCGAGCGTGCTCCTTTCTCAATACGACGTTCCTGATGACGGCCGATTCATCCTCGGATCACGCTGCACGGACAAAGGCGATGGCGCGTGGCACTACGAATACGCGCTTTACAATATGAACTCAAACCGGGCAGCGGCTGAATTGCGTATCCCTTTTTCAGCCGAAACAACGCTGACCAACGTCGGCTTCTCCGACATCGACTACCACTCTGGGGAGGTCTACGATAATCAGGACTGGGAGTTCGACGCGGCGGCTGACCCGTCTTTCGCCTCGTGGCGCGTCGCCGGCGGCAGCGATCACGCACTCCGCTGGGGAGCCCTGTACAACTTCTGGTTCGACGCGGATCAAGCTCCCGAGACACGCCCCGCCACCGTCGGCCTGTTCCTGCCGGGCGATTTCGATGAAATCTTCCTCGATGCGTGTGCCCCCATGTCCGCCAGCCCGACGCCCGGCGACTGGGATGGCGACGGCGATGTGGATTTGTTCGACTTCAACGCGTTCACAAACTGCACCGGCGATCCGAATCTGCCTCCGCCGGCGGGTTGCGAAACCTTCGACTTCGATAAGGACAACGATGTGGACTTCGTCGACTACGGTGGGTTTCAACGCGCCTTCGGCCAATAGGCACGGCCTGCTATTGCTTTGGATTCAGCGATTTTTTGATAGCCACAACCCCCGTGTCCAGCACAGGGTCATCCTTGGAAAAATCGACGCCCGCATGGGGAATCACGACATCCGGCTCAATGCCCTTCCCCTCGAACAGGAGGCCAGCTGCGTCCATCGCCTTCCAACTCGGCAGATAAACAAGCACACCGTTCGGCAAATGCCTGGCCTTGGGGTTCCCGCTCGACCCGAAGGATCGCTCCCCGACGAGTGTGGCTGAGGGCACTTGCCTCATCATCAGCAGGAACGCCTCGCAACTGCTCATGCACTTCCGACCCATCAAAACCGCCACCGGCCCCGCAAATCGACGCCCTTCGCGATCGGGCTGGAGCGTACGTTTTCGCACGGGGGTAAAGTCCGTCTCGCGAGGCCCGTGCCGATAGGTGTGCGACGCGTAGACAACCGGCTCATCGACAAACCAGCCAGCCAACCGCTGCGCCAGGGTCTCGCTCCCCCCGCCGTTGGGTCTGACGTCGATCACGACGCCCTTCGCGCCCGAAGCGCCGCCAAGAAACGCTTCAATCTCGTCAATCTGAGCACTCGCGTCGGCCGACCATGTCCCGATCAAGACATACGCGATGCCGCCCGGCAGGTGCCCAACGGCTGACCGTCCGCCGATCCAGCGGATATCCGCCACCCGGCTGGCGATACCCTCGCGGGACCAGTTCGGCTGAACGTTTCGCACGACTGTCGGATACCGCGAACCGTCAAGTTCGAGGAACAGATGAACGTCGCGGGCAGCCCCCAGCATCGCCGCAGCAGCCCGGGTCCACGCTCCCGTATTTTCTTGCCCCACAACGTCGTCACGATGATCCGCGAACAAGCGTTCCCAATCGATCTGCCGGAGTTCTTTGTAGGAATACCCGTTTCGCACCGCGTCGCACAGCGCGTCGAACGCCTTCACGTTCAACCGCTTCTGCTCTTGCGGATCGCGCTCGACCCCCGCAAGGCCGCCGGTGCGAAACTCGCACGCCAGCACCTCGGCAGGTACGTGCCAAACGCTGCGGAAGTTCTTGTGACGCTTGCTGTTAATCCCAAATCGATAGAGATGATCCGGCTTGAGCTTCACCGGCAGGACGCACGTGTAAGCGTCCACCCATCGCGCTCCGCCCGAGACCTGCGGAAACTCCGGCCCGCCCCCGACAAAGGAGTATCCGTCGCGGCTCATCGGCGTATCGAACACCACGCGAATCTCGGTGATACCCGGATCGACGTCGCGTGCTCCGAATGCGGGCGATGTCTCCACCACTTTCGGAACGCGCTGCTCGTCGGTCAGGTCCTGCCCGTTTGCCAAACCCGTGATAAACAAGGCTGCAAGCATCGCAAGACGCTTTCGGAACGCGGCGGGCCGCAATCGGTACGCACAAGACACGCGGAAATCGTCCCGGTAGTCGTTGAAACTCCGTCGTCGCCTGCCCATTATTCCCACCCTTTTCCGAACCGTGGCTGTTTCGCGCGTCGGATGCCTGAATCCCTGCACGCCAGCCTCATCTTGTCGCACACCAAGTGTCCACCCGATGCCCCGCTTTCGCAACACGCACGCCCAACTCCGGCATAGCGGTTTGCGGCCTCGACTTTGGGAAAATGGGTGCGCACTGAAGCGTGCTGCTCGCTGCGATTGGATCGAAACGGCTCGAACAGCAGGGAGCAGCCATTGAGCACGCGATGGTCCTATCAAAAATGAGGCGGCCTGGGTTTGGAACCCAGGCCGCCTCTTGAAGGCTTGTCACGTCCGTCCCGCCGTGCGGCGGTATCTAACTTGATTCAGCACCCGCTTCGACGGGTGAACACCTACCGAAAAGCGTTCACAGCGCTTGATGGCGCCTTACTTCGGAAAATGAAAGCTCTTGCCCTTCCAGGTGGAAGCGGTCGCGACGAGGAAACCCCCCGTCTTGTTCGGGATGACGGCCTTGATCGCACCCTTGCCAAAGCGATGCTCCATGCAGCTCTTGGCCGACGCGGTCGACTTGAACGCCTGCTTGCTGCTCGACCACTTGCGAAGCTGCGTCGCGCTGACCTTCTGGACCACCGCACCCTTTTCGATCCACTTCGAGAAGCTGTTCAGCGACGCCGGCGACGGACGACTCTTGCGAGCCGGTCCCATGGCCTGCGACGTCAACTGCTTGTACGACGAAATCTTGTTCGTGAAACTGTTGCAAACGGACTGATACCCTGGGGCCGGGCGACGAGTCGTCGTGCGTGTCGATGTCCGAGACGTCGAACGCGATGATCCCCAACTGCCTGTTTTGTACGTAGCCATATTTGACTATCTCCGTTGTTCTGACGTGACTGTGCCTAAAAACTTCATCTGGGCAATCATCGGAACGACCGTGCGCACGCTTTAAGTAAATGAGCTTAGCAGGCGGGTGACTTTAGCCGAAAGGCCGCCAAGTTCGGACGGTTTCGTCCTGTTCGCACACGCGACCGCCACTCGGTTGGTTTCTCAACACGCGAGCGCTCGTTCCGCAAAAAATACGCATGCGCGATGAAAAACGCGGAAAGTACGCGATCGCCGCGATTCGCAAGACCGCCTGCGCCCCCCTTGCCCGACGTGCGAGCCTCGGTTTCAATGCCCCGCAAACGTGCTCGGGAATTTCTATGCTTTTTTTTAAGCGAATCGTGTGTTGGCCACCTTCAAGGCGCTGCTGAGCAATCGAAACTTCATCATGCTCTGGTGCGCGTACGGCATCAGCTCGATGGGTGACAACCTGTCCGAGATGGCCATCCTCGCCAAGCTCGACGCCCTCAACGATGTCGTCGACGTCACGCCCATTCAGGCGCGCATGACCTTCCTCTTGATGGTTCCGTTTTTTCTATTCGGACCGTTGATGGGTGCGCTGGCGGACCGCTTTCCGAGACGTCGCATCATGATCGTCGCGGACATCGCCCGCGCAGCCATCATGCTTGCATTCGCCGCACTGATCGAGTTGGGCAGGCGTACCCTCGGTTCTGATTGGGGGCCGCTGGCACCGTTGGCGTTTCTCGGCATCTTCGCAGCCCTTTTTGCCCCATCCCGCTCCGCCATGGTCCCCATGCTAGTGCGACACGAACTGCTCGTGCCCGCCAACGCGATGATCAGCGGGCTGGGTATGATCGCCACCATGTTCGCCCTCATGTTCGGCGGCAAGCTCGCGGACATGGGCTACATAAACGAAGTGTTCCTCATGGACGCGGGAACCTTCGCCGCCAGCGCCTGCTGCCTCTTCATGATCGTCCTTCCGCGCGAAAAAACGTCCGAAAGAGCCAAAATCCACCGCGAGCCGTTCGTCACCACCATGCGGAAAGGCTTCGGTTATCTGCGGGCACACCGACGCGTGGTCGAGTTGCTGGGATTGGCTGTCGTATTCTGGTTCGCTGGCGCGACGGTCAAGAGTGTCCTCCCCGCGATCGTCAAAAATGCGTACCACGGCACGTTCGAAACCATCGGGCGATTCCCAGCCCTTATTGGCCTGGGAATGGCCGTCTCATCCGTGGTGGTCCTGCTCCTCGGCAACACCCTGCGAAGCCAATACGCCATCACGTGGGGCTTCGTGGGTGTGTCCGGCTCAATGACGATGTTGGCGGTGACAACCTTCGGCCTGTGGTCTCCCGAAACGGCTTGCGCCATCGGAGCGGTCGCGACGTTCTTCGCCGGGTTTTTCGGCATCGCCATCGTCATCAGCTACAACGCGCTGTTGCAGAAGATCGTGCCTGATCGGTATCGCGGTCGCGTTTTCGGGATTCTCGATCTGACGACCAACGGCGCTTTGCTGCTCGCCACCGGACTGCTGGGTATCCCGAAATGGGGGGGCATCGACGCATGGTCCGGGTACATCCTGCTGGCCATCGCCCTCCTGACTTTTGTCGTGGGAATGATGTCACTCTTCATTCGCCTGGGGCGAACGTCCTCACGGAGACTCTACGCCTTCTACCGCAACCTCACCCAATTCTTCGCGCATTTTCAGTGGGGGTTCAGGCGTATCGGACCTTGCACCATCCCCGAGAAGGGGCCGGTCATCATCACTTCCAATCACACCTGCTATATCGACCCCCTGCTCATTCACTGCGCATGCGGCTACAGGCCCATATCGTTCATGATCGCGGCGGAGTATTACAACCTCCCCGTGGCGGGCCATTTCATCAAGGTCGGCGAGTGCATCCCGGTTCGACGCAGTGAACACGACGTCGGAGCCATGAAAGAGGTTATCAGAACGCTCAGAGGTGGTAGTGTGGTCGGCATTTTCATTCAGGGCGGCATCCGAGGCGCTACCCCGGGCGGACTCAAGAACGGCGTCGCGATGTTCGCCCTCAAGACCCGGGCCACCGTCGTGCCGGCCTACATCGGGGGAACGCGCAACAGAGGGTCGATCGTCAAAGAATTCTTCGGCCGACACCGGGCACGCATCGTCTTCGGCCCCCCCGTGGACCTTTCCGAGTTCTCGGGCACCAGAGACAAAAAAAGTCTCGACGCCGCCAGCCAAAGAATCTTCAAAGCCATCATGGCCCTCGCCCCCAAGGTGGAGCCGGGGAACGACGAGCCAACCAGCTAACCTTCACGTCGCGTAAATCGAAGGCCAGAACTGCCTGGAACCGTGAAGTCTCTCGGCAAGACGCAGTTGTTTGTGGCTGACTCGCTCGTGTCGACGCCCTCGACGTAATACGTCACGAAGAACGTCTTCGGCAAACCGCCCAACTGCCACGTCTGCGGCAGCGTTACGGGAAGACTGCGGTCCGCGTTCTCGTACAGCTTGATGCGACCCGCGCCAGCCGCGGCGCTCAGCGTCAGCGTGCCTTGCAAAGTCCCGTCAGCCGTGATGGTCAGCGGCACGAGGTCGTCCTCCCCGGCGGTGGAGCCGGTTTCGTCCTTGTCCGGCACGTCGTTTCCGTTGTCATCGTCGTCGTTCAGGCACAGAAAACCGCCCGGATCCAATTCATTCTGTTCCGTCACAGACCCGAAATCAAGCTGAATTTTGAGTATATCGATGGGAATGATAGCCGAACACTGCGTAACCGTCGCCGCCCCGCACGTTTCACCGCCGCGATTCTCCGCCGTGAGCGTGAGATCGAGCGTCAGCATCGGATCGGTCAAGGCGTGGGCTATAACGGTGAGATCAAACGTCGAGCAACCACCGCCCGCGACCGCGATCGACGAAGGCCCAAAAACCGACACGCCGCCGACAAAAAAGGCTGGCGACCAACTCACTTGATACGTCGCGTCGCACGCGCCATTGTTGCACAGCGTAACGGGGTACGTCACGATGGCACCCGGACAAGCCGACATCGTCAGCGGCACGTTGTCGAACGAGCACGGCTGAGCCAGCGGCTCGATGATGCAAGTCCCCCCACCACCGAGCACGGGGTCGCAGCAGGTCCGCCGGCAGGCGGCGTTGCCGGGTTCGCAGCAGGTTCCGTTGCACTCGACCGCCTCGGGCGTACAGCAAAGATTGATTTCCGGGTTGAAGCAGGTCTTGCCGAGCGCGCAACACGTACTGCCACAGCATTCGACCTTACCGCCGCAACACACCTGCAAAGCCGCATCCTGGCACGACGAGCCAGACGGGCAACAGCGGCCACCGCAACACTCCTCACCCGGAGTCACGCCAACCACGAAGGTCAGAAATCACCCACCTTGTTTAGGTGATTGACGAATATCGACCTCCGGCGGCGGGTCACCAGGTTTCCAGTCGTTGAAACGTTCCGGGTGTTGCGCAAGCCATTCGAGACATTGTTTTTGAAATTGGGAGACAAGTTGTGCTCTGCCTACCTCCGGGTTGCTCTTAATCGCGTCGATAAATTCTTTTTCCGGAAGACCCCAGTGATTTTTCGCGTTACAGTCTCGAATAAGATTTGCGGCTTCGTCGGCCAGGAATCGCCCCTGAGACAATTGAATATCCGAATTGAGCAAATCAACAAGCTTCTCGACTCCAGCGCGAACATTCCATTCAGCCAAGCCGCCAGCAGCACACAATTGGAAAACAGGGTCTGCATTTTGATTGAGAACGGCGTGAAAAAGTGGCAATCCTCTCGGGTCCTTCGACTTGATTAGACACACTAATACACCGCTCTTTTCCTCTTGTGTTTCAAGTCGAGGATAAAGCGCCAATAGCTCATCAAGACGATTGTGCCCATTAAGCAATTTGCCTAGGCTGCTAAGTTTGTTTAGAGCCTTTTTGCGTTGTGCCGTCGGCGTTTCTCTATCTTGGAGGGAATCCAGCAAGACCGGTACAACGTCGTTGGCGGTGTAGACCTTGCCTTGCCAACGCACGCTTGGTATTGTACGCTTGTTTGAATCGACTCCAAGGCCAGCCTGGCCTGGAGTCTGCGCAACACTAGTCAAGGCAATCATGAGTATGCATAAACTGAAAATTTTCATCATCTACTCCGCAAAGGGGCATCATTTGCATTCTTGCTGTTGTTTCAACTGAACGTCCTGAAGGTAAGCGATGTCTTGATCGATGCCTGTCTCTAATTGGTGATCGATTTCCCATGTGTAAGCTGTACATTCGCTTTCAGGAAAAAAGAATCCAATGGTATGGACGAGTTCGTGCCCAATGATGCTGGCGGTACGATTCTCGGAACCACTGAAAGTGTCGGTACCGAACGTGACATCGTCCGATGGACTTGTCGTACAGGCAGCGACACACGGTGGTGGAAAACCAAGCCCACACGGCACACAGGGATCAGCAGATATCGTAGACGCACCAAAACCTGCATCCACGATACTGTTTAGTAAGTTGGAATATTTCCAGAGAATAAATGCATATGTGTTTGTGTAGTCACCGACATCCGGGGCATGGAATTGCCCATCAGGGCCGTGCTGATGGGGTGTGGTCCACCAATTGTGAACGGGGAGGACGCGAATTCGAACCCTTTGAGCCTCCTTACCTTCAACCGTGGCGGCGATCCATACCTCGACCGTGCGGGGGTGAATTTCTGTT
>JAJDDQ010000077.1 GCA_029260215.1 Phycisphaerae bacterium
GTACGGGCATGAAGTGGGATCACGCCAACGCCGCCGGCATGATGAACCTCGTCGCCCTCCAGGAAAGCGGCCAATGGGATCAGTATTGGACCACCCGGAAACGACAAGCGGCGTAGTGCCAAAAAAACTAGCCAGACCCGACTTGACCGACTCGGAAACCGTAAATCGGAAGGGTGGAATCGGAATCCTGCACTCCGCCAACACGATTGGGGCCTGGTCACGATCCGTCGCACTTGCATCGTACGGCCTTGTGTAGCAGTTGCTGATGTGGCTCGTGCGCTCGATGAACCGCACGATAATCTCTCCGCTCAGCAGGTGCGATCCAACCGTATTTTCCGGAGCCTGCCCGCGCAAATTCCAGCCCGAACTGACTCCTCCGCCATGTTCCGCGTACATTTCTTGTGCCGTTTTCACACCTTCCGTTACGGCTGTATTGTCGAGCAACGGCTCTACGGAGATCGCGAAAGCGATGTCGGGCAGCCAGAATCCGCGTCGCGTCCCGACCTTGAGCGAAAGTGCAGGGCCGACCTCGGGATTGGTCAATTTTCGGCCTCGGACTTCGATCGTGGTCAGGAAACGCGCGATCTGTTCGACCTCGAACTTGCTGAGTTCGCCCGCGCGCAGGCGTTGCGCGTAGTCGGCGAACAGTTCTTCGGCCGCAGCCTTCTCTTCATCCACCAGCATTACACCATTGGCAATCAGACTGATGAGCCGCCCAAGCCGTTCGCGATCCTCGATTTTCTCGGAGCGCTCGATCAGCAATTTTTCGTTGGCTACGAATCTCGCCGTCCGTTCGGCGGCAGTCCAATACGTCATGATCACGCCGAACATGATTGCCGCAGCCACGACGGTGAGAAAACCGGCTGCGACACGGTGATGGCGCAAGCTCTTGCGGGCGACGTACCACAGGCTGTCGCGTTTGGCTTCGATCGGTTTTCCCGCCAAGTATCGACCGACGTCAGCCGCCAATTCGGCTGCCGTCTGGTACCGTCGGGCGCGATCCTTTGCGATGCACTTTAGAACGATTGTCTCTACTTCGTCGTTCACGCCTCGGCGGATCAATCGTGGGCGTATCGGTTCCGCATTGATGATGCGGTCGAGCACGTCGCGTGTGCTGCCGATCACCGTGTAGGGGAACTTCCCGGTGAGCATTTGATAGAGCACAACGCCCAGTGAATACACGTCTGATCGGACGTCCACATCGCCCGGCACGCCTTGGGCCTGCTCCGGCGAAGCCCACGGCAGCGAGCCGATAAATTGCCCGGTTTGCGTCAGAACGGATTGTGTTTCATCGTTTGATTCGACTTTGGCCAAGCCGAAATCCAGGACATACGGCTCGCCGTTATCGTCGACACGAATGTTTCCCGGTTTGAGGTCGCGGTGAATGATTCCGCGCAGATGGGCGGCGGCGACCGCATCGCAAATCTTGCGAAACAAACAGAGCGTTTCCTCGATGCTGCACACGCGACTCGTAACGTAAACATCGAGCGGCTGGCCTTCGACGTAGTCCATCACGAAGTACTCGCTGCCCGACGTCTGGCCCGTATCGTGGATCGCGACGATGTTCGGATGTCTGAGTTGAGCAAGAATGCGCACTTCACGCGCGAAACGTCCGCGTTCCAGTTTGTCCGCGAAGGGGCCTTCCCTGGGAATCTTGATCGCGACAAGTCGTTCCGTCGTTTCCTGGATGGCCTGATAGACAACACCCTGCCCGCCGCGGTGGATTTCACGAAGAATTCGGTAGCCGGAAAGTGAATTCAGACGCACTTCGCGCGCACATGATTCGTCGGCGCTGGTGGAAGCAAGCATCATACGACTCGATACGCCGGGAGGGATGACCGCCGCCTCCCGCCGGGCGACCTTGATAAGTTGCAGATCAATGTTTGAATCGTTGCGGAATTTGTTTCTCATCGCATTTGCTCCGTCACACTGTTGACCCAGGTCCATACCCGCTTGGCGACAAAAACCCGCGAATGTCACGCACGATTACGAAAAAAAATTCGATGTGTTGCCCAATGCTTCGCGAAGCTGCTCCTGGGCGCGGGCGATGAGCATGTAGATTGCCCCGCGAGACTTATTGAGCTTGTCGGCTATGTCGGGAACATCCAACGCCCCATAATAATGTAACCGGATGACGTTCTGATACGACTCCGGCAGGCGACGGACCGCCTGGTCAAGCAGCACGTTCGATTCCCTGCCGGACGCCTGCCTGCTGCCACCGGCGGAGGTCATCCCGATTTGTTCGAGAAGCATGCTGACCGATTCTTCCGGCTTCGACGGGGCCACCCGCCTGTGCGGACTGGGCCGCTTGGCCCGTTCGAGTTCCCGGATCGCATCGCGCAAGTTGTTCTCTGCGATGCGACCCACCCAAGCGGTGAATCGATCGAAGTCGCGTGCGCGCAGCTCTTTGACGCGCAGAAACACCTCCAAATAGGATACCTGCATCACATCGTCTGCATCGACCGAAGAACGAAATGCCCGGCTTATCTTTAGCCGGGTACGCACAGCCGGCCCGCATTTCGCGAGCAACGCGGTCAGTGCGTTGTTGTCACCCTCCACCGCCTGGCGAACCATGAAGTCGTAATTATCAGCCATCATCCACACAGTAACTCTCAAAACCTCCGTTCGCCAACAATTGATTGACATTCAGAAAATCGATGCGGCTCCCCACGGTTCGGCGGCGGCGAATTGTGATCGGCTCGTGCGGCTGCTACATTAGCCCGCATGGCAGCCATCCGTGTGGAACAAGTGACCAAGCAGTTCGGCCCGCAGATCGTCCTGGCCGGCGTGACGCTCGAGCTGAATCCGGGCGAAATCGTGGGGCTGGTGGGGGCCAACGGATGCGGAAAAACGACGCTTTTGCGGCTGCTGGCCGACCAGTTCCCGCCGGATACGGGCAATATCGTCCGCATGCGGAGCCTCGACATAGGGTACCTTTCGCAAGAGCCGGACATCAAACCGAAGCGGACGCTGCACGAGGAAGTCGGCAGCGCTTTCGAAGACCTGCTCACCCTCGAAACGAGCATCCATGACCTGTCCGATCGCATCGCAGCCGCACCGCACGGTTCGGAGCAGGACGATTTGATGGGCAAGCTGGATCGGCTGCACGCTCGGTTCGAGGTCGAAGGCGGCTACACCTTTACGCAGCGCATGAACGAGATTCTCGGCGGGCTGGGCTTCACCGAGGCCGACCACGACCTGTCGGTTTCCGTGCTCTCCGGCGGGCAGAAGTGTCGGGCAGCGCTGGCGAAGCTGCTGCTCAAGGACAGCACGTATCTCCTGCTCGATGAGCCGACGAATCATCTGGATATCGACGCGGTACGCTGGCTTGAGAAATTCGTGATAAGTCATTCCGGCGGTGCCGTCGTCGTGTCGCATGATCGCTACCTGCTCGACCGGGTGGCTGACCGCATCGTCGAGATGGACCATGGCCGCACGTCCAGCTTTCCCGGCAACTACAGCAACTACGCGAAGACGCGGGAGATGCGCCTGCTCACACGTCAACGCCGGTTCGAGGAAGATCAATCTTTCATCGAAAAGGAGCGGGCGTTCATCGCCAAACATCTGGCTGGGCAGCGCACGAAAGAGGCCCAAGGGCGTCGCACGCGTTTGGAACGCAGGCTGGCTGCCGGTGAATTCGAGACCGAACGGGCCACCGAATCGAAACCGGTTCCATTCAAGTTCGACCACGTGAAAGTGTCCGAGTCAGCCATTTTGCGTGTGGACGAGTTGGCTAAGGGGTTCGGAGAGAAGCAGCTTTTTGACAACGTGTCGTTTCAGATCCGCGCCGCTGAGCGTTTCGCGATCACCGGGTCTAACGGTGTGGGCAAATCGACCCTGCTCAAGATCATCGTGGGCGAGTTGGAGGCTGACGCGGGCAGCGTCGAGTTCGGGCCTAAGATGACGATCGGCTACTATGCACAGGATTCGGTTGAACTGGTCAGCGACATGACCGTGCTCGAAACCGTTCACGAGACTTGCCCCGAGCTGACCGAGCAGAAAGTGCGTTCGTACGCTGGGCGATTCAGATTCACCGGCGACGACGTATTCAAACCGATCAGCAAGCTGTCCGGTGGTGAGCAATCCCGCGTGCGGCTGCTCAAGCTCATCCTCAGCGCCCCCAACGTGCTCGTTCTGGACGAGCCGACCAACCACCTCGACATCGCCTCGCGCGAAGCCCTTGAAGAGTCGCTGAGCGTGTTTCCGGGGACGATTCTCGCGGTCAGCCACGATCGGTACTTTCTCGATCGCATGGCGGACCGCATTTTGGTCCTTCGCCCCGAATCCGGCATCGTTTACAACGGCAACTATTCCTACTACCTCGAACAGGTTGAGCGTAAGCAGGCGATCGAACAGGCTGACAAGAAAAAGCGCAATCCCAAGTCGGCGGCAAAGAAAAGCAAGCCGGGGAAGAAGTCCTCGCACACGTCGGAATTCGACAGTATGTCCGTCGGAGACATCGAAGCCTACATTATCGAACGCGAGGAGCGGGTGGCTGAGCTGAACGAGCGCTTCGCCTCGCCCGAGGTTTACCGCGACCCGGACAAACTGGCAGACCTGCGGGCGCAGGTCAATTCGATCAAGGCTGAGCTGACTGTGGCGGAGGAATGCTGGCAGGAACGGACGGAGGAATGACGCCAAAACGAAATGCAACGGGAAGCTTATTATTTGATGAAGCGAATAAACCGCTTCCATGCGTCCGCGAACAATTGAGCGTCACAAGGGAACCAATATCGTGACGGAAGCACTTTGGCTTGTTGTGGGTGTCGTGGTCGGCGCTGTGGCTGGTGGCGGGGTGGCGATGGTGGTGGCCCGGCGATCAGCCGAGCGCAGCCGTTCGAAGGTCGAGTCGGCAGTCGAGCAGCTCAAGACCACGTTCGCCGCATTGTCGCACGAAGCCCTGTCGAAGAATACGGACGAGTTTCTCAAGCTGGCCAAGACGCGACTCGAACAGCAGAGCGGGCTTGGCGCGGAGCAGCTTGAGACCAAAAAGAAGCTCATCGACGCGACGCTCGTGGACATGAACCAGCGGCTCAAGGAATTGCGCGATCAAACGCATTCCAGCGACAAAGAGCGCCGCGAAAGCGTTGGATCCATCAAGACTGAGTTGGTCAAAACGGCAGAGGCCACCGGAAAACTGTACGAAACAACGAGCCACCTGCGCGAAGCGCTGGCCAGCGCCAAACGCCGCGGGCAATGGGGCGAACGGATGGCGGAGGATGTGCTCCGGTTGGCTGGCTTTGTCGAGAATGTGAACTATCACAAACAGACTCGAACCGACGGCGGAAAGATTCCCGATTTCACGTTTCTTCTGCCGCGCGGGTTGAAGCTCAACGCCGACGTGAAATTCCCTCTGGACAACTACCTTCGGGCCATCGACACAGACGACGCGGGTCAGCAAAGACAGTTTCAAGCCGCCTTCATGCGCGACGTGCGCAACCATCTCAAGTCCGTCACGACGCGCGAGTACATCGACCCCGAGGGCGGCACGGTTGAATGCGTGCTGGTATTCATTCCCAACGAGCAGGTCTACGGCTATCTGCACGAAATCGACCGCAACCTGATCGACGACAGCGTCAAACAGCGCATCGTCCTTTGCTCGCCGCTCACGCTTTACGCGGTACTGTCTGTCATTCGCCAAGCTGTCGACAACTTCCGTCTGGAATTGGCATCACGCGACATTCTCGCGCTTCTGGGCGGGTTTCAAAAGGAATGGGGTCGGTTCTGCGAGACGGTGGACAAGATGGGCCGTGCCATCGCACAAGCCGGCAAGCAGTTCGATGATCTCACCGGCGTTCGCACGCGGCAACTCGAGCGCCAACTCGACCGCATCGAAGCCCTGCGTCAATCGTCCGGCCTGGAGGAATCGCCACCGGACGGCGACGACCTCCGCGACTCGCTACGCACAGATTGAGTTCGCGCTAGCGAACGTTGTGATTGAGTATGTCGTCGCCTTCGCCGCCGTCATCCTTGCCGTTGGGGCCCGCACTCCATACGTCGAACAAATTCTTATCGTCGGCGAATGGCTTGCTGGGGTAGCGGTACTTCAACTCATTGCCCCACATGTCCGTGTAGCTCTCCGGTCCGTCGAGGTACGGGCCTTTCCACAGTCCCGGGTCCAGCCCCTTGGGCCTTTTGATGAGTGCGGCGAGGCCTTCCGCTTTTGACGGAAGGCGTCCGGAGTTCATCTTGAATGCGTTGATGGCGCGCACCACCGTGCCGTCGCGAAAGATCATCGCGCGAACCGACTGAGTTTCCTCGCCCCACTTTTCCTCGGGCGAAGGCCCCTCTTCATCTCCGCAACCGGAAATGCACCAGGCGGCAGCCAACATCAACGAAACGGACAGGCATCGGGTCAACATGGCGTCTCTCACTTTTACGCACATCGTTATGAATCTATCAAACCACCGGCGACGCCGAACCATTGTCCGACGCATCGTCTCACGCAGCCAAGCCGATGAAAACTCGCCTCACCCGATCTAACACGAAAACCACCAACCTGACAAGTCGCGACACCTTCCACGACCAGCCGCAGGGGCACCCCAAAACGGGTGGCAATTCGTAGTGCGGGGTGACACGGGCTACCGGCGCAGTCGGTAGCCCGTGGGAGTTGCGGAACGCCACGGCCTGGCTGCGCCAGACCGTGGCACCCAGAATGGGATGCACCCTCCAGCCGCTATGGACCGTCGACGGCTTGCCGAAGCTCGTTCAGCAGTTGCAGCGCTTCGAGCGGGGTCATGCGGTCGGGATCGATCGATCGGAGGCGCTCGACTACCGGGTGCGACGTCTCGGCAAACAGAGACAGTTGGGCTGATTGGGCCGGTGGCGCGGAAACAGCTTTGGGCCGACGGTGCTCGAAGCCGCCCTGCAATTGTTCGAGAATCGCATTCGCACGCTGGACGACCGGGACCGGCACGCCAGCCATCCGCGCCACGTGCAGGCCGTAGCTCTGATTGCTCCCGCCGGGCACGATCTTGTGCAGAAAAATAATGCGCTCGGACTCTTCCTTCGCATCAGGCCACTCGCGTACCGAAACATTGTAGTTGGCGACGATGTTGAACTCGTCCGCCAAGTCGATCAACTCGTGGTAGTGCGTCGCCACAAAGGTGCGACACTTTTGTTGCGAAGCGAGGTGCTCGGTGATCGCCCAGGCCAGTGACAGTCCGTCAAACGTGCTTGTGCCGCGACCGATCTCGTCGAGAATGACCAGAGATCGTTCGGTGGCATTGTTGAGGATGTTGGCAGCCTCGGTCATCTCGACCATGAACGTGCTCTTGTCGCGCGTGATTTCGTCGGAAGCACCGATGCGCGCAAAAACACGGTCCACGGCGCCAAGCGTCATCTCCCCCGCCGGCACATACGAGCCGGTCTGTGCGAGCAACGTCAGCAGCGCAATCTGCCGCATGAACGTGCTTTTGCCCGACATGTTCGGGCCTGTGATGATCCACACGCGCGAGCCGTCGTCCAAACGAGCATCGTTCGGCACGAAACCGTCCGCAATGGTTTGCTCCAATACAGGGTGACGACCGTCCACGATGGTCATTTCCGTCCCGCCGGTCACCGTGGGCCTGGTGTAGCGACGCTCGACCGCCAGCTCCGCGAAACCTGCCACGCTGTCGATCTGCGCAAGCGCACGCCCCACCCGTTGCAACACGGGGATTTGCCGGCTCACCTCATCGCGCAGTTGTTCAAACAATCGTGTTTCTAGCTCGTTGGCTTTTTCCTCAGCCGTCAGCACTTTCGTTTCGTAAACCTTCAGCTCGTCCGTGATGTAGCGTTCAGCCGCTTTGATAGTTTGCTTGCGAACATAGTTCGACGGCACGCGTTCGCGGTGAATGTTGGATATCTCGATGTAGAACCCGAATACGCGATTGTAGGCAACCTTCAGCGTCGAGATGCCGGTCGCTTCGATCTGCTTGCGCTGATACTCCGCCAGCCAGGATTGGCCGTTCTTGCGAATGTGACGCAGTTCATCAAGCTCGGCGTTGTACCCATCGGCAATGATGCCGCCTTCGCGAATGGTGATCGGAACATCGTCGCGTAAAGCTTGGCCCAGAAGATCATGCAGCGCATCCAGGCCTTCCAGTTCCGACCGCCACGTTCGCAGCAACGGTGGATCGAGCGGTTCCAGCGCGTCGCGCATCGACGGCAGCATCGCCAGCGTCTGCCCCAGACCCACAAGATCACGCGGGCCGGCCCGACACAGCGCCACGCGCCCCGTGATGCGTTCGACATCCGCACATGTGCGCAACGCGCGACGCACTCTCGTACGCGCCGGCTCCGATTCGATCAGCGCCGCCACCGCATCCAGCCGCGCGGTGATAGCCTCCACATCGACCAGCGGATTGCAAAGCCAATTGCGCAAACAGCGCGCACCCATCGGATGCACCGTGCGGTCCACCGCGTGCAGCAGGCTTCCCGATCGATCCCCGCCGCGCAACGTACGCTCGATCTCCAGTGATCGCCACGTATTCTGATCGATCAGCAGCGTGTCCGCGCGATGATGCGGCTCCAGACGGGTAATGTGCGCGAGCGTCGTGCGCTGCGTCTCTCTCAAGTAGCCGACAATCGCACCAGCCGCCCGAACGGACGCGGTCGCATCTTCGATGCCGAACCCTTCTAGCGTCGCAACGCCGAAATGCTGCAACAGTCGATCGACGGCGCGATTCTCGGTGAATTCGTGCCCGCCGCGCGTGCCGACACTCGTCCCGCAAAGCTTTTGCAACTCCTGCGCAATCGCACCGGACGGCGACTCACGTTCATCGTCTACCAGAATCTCAGCCGGGCGAATGCGGACCAGCTCGTCCAGCAGCCCCGCACCGATTTCCTCGTAAACCCGAAAACGCCCCGACGCCAATTCCACGGTCGCCAACCCGAATCGCGCCGGCCCGCCGACGATGGATGCCAGTATGTTGTCACTGCGTTCGTCGAGCAGGGCATCGTCGGTAAGCGTGCCCGGCGTGACGATACGTACGATCTCGCGCTTGACCACACCCTTGGCCGACTTCGGATTCTCGACCTGTTCCGAGATCGCCACCTTGAAACCGGCAGCCACCAGCTTGTTGAGATAGGAGTCCAGCGCGTGATAGGGGATGCCCGCCAGCGGGATCGGATTCTCGCCCTTGCTCCGCGCGGTAAGCGTGATGCCCAGAACGCGGGAGGCGGTCTTCGCGTCGTCGTAAAATGTCTCGTAAAAATCCCCCATCCGAAACAGGAGAATGGCGTCGGGGGCTTGACGCTTCTGCTCGACGTATTGCTGCATAGCCGGCGTGAGTTTGTCGGCCCGCGACGGCTTCGGATTGCATTGCGGTGTCCTGGCGACCATTGCGTCCACTTCAAAAAGCCATCGATTCCCAGCCGTCAATCAGCCTCAGCGGTTTTACACGCCGCCCGACCCCGCCGCAACAAACGCCCAGGCCTCCGCAATTACGATTCCGGTGCAGCCTGTGGCGCCCCCGGGTTTTCGATCAGGCCTTCGGCAATATCGGGCCTTGAGACGGGCCGGGTCGCTTCGCAAATTGCCTGACAATCGTGTACCATCGCACCGCCGCGACGGTATTTCGGCGGACGCAGGCCGTCGGGCGGAGAAGGAACGTACGATCGGGGAGCATTAGTGCTGAAATCAACAACCTATTTTGGGGCAGCGGTCCTGTGGCTGGCGTCTGTCGCGCACGCTCAGCCGCCGACGGCCAACGTGGTCGTGACCAAGGCGGAAATAAAGCGCCTGCCGAACACCATGACGCTAGTGGGAACGGTCGAGCCGTTGACGCGCAGCGTGGTCGGTTCGGAAATCGCGGGCATTGTGCGCGAGATGCCGGTGCGCCAAGGCGACGCCGTCGAGCGCGGTGCGCCCATCATGAAGCTGAACGACGACACGCTGCGTTTCGACTTGGCCCAGGCGGAAGCGGATCTTGAAGCTTCCAAGGCCCGGCGAACCCAGGTGGAATTCGAGATCGAGCGCATTCAACGACTGTACGACGTCAAGCAAGCCGGCGAAAAAGAAGTCTACGACACGCAGGCGGTATTCGACATCGCCGGGTTTGAAGTTGCTCGGCAAAAAGCGCGCGTCGAGCAGATTCGCACGGATTTGGAAAAGACCGTCGTCCGCGCCCCTTTTACCGGCTTCGTCGTGGATCGCCGGGCGGAGGTCGGCGAATGGATGGACCGAGGCGGCGACGTCGTCGAGATGATCGACCTGTCCAGCGTCCTGGTGCGCATCAACGTACCGGAGTTCGCGATCCCGTTCGTTAAGATAAACAGTGCGTGCGATGTTCGCATCGACGCACTCAATCGGCGTTTCGAGGGCAAAGCCTGGCACGTGATTCGCCAGGCAGACGTTCAAGCGCGGACGTTTCCCGTCGAGATCATCATCGACAATCGCGAAGGATTTCTTTCGGGAGGCATGTTCGCCCGAGCGACCATCATCTCCGGACCAGAAGCGGAATCGCCGGCAGTCCCCAAAGACGCCATCATCGAAATCAGCGGCGTGACGTATGTCGGCACGATCATACGAGGCAAGCATGGAACGATGGGCATACTCGTCGCGGTGACGACCGGCGCGGATATGGAAGATTGGATCGCCATCACCTCCGGAAACATTAAACCGGGTGCGGAGGTCATCGTGCGCGGCAACGAGTTCGGCGTGTACCCCGGGTTCCCCAGCCCGGTAAACATCGTCGATGAATTCGGCAGACCTGTCGAAAGACCCTCCGGCGACGCAGCCAAAACGCACAGCCACGGAATGTAAGATTCATGGACCCGATTCGGTTCGCTATTGAAAACCCCATCAAGGTCGCGGTCGCGGGCATCCTGCTCTGCCTGTTCGGCCTGCTGAGCATCTTCGAGATTCCCAAGCAGCTCATCCCGGACGTCGACCCGCCCATCGTCACGATTTCCACCTTCTGGCCCGGTGCCAGCCCGCAGGAAGTCGCAAGCGAAATCATCCAGCGGCAGGAGGAAAAGCTCAAGAACGTCTCCGGCCTGCGCACGATGACGTCCAGCTCCACCGCGAATTCCGGAAAAATCACGCTCGAATTCGACGTCGGCGTGGACAAGGACATCGCTCTGCGCAACACGTCGGAAAAACTGCGGCAGGTCAGCGGCTACCCCGAGGAGGTCAACGAGCCGACCATCAGCGCCACCGACGACGACAACTCGCGGACCATCGCCTGGCTCATGTTGCGCGGCAACGACGATATCGACGTGTCGCTGCTCAAAACCTTCGTCGAGGAAAAGGTCAAACCGATCCTCGACCGGGCAGACGGCATCGCGTCCACCGACGTCTACGGCGGTCGCGAACGCGAAATGCAGGTCCGCGTCGATGCCTACCGGATGGCGGCCCGCGGCATCACGTTTCGGGAGCTTGAAGACGCCCTGCGCAAACAGAATGTAAACATCTCCGCCGGCACGATCACGCAGGGCAAACGCGACTACACCTACCGCACCGTCGGCGAGTTCACCAACGTCGGGGAAATCGAAGGGACCGTCGTAGCCTACCGGGACGGCGGACCCGTGCATGTCCGCGATGTCGCAACAGTGGTGGACGGATTCAAGAAGCAGTTCGCATTCGTACGCAGCAAGGGCGACTTCGTGATCGCCATACCAGCCCGGCGCGAAATCGGGGCCAACGTCATCACAGCTATGGCGAATCTCAAGACTCAGATCGAGAAGGTCAACACCGAGATTCTCCCCGCGTTGCATGCCGATCTCCGAATCGAGCAGGTCTACGACGAAACCATCTACATCGAATCCGCCATCGACCTCGTGGTGGACAACATCCTCGTCGGCGGGTTGCTCGCCGTCGTTGTGCTGCTCGTCTTCCTGCGCAGCGGGTCAGCCACCGCCATCATCGCCCTCACCATACCGCTGTCGGTGATGGGCACGTTCCTGGTCATCACCATGTTGGGCAGAACGCTGAACGTCGTGCTGCTCGCTGGCTTGGCCTTCGCGGTGGGCATGGTTGTAGACAACGCCATCGTGGTGCTGGAAAACATTTTCCGGCATCGTCAGATGGGCAAGGATCGCGCCAAAGCAGCCCTCGAAGGCGCACGCGAAGTCTGGGGGGCGGTGTTGGCCAGCACCCTCACCACCGTCGCGGTGTTCCTGCCCGTCATCTTCATCAAGGAAGAAGCCGGGCAACTCTTCGGCGACATCGCGGTGGCCATCAGTTCCGCCGTGACGCTTTCGCTCATCGTTTCCGTCATGGCGATACCGCCGCTGGCAGCCAAATTCCTCGGTGGATCGTCCAAATTCGGAAGTCGAGACCACACTTGGTTCCTGGCTCGCTGGATGTCCGGCATCGTGGCTTGGATCAACCGAAGCAAACTCGCAAGGCTGGCGGTTGTGGTTGTCTTCATCGGTGCGTCCGTGGCGGGCAGCTGGGCGTTGATGCCGGAAACAGACTACCTGCCCGCAGGCAACCGCAATCTCGTCTTCGGGATTCTCGTCTCGCCGCCCGGCTACTCCCTCGACGAGTTCAAACGCATGGCCAACATCGTCGAGGAAGGCGATCCGGACGATCCGTGGGACGGCTTGCGTGTCGCGTGGGAGGCGGAGGTCGGCTCGGAGGAAGCGGGACACCTTCCGGAAGTCGAAATCCCAATCGGCATCGGCGGAGAACGGAGCGTGACGGTCAGGCCGCCCCCGATCAACAACTTCTTCTTCGTGTCGTTCGGCGGCGGAAGCATCATGGGTGCCACCAGCAAGATCGAGGGAAACGTCACACCCATCGTGCAGGCGCTCAACAACGCCGGACGACGCATCCCCGGCGTGTTTGCGTTCTTCAGTCAAAGCTCCTTGTTTGGCAGGGGATTCAGCGGCGGTGCATCGGTCGAGCTGCAAATTCGCGGCGACGATCGGGAAAAAGTCGTCGCCGCCACAAAAGCGATTCGCCGCCAACTGAGGAATTCGGGCATGGGGCACGCGCGCTCGACGCCCTCCAACTTCGACATGGGCCGCCCCGAGATCCGCATCATCCCCGACCGCGCCAAAGCGGCGGACCTCGGCCTGAACGTCCGCGACATCGGCTTCATCGTTGAATCCTGCATCAACGGTGCGTTCGTCGGCGAGTACAAGGACAAGAACCAGCGCATCGATCTCGTGATCATCGTCGAAGGCACGCAGCAAGCCGCCAAAAACGAGATCGCCCAGATC
Source organism: Phycisphaerae bacterium (assembly GCA_029260215.1). Lineage (GTDB taxonomy): Bacteria > Planctomycetota > Phycisphaerae > UBA1845 > UBA1845 > OFTM258. The sequence continues at coordinate 13,153 of JAJDDQ010000077.1, forward strand.
CCGATCCGCACCCCGACGGGGAGCATCGTTCCGCTGGCATCCGCCGTCGAAATCGTCGAAACGACAGCGCCGCAGGAAATCGTACGTGTCGAAGAGATGGAGGCGGTCACGCTCAAAGTCACACCGCCGGTCGGCACCCCTCTTCAAACAACCATGAGCAAAGTTCGCGATGATATCGTCGCGCCGCTGCGCGCGTCGGGGGCGATCGATCAATCCATCATCATCGCGATGGCCGGCAACGCCGACAAACTGACCCAGACGCAACGCGCACTCGTCGGAGACTTTCGCGACACCGTCGTAAGCCCGCACCTGTTCGGCTGGTCGGTGGGGCGATCGATGCTCGCACTCATCGGCGGCGGCTTGTTGCTCGTGTTCGCAGCCGGCGCGGTGGGCGGCATTCGCGTGTTCGGTTACTCGGCGGGGATGATCGTGGCGTCGCTGGCCGTCGGGTTCCTGGCGGCCAACCCCGACTTCACCTTGATGCTGATCCAGTCACGCGTGGTTCTGGCTGTACTCATCACGTACCTGTTGATGTCAGCGTTGTTCGAATCGTTTCTCTATCCGTTCGTCATCATGCTGAGCGTGCCGCTGGCCGCCGTCGGCGGGTTCGCCGCGCTGTACATCGTGCATGAAAACAGCATCAGGGACTTCACCACACCGATTCAACAACTTGACGTGCTAACCATGCTCGGATTCGTCATCCTGCTCGGCGTTGTCGTGAACAACGCCATCCTTGTCGTGCATCAAGCATTGACCAACATTCGCAAACACGGCATGTCCGCCAACGAAGCCGTCGCGGAAAGCGTGCGTTCGCGCACCAGGCCCATCTTCATGAGCGCGTTGACCAGCGTCTGCGGCATGCTGCCGCTCGTGCTGATGAAGGGCGCAGGCAGCGAACTGTACCGAGGGATCGGCGGCGTGGTGGTTGGCGGCCTGCTGATCTCAACGATTTTCACGCTCCTCGTCGTACCCGCGATGTTCTCACTCGTGTTGGAATTCCGGCAGAGATTCGCCGCAGCCGCTTCCGTGTCGACCACCGAATCCTACTCCGGCACCGCGGCTGCACCGCGCGCTCAGATTCAACGCGGACCGGGACGCAACTCCCCCTGACCGGAAGTTCACCACACCATGCCCGAGACGACCGACACCCCGTGACGATTCAGGCGACCAAACCCTTGCGTCGTATCCTCGGCGCACCGACGGCCCTCTTCATCGGCATGGGCGTCGCCATCGGGTCGGGAATTTTTCGCACGCCCGGCAGCGTCGCGGAAAACCTGCACACCCCCGGACTCATTCTGCTGGCATGGGTGTTCGGCGGAATGTTCGTGCTGATGTCCGGCATGGTTACGGCAGAATTAGCCACACGCTTTCCACAGGCGGGCGGGGAATATGTCTTCCTGCGCGAAGCCTACGGACGATTCGTCGCGTTCTTTTTCGGATGGGCCTACACCATATTCATCATCGGCGGCGGAGCGGCTTCGATCGCAGCCGCCTTCGGTGACTTCGGTTGCGAACTTTTCGCAATCAACGCGGCGCGGTGGTCCGGACCGTTGGCTGCGGGCGCGATCGTCGCGGTTACCACAATTAACGCCCTCGGCCTGCGCACCGGAGCAGCCGCTCAAAACGTACTCACAGGCCTAAAGATCGCTGCGCTGGCGACCGTCATCGTCATCGGCTTAGCGCGCGGCACGCAGCCGATCAACATCATGACCGCGACGGAAACCGCGAGCCGTGCGAACGAGGGCGGCTTTTCCCTCGGCGGCACGGTTGGGGTTTTCGCGATGCTGACAGCCGTCGTCCCGATCCTCTGGGCCTACGACGGCACGACCGACTCGGTCAAGATGGCCGAGGAAATCAAAGACGTCCGCCGCGCCCTGCCGCGCGCCCTGATCGGGTCCGCCCTCGCATTAACCACGCTCTACGTGCTTTTCAACGTCGCCCTGATGCGCATCCTCCCACCCGATGAAATGGTCGGCCTCGATTCCGTACCCGGCGAAGCGATGCGACGCATCTTCGGAAAAACCGGCGGCCAAGCCATGAACCTGGTGGCCATGCTCGTCTGCCTCGGCTCGCTCAGCTCGACCACGCTGGCCACCATCCGCGTCACCTTCGCCCTCGCCCGAGACGGATTGGCTTTTCGCTCGCTCGCAAAAATGTCCGACAGCCAAGCCCCCATACCCGCGCTGATCGTCGTCAGCGGGTTCTCACTGATTCTGGTGCTCACACACCGTTTCACCGACGTGTTGAAGGTCTACTTTCTCGCCAGCGCAGTCCTCTTCGGACTCTCCTACGCCAGCCTCATCGTGCTCCGCCTGCGTGAAAAGGAATTCCCCAAAGACGTGTTCCGCTGCCCAGCCGGCATGCTGCTGGCCGCCATTTTGATCGTCATCCAGCTCGCCTTCGCCGCCAACATATTCTACGAGGATCAAAAACGAGCCGCCTACACCCTGGGCCTGCTCGCAGCAATCGCCTTGTTCTACCTTGTCTGGAAGCGAACCGCCGCACGGTGAAGCAGCTACGTTGTTGAAGATTCTGAACTCTGCCGTTTCGAATCAGTCCGCCACACCAGCCGAAACCGCGCGCCCGACTGTTTTTCCCTCGGCTGGCCGATCCAAACCGTACCGCCGCATCTTCTTGTAGAGCGTCGTGCGATTGATATCGAGTTCCGCAGCCGTCTCCTGCCGGCACCAGTTGTGACGACTCAACGCCGCCACAATCGCCCGCTTCTCCGGGTCAGCCAACGCGTCCTTCAGTGTCATCGGCACGGCATCGCCGTCATGCTCAGCCACCCGATTGGCAACCTCAACAACTTTCGGCGGCAGGTCATTCACGGCAATCGTCCGCTCACGACACAGCACAACCGCCCGCTCGACCGCGTTTTCCAGCTCACGCACATTGCCAGGCCAACCATAACGCTGCAAAGATTGCATCGCCTCATCGCTGAACCCGTCAAACGTCTTCCCAGCCTGAGCGGCGTATCGCGCAAGAAAGCAGTCCGCCAGCAACGGAATATCGCCGATACGCTCGGACAGGTTCGGCAGCGAAATGGTTACGACGTTCACACGGTAATACAAATCCTGCCGAAATCGCCCCGCCTCCACTTCCTTTTCGAGATCGACGTTGGTGGCCATGATGACACGCACGTCCACCTTCAACGTCTTATTACTGCCCACAGGCTCGAATTCACGCTCCTGAAGCACCCGCAGTAGCTTCACCTGCAATCCCGGAGACGCCGTCGCAATCTCATCCAAGAACAAAGTCCCCTCATGAGCCGCCGCAAACTTGCCCTTCTTGTCCGAAACCGCACCAGTAAACGCACCACGCGCATGCCCGAACAACTCGCTCTCCAGCAGCGATTCAGGAATCGCGCCACAACTGATTTCGATGAACGGCTTGTCGCGACGATCACTCCGATGGTGAACCGCCCGCGCAATCTTGGACTTGCCCGTCCCCGATTCACCGTCAATCAGCACGTTCACCGTCGAAGCCGACACCGCTTCAATCAAATCGAACACGCGCAGCATCTTGTAGTCATGGCCCACTATGCTATCCAGCCCGAAGCGCTCATCGAGCTGGCTGCGCAGCGTCACACACTCGCGCAGCAACGCCCTCTGTTGCATCGCCCGTTGCACAACCAGGCGAATTTCGTCGTCGATGATCGGTTTGGTAAGATAGTCGTACGCCCCCATCTTGATCGCTTCCACCGCGCTCTCGATCGTGCCGTACCCGGTAATAATAATGACGTTGATGTCCGCCGACCGCGCCTTCACCGCCCGCAGCAACTCGAACCCGTCGGTGTCGGGCATGTTCATGTCCGTAATGACCAAGTCGAGTTTCCCGCGATTGACGGACTTGATCGTCGCGTCAAAAGTGCTCACCGTCTCGACGTCGTAACCCTCTTCGCGAAGCAGCGCCGCGAGCGAGTCGAGAACGATGGGGTCGTCATCGATAATAAGAATCGATCCCTGATGTTCCGGCACCATAATCCTCCGAATCTCTACCCGGGCGACGTGCCCGTGGGAATCTGAATCGTGAAGACGGCTCCGCCTCCCTCACGCTTGCCGGCTGTGATGGTTCCACCAATCTGTTCCACGTAATCCCTGCAAATCGCCAACCCCAGCCCCGTGCCGCCCTCGTCCTGCTTCGTCGTGAAAAACGGCTCGAAAACCTGCGACGGATCGTCCGGCAGACCGCTGCCCGTGTCCTCGATACGCACCACCGCACGATGACCCACGATGCCCGTGTCCACCGTCAGCATCCCGCCCTCAGACATAGCCTCAATCGCATTTTTGATGATATTCGCGCAAATCTGACCGAACTTCGCCGACCGAACCTTGGGCATCGCCTCGCCGCGATACGTAGCCGTCATGACCACGCCCGCGTCCGCCGCCTGAGCCTCGAACGAACGAATCGTCGCCTCAACCGCGTCGTTGATTTCACCCATAGCCGGGTCACCCGCACCGGCCCGCGCGTACCCCAACACCTCGCGCACGATACTCGTCATGCGCATCAGCCCGGTTCGCGAACGATTCAGATACTCCCCAGCCTCCTCGTTGCGATTCTCGTGCAGCGCGCGCAATGCAAGATTCACATAGCGCAAGACACCATCCAGCGGATTGTTCAATTCATGTGCGACGCGGGCAGCCAAGTCATCCTGCACCGAGGGCGCAGCCGAATCGAATGCCGGATTCGCAGAAGTGTTCGCGGTCCCCGCGCCAATACCTTCGTTTCGCCCACCCAAGGCGCACTCCAAACGGCGATACTGCGGACCACAGAAATGCCGGTCTCTGACAACGTGCGATCCTACCCAAGTATCGGTCCGCCAACGCGCCGGTCAAGCAAAATGATGCAGCCAATCAACATCATTCTTCAACACAATCGCCCCTCGGCCCGCCACACGAAGCCAGCCCCAACAATCGCAACTCCGATAACACGAAACGCGCAGCGCAGACCATGTCCCCCAGAAGCGTCATATCAATACTGATAACATCGATCACAAGACCGATAACATGCGCACGGAAAATGCCACACCGTGGCACTAGGCTCCATGACACTTCGCATGTTGGGAACAGACGAACAGAGCCGCGACCCTGAATGCGACCGAGAAGGGAGCATGAAGGGAGCGGTGGACCGTGATAGTCGCGCATTACGCCAGCCCCATCTCCCCAACAGCGGTTCAGATTACGCTTCGACTCATCTGTAACGCAGCACTAATTCCAACATGTCTCAAGTGCCGAGTCGGGTGGCACGTTCTGGCGCAGCCAGACTGTGAGAATGCGCAGCAGCCCCAGCCTTCCGGATACACGCCGGCAGACCGCTCCACCAATCGCATGAAGCGCACCAACGCACTAACCCAACAGGCTCGCCCCGGTCATAGCCTGCGGTTGCGCAACCCCCATCATGTCCAGAAGTGTCGGAGCAATGTCCGCCAAACTGCCTTCAGAGCGAAGCCTGCGTCCCCGGAACGCTTCACCCACCACAATCAGCTCAACATCATACGTCGTGTGCGACGTGTGAGGCCGACCGGTCGAAGGATCAATCATCTGCTCGCAGTTGCCGTGGTCGGCTGTCACAATCGCCGAACCCCCCGCCCGCTGCGTTGCCCGTAAAATTTCACCAACACACCCATCCACCGTCTCAACAGCCCGGATCGCCGCCTGAAGATTCCCCGTGTGCCCGACCATGTCACCGTTGGCCAGGTTGACCACAACAACATCGTAGGCCCCGGAACCGATACGCGCGACGACCTCCTTCGTGACCGCCGGTGCGGACATCTCCGGCTTGAGATCGTAAGTCGGAACATCTCGCGGCGAAGGGATAATCGAGCGATCCTCCCCCGGAAATGGTTCCTCCCGGTAATCGTTGAAGAAAAACGTGACGTGCGGAAATTTCTCGGTCTCCGCGCAGCGAAATTGCGTCAAGCCCAAGTCCGACAGATGCTGCCCGAGGATGCTTTGCATTTTTTCCGGCTTGGGAATCAGCACATGAACCGGCAAACCGCGTTCGTAGGCGGTCATCGTGGCGAAACGAACATCCAGCCGCCCGCCCCGTTCAAAACCCTGACGCGCGCCGTCGGCATCCTGAAACGGAAACGCGTCAAGCGTGAAGGCCTTGACCAGCTCGCGCGGGCGATCGCCCCGAAAATTGAAAAACAACACGCTGTCGCCGTCGCCGATCACGACCGGCTTCTCCCCCTCCTCCGCCACGACTATCGGCGTGATGAATTCGTCACCGTGTCGCGTGGTGTCCGTCGGTGCGTCGTAGTATTTCTGAAACGCCTCCACCGACGACGTCACGCGCGTACCAACCCCCTCGGTGTACAGACGATACGCCTGCTCCACACGATCCCAGCGGTTGTCGCGATCCATCGCGTAAAATCTGCCGATCACGCTCGCCACACGCCCGACGCCGATCTCGCCCATCCGCGTTTCGATCTGCCTGACGAAATCAATTCCGGCATTCGGCGGAGAATCGCGACCATCCGCAATAGCGTGCAGAAAAACCCGCTCGGGATCAAACCCGAAACGCTTCGACGCCTCCAGAACGGCATACAGGTGATCGAGCGTGCTGTGAACACCGGCACTGCTGCACAAACCCATAATATGCACGTTTCCCCGACGATCCGCCGCTCGCTCAAACACTTCGCGCAACGCACGGTTCTCGAAAAACGCGCCCGTCTCGATGGCGTTCGTAATGCGCATGAGTTCCTGCATCACAACGCGACCCGCCCCGATGTTCTGATGCCCCACTTCGCTGTTGCCCATGATCCCGTCCGGCAGCCCCACCGCACGCCCGCTCGTGCGAATCTGCACATGCGGAAAGTCAGCCATAAGCCGATCATCCACCGGTGTCCGCGCCAGCTTGATCGCGTTGGCGTGGTCCCATTCCGGGTGCGGATTCGCCCCCCATCCATCACGAACAATCAGAACACGAGGTTGCTTAACGTTTGATTTGCTCATCGCTTGCCCACATGCTGCACGCCCCCCAGCAGTGCAACGCAAGAGTCACGCCCCGCGCCCGGTTAGCCGTGTCGCGTGCGACACGTCCCCGCGAATTTCAGTTCGCACGAACTCCCAAACCGTCACAAGCGCTTGGTCAACCACCGTTCGGCGCGAGAAGACAAACAGAGCCGCGCCCGTAAGGAAGCGGTGGACCAGGACAATCGCCCATTACGCCCATTTCCCCACGCACGGTCGCGATTCGAATTACCCATCAATTCACGTGCAACACGGCACTACAAACGATCCTCACCCAGATGCGAAACGCGCTCCACGGACTTAGCCCTGCCCGTTTCCGAATCAACCACAACCAGCAGACCGTTGAGTCGATTATCATGCTCAGCCACATCAAACGGCGTGGGCACCGAAGTCGTCATCGCCGAAAGCACTTTCTTCCGATCACGGCCCAGCACCGAATCGTGCGGACCGGTCATGCCGAGGTCCGAGATGAAAGCCGAACCCTCGGGCAGAATACATTCGTCAGCCGTCTGCACATGCGTATGCGTGCCGAAAACAACACTCACGCGCCCGTCGAGATGCCAACCCATCGCGATCTTTTCCGAAGTCGCCTCCGCGTGAATCTCAGCCACAATAATGTGAACGTCGCTGGGGATGCTCGCCAGCACGCGGTCCGCCGCCCGAAACGGGCAGTCCACCGACAAACGCATGAACAAGCTGCCCAGCACCGTGAACACCGCCACACGCACGCCGCGCTCCGTTTCATGAATCGCGAACTGCCGACCCGGCGCGTTGGGTGCAAGGTTGGCCGGGCGAATAATGTTGTCAGACGTTTCGAGCGTCTTGATGATTTCCTTGCGGCGATAAACGTGATCGCCCAGCGTCATGAGTTGCACACCAGCCGACACGAACTTGTCGTACAACACCGGTGTCAAGCCGGAACCCGCCGCCGCGTTCTCCACGTTGACGATGTTGCAATCCACGCCCCGGTCAGCCGATATCTTCGGCAGGGCTTTTGTAACGATGTGTCGGCCGGGCGAACCGACGACGTCGCCGACGCACAGAAGTGTCGTATCCATTTCGCGCCTTTTGGTGATAACTGACCGCGTCAGCGTGCGAATTCGACCGCCCGCATCTCTCGAACGACCGTGACCTTCACCTCACCAGGATAGGTCATGTCCTCTTCCACCTGCTTCGCAACGTCGTAGGCAATCTTAGCCGCCTCCGCGTCGTTGGCCCTGCCCGCATCCACAATCACACGCAGCTCCCGACCTGCCTGAATCGCATAGGCCTGATCCACGCCCGAGTGCTGCGTCGCGATCGACTCCAACTGTTCGAGACGCTGCACGTAACGTTCGAGCGACTCCCGACGACCACCCGGACGCGCCGCACTGATCGCGTCAGCCGACATCACAATCGGCGTATAAGGCGAAGTAGACTCAATGTCGCCGTGGTGACCCGCCACCGCGTTCAACACTTCCGCACGCTCGTTCAGACGCTTGCAGATATCCGCACCGATCTGCGGATGCCCACCTTCCACCTCGTGATCGACAGCCTTGCCGATGTCGTGCAGCAAACCGCACCGCCGGGCAAGCCGGCCATCGAACCCCAATTCATCAGCGATAATCTGGCAAAGATACGCAACCTCAATACTGTGCTGCAACACATTCTGACCATAGCTCGTGCGGTAATGCAGACGGCCCAGGAGATCGATCAGCTTGCGGTGCAAGCCTGGAACGTTGGCCTCCAGAGACGCCTGCTTGCCCGTCTCCATGATCGTCTTGTCCACTTCCTTTTTGGTCTGCTCGAAGACTTCTTCGATACGACCCGGATGAATGCGCCCGTCCTGAATGAGCTTGTTAAGCGTCAAACGCGCCACTTCGCGCCGCACCGGATCGAACGAACTCACCACCACCACGCCCGGCGTATCGTCTACAATCACATCCACGCCGGTGGCTTTTTCGAACGCGCGAATGTTCCGCCCCTCGCGTCCGATCACCCTGCCCTTCATATCGTCCGAAGGGATGGTCACCGTCGAAACAGTGCCCTCGCATGTGTTGTCCGCCGCGTAACGCTGGATGGCCGTCAGAGTAATCTCGCGCGCCTTTTGCTGCGCCTCTTCGCGCGCCTCGCCGAGAACCTTGCTGATAAGCTGTCCCGATTCGCGCGTCAGCTCTGTCTCCAACGCAGACAGCAACTCGGTCTTAGCCTCGCTCTTGCTGAGACCTGCCACGCGCACCAGTTCCTCTTCGCGTCTTTCGAGCAGTTCCCGGCTTTTTTTATCACGCTCGTTGAGCCGGGCAGCCTCAGCCGCAAGCTTCTCATCCTGTTTTTCAATGTGCTTCTGCTTGTGCGTGAGCGTGTCGAGCTTCTGATCGAGGTTGTCCTCGCGCTTGGTCAGCCGCTTTTCAATTTCCTTGAACTCCGCCCGCGTCGTGGCCGTCTCTTTCTCAAAGTCCGTCATCATCACATCGCGGGCTTTTCGCGCATCAAGTTCAGCCGATTTGGTCATCTTCTCGCTTGAAAGGCGACCCTGCTCGATGATCGAATTCGCCTCGCGCTTGGCCGACTTGATCATCGAGTTCCCGGTGAACCAGTTGGTCGCGTAGACGAAGGCACCACCAACGCCGATTCCGATCAGCGTCGGCGCATTTTCTTCGACTGTCTGCATGAAGCTCATGAGAATACTGGGAGCGTCTGGCACGTCTGAATTCCGATCGAAAGCGCGCGGCACCACAGGCAACTCGCGCGCGGTTATTCTTGTAGTTGTGTGCAGCGCAACGGAGAATTGAATACCGAACGCGGTAAGGCGTGCCCGAACGGGGCGGCTTCACTCGGAATGGGCGATTCTGGGCGGAGAATCAGTCTCGTCTCAGCCAAACCGGCGCGTTACCGCCTCCGGTGCTTCATTTCATCGCTGGCCGTCAACCAAGACTGAAAATCTTCGAAGCGCGTTGCCAAGTGTCTTTCTCGCCGCCTCGTATCGTTCCAGCCGGGGATCCTGGTTTGCGTCGCTTGATCGTGGACGCGAACGATGAATAGGTCGAAACCAGAACCTAACCGCTTGTCGGGATACTGCCTCACCGCCGCCACCAGTCCGGCGGTCGGCGTCAGATGCTCCTCGTACGCTGCCGGAGCCGATGAACAAATACACCGCCCCGACGCTAAACTCTTCCAGTACCACTATATAGCTGCCGAAAATGTTGTCAACAAACCACTCCGCCTGAACCTGTAAATACAGCTTCACTTTATCTTGCGGTGACAATTCGTTACGTTGAAACACAACGGCTGGACAACTTTTCAGGTTACACTAGCGTACCTATTGAGGGTCGTCGGGATGTCGAATCCCAACCGTGGTCAACGCATTCTGGAGTTGCTTGCCTGATGAGTTTTCGGAGTCGTCTCGTTCGATGGACGCTGGCAATGGTCGGCGTCTGGACAGGTCTGCTGGGCGCACAAACCGCCGTGGCAGCCAACAAAGCCCGTGTGGAGCTTCTGCCGTCCGTTTCCGCCGTCGCACCAGGCCAGTCATTCGACGTCGGGATGAAATTCTCGCTCGACGAAGGATGGCACATCTACTGGAAAAATCCCGGTGATTCCGGAGCAGCCCCCAAAGCCAAATGGAACCTGCCCGATGGGGTCGAAGCTAGCCCGCTCCAGTTCCCCCTGCCCAAGCGAAAGCTGCAATCGGGAATCATTACCACGTTCGTCCTGTCGCACGAACCCGTACTGATTACCCAAATATCCACTCCGGATAGCATCTCCGGCTCCAAAATCACGCTCAAAGCCGACGTCCAATGGCTGGTTTGCAGCAAAAGCCAATGCCTCATGGAGAAGCAATCCGCGAAGGTTTCGATCCCCGTCGTAGCCAACGCCTCCGAGGTCAAGCAGGCAAACGAGCGGGTTTTCGCGACGGCGCGCAAGAAATTCCCCGTCGCTGCCGGGAAGGCCAAGTACGTCCGAATAACCCCTTCGCTGTCCAAGGGGTCGTTTTCGCCCGGCTCGACGTTTGAAGTACAGCTTGAAGTCAATATCAAGCCCAGCTTCCATATTCAATCCGACAAGCCGCTGATCGCCGGTCTGGTGGCGACCGACGTATTCATGAACCTCTACGAAACCGTTTTCTTCGACCCGCCCCTCTACCCAGAGGCCGAGGTCCGCAACATGCCGGGCGTTGGGAAACTCAGCGAGTTCGGCGGCAAGATCGCCATCCGCATTCCGGGCGAAACCGACACCGAGATGACCGGCGCGTCCGTGAACGTCGGCGGACTGTTCGTTTACCAAGCCTGCAACGAAAAAGGCACCTGCTACGCTCCGGAGGGCGTCGAATGGGGTTTCAACGTACCCATCGCCGGAGCAGCCGCCGACAACGTACCGGCTGAGAAGCTGGCGGCGATCGGCGACGGCGACGAAACCGCCCCGCCCACAGCCGTGGCTGCGACGAAACCGATCGAAGATGAGCCGGTCGCACCGGTTGAGAAAACAGGCGAAGAATCCTTGGCCAAGCAGGCCGCAGTGGAAAACGAGCATGCAACCTCCACCTCCACCGCCGACGCGGAGGCGGGTGGATTGGAGGCGTATCTCACACAGTTTGGGACGATAGGCCTGCTTTTCGGGTGTTTTATCTATGGTTTGGTTGTCAACGCGACTCCCTGCGTGCTGCCGCTGCTGTCGATCAAGGTTATGGGATTTGTTCAGCAGGCCCACCAATCGCGCAGGCACACCCTGATGCTGGGGCTGTCTTTCGGGGCGGGCGTGATGATTTTCTGGGTGGTCCTGGGACTGTTGGCCAGCCGAGGAACAAACATTCTCCAGTTCCCGGCGGCGGTCATCGCCCTGGGCGCCGTCGTTACAGCGCTTTCCTTGAGCATGTTGGGCGTTTACACGCTGCAGGCTCCGCAGGCTGCCTCCAAGCTGGATCAGAGCATGGCCCAGGAGGGGTTAGGCTCGTCGTTTGGCAAAGGCGCGCTCGCGCCGGTGCTCGGCTTCGCGTGCACGGGGCCGATGTTGGCTGGTGCGTTCGCCTGGGCCACGCAGCAGCCGCCGCACATCGCGATTCTCGCATTTTTGATGGCCGGTCTCGGCATGGCATTGCCCTACATGGTTCTGGGCGCTTTTCCGAATTGGCTTAGCTTCGTCCCCAAGCCGGGCAACTGGATGATTACCTTCGAGCGTATCATGGGGTTCATGCTGTTGGCTATGGTGATCTGGCTCATTCACCCGCTGATCACGCTGCTGGGGCCGGCGGGTCTGGAATGGACGCTCGTGTTTTACGTCGCGATCGGGATGGGCTGCTGGATCCTGGGCAAGATCAGTCCCATGATGGAATCGCCCGTCCGGCTTCGCTATCGCGGAACGGCTGCGATGATCGTGCTTGCATCGGGGCTTACCATTTACGGGTACGCACTGGAACCGGACGCCGGCGGGATGCACGTTTTGCCGACGTACGTTGCGGGTCCAGCCGAGATTTCCTCCGAGGAATGGGCCGAGCACGTACCGTGGCGAAAATGGTCGCCCGAAGCCGTTCGTGAGGCGGTGCTGGCTGGCAACCCGGTTTTCGTGGACTTTACGGCTGCCTACTGCACGGTTTGCAAGGTCAACAAGAAGCGGGCCACCAACACGCTCGAGGTACGCGCGAAGATGGAAAGCATGGGCGTCGTTCCGCTCCAGGGCGATTTTTCAACCGGTGACGATCTCGTCTTCGAAGAGCTGCAAAAGCACAAGCGCGGGGGCGTGCCGCTGAATCTGATATTCGCAGCCGGCAAGCCGGACCATCCGATTGTCCTCAAGCCTAACCTGACACGCGACTATCTTCTGGAGAAACTCGACGAAGCCAACCAGACCACGCTGGCCGCCGCCGACCGCGGTTAGTGCTTCGACAAGCCTGACTGACGAGTCGGACGGCATGGCTGGGTGTGACGCCGCTGTGATTACGCTGCGGGCGCAACATGCTCGCCTTCGAGGCGGGCATGCCACCCGTCGTCGATGCCACCCGTCGGTACCACCCGTCACGAACGAAAGCTGATTTTGGGTTCGAAATTTCGCGCCTTGCATTAGGACACCTTCCTCCCGACAATGCCCGCCTCCAAACCGAAAACGGAGTCTGCCAGTGGCCTTTACGAAACGCCTGAGTGTCAGCCTTCTAGCCTTGTGGGCGGTTGCGCTGCCTGTTTCCGCTCAGCAGGAAGCCCCAGAGGTCGATCGAACCCGTGAACTGGAGGAATTGATCCTCCGCCTCAACGACCGTATCGACAAGCTCGAAAAACGGCTTGATGCGTACGAGTCGAGCGACGCAGCGCCCCCTGCGCCCGCGCCCGTGGAAATCAGGCGGCGCGTCGAGAAGCTGGAGCAAAGTGTGGAGGAATTTGGATCGCGCGCTCCGCCACCGGACGGTTCCAGCGAGACCGTGCGATGGTTCAGCGACGACTTGAACCTGCGCGCTTTCTGGAATGACGGTTTGAGTTTCGAGACGATCGACGAATCGTTCTCGATGAAAGTCGGCGGGCGCATTCACATCGACACAGCTTTCATCAACGAAAGCAGCGGGCTTGAACGCAACATCGGGCAAAACATCGAGGACAATTCCGAGTTTCGCCGCGCACGCCTCGTTGTCTCCGGGACAACCCCCGACGCATTCGAATTCAAAGCCGAGTACGATTTCGCCGGCGGAGACGCCGATCTGAAGGACGTTTACGTCGGGCACACCAACGTCCCGATTGTCGGCGGCATTCGCATCGGACACTTTCGGGAACCGTTCGGCCTCGAAGAACTGACGAGCAGCAACGATACCACGTTTCTGGAGCGAAGCCTGGCGGAGACTTTTACGCAGAGTCGTAACGTGGGCGTCATGTTGCACAATCGCGTTTTGGACGGCCGGATGACATGGGCGGCCGGCATCTTTCGTGCGTCGGACGACTTCGGCAGAGGTGAGACGGGCAGAGCGTTCAACGGGACCGCACGCCTGACCGGGCTGCCCTGGTACGAGGACGACGGGCGCAAGCTCCTGCATTTGGGCGTCAGTTTCACGCACAAGAATTTTGCCGACGACACGCTCCGCTACAGCGAACGGCCTGAGTCACACCTGACGGCTACGTTCCTCGACACCGGCGACTTCCCCGCGGACTACGCCGACGTCGTTTATGCGGAGGCAGCCTGGGTACACAACGCGTTCTCGCTGCAGAGCGAATTCGTGCAATCGTTCGTCAAGAGCCGTCCAATGAGCGACCCGAGGTTCTGGGCCGCTTACGTTCAAGCCAGCTACTTTCTCACCGGCGAGCACAGGCCTTACAAAAAGTCCAAGGGTGCGTTCACCAAGCTGAGACCGAAGCGGAATTTCGACAGAGACGGCGGCTGGGGCGCTTGGGAATTGGCTGCACGCTACTCGTATTTGGACCTCAGCGACGGGGAAATCGACGGGGGCAAGCTGCGGGATTTCACGCTTGGGCTGAACTGGTATTTGAATCCGAACTTCCGCATTATTTGGAACTACGGATACGCCGATGCGGCTGATAGGGGCAGTGCGAACATATTCCAGTGGCGATTCTCATTCGTGTTCTGAGCCGCGAAATCCGACCGCGCCGACCGAACGCTCCGCGAGCGTCGGCCCGGCGCTTCAGAGTCGAACATTGAGGAAGCATGTCGGCAGCCTCATCTGGCTTCCACCATTTCGGGCTGCGACTTGGTGCCCGGTCGGTCCGACGCCGGCTCGGTGATTCCTGCTCCGTTCTGCAATTGGGGCGTTTCGTGGAATTTGGCGGTCAGAGATTCCCAGTCAATTACAAGCCGGCCACCGGCATTGACGTGCTGTTTTTCCCAGCTCATCAGCAGATCCAGACAGGCGTGATCGATATAGGCCAGATTCTCGAAATGGACGTGAAACTCGCTGTCGGCGGGCACACTTTCCAATGCCGTGGCAAGACGCGGCAGACGAAGGAAGGTCGCAGCCCCATCGAGATACATCGTTGCGCGAGCAGCGGCCTGATCGAGCTCGACCCGCACGTTTAACCGCGAGAACACGTAAATGAGCTTCGCGGCGGACAGCGCGATCCCCGCCAAGACGCCGCTGAGAAGATCGAACGTGACGATCGTGCCCAAAGTCACAGCGTAGATCGCGACCTCTCCCTTGCCATAATTGAGGAGATCCTTGACCGCCTTGATGTTGACCAGCTTGTAGCCGACGAACACGAGAACCGCCGCCAACGCGGATGTCGGCACCATAACCAATACGCTCGGCAGCATCGCCACGAAAATAAGCAGCCAGACGCCGTGCAGAACTGCGGAGTATCGCGACTTCGCACCCGCCTGCACGTTGGCGCTGCTGCGTACAATGACGCCCGTCATCGGCAACGCCCCGAGCAGGCCGCAAATGATGTTGCCCACGCCCTGCGAGCGCAGTTCCTTGTCGTAGTTGGTTCGCGGCCCGCCTCCGGTTTGCAGCTTGTCCACAGCCGTCGCACACAGCAGGGTCTCCGCGCTGGCCACGATAGCCACCGTCACCGCGCTGATCAAAATCGGGAAACCAAACAAGGCCTTGAAGTCGGCCATGGTCGGTAATGTGACAGATTCCCACAAGCGGTCCGATACGTCGATAAAATGAATCGGCAAACCCAGCACGCAAGCCAGCCCGGAAGCGATCACAATCGCCACCAGCGGCGCGGGGATGAACTTTATTTTTTGCGGTACCAGCGGCTTCCAGAACACGAGTGTCACGAGTGTCAGGACACCGATCATCGCCGCCCAATGATGGGTGGTGCCTTCGCCGGGCACGAGACCTTTCCAGACGGCCCGCGGAATGGTCAGCAGGTTCATCAACCCGCCACGTCCGGGTACATCGTCCACCATCATGTGGAATTGGCTCGCGAAAATCAGGACGCCGATGCCCGCAAGCATGCCGTGGATCACAGCCGGTGCCACCGCGCGGAATACCTGCCCCAGCTTCAACACACCGGCCACCAACTGGATTATGCCGGCTAGGAATACCGTCATGCCCAAGCCGACCATGCCGTGCTCGCGGATGATCTCCGCCACGATCACAATCAGACCGGCGGCTGGGCCGCTGACCTGGAGCGGGCAGCCAGCCAACAGGCCGACCACGATTCCGCCGACGATTCCGGTGATGACACCCGTCATCACCGGGGCGCCGCAGGCCACCGCGATGCCCATGCACAGGGGCAGGGCTACGAGAAACACCACTCCGGACGCCAGGAAATCCCGCTTCCAGTTTTCTTTCGCCATCACGTTGTTCGATTCTTGCTGCATGTTTCACCCTCGTTGTCTACGAATGTGCATTCTACGCTGCACTCTGCCATCGATTACGAATTGCCGCTTGATCGTTTGAGAGGCAATCAGTCAAAAGCGAGGGCAAGAGATACGAATCGCTCTTCGTTCGGCTGATGAACGCGAATTTCGCCCGTTCCGATCAGGTAGACCAATCCGTTCACACTCAAATCGCCGGATGCGATGCGCTCCTTCACGAACGGATAGCCACGCAAGTGATCGAGCTGAACAACGACGTTGTGCTCCGCCAATGGCAACAGAGGATCATCGATGTCGGAAGCGGTTTTCGTTCCGTCGCGCACTGTGCGGCCAGCTTGATCCAGCCAGCTGGCTACATGATCCAGTCCCCTGAGCATTTCAGGATTCGCCATGCCGGCCACCGCACCACAATGACTGTGCCCACAGACCACGATGTCGGCCACGCCAAGGACACACACAGCGAACTCAAGGCTCGCAGCCTCGCTACTGGGCGCATCACTAAACGCTGGCACCATGTTGCCCGCGTTGCGATGCACGAAAATCTCCCCGGGGGCGCTCTGCGTAATCAATGACGGGTCGATCCGCGAATCAGCGCACGTGATGAACATTGTGTGCGGCTTCTGACCACCAGCCAGTTCCTCAAAAAACGAACGCATGGGCGGATGAACAGTATCCTGAAATCGACGAACGCCTTTCAATAAGCGTTTCATAATGGTTCCCTCTAATTTGAACGGTGCGCTTAATCTGTGCATGCCGTCGCAGCAAGTTAAGCGCTGCGAACCGACTGGAATGGAACGAAATTGCCGAGCGCGCAATCCGCACGCTGGTGAAACAGGATGTTCAAGAGATAAGGGGGCGGCTAAGTGAGAAGTGGTCCACCAAAGCCGTTACGATTGCATCGATCAGAGGAATTGCATGAGCCAAGCGAAGGATCGAAGACCGCCTTCGCATGGACGTTCGATTGGAGACCATTCGGAGTGGATTCGCAGTGGAACGCGGTACGGCGAACGCTGAAGCGGTGCGTCGTGCGCTGACGCACCCGCACGGTTTTTGCATCAGCTTCGCAGTTTATCCGTTCGGATTCACATGTCTCGTTTTCACAGTTCGGGGTGCACGGCTCGACAACGATTGCCACAGCAGTACCCAAGGACACCATCACGCAAACCGCGAGCCGCACAAGTGCGACGCGCGGCAGGAAGCCAGCAGCGAGATGTCTTACTGCGTCTTTCATCGTGAGTTCCGGGCTACCAACTGCCAACGTGCCAAGACCGAGCCTCGGATTGTACGTTTGCCGTTTCCAAAGGTCAATCTGCCAAGCCTGCACGTCGACCAATATAGAGCTATATCGGACGAAAAACCTCGAATGTCTCCCCGTTTCGCGCTGAAACAGGGATTCCGGTTTGCGCTGGGCTTGTACTATGTTGTCGTGGAAGAACGCGGACGTTGCCCCAACCACATTTTCGCCAGCGAACGCTAACCAACGTCTCTCAGCGGCAGAACAGGAGTGTAGTCATAAAACGCGCATGCCTGGGCATATAATTGTTTGATTTCGTCGTTTCCGGGGAACAGCGAGACCGCTTTGCCGAGTTCGTCGAGCACGTCCTCTCGCTTCAAGCGAACGTCCTGTTTGAATTCGCCGTCGGCTCCGACGAAAATTGTACGCATCCACTCGACTTTTCGGACCATCTTCAACTGGTCGCACGGGACGGCGGACAACTGCAATTCGCCGGCACCGTAGGTAAAGTCTTCGAAATCCACCTCAGCCTCGTCGATCAAACCGTCGGCTACGACCTCGTTGTAAAAGACCGTGCCGGGTAGCGGCGTGACGATCGCGAAGTTCGTGACGGCCAATTTGAGGCTTCGCGCGTATTCCACGGTGGCCATCACTTCGTCCAGCGTCTCGCCGGGGAACCCGATCATGAAGAAGCCGCGCACCTCGATGCCCAACTCCTTCGCTTTGGCGACGATGGGCGGAGCCAGCTTGATGTAGTTCGGTTTGCGCACGCTTCGCAGGCGCACGCTGTTGGCGCTTTCGACCGCAATGGTGAAGCTGACGCAGCCGCTGGCCTTCATTTTCTCAAGCAGGTGGGGGCTTAGAAAGTTGACGCCCAGCCCGTTGGGGCCTTCCCACGTGATGTTCATGCCGCGCTCGATGATCCCGTCGCAAATGACTTCCGCACGGGCCATGTCGGCTGTGAAGTTGTCATCCTGAAACGCGAAGTGCTCTATGCCGTATTCGTCGATCAGGTGCTGCATTTCTTCCAGCACATTCTCCGCGCTGCGCGTGCGGTAGCTTTTGCCCCACGTCACATTTTTCGCGCAATACGTACACTGGAACGGACAGCCGCGCGACGTGGTCATCTGTGCGGTACGCTTGCGTCGCTCGCCGTCAAGCCGAATGCCCTGTGGCTCGCAAATGTCGATGTACGCGCTGATATCTACAAGATGACGGGCTGGATGCGGCACGACGTCGAGATCCTCAATCCAACTCACTCTGGGCTGGTAGGCCATCTCGCCGTCGCGGCGATAGCAGATCGCACCCACGGAATCAAACGGCTCGCGATCGTTGAGCGCGTCGAACAATCCGGTCACGACATTTTCACCCTCGCCGTTGACGCAATAGTCGACGGACGGGTTCTGTATTATTTGTTTGTAGAACGCGGAAACGTGAGGCCCGCCGCAAACGACGACCATTTCCGGGTCCACGCTCTTGGCGATCTCGGCGATCATCAGCATGCGTTTTTCCAGCGTGCTGAAGAGGCAGGAGATTCCGACGGCGTCCGGTTTGAACGCCTCCATGCGTTCGCGAATCTGCTCCGGCGTCAAACCGTAAACGATGCGCTCCTTACCGATGTCGATCTGCGTGTGGTAGCCTTCGCTCGCACAATCCACGATCTCGACTTCGTAGCCAGCTTTCTCAAGAATGGCTGCGATGTAACCCAGCCCAAGCGGAAACAAGGCCGTCTGCCGCGACTGGAACTTCGGAAAGACCATCGGCGGAAAGAAAAGCTGGATACGCTTGACCGGGCGAACCTTGCTGTCGGGAAGTTTCCCGACGCACGAGCCAAGCAACTGTGGCGGGCCTGCACCCGCTATTGGAAGCATAATCCCCATCGTTCGTCCCTCCTGATCGGGCAATCCAGCCCGCCGCCTTTGTTTGCGCGCAACATCTTCTACGAACCAAGCATCACAAGCCATGAGCCAGCGCCGGGGTGGTCGGGCGAAAGCTCACGTAATGGGCGGACTATGACCGGAGACCCTTCCCCAAGAACCCTGTAACAGCGCTCTGTTCTCACAAGCGGGAAATGGTCTGGTCCGTCAAGAAGCCATCAACCCCTTCTCGACATGCCCCTACATCCTATCTTCTCAAATATGGTTTTACAAATGCACTTTTACAGGCATGTCGCCCCCCGCAAATTCCGCCGCCCTTACCGGACCCGCAAATCCGGCTCCGTTCACTCGATTTCGGGGTTATTGAACCAAAATTCGCGTTTTGGTTGAAAAAAGCGGATCGAAGCCAGCCCCGCCCGATTTTGTCAAGAAACTGGCCAAACCGAAGACGATTTGCTATATTTGGGAATCGGCGTTTATCCGGCGCCCAACTCCCGCAGGCCCGCCGCTCCAGGGCCTCTCGGGGAGCAAAGGAGAGCCAGACTCTTCCGGATCTTCGTGGTTCACGAAATTCTACTCGGGTCGCATGGCTCGCGGGGCGGGCGGGTTGTGTTGACGCAGCCGAGAAGGAATTTTAGAAATGACCACGCAACGAACATTTAAGGACGGCGTGCGCTCGCGCATGCGGAAAACGGGCGAAAGCTACACGACCGCTCGGTCGCATCTCCTGCAAAAATCAAACAATCGGCCCAAACTGACAGCCCAGTACCCAGGCCTGCTGCCCGGCTACACATCGTTCGGCGGTGTGCAGGGTGACACAGCCGTATTGCGCAACGTGTTCACGTTTTCGGGCGTGACCAACCCCGCGACGGGCAAGCCCTACACCGAGGCCATGATCAACGGCCTGTGCGGGGGGATCGGGTTCATGTACGCATTATTCGAGTACAAAGGCCACGCACCGATGCTCACCCTGGTGATGCGAAGCAAATCCATGCCCACGAGGTTCGTCGCCGACGTTTTCGGCCGGGTAGGTGTCGAGACCAAAGAGAGCGTGACCGGCAGCGCCCGCGTTGCGCGAAAAGCTTTGGACGACGCCCTTGCAGCGGGCAAGCCGGCTATCTGCCTCGTCGATTCTGCGGGCCTGCCCTACTACGGCCTGTCACCGGAGTCGATGGGCATGGGGCCTCAATATCTGGCTGTCGTCGGGATTGATGACGATTGTGCATGGCTCGACGATCGTGCCGTGTGTCCCACGCGCGTCACTCTGGATCAGTTGGCCAAGGCACGCGGCGGATACCGTGCGGGCAAGCAGCAGTTGGTAACGATTGAATCTGTGGACTCCAATCATGACCTTGAAGCGTCGATTCGCAAGGCCATTGGTGACACTATTGCGGCACTGGAGGACGGACAGGTTGGTGTTCCCGACTCGTTTAAGGTTAATTGCGGATTTTCCGGCATGGAAAAATGGCAGAACCTGCTCACCGACTCGAAAGACAAGAAGAGTTGGCCAAGGGTCTTCGCCGAAAGCGAAAATGCGTTCGTGGGGCTTCGTCGTACGTACGCGTGCATTCAATATGAATACACAGCCCCAGCGGCAGGCAGGGCTTTTTACGCCGATTTCCTGGACGAGGTCGGTGCGACAACAAGAATCACGGGACTGCCTGCTGCTGCCAAGCTCTGTCGCCAATCAGCGATCGCATGGACAAATCTCGCGCGGGAAATCGCCAATTGCGACGACCCGGCGATTCGTCGGGCCTGCGCGATAACCGACGAGCGGTCCGAACTCATCGATCAGCACGGCGGTGAGGCTGCGGACGCGATGGCGGTGCTCTCGTCAGAGCTTGCGTCGCTCGGTGATGAATGTGCGCTGACCGCCGACGAGGCCATTCCACTCTTCGCAAAGCTTTCGGAAAGAGTCGAAGAAATTCTTGATCTTGAGCGCGAAGCTGTGGATCGACTTCGCGTCGCCGTCAACTTGGCCTAGTGCGCTGACACACCTGGTCTTGCGGGTTCTCGCCAACCGCTCCCTTCGTGCTTCCGCCTTGGTCGCACTCAGGGTCGCGGCTCTGAAAGAGCGAACGAAACCCGCAAGAATAGGGTTGACCGTGTACTAGGCCATCAACGCTAATTTTTCGGAACTGATGATTTTCGCGCTCCCGGGCTTGTGTCATCGCCACGCGCGGTGCCCCCGGTTGCACAAAGAACAAAAAAACATTCATAAAAGGAGGCCTGCGCTATGAACGCGGCCGCTTCAAATACCAAAGGAAGAAGGATGCTTATGTGGATACTGATAGTCGCCGGAGGGCTCGCTGGTTTGTTCGGCGTGTCGATGGCGATCGGGATGTTGTTGCCCTCCGAATACTCATTCACGATCGAGCGACACTTCAACGCCGACGTTGACCGTGTTTGGCAGGTACTGCACAACCACGAGACGTATCCGTATTCAACGACACAGTGTCGGTCGGTGGAAGTTCTCGCGACCGGCGAGGACAACGAACGGTGGGCGGAGGACATGGGTTCGTCAACGATCACCTATGAGCGCGTTGAACACACGTCGCCCAAACGACTCGTTATTCGAGCACACGACAGCGTTGTACCGCTGTCGTTCGAATGTGAGATAACACTTACAACAACCCCGGATGGCACGACCGTCCGCATGCAGACTCAGGGACGAATTGACCGGGGAACATTTCACGTCCCGTTTTTCCGCCTCATTATCCATTGCGGAGGTGCGAAAGCGGGCATGTCCAAGTATCTCGAATCGATTGCCCAAGGACTCGGGACGCCATAACCCGTTCGTCCGTCTGAAATAACCCAATGCCGCGCCCCATTCGTTCCGGCGAATGGGGCGCGGCTGCTCTTTTTCGCAAGAAGCCTGAGTTGCGTGCTAACGGGTCACCTTGTCACAGAGGCTTGAGCACATTGCGTTTCATCAGCCCGAGGCGCAATCGAGATTCTCGGTATAATCCCTCGCACGATGTGTGCTGTAGAATCCACAAAAGACGAACTCGACTCCCCGCGACCGACGCCGCCCTACGTCATCATATTGGCCACAGCTTTGATGTGTTTGCCGATCCTGGCGGTTTGTCAGTTTGCGAATGTCGCGCGGGTGGATGATATCGACGCGACGCTTTTCGCGTATTACGGCAAACGCATGCTCGCGGGGCAGAGGCTTTACGTTGACCTTTGGGACAACAAGCCGCCGGGCATATTCTGGATCGACGCGATAAGCCTGTTCATTTCGGGCGGGAAATTCTGGGGCATCGCGTTGGTGACGACGTCGGCCGTTGCGGGCACCGTCGTGCTGTTCTTCCTCACGGCTCGGAGACTGTTCGGCCTGCCGACCGCAGCGATCGGGACGGTGATGGCGTCGCTGTACGTCAACTTCTACCACTACCATGTGGGGGCGAATCGCCCGAGCACGTTCTATGTGTTCTGCGAAATCGCTGTCCTTTATTGTTATTGCAGGGCGTTCGACGGCTGGAACAGTTCGCACAGGGCGGACGGTGTACAGCCGTTATTCGGCGAGCGTTATTCAGCGCGGGCGTCCTGGCTTTTCGCTGCCGGTGTGATGGCTGCCTGCGCGATCGGATTTCGACAGACGTCGATTTCGGTGGCAGCCGCCATCGTCGTGCATCAGGCCTACCTTGTCGCGACGAGAGTGCAGCGCCCGGCGGCGATGCTGCGCGTTGCGGGGCTTTGTACGGCGGGCGGGGTCGCGACTGCTTTGGTCGTGGTGGTGGTATTGGCTGCTACGAGCGATCTGAAATTGGCGTGGCATGGTGCCGTCGCGTCCAACCTGGGATACGTCACGCACTCGAAGCAATCCAACCTGTTCCCCCGGGAAATATTCCAACTTCGGGATCATGTGCGCTGGCTTGGCCTGCCTGTGATTCTCGCGGTCGCCTCCGTGATTTACCGTATCGGTTGGCGCGTTTACATGGGCAAGTCGGACGCGGTGAATCGTCGCCTCGGCGGGCCGCCCAATGTGTTCGCGCTTCTGGTCGCGTGGTTTCCGATCGCGTTTTACCTGGCGTTGATCGGGCCTCATCGCGCGCACCATTATTACGGTATCGCACTGGCACCCCTGGTTATGCTGGCTACGCACGGGGTGTGGCTTCTGATGCGCAAGGATGAGCGTGTGCGCGTGCCGCGTTATTCCGTGGTGCTCGCGGTGTTGTGGTTTGTTTACATGGCTGTCCCAGCCGGCTCGGAGCAGTTTCGCAACGCGATGCGTGCCAAGTTCGAGCGTTTCGACGATCGCTCCGTGGACCGTTGGGCTGACACGACGGCGGCCATTTTGGAACATACGTCGCCCACGGACCAGGTTCACGCGATGCGTTATCTGCCGGCGGTCTTCTGGCGAACCAACAGGCCGCAGGCCCAACGATACTTGCTCAACACGATCATCGACCAGTGGCACGAAGCGTCGCAGCCGTACGTTGATGAGGTCATCATGAGTTTGAAAACCGACCCGCCCGCAGCCATCATCGCGAGCAAGAGCGATTTGCGCAACATGGAGAATCCCAAGATGCCAATTACCTACCGCGACCTGGCTGACTGGCTTCGGGAGAACTACGAGCCGGTCGAGCCGGAGTCATCCGGCGTTTGGTTGCTGAAGGAGTAGTCGGTGCAGTCCTTGTGCATCTTCACTCCCGGTAGCGCGGGTTCACGCATCCGCTCACTCTCGCCCCCCGCTCCCTTACGGTCGCGGCTCTGAAAGAGCGAGCGGAACCAGCAATTTTTGTCGTGTCGGACCGCAAGCACAGTTCGTGCGCATCAACTTTCCGAAGCGAAATCCTTGGCCCTGCCGACACTGTCACGGCCCCGACTCTCTATTCCTGGTGGTGCGGGTTCTCCCCGCCCCCTTCATGCTCCCGCCTTGGTCGCATTCAGGGTCGCGGCTCTGTTCGTCTGTTTCCGTTGAACGGTGCTTGGCGGAGTAACAATCGCGCTGTCCCCGGTCTCTTCAGCGACTCAATTCCAGCAGAGGGCCTCGGGCGATCTCTTTGACGCGCCACATGCCGTCGGTTCGCTTCACGGTGTAGGCGATGTTCAGGCGATCCGGCTCCAGACGGATGAGAAATCGCCCAGGCGCACTCGTGTCGAGAATCTTCGACCAGATAGCCTGTTTGCGACGATGCTTGGTCCAGTTGCGCAGGACTGCGGGGTGATCGATTTCCTTGGACCAGGCGACTTGGCCTTTGAAATCCAGAACGGCGAACCCCGAGCACGGCGGCTGAGTCGTACAGGCGAGAAAGCGCGCGACAACGAGCGGCGATCCGGCGATCTGTGAAACTTCAAAGAGTCGCCCGCACGTTTCGGACGTGCCCAGCAACTCTCGAGGGCGCGAACGCTGCACACGCCGGCCGGTCGTTATGTCGTAGGTCAACCACTCTTCGCCCTGATCGTCCGCAATTCGAAAAAGAACGCGGCCGCCGGATTCATCCACCAGCACGCCCCTGTCGGACGGCGTCGGCAGTGCAGGTTCGAACGGCGGCGGCGACTGTTGTATGCGTTCGTTGATGATCGGCTTGCCGTCCGGGCCAAGGAAAACAAGCGTTATATGCCCGGTCTCGTAAACCCCTTTGCTGTATGCGAACCCGCCGACGTGTCCCTTGTCCGTCACGACGATCCTACGCAACGCGAAATCGCGAGCACCGGACCACAACTCATCGTCGCCGCGCATGAGCTTGTAATGGGCGCCGCCCTTGCCGACATCGTCGGTGGGGCTGAACTCGAGAATGCACGCCCGCGACGGCGACGCAAACTTGCCCGCCGTCAGCGGTTCGATCACCTGGGCTGACACGCCAGCCGTCACCACCGCGTATGCCAATCCAACCGCTGCCGCTGCAATGTTTTTCCGTAACAGGTCAGCCGTGCGCAATATCAGATGACAAAAAACACCTAGAGGACGGGATTTTTTCGCACAAACGCAATGATCGCCTTCTTTCTCCCCTCCTTGCGAAGGAGGGGCCGGGGGAGGTTCTTCTTGCGAGACGAAGCGTTGCTCTGGTTCAAACCCCCCTGTATCCCCCCTTCGTAAGGGGGGAAAAGATTGTTCCCTGTCGTAAGGAGAGGACAAAAGATCTGCATGCATTGCACATGGCTGACCTGCAATGTTTTTCATCGTTCTGGTACTCGCTTTCCGATCCATTTCATTTCCCCGCACGTTCCCAGTTTACCGTAGTTTGACCTTGCCGTTGCCTTTGCACGCGTCGCCGATCACAACCGGTGACTCGCCTGCGTCGGCCAATCGCTTCATCACGCCGTTCGCGTACCTCGGTCGAACAGCCATGACGAACCCGATTCCCATGTTGAACACCTTGTTCATCTCCCCACGTGTCACGCCGTGGTTTTGAAGGAACCCGAAAATCGGCGGTGCTTTCCATGAACCGCGCTCGATTACGGCGTCGCATTTCGCGTTCAGCATGCGTGCGACGTTTTCCTTCAACCCGCCGCCGGTTATGTGGGCCATGGCGGTGACCACGCGCGAACGATAACCGTTGACGACCGCGAGCACGCTTTGCACGTAAATTCGCGTCGGTTTGAGTGCCGCCTCAGCCAGCGTCTCGCCCAGTTCGTCATATCGCTTTTTCAATGACAGACCGTTAGCACTTATAACCTTTCGCACCAGCGAAAACCCGTTCGCATGCACGCCGCTGGAAGGCAGGCCGATCAGTATATCACCCACCGACGTGCCGGAACCGTCCAGCGCTCGCCCGCTATCGACCAAGCCTACCGAAAAACCAGCCAGGTCGAAATCGCCCGCGCGGTACAGATCGGGCATCTCCGCCGTCTCCCCGCCGAGCAGAGCGCACCCCGCCTGCCTGCACCCGTCGGCTACACCTTCGATCAACTGAAGCAGTGCGTCCGCATCGAGCCTGTTGACGGCCAGGTAGTCCAGGAAAAACAGCGGCTTCGCCCCGCAGGTTATCAGGTCGTTGACATTCATCGCGACCAGATCGATGCCCAGCCCGTGAAGTCGGCCCGTTTCGATGCCCAGAAGAACCTTCGTGCCAACACCATCCGCACACCCAACCAACACGGGCTGCTTCATCGCGCGATGACCGTTGACGCGGTCGAGCCGAAACAGCCCGGCAAATCCGCCCGCTTGGCCTATGACCTCCGGTCCGTGCGTCGATTTCATGGCAGACTGAATGCGCTCGACCCACCGCGTATTCGCGTCGATATCGACGCCGCTGTCTTTGTAGGAGAGTTTGACGTTGCCCATCAAAAAAGCCCGCACACACATCGACGGTCGTTGGCGACCGTCAGGTGAACATTCGCAGTTGCCGCCGCTCGAGCGCGAATTTGTCGAACGGCTCGCGCACCTCAACGGCGTAATCGCCCGTAAAACAGGCTGTGCAGTATTGATCGCGGGGCATCTTCACGCAACCGAGCATGCCGTCCACGGAAAGATAATGAAGCGAATCAACCTCCAGAAACTTCGCGATTTCCTCAAGGCTGCGATTGGTGGCCACCAACTTCGATTCATCCGGAAAGTCGATGCCGAAATAGCAACCGTGGCGGATCGGCGGGCTGGCGACGCGCAGGTGAATCTCCGTCGCGCCCGCCTCGCGCAGGGCACCGATTTTCCCGCGTGTCGTCGTGCCGCGCACCACGGAATCCTCGACAACGATCAGTCGTTTGCCACGCACCACGTCGCGAATAACGCGCAATTTGAATTTCACGGCTTCGGCTCGCGACGCGGCGTCGGGCATGATGAACGAGCGCCCCGCGTAATGACTCGTGGTGAACCCGCGACCCAGCGGCTGCCCGCTTTCGTGACTGTAGCCGATCGCGGCGCAGCGGGCACAGTTGGGAATCGGCACGACGAGGTCAGCCTCGACAGGCGCTTCACGCGCCAGCGCCCGGCCCATCCGCTCGCGAACCAGATGCACGTTTTCGCCGAAAATGTTGCTCGACGGATCGGCGAAGTAAATCTGCTCGAAGATGCAGGCAGCCCCGCGCCCGTTCCCTTCGCCGCCGAACCGCTTGGAGTCCATCCCGTCCCTGGTGATCGTGAGGATTTCGCCTCGTTCGATATCCCGCACGTACGTCGCATCGACGATATCCAACGCACACGTCTCGCTCGCAACGACCATGGCTCCGTTACCCATTCTGCCCAGACAGAGCGGGCGGAAACCCAGCGGGTCGCGCACCGCGATCATCCGATCCGGGAACAGCAACAGCAGTGAGTACGCACCCTGCAAATGATTCAACACGTGGACGAGCGGGTTCGACTTGGCTTGATGCGACGGCTTGGCCAGCAACTGAATGATGACCTCCGTATCGCTCGACGTTTGAAAAATGTGCCCGTGGTCTTCGTACTGACGGCGCAGCAGGGCGGCGTTGATCAGGTTGCCGTTGTGCGCGATCGCGACCTGCCCGCCCGCGTAGCTGAACATCAGAGGCTGCGCGTTTTCGGAGCAGGTTCCGCCCGTCGTTGAGTAACGCACGTGTCCGATACCGACCGGGTTCGCCAGCGATTCGATCGCAGCCCTGTTTAGAACATCGTTCACCAGCCCCAGCCCGGTGACGCGCTTGATCGTTGTGCCGTCCGTCGTGCATGCGCCGGCTGACTCCTGACCGCGATGCTGCTGTGCGAACAGACCCATCTGTGTCAAAACGGCGGCATTCTGATGGCCGAAAATGCCGAAGAGTCCGCAACTGTGCTTAGCCTCGCGTTGGGTGGGGTCGGGCTGCATGAATTGGGGCGTCCGGAGTGCGGCACCGAGAAATGCAACGATGTCTCGGCGCATTCATTCGCAAAACGGGAGGGTAGTCATCCGGTCGGTCATCGTCAATGATCGGCGCGGCCGGATCATGCGTGACAAATAATCACGGACGTGGCGTTCGATTCGCACGGACGCGGACAGGCGACCGCGACAGCACCCTCGGCTCAGCCACCACGCACACCATTGCGATGCACAACGCGATGACCGGTGCGGTTAAGGTCGCGTATCGTCCGGCCACAAACAACTGCGCGACTTCACACAACAAAGCCGCCGTCGGAACAGCAGCCAGCACGAACAGCTTACGCATTTTCAAACTCCAACCCTGGGTAATCATCCAAATCGCGACGGCCAAGAGACCGTAAGCACTGGCGGTCTCAATCATGTACGCCGCCGCCGCCCCGAAAGGCCTGTGAAACTCCGCCCAGAACGGGAACATCTCCGACGACCAGCTCAACACAGGCCGACGAAACTCGAACGGCGACAGACCGGACGCCAGCAACAACGTGACCTGACCAACAATGAACAAGCCCACCGCCACGCGCCCCCAAGGCCGACGAACAACCATCGGCAACACGACAATCAACGTCACGCCGACGACACCACCGACCACGCCCGCAAACGCATCACGCACATCCATCGTGTGCGACTGACTGAAAACCTGAAGAATCTCTATCGCAATTGCCAGAATAGCCACATGCGCGATTCCACCAAGCACGGCCGCACGCACCGGCACCCGCCGCTCCGGACCGCTCAGAAAGCACAACCCGCCGAGCAAGGCAAACTGTCCCACGATCGCAACCCAGCCAACCCAGTCGCCGGCAGTCAGCCCATACGTGCCAAACGTCAACCGCGATCCACGCAGCGAATTCTGAAGGGCTTCGCCCGTCATGACGAAATCGAACGGCAGAAGATGATACGCAATCAGGCCCACCGACAGCAGCTTCACCGCCATCGAGAAGGGCCTATCCCTCAGTGCGCAGGCGAGACGACCGCGAAGCGACCTCATTTGAATCAACGCGACAGTCGCCAACGCACCCAGCACGCCACCGAGCACGTTCATACCCACATCGACCCAGGATGCCACACGCGCGGACATCGTCGTCTGTGCCCATTCCAGCGACGTGCTCAGAGTCAAAGCCGCCAAACCCGCACCGACAACACCCAACGTCAAACGAGTTCGCCGACCGATGCCGAATGCGATCAGCCCCCCCAGCGGTGCGTAGACCACGATGTTGGCGATCAGATCGCTGAGCGGCGAACCCGACACGGCGAAATCCGCCAACCCAAATATTCGGTCAGGCCCCGCGAGACTCAGATCGAACCGGAACGGAACAAGCGTGCCCGTACAGATTCCCAAGACGCCCAGCACCAGGCAGAGTCGCAAAACGTTAGCTCGATGATGTCTTCCTGAGAACGGTGACATTGGATTCCCCCTCCACGCGATCATAGGCACGGGCAATCCACGAGCCAAACTCGATTCCACCTCAACTTAGTCCGCATACACCGGCACAACGCGCTGGCACCGCTTTTTTTCGGACGCGCCAAAGCACACAGCCAACCGTGAGGCCCACAAACAACACGACGTTGAAAAATGTGAACACGCCACGCACGTGGTCAATCCGCGTGAGGGTCCGTATAATAACAGCATGGACTGCTCCAATTGCGCAGCACCCCTGCCCGCCAAGTCAAATCTGTGTGCCTTCTGCGGGACGCTCAACGATACCGACCTCCGCGCCATCGAGGTGCGCGGAGACGTCGGCCCCACAACCGAGCGCGTCTGCCCGCGATGCAACGAACAGCTTCACTCGATCACACTGAACGTGGGTACCCCCCTGGTCGTCGAACGCTGCACGAAATGTCTGGGGATCTTTTTCGACCCCGGCGAACTGGAAACGCTTATCGAAGCCGGCGTCTCCCACGTCATGCACATCGATTTCAACAGGATGGCTACCCTGTCCGAGGAGGAGGGACCAGCCGACATCCCGCTGGTGACCTATGTCAAATGTCCGCAGTGCCAAAAGACCATGAACCGCGAAGCCTACGGCGCACGTTCCGGCGTGATCGTCGACGTTTGCAGAGCCGACGGCGTCTGGCTCGACGGAAGCGAACTTGGTCGCATCCTCAAATGGGTCAAAGCCGGCGGACAAATCTACGCGGACAAGCGCCTGCACGAACGCAAACGCAGCGAAGAACGAAAAAAGAAGAATCTAGCCAAGCAGGCAAAAATGGAATCCACCTCCGGCGGCCTCTATGTCGGCGACGTTCATCGGCCTAGCGGCGACCTGCTCTGGGACATCCTGAGCGCCGTAGCGCGACTGATTCGATAAAACAGTTTCCGGTTTGCGCGTTTCCACCGAATTCGCCCGTTCCCGGCAACGAGAATCACCTTCGAAAACATCATCGTACAACGCAGAACCTAAGCCCGTCGCCCTTGCGCTATTCACCAATTGCGACGATGTGGCTTTTCGTGCGGAAGAAAATGTTGCCTTCGGAGATGGCTGGCGTGGCCATGCAGATTTCGTTCATGCTGTTCTGGGCGAGTCGTTCGAATTCGACTCCGACCTTGAGAACATGCACATCTCCCTCTTCGCTCGTGAAGTAGATTTTACCGTCGCCCGCGACCGGTGACGCTGTGAATCCAACGCCGCTGTCGAGGCGATGTTTGTAGAAGTGTTTTCCGGTCCGTGCGTTTGTACATGACATCACTCCATTGTTGCGGCACCCGTATAGGAAATTTCCGTAAACGAGTGGGGTTTGCATGTAATTTCGTACGTCGGTCAAGACGTAGGCGATATGTTTATTGGCGGTTTCGTCCGGACCAAGTGTGATATCTCCCTTAGCTGTCGCTTTGATGGCATAAATTGGAGACTGTGCGCCATGAGCGTTGGCAATAAAAAACATCCCTTGACCGAAGATGGGCGTTGGCACGGGAACGTCTCCGCCGCCCTGCATCTTCCAAAGCTCTTTTCCGGTATCGAGATCGTATCCGCCGATGTGCTTGTACCCATTCGTGACAATCTGAGCCGGTCCCGGACCGGTGTAGATTCCCGGTGTGTGCCAGCCAGGATAGAGGGGACGATTCGTCTTCCAGATTTCCGAGCCGTCTGTGACGTCGTAGGCGGCGACAAAGGAAACGTTTCTGGCTGAGCATACGACGTAGAGTCGCCCGTCATGAATGACGGGTGAACTCGCGAATCCCCACTCCAGCCCGCGTGCGTCTGCAGGGCCTGCGTCGAAACGACCGAGATCCTTCTTCCACAGCAACTTGCCATCCATGTCGAAGCAGTACAGGCCTTGCGATCCAAAGAACGCAACGACATGTTTACCGTCGGTCGCGGGTGAGCAATTCGCGTGCGAAGCCTTCACATGCCGCTTGATCTTGGGAACGCCGGTGTAGGCTGTTCGTTCCCAGATTATTTTGCCGGTTTTCTTGTTCAGGCAGTAAACATTGTACTGGTGATCAACGTTCTCAGGATGGTCGGGACTTTCGCCGTAAAGACCAACCTTCAAGTAAGGGTCTCCCGCGGAGCTGATGGCGGACGTCACGAATATGCACTCACCCCAAACGACGGGGGAGGAATGTCCCAGCCCGGGAATGGGCGTCCTCCATCTCACGTTCTTGCCGGTCTCCACGCTCCATTCGGTTGGAAGCACATACCCGTTGGCGACGCCGCTGGCGAATGGGCCCCGAAACGAAGGCCAATTGACGCTGGGCACCTCGTCAGCACACGCGACCACTGCAGTGCTCGCGGCAAGCATGAGGTGGATTCCGAATTTCCAAGAGCGAGGCTCCATCTGTAGATTCTCCCTGGGCCTTCGTGCGAGTGTTCGAATGTACTGGTTCAACGTGAGCTGGACAATCCGTCTTTTGCGTTGAGCAGCCCGAAGAGTGCGGCCATTTTTTGTGGCGTGGCTTGGTCGGTCCCGTAAGGGCCGGTGCGTGTGAGCGTGGCTTGCCGATTGGCGGACACTACGATGTCAGAGGGCGTTCTATGTGGCAGCAGCGTCCGCTAAACGGCAAGCCGCTGTCGGCTCGTATTCCGTAGTGGGGCTTGGGTGCTTTTCCGGGAGGTTTCACCTGCCGCACCAACCCGATGCCAAGGAAGTCTCAAGAGACAAATCCTCCGATGCCACCATGTAAGGCCACACCCTTCGCGCACAGGGTGTGGCTATTTCCTTCGGCGCTGTGGAATAATTCGCGCCTCACTTTACTTGCGCAGGGCGCGGGGGGCTGTCAGAATTCCGGGCGTGTTACGATCTTTTATTCAATCGGGAGATAGTCATGGACAGGGAAGTTTTGC